>CAXSDP010000023.1:0-51219 GCA_964235705.1 uncultured Beijerinckiaceae bacterium | reverse complement strand
GACTGCAACGAAAGCGTTTGGTGATCGCCGATCGGGCCTTTCGCGGCGCTGTTTGATGCTCCGGGGACAATGTGTGCGCTCATCAGGCCGGAGCAGGCGCACGTCGCCCGTCGAGCCGGACGAACCGCCCCATATCGTGGGCGAGGCTGGCCAAGCCGATCCTCACGTGGGCCCGGGGAGACCGATGGTGCGCACGACGAGGCCCATCAGGCTTTTTCCCCGGTCGAGGAAAGCCGCGAGCCTGGCGCCGTCGTGAGCGGCGGCGCTGGTGACCGCCCAGGTGCGGATCAGCCCGTGGCGAGGGTCGAAGCCGACGTGGTCCTTGGTCCCGAACGAGGCGATCGCGACGTCGACCATCGTCGCCCCATCCTCACGCGGCTCGGCCTTGGTGCGCTTGATGCTCCAACGCGCATCCCGGTCCCCCGGGTCGAGCCCGGGGGCAGGCCCTTCCGCCCGAGCCTCGCCGGCTTGTCCGCCCAGCCCTCGGGAACGCGCCCGTCCTCGATCGCCTGCGTGTCGCGCTGCTTGGGCGCGACGGCGATGGTCGCATCAACACTCCGCCCGCCCATGGCGAGGTATAGACCTAGAGCCTCTTGCACAAACCGCGTGCCGACGGGGCGGGCCATACGTTTTTACGTGTGCACCCGTGCCAGCACAGGATGCGCGATAGGGCGGCCAGCTCGGCGCTGACGCCGTGCGCCTCGACCAACCGGGCGCGTAGCTCCGGCATGGTGATGTCGGGCCTGGCCTCGACAGTGACGATCAGGAACGCGGTGTGGGGCGCCAGCTTGCCGGCGGCCGTCCTTGCCGGTTGGACTCGCGAGAGCCCGATGCCGCGACCCGATGCATCAGCCTGATCGCGGAACTGTCGCCCACGTCGAAGTGCCGGGCGGCGCGACGCGAATGGCCCGCCGCAACGAAGGTGCCGACACGCTCGCGAAGATCGCCAGACAAGGGTTAGTCCATGATCCGCCTCCTGAAGGAAGAATCATCGAAACAACCGCGAGTTCATCGATGCAATGTTAGAGCCCGCCGCTTTGGCGCCAGCAGGACCGCCGCGAGTGCCGGCACTGGGCGTCCCCGTAGCGACCGATGGCGAGGCCGACCCGGGCGATACCAGCGCCGAGGTCAGGAGGCCGACCGAGAGGCCGCCGACGATCCAAGCCAACGGCCAGCCTGTGTCGGCCGCGATCGGTGCGGCGAGCGCGGCCGGCAGGTAATCCGAGGACCCCAGGCGAGGATCTCCACCGCGCCCAAAGCCGAGATGACGACGATGCGGCTGGACTTACCGTCGTCCACCCCGACGGTCGCGCCCGCCGCTTCCGTCACGGCCGCGATCCGGGTCAGATGGCGGTAAGGCTGACGCGAGCCCTGAGGTCGTCGGCGGTTTCCTTGCGTTCGCTGTAGCGCTCGGTCAGGTAGCCGCTGACGCCCCGCGTCAGCAGCGTGAACTTGACCAACTCCTCCATGACGTCGACGACGCGATCGTAGGTGGACGACGGCAGCAAACGGTCGTCGTCGCCGAACTGCTGGAAGGCCTTCGCCACGGACGACTGGTTTGGGATGGTGATCATCCGCATCCAGCGGCCGAGCACGCGCAGCTGGTTGACGGTGTTGAAGGACTGCGAGCCGCCGCTCACCTCCATGACCGCGAGCGTCCTCCCCTGCGATGGACGCACCGAGCCGAGCGACAGCGGGATCCAGTCGATCTGGCACTTGAACACGCCCGTCATCGACCCGTGCCGCTCGGGGCTCGTCCACACCTGCCCCTCGGACCAGGTGAAGAGGCCGCGCAGTTCACGAACCTTGGGATGGTCGGCCTCGGCCGCGTCGGGAAGCGGCAAGCCGGCCGGATCGAAGACGCGCGTCTCGGCGCCGTAGGCTCGGAGGATGCGGGCGGCCTCCAAGGTCAGGAGGCGGCTGAACGAGCGCGGGCGCAGCGATCCATAGAGCAGCAGGATGCGTGGAGCGTGTGTCGGTAGGGGGGCACGCAGAGCCGCGGCGTCGATCGGGCGGAAGGCCGTCGCGAGGAGGTTGGGCATGTCGGACAGGTCGACCGTCGCGGGATCGGCGTCTCGCGTCACGAGCGGATGGTCTCCGGTATGCAGTAGCTGAGGTCGGCGAGGAGCGGCGTGCAGAAAGAGGGGTCGCCGTTGCAGCAGTCCCTGACGAGGAAGAGGACGAGCCCACGCAGGCGCGTCAGCGATGCGCGGTAGACGATCGAGCGGCTGCGCCGTTCGCTGAGCACAAGGCCGGAATGGTTCAGGACTCGTAGGTGCACCGACATGGTGTTGTGCGGCACCTCGAGCCGACGCGCGATCTCGCCCGCCGCCAGCCCCTCTGGTTCGTGGCGCACGAGCAGCCGGTACACTTCGAGGCGGGTGCCTTGGGATAGGGCCGCAAAAGCTTCAAGCGCTTCTTCATCACTCATATGTCTACCGTAGTGGACACACCGAATCGATGCAAGTACGGAATGGCGGCGGCATCATCCGCATGTTCGGAGTTCGCCGTGATCCTCGCCGTCGCCATCTTCATCGTCACGATCGCACTGGTGATCTGGCAGCCGAAGAATCTCGGGATCGGCTGGACCGCCTGCGGCGGCGCCCTCGTCGCGATACTCGCCGGCGTCGTGCACCTGTCCGACGTGCCCACGGTCTGGCACATCGTCTGGAACGCCACGGCGACCTTCGTCGCGGTGATCCTGATCAGCCTGATCCTCGACGAGGCCGGCTCGTTCGAGTGGGCGGCGCTGCACGTCGCACGGTGGGGTCGCGGACGGGGGCGGCCGCTATTCGCCCTGATCGTGCTGCTAGGCGCCGCTGTGGCGGCGCTGTTCGCCAACGACGGCGCGGCGCTGATCCTGACGCCGATCGTCATCGCCATGCTGAAGGAGCTCGGCTTTGGCGACAAGGCCACGCTCGCCTTCGTCATGGCAGCCGGCTTCATCGCCGACACGTCGAGTCTGCCCCTGGTCGTGTCGAACCTCGTGAACATCGTCTCGGCCGATTTCTTCGGCATCGGCTTCGACCGCTACGCAGCGGTGATGGTGCCGGTCGATGTCGCCTCGATCGCAGCCACCCTCGCCATGCTGATGTTCTGGTTCCGGCGCGATATTCCAGTCTCCTTCGATCCTGGCCGGCTCAGGGCTCCACGCCAGGCCGTTCGTGACTTGGCGACTTTCTGGACGGGCTGGGCAGTGCTCCTGCTGCTGTTAATGGGTTTCTTCGTGCTCGAGCCTTTGGGCGTGCCCGTCAGCGCCATTGCCGCCATTGGCGCCGCGATCCTGCTCGCCGCCGCCGCGCGCGGCCGCGCGGTCGACGTGCGCAAGGTTCTCGTCGGCGCGCCCTGGCAGGTCGTGACCTTCTCGCTGGGCATGTACCTCGTGGTCTACGGTTTGCGGAATGCCGGCCTCACCGACCGTCTCGCGGCAGTGCTGAGGGCGTTCGCGTCGGGAGGCGTGTGGAGCGCCGCCTACGGCACCGGCATCCTCGCCGCCCTTCTGTCCTCGGCCATGAACAACATGCCGACCGTACTCGTCGGTGCGCTCTCGATGAAAGCTACAGCCACTCAGGGGGCTACCCACGACGCGATGGTCTACGCCAACGTGGTCGGCTGCGATCTCGGGCCGAAGATCACACCCATCGGCAGCCTGGCAACGCTGCTGTGGCTCCACGTGCTGAAGACGAAGGGCGTGACGGTCGGATGGGGCTATTACTTCCGCACCGGTGCGGTGTTGACACTTCCGATACTCATCTTCGCGCTAGGCGCCCTTGCACTGCGACTGATCGCGGCTTCTTAGAATAAGACAATCATGGTCCATCTCCAAAACGTTCTTGCCTTGATCGTCTGGTTCCGGGACCGTCACTGAACCGCACGATCGGCCAGATCGGGCGCGAAGCTGCCGCGCATGGTCGATGCCGGGCGGACAAGAGGTCGATGATCGCCTATTGGTTTTTGACGATGCCTCAGAAGCGAGCAGCCTCATCCATGACGTCCATCGACGACCCCGTCCTATCCAAGAGGGAACGAACGGGGGACCCACAGCTCGGGATCATCGGCCAGGAGCTGCATGCGTCACGGCGCAAGCGGCAGCTCTCCCTCGAGCAATTGGCCGAACTGTCCGGCGTCAGTCGTTCCATGATCTCCAAGATCGAGCGGGGCGAGGCCGTGCCGTCGACGACGGTGCTGGCGAAGCTCGCCGAAGCCTTGGGCGTGACGTTCTCGCAGCTGATGTCCCATCCGGTGGAGCGCGAGATCCTGCTGATCAAGGCGGACCACCAGCCCCTCCTGCGCGACGAGACGTCCGGCCTGGTGAGGCGCTGCCTTTCGCCGGTCCTGCCGGGCCGGGGCATCGACTGGGTGATCAACACGCTGCCGCCACGTGGCACCGCCGGGGACTTCGGCGCGCATCGCCGGGGCGTGGAGGAGTACATCTTCGTGCAGGGCGGGCGCTTGAAGGCGGTCATCGGCACCGAGGTCGTGACGCTGGAAACGGGTGACTCCTTGTACTTCCAAGCCGACGCCAACCATTCCTTCACCAACGTCGGTCGCGGCGACTGCGTCTACTTCCTCGTCATCGACAGCTCGCGGCTCCGGCAATAGCGCTCCTCCTCAGATTTGGGCTTCAGGGTCGATTGGGCTGGCACGACGCTTGCTCCTCTTGAGTGGAATTATTTCCCATGATCGGGAGATGGTCGCCGCGAGGGAGTCCAGGCCATGACCGCCGCCACCTTGTACGAAGCGCCCGCCATCCGCCCCCATTCCATGCGCTCCGTCGTCATGGCCGGCTCGGTCGGCACCATCATCGAATGGTACGACTTCCTGATCTACGCGACGGCGGCGGCGCTGGTGTTCAACAAGCTGTTCTTCCCGACGGTCAACCCCATGGTCGGGACGCTCGCCGCCCTCGGGAGCTACACCGTCGGGTTCCTCGCGCGGCCGTTCGGGGCGGCGCTGTTCGGGCATTTCGGCGACCGTGTCGGCCGCAAGTCGATGTTGATGGCCACGCTGCTGATCATGGGCCTGGCGACCTTCGCCATCGGCCTGCTGCCCACCTACGCCAGCATCGGCATCTGGGCGCCGATCCTCCTCGTCACATTGCGCATCATCCAGGGTATCGGGCTCGGCGGCGAATGGGGAGGCGCGGCGCTGATGGTCGTCGAGCACGCGCCGCGAACGCGGCGCGGCTTCTATGGCAGCCTCGTCCAGGTCGGCTTTCCCCTCGGCCTCATCCTGTCGACCTTCGCCGTCTCCACGGTGGCGAAGCTGCCTGAAGCGGACTTCCTGAGCTGGGGCTGGCGCCTGCCTTTCCTGCTGAGCTCGGTCCTCTTCCTGCTCGGCGCCTTCGTGCGCGTGAAGGTGGCGGAAACGCCGGTCTTCCTCGAGATGAAGCGAACGATGACCCTCGCGAGAAACCCGCTCGCGGATGCCGTCATCAAAGGGCGCGGCAGCTTCCTCACCGCGATCGGCCTGAAGCTCACGGAAGTGTCCTGGGTCTACATCCTCACGGTCTTCATCATCGTCTACGCCACCACGAGCCTGAAACTCCCGAAGGCGCTGATCCTCGACGGCGTCCTCTACGGCGCCTTGCTCGAGCTCGTGACGATCCCCGCCTTCGGCTGGCTGTCCGATCGCGTCGGACGCCGCCCCTTCTACATCGCCGGCGCCCTGTTCACGATCGCCTTCGCGTTCCCGCTCTTCTCCATGCTCGACAGCAAGGCGCCGAGCTTGGTCGTGCTGGCGATCGTGGTCGGGATGAACCTCGGCCACGGCATGATGTTCGGGCCGGAGGCGACCTACTTCCCCGAACTCTTCAAAGGTCCGGTCCGCTGTACCGGGGCCAGTTTCGGGTTCCAGGTGTCGGCCGTGATCGGCGGCGGCCTGTCACCGTTGTTGGCGACTTGGCTGCTCGGGCGCTTCGGTGGCACGCTCGGGGTCTCGATCATGCTGATCGCCTTGGCGATCGTGACCCTGATCGCGGCGCTCTACGCCCGCGAGACCCTCCATGACCCTCTCGCCGAGTGAACGCATGCGCTTCGGTATCTTCATCTATCCCGGTGTCGAGCCGATCGACCTCGCGACCTTCGGCGTGCTGTCCATGGCGCGTCGCGTGGCACCGGAGATCGAGGTCGTCACGGTCGCGCCGAAAGCCGGCGTCGTCGCGCTGTCGAACGGCTTGAAGGTCGTCGCGGACCACGGCATCGACGACGCGCCATCCTGCGCCGTGGTCATCGTCACCGGTGGTCCGGGCTGGGTCGAGCAGGTCTCGGCGGAACCGACCCTGCGCTACCTCCGCGCGGTCGCCGCGCGCGGCACGATCGCCTCGGTGTGCACCGGCGCCATGATCCTCGCCGCCAGTGGCGTCCTCGACGGCCTGCCGGCCACGACGAAGCGCAACGTCGTGGGATCGGAGGAGCCGCCCCTCGACGCCCTCAGGCGCGATTACCCCGGCGTCCGGGCGTTGGAGGCGAGTCTCGTCGACGCGGGCCGGGTCATCACCGGCGGCGGCGTGTCGCTCTGCATCGACGCCACGCTCCACCTCCTCGAACGGATGCTCGGACCCGCCGTCGCGAGCGAGACCGCGTGCATCATCGAGTACGACCGGGCGCGGGCGGCGAACGGCACCCTGTTCCCCGCCGTCCTGAACGGGTCCGCCCAGGGCTAGCCCACGGGCGCAAGGTCAGGCATCGGATAGATCAACTATAAAGGACGGCTTCGATAGTCGAAATCGCGCGGGATGGACACCCGGCTTCAAAGATCGAGCGTCACGGCGACGCGTGCTCGCGACACGCAGGGCGCCAAGCGATCCTGGCGCTCCGCGAGCGGGATCACCGCGTCGCGGTGGATGACCGTGCCGTCGCGGTAACCGCAGACGCACGAGCCGCAGACGCCCAGTTCGCAGGATGAGGGAACGGCGCGCCCGCTCGAACGAAGCACGTCGAGGATCGAGCGGTCGGCCGGAACGTGCAGCACCTCGCCGGTGGACGCGATGCGCACGTCGAAGGGTTCGGGCTTGAAGGTCTCGTCCAGCATCGCCTGGAACACCTCGGTGTGGACCCGCTCGGCCGGCCATCCCGAGGCGAGGGTGCCATCCCTCACCGCCTCGAGCAGGGTGCGGGGGCCGCAGGCGTAGACGTGGGTGCCCTCAACAGGTCCGCCCAGGATCGCGGGGTCGAAGCGCCGGTCCTCTGAGGAGAACCAACGGATGAGGCGATCGCCGCAAACGCTGTCGAGTTCGTCGAGCAGCGGAGCCTCCGCCGCCGAGCGCGCGCAGGCGTGAACGAGGAAGTCGGCGCCCGATGCGGCGAGGACCCGCGCCATCGAGGCGAACGGCGTGATACCGATGCCACCGCCGATCAGGACATGTCGGTGCGCTCGCTCATTGAGCGGGAAGTTGTTGCGCGGCGCGGAGACGTGGGCGGTCGCACCGACCTGTCCCAGGTTGGTGTGCGCCCAGCGCGAGGCGCCCCGGCCGGCGTCCTCGCGCTTGATCGCGATCTCGTACCGCGACGGGTCGGCGGGGTCGCCGCACAGCGAGTATTGCCGGACGCGGCCGTCTGGCAGCCGGAGGTCGACGTGCGCGCCGGCGGTCCAGGCCGGCAGGGACGGGCGAAGTGGATGAACGAGGGTCAGGTGCAGCACGTCGGGCGTCGTCCACGCCGCCCGCTCGACGCGCAGCTTCATGATGAGGCGCGCGCTCATTCCTCGACGTCTAGCAGCTCGATCGTGTCGCCGGTCCGGATGACGCCGCCCCGCTCGACGCCGCAGTTCAGGCCGGACCTGTTGTAGAGCGGCAGGAAAACGGGGAGGCCGAGTAGTTCCTCGAGGTACTTGCAGGGGAAGTTGAGGCGGCCGCCGCGCAGCACCACGTCGCCGACGCGGAAGCGTCGACCCACGAGGTGGTTCAAGGGCACGCCGCGCACGGTGAGGTTGCGGCGGTGGTCGCCCGGCGTGAGGCTGAGGGTGCCACCCTGCAGCGGCGGATCGTTGCGCGCTAGGGCGTCGAGCGCCTCCTGCTCGATCAGGGTGACCTCGCGCACGTCGGGCTTCGGCGAGTAGGTCCCCGTGCCGTTGAAGTAACGGTCTCCGAGGATGCCGCGACCGGCGACGCAGTGCGCCTCGTCGAGCTCCTCCATCTCGTAGCTCGCGGCAGGGGCGACGTGGATGTTCAGCAGCGTGCCGCGCCAGCCGGCGGCGCCACCGACGACCCGCCGGGCGGCTGATCCAGCGGCGTGGTCGAAGGCTTCCACCATGCGGGGATGACCGCTCGTTGGGGTGGAGTGAAGCGCCTCGGGGCTTGGCTCGTCGGCGGTTTCGCTCCGCTGGTCATGACGCTCGTCCATGGCGATCCTCCTGGCAGGGCCTTGATGGACAGGATTCCACTAAGATGGAAGCGGCAATTGATCGTAGGTCATGTCGGACGGGCCGACTAGGTGTTTGATCCCGGGCTTTGATGGTGCGGTCTTCTCCTTGGAATGGAAGGATGCGCTATGGGCCAGGTTCTCCATGGGAGCGCCACCGCTGATCGGCCCTCATTACGTGGTTCATCGCCGAGTTCGATACCGCTGGCGAAGTCAGGCCGCTGCGGGCGCAGTGGATAAGCGACCGAAGTGGCTTTGGCGTGTGGTGGCGATTGGGTTGCCTGCGAGCCAGCGGGCCATGCGAGCCAGATTGAGCGCGGCGGCCGTTGCGGCATGCTGCAGCCGAACCTTGGCCAGACCGGCATAGCGAGCTCGGCGAAGACCGAAGCTGCGGATTGCCAGGGACAGCGTGGCCTCGATGCCGGCGCGTTGCGCGTACAACCGTGCGAAGCCAGCCGTGCCCTGGCGCTGACGGGCCTGGGCGAGCGCTTCATGGCGTGCCTGCGGACGTAGCGACATCAGCCGACGTGAAGCCCGCGGTCCGGCGCAGTCGGCCCGGTGCGGGCACGGCTGGCAGTCGCGACGCGCGAACTTCACCTTGATCCCCGGCGTCCCGCGGCTGTCGAGGGCCGGTGTCCAACTTGAACTTCGAACGTTCCGCGGGCAGGTCACCTGCTCGGCCTGCCAATCGATACGGAACGCCGCGATGGCGAAGCGACCGCCAGCCTTGGCTCGCCAGCGCACGTCGCGCCGCACAGGACCGATCAGGTCGATCCCGAAGCGGTGTTCGGCCTCGATCAGCAGCCCGGCATCCGTGTAGCCGGTATCAACCAGGTGCTGGGCCGGGAGCAGGTCCTTGTCGGCCAGTGCCTCATGGACTGGCGTCACCATCCGGTGATCGGCTGCGGGCGCGAAGCTTGTCTGGACATCCGTGATGAGGCGCGGCCGGTCGTCGTCGCAGGTTTCGGTCAGGTGAGCCTTGTACCCGATCCATGAGATCGTGTCGGTTCGCTCGTAATGGGCCTCGGGGTCGTGCGGCGAGCTCAGCATCAGGCCGGAGGGCGGGATCTCGGCGGGGGAGCGCCAGTGAACGGCGGCGTCATGCAAGGTGAACTGCTACACCCAGATCCGCCGCAGGATCTGCACGGCCGGGATCTGGCGTGTCAAACAGCAGCCGCTCGGCTCCGCCGGCGACGAGCCGTGCGCGGAACTCGCACAGCACGCCGCTGTCGAACCCCGGGTCGCGCAACGGCAGGGCGAGCACGCACCTCCAGTCGATGCGCCCGCGCACCGCGTCGGCGGCGCAGTCCGACAGCCCTTCCATGAACTGGAGCAGGGTCACCAGCGCCAGGCGCCAGGGTGCTTCGGCTGGCTGGCCGAGCTTGGGGAACAGGGCGGCGAAGCGTTGGTCGTCGAAAATGGTGCCGAACTCGTCACGCAGGCCGAGCAGCGACGAGCCGCGTGGAAACGCGGTATGGGCGACCTGCGCGGTGTCTTCGGGTACGGCGAGAGGATTGCTGGGGCGCAACGACATTGCGATCTCCGGTTGGAACGACCGGAACCGTTCCAACGCGACCGCGACTCGCTTGATCCGAGGCCTCCTTCCGACTTCGCCAGCGGTATCGAAGGCGACGATGAACCGCTCCCCAGCGGCAGGCCAGAACAAGGCTGACCCTATAACAAGGGGCTTGATAAAACTTTGGATTTGAAGACGCTGATGGGAGTAAGATATTATCCTGTGGAAATCGTTGCCTAGTAGCATCTACATTCGGCAACATTTGTTGTTGAAAGTTTTCCAGCTCCATGTCCGATGTGGTGCGTAGTGGACTTATTTGAACTCTAACATATGGTTTTAGTCACCCGCTGCACGGAGCGAAAGCTCGTGTGGACCCAAGCCTATGGCACGGTATGTATCCCAGATTAGGACGACAAGTACTGACCGAGTGAGCCTCGATGGTCGTCGTATCGAATGAGGCCGCATCATCACCTCCAATCCGAAGCACGCTTAGATGGACAAGAAGCCGCTGCTCGGTCTCGCCGGCATCCTCCTTGCCGCCATCACGGTCGAGTTCAACGATCAGGTGACGGCCGTCGCGCTGGCCGACGTTCGTGGTGCCCTGGGCATCAGCTCCGATCCGGGAACCTGGATCCAGAGCCTTTATGTGTCGGCGGAAATCGTCGGCATGACGGTTTCGCCGTGGATGCTGGTCACGGTGTCGCTCAGGCGCTGGTCGGTCTTCTCCATCGCGCTGTGCGGCGCGTCCAGCATGCTGGTCCCGTTCAGCCCGAACATCGAGGCGGTCTACGCGCTGCGACTGCTGCAGGGGCTCTCGGAAGGCTTGATCATCCCGCTCCTCCTGACCACGGCGCTGCGGGCGCTGCCGCCGCCGATCCGCCTCTACGGCTTGGCCGCCTACGCGCTCACGGCGACGTTCACCCCCGCCTTCGCCGCCACGCTGGCCGCGCTGTGGACCGATCTCGTGGATTGGCGCTTCGTGTTCTTCCAGGCGGTCCCGCTGTGCCTGGTGGCCGGCGTCCTCGTCGCCTTGGGCGACGCGCAGGACGAGCCGCACTACGAGCGGTTCCGCCAGTTCGACTGGCGCGGCCTGCTCCTCATCGTGCTCGGCTTCGGCGCGTTCAGCACCATGCTGTACCAGGGCGATCGGCTGGACTGGTTCAATTCGCAGGCGATCTGCGTGATGGCGCTCGTCAGCGCGGTCGCCCTGCCGCTCCTCCTCGTCAACGAGTGGTTCCATCCGCTACCGCTGCTGAAGCTGCAGCTGCTCGGGCGGCGCAACATCGCCTATGGCCTCGTCGCCCTCTTCACCTTCGAGATCGTCGCGCTCTCCGGGTCCACCGTGCCGGTCATGATCCTGGGCGAGGTGCAGGGTTACCGTCCCGAGCAATCCAACCTGGTCACCTTGGCGATCGCGCTGCCGCAACTCGTCCTGCTGCCCGCCACCGCCTTCCTGCTTGATTTCCGGCACGTCGACTCCCGTATCGTGAGCCTCGTGGGCTACGCGATGATCGTCGGGGCGTGCGTCGGGTCGGCCTTCGTCGATTTCACCTGGACCCGCGACCAATTCTATCCCTGGCAGGCCTTGCAGGCGGTCGGACAGCCGCTCATCGTCATGTCGCTCCTGCTCATGTCCACCAACGCGGTCAAGGGTCCGGACGAGGCCCCGTTCGTTTCCGCGCTGGTCAACACGCCGCGCGCCGTCGCCGAGGCCGTGGGCACGTGGCTCCTCCAGCTGGTCCAGCGCTGGCGCGGCGGCCTGCATTCGAGCCGGATCATCGACCAACTCGGCCAGAACCGGTTCCAGCTCGCCCAGAACAACAATGCGCTGTTGCCGGGCGGGGGTAGTCAGCGCTCAGGCGGGCTGCAAGCCCTGAGCGGTGCGGTGCAGCAGCAGGTCACGATCCTGTCGGCGGCCGACTTGTACCTCATGCTGGCGGCGCTGGCCGTGTTCCTGATGGTCGTCGTCGTCGTGCTCCCGACCCGCACCATGCCGCCCCGCATCCAGCTCGCGAAGCCGTGAGGATCATAGGGTGGAGGGAAAGGCGAGAACCCGCGAGGCGGATGGAGGCGAACACGGGGATGGCGATGGCCCACCTCCCGGACACGACGGCAAGGATGGGGGGTCCAAGGACGGCGGCGAGCCCGGCGAGGCCAAGGTAGACGGTAAGGGGGACGGCAAGGGGGACGACGCGAAGGGGAAGGAAGGCGGACGGCCCAAGCCGCTGCCGCGCTGGCCCTTCGTGGTGGCTGGCCTCGTCCTAACGGTCTTCGTCGGCGTGGTGCTCACCATCATCTTCAAGCCACGCCCGAACGTGTGGACGAACGACGCCTACGTGAGCGTGCATTACGCCACGATCGCGCCGCGCGTCTCCGGACAGGTGGCGAGCGTCCCCGTCGACGACAACCAGCCGGTCAGGGCGGGGCAGGTGTTGGCCACCCTCGACCCGCGCGACTACCAGACCGCCGTCGACTCCGCCGAGGCGGCGCTCGCGCGCGACACGGCGCAGGTCGGCGGGATGACCGCCAACGTCGCGCGGCAACCCGCCGTGATCGACGAGCAGCAGGCCAACGTCGCCTCGGCGGAGGCGCGGCTCGCCTTCTCCGAGGCCGACGCCCGCCGCTTCACCAACCTCGCCGCGACCGGCGCAGGCACGGTGCAGCAGCGCCAGCAGGCCGACACCAGCCTGAGGCAAGCCCGCGCCCAGCTCGACAGCGCCATCGCCTCGCTGCGTGCCGCGCAACGCCAGCTCGACGCGCTCAAGGCGCAGCAAGCCATGTCGGAGGCGGTCGTCAACGCCGACAAGGCGCAGCTCGCGCAGTCCAGGCTGAACTTGAGCTACACGCGCATCCTGGCGCCGATCGATGGGACCGTCGGTGAGCGCTCCGTGCAGGTCGGCAACACGGTGGCGGCCGGCGCGACCCTGATGACGGTGGTGCCGCTCAGCCAAGTCTACATCATCTCGAACTACCGCGAACTCGACCTCCTCCACGTCCGACGCGGCCAAGCGGTCACGATCCACATCGACGCCTACCGGATCGACCTTCGCGGCCACGTCGACAGCATCGCGCCGGCCTCGGGCACGTCCTTCGCGCCGATCCAGCCCAACAACGCCACCGGCAACTTCACGAAGATCGTGCAGCGTCTGCCCGTGAAGATCACCGTCGCGCCGGACGAGCCGCTGGGCAGGCTGCTGCGCGTCGGCCTGTCCGTCGAGACGACGATCCATACCGGGCTCGAGGACGTCGTGGGCGAGCAAAGGGCACCCGTCGCGCGGGTGACGCGGCGGTGAGCGCGTCCACCCGGACCCTCGCGCGCATCCCCGCGCTCGCGACCCTGCTCGTCGCCCTGACGGGTTGCAAGGTCGGCCCGACCTACGAACCCCCACCCCTGCCGGACGCGCCCGCCGCCTGGGGGCGGGACCCCAGCGACGTGCCGAGCCGCATCGTGAGGGGTGGGAACGCGGGCGACGCCGCCTGGTGGCACGGGTTCCGCGACCCCGAACTCTCCTCGCTCGTCGATCGCCTCGCGGCGCGGAACCTGGATCTCAAAACGGCGGCCGAGCGCATCCTGCAAGGCCGGGCGCAGCGCCAGGTGGTGGCTTCGCAAGGCTTGCCCCAGATCGACGGACAGTCCCTGGACTACTGGAACAGGGCGAGCCCGAACGGCATCCAATCCCTCTTCACGCCGTCACCGGGCTCGCGGCCGGAGTTCGGCCTGTTCCAGCAGGGCCTGCAAGCCTCGTGGGAGCTCGACCTGTTCGGTCGCGTGCGAAACGCCGTCGAAGCCCAGGACGCCACCATCCTGGCATCCGTCGAGGACCGTCACGCCATCGCCGTCTCGGCCCTCGCCGACTTGGCGCAGAGCTACCTGCAACTGCGCGGCACGCAGACGCGCATCGCCATCGCGACCGCGAACGTCAGGCTGGCTGAGGACAACATCGTCCTGGTGCGGACACGCTTCAGCCAAGGCGTCGCCAACACGCTCGACATCGCCCAGTCGCGAAGCCAGCAGGCGACCATCACCGAGACGCTGCCGCTCCTACGGACCCAGGAGGCCCAGCTCATCAACGCCATAGGGTTCCTGCTCGGCGAGGCGCCCCGTGCGCTGGAAGCGGAGTTGCGGTCCCCGAAAGCCTTGCCGCGCGTGCCGCGCCTCGTCCCGGTCGGGCTACCCGGCACGATCGTGCGGCAGCGCCCAGACGTGCGCGAGGCGGAAGCCCGGCTTCACGCGGCCACCGCGCAGACCGGCGTGGCCGTCGCGAACTTCTACCCCAAGGTAACGCTGAACGGGCTGGTGAACGCCCAGAGCGTTACGTTGGCCAAGCTGTTCTCCCCGCACTCGCTCGCCTATGATGTCGGACCCTCGATCTCCATCCCGATCTTCGAGGGTGGCCGCCTGCGTGGCGATCTCAAGCTGCGCGAGTCGCAGCAGCGCGAGGCGGCGATTGCCTTCCAGCGGACGGTGCTCCAGTCGTGGCAGGAGGTCGACAACGCGCTGACCGCCTACACCGAGGCACAGCATCGCCGCGTCGCCGCCGCGCGTGCGGTCGCCGAGAACGAGATCGCGCTGCGCGCGGCGCGTCAGCGCTACACGGAGGGTCTCGTGGACTTCCTCAACGTCAACTCGACCCAGGCGCAACTCCTGCAAAGCAGGAACGACTTAGCCGATAACGACGTGCGGATCACGACGGACCTGGTTGCCCTCTACCGCGCGTTGGGCGGCGGATGGGAGATCGTCGACGGTCCTAGCCTTGATTCATTGTCCGGTTCGAGCGATGCCGCCGCCGAGGCTCGCTGACGCGCCCTTGACGTCGCACGCGCGTCCGTCCACGAAATCACCGATCTGCCGTCTGTCGACTCACCATGACCCGCGAGGCTGCCACCTTCTACCAGGCCGCGTCCTTCGCGACGCGCCTGGGCTGGACACGTCTCGTTGATGGCAGCCTCTGACCGGACAGCGGCGCGTCGATCATGAAGGGACCGTCAGGGTCTGCGGTGCGACCTGCTTGATCCGGGTCAGCAGCCATTCGCCTTCGCGCTCGTTATACCCCTTGGACTTCGACAGCGCCGCGCCGAGAGCCTCGTCGCGCAAGGCCTGCGCGGCTTGGCTGAGCGCGATGGTCAAGATCAGCGTTCGCTTTGTGGCGAGCCAAAGGTTTTGCAGATCGCGGAGGAGATCCGAGGCTTGGCCCGATCCAGTCTCCGGCAGCGCGGTTTGAGGCTCCCGCTTGTCGCCGTTGCCTGGTTCGTCGTAGGTCGCGACGAAGCCTCGCAGTGTGGTGCGCACCTCCTCCGACCAGGTCTTGAACAGGAGCGCGTTGGCCTCCACGTCCGGCTCGGCCGTGTACCGTTCGCGCAGGACCTGACATCCCCGCACCAGCAGGTCCAGGCTCTCGATCAGCAGGCCGAGGCCATCCACGACATGCGTCCGCTTGGTGGTCGCCGGTCCGACGGGCGGCGTACCGGTGATCGGGGCGGTGGCCCTCGCGTCCGTGACGGGTCCGTCCTTCTCCAAGCGCACGGCCGCTTGCTTCAGACGCGGCTGCTTGCTGACCGGGTCCATCTCCCAGACCGTCAATTCATTGGCGGCGCGGGCGCGGTCCTGCCCATCCGGAGATCCGTAATGGAACGGCACGAAGACCTCGCCGGGCGCGATCCCGCCGATTCGCGCGGGTGCCGCGATGGTGCCCCGGCGGCTCGTCAGGTGCAGCAGGTCGCCCTCGACCACGTTGAGGCTTCGGGCGTCCTCCGCGGCGATCTGCACGAAGACGTCGGGGGCGGCCGCGTTCAGCTTGGGCGAGCGTTTCGTCTTCGTCCGGGTATGGAACTGGTCGGTGACGCGGCCGGTGTTGAGGAAGAACGGGTAGTGATCGTCGGGCATCTCACCGGACGGCTTGTAATCGATCGCCTTCAGGATCGCGCGCCCGTTCGCGTCCAGAGCCTTGAAGTCCTCGATGGGCGTGTCGCCGCCGGTTTCGAGATCGTGACCGAAGTCCTCACACATCTCGAGCGTGGTCGGGAAGACGTGATCGACGTAGAGGCGGTCCGTGCCTCCGGGCGCCCGCGCGTTGCACGGCCATTGCACCCCTGAACCTTCGCTCAACTTGGCGTAGCTGAGCCCGCTGTAGTCGCAGGGGCGCCCGCGCGAGCACGCCCGCCACGCGTCGAACACCTCCTCGGGCGTCCGCCACTTGATCAGCGGCGCGCCGTCCTTGTCGCGGAAATCCATGCGGCGCGCGAAGTCGAGGAAGATGTCGAGGTCCGGCCGCGCCTCGCCCGGCGGCTCGACCGCCTTGTGACTGATGTGCACGGTGCGGTCGGCGTTGGTGAAGCAGCCGGTCTTCTCCGCCCAGATCGCCGCCGGCAGCACCACGTCGGCGTGCTCGGTCGTTTCCGTCATGAAAGCGTCCTGCACGACCAGGAACAGCGAGGGATCGTTCAAGATCGCGCGCATCCGGCGCAGATCCGCCATGGAGACGGCGGGGTTGGTGCATTGGATCCACAGCATGCGGATCGCGCCGGTCTCGCAATATCGGAAGATCTGGCTCGCGGGCGTCGCCGGCCCCCAGTGCGGGATGGCGGCCGGCTCGACGTTCCACAGCGCCGCCAGCTCTGCCACGTGTCGCGGGTTCTGCCAGTTGCGGAAGGCCGGCAGGTCGTCCACCGCGCCGGTTTCGCGGGTGTTCTGCGCGGTCGGTTGCCCGTTCATCTGCAGGATGCCGCTGCCCGGCACGCCGACGAGCCCGCGCAGCAGGTTGATGTTGTTGACCTGCACCGCCGCGCCCGTCGCCTGGTTGGACTGGTAGACGCCCTGTAGGCAGGTCGAAACCAGCGAGGGCGTCGTGCCCAGGATCGTCGCGGCGCGGCGCAGGTCCGCCTCGGGAACGCCCGACAGCTCCGCCACGCGGGCCGGCGTGTAGGGCCGGACGGTGTCGCGCAGGCTGTCGTACCCGACGGTATGCGCCTCAAGGAAGGCCTGGTCCACGTGGCCGGCCTCGATCATCAGCGCCAGCAGCCCGTTCAGCACGGCCACGTTGGTGCCGATGCGCGGCGCGAGATGCACGTCCGCCTCGGCCGCCACGGGCGTCCCGCGTGGGTCGATGGCGATCAGTTTCGGCGGCCTCGGCCCGCGCCGCCGGTCCAGGATGCGCGACCACAGGACCGTCTGCGACGCCGCCACGTTGTGGCCGACGAGGAGCAGCGCGTCGGTCACGTCGATGTCGGCGTAAGTACCGGGCTGCCCGTCGCAGCCGAAGGTTTCCTTCAAGGCCTGCGACGCCGTCGCGGTGCACAGGCGGGTGTTGCCGTCCATGTGCGGCGTGCCCAGGCCAGCCCTGCCGATGACGGCCAGCGCGTAATATTCCTCAAGGAAAAGCTGGCCGGACGTGTAGATGCCGATCGCGCCCGCCGTGCTCTCGGCCCGGATGGCCTTCGTGCGCTCGACGATGAGGCCCATCGCCTCGTCCCAGCTCGCCTCCCGCAGCCGCCCGTCGCGGCGGATCAGCGGACGGGTCAGGCGATCGGCGCTGTTGTTGGCGATCCAGCCGTTCAAACCCTTGGGGCCGAGCCGCCCGCGGTTGATCCTGTCGACCCCCCGGCCGCGCATGCCCACGATGCGGCCGTCCCGTACGCCGATGTCGGCGGCGCAGCCGTTGCTGCACAGGACGCAGGCGGATTGCACCCACCGCTCGGGCGTCGCGGTCACGTTCTCGTCGACCCGCGCCGGCCAAGCCTCCTGGCCGTAGTAGGGCGTCCGTGGCCCCCAGATATCGCCGATGCCGTCCCGCATACCCGAGGCTACCGGATCGCGATGGATGTCATCGCGCGTCGAGCGATCTGCCGGCCGACGTGGGAGATCGGGGCGCTCGCGATATCGCCGAGGGCGCGTTCGCATCGACCGCCTTCGCCCATCGACATGCCTCCAAGCTCCAGGGACGCTGAGCACTTTAGGTACTCACGCGACGCATCCTTGAAGGTATTATGTCAGGATGTATAGTCTTTATGCCATCCTATCGCAGAAGATCACATTAAGTTGGTCCATGCTATCTTATGATGATTATGTCAGGTCCTGACTCACAGCTATGTGACAAAGCATCTATCGTGAGCGCCCGGCAACTTTTGTTAGTGACGCCGGTCATTTTTGCGGGAAGTCTTCCTTAAGCAGGCAGCATTGCTTGGACACCCGGTTCCACGAGAGATCCTGAATGCAGGTCAGTGTCGTAACGAGCACGGTGGAGGGGCTTCGCACCCTGCCGACCACGGCGCGACCCAAGGTCGACGCGCGCGACGTGGTCGTCCCCGAAGGCTACCGGGTCGAAGTGGTGATGGCCGGCCTGTCGTTCCCGACGGCGATCGAGTGCGCGCCGGACGGCACGATCTTCGTCGCCGAGGGCGGCAGCGTGTGGCCGACGCGGCCCACCATGCCGGCGCGCCTCCTCAGCCTCGATCCCGACGGCAAGCTGGACGTCATCGCGATCGAGGGCCTGGGTGGCCCGCGCGGCTTATGCTGGCGCGACGACGAGCTCTACGTCAGCCTCAAGGGCGGCTACGAGATGCGCGTCGTCAAATACGACCTCAAGACGCGCGAGCGCACCATGCTCGTCAGCGGCATCCCCAGCGGCGGCTGGCACGAGCCGGGTGGGCCGATCTTCGGGCCGGACGGCCTGATGTACTTCGCGCAGGGAAGCATCGCGCTCAGCGGCGCCGTCGAGTCCGAGGGTTTCGCCGTCGACCTCGCCAAGCACCCCGACGCGCACGACGTGCCCGGCCAGGACGTGACGCTCACCGGCGAGAACGTCTGGGGTCGCGACCCGACCAGCGTCTACCCCTACAACGTGGCGACCGGCCCCTACAAAGCCTTCGGCTCGCCGGCCAAGGCCGGCGAGGTGGTCAAAGGGCAGAAGTTCTGCTCCACCTGCGTGATGCGCTCGCGCCCCGACGGGAGCGAGCCCGAACTGCTCGCCTGGGGCGTCCGTTGCCCCTGGGGCATGGCCTTCGACGAGAAGGGCGACCTTTACGTCGTCGACCTCTGCATGGAGGAGAAGGGCGGTCGGGCCGTCGCCGAGGACCCCGGCAAGATCTGGCTCATCAAGAAGGCGCGCGAGCCCTTCGGCACGGTGACGACGCCGGACTGGTACGGCTTCCCCGAGATCGCCGGCGACGGGCTGCCCGTCTGGGACGACAAGCATGCCCCGAACCGCGGCGTGCGGCCGAAGCCGTTGCTGAAGGATCCGCCGCCGTGGGCCGGTCCGGCCGCCTGGCTGACGCCGCCGCACTCCGCGCACGGCAAGCTCGACTTCTGCCGCTCCGACAACTTCGGCTCGCAGCGCGGCCGGATGTTCCTATGCATCTTCGGCACCTACTACCCTTTGAACTCGATCCGGCCCGAGCACATGGACCGGGGTTTCGCCGTGCAGAGCATCGACCTCGAAACCAAGCAGTGCGACACCTTCATGCACAACAAGCACGTCGGTCCCGCCACCGAGCACGGGTCCGGGGGCATCGAGCGCCCCGTCGACTGCAAGTTCAGCCCCGATGGCCGCAGCCTCTACGTGCTGGATTTCGGCCGCCACCCCGTCACCGACAAGACGGTCGTGGCCTACGCCCGCACCGGCGTCCTTTGGAAGATCACGCGCGAATAGCGATGGAGCCCGCCATGACCGCATCCCCGAGCGCCCCATCCAGCCTGGCGAGCCGGCCACCCGTGCTGATCGAGCTCGACGACACGTTCTGGAGCGGCCAGCTCGACCGGGCCGAGACCTTCCTCGGCACCGTCGTCATCATGCAGGAAGGCTTCTGCAAGCTGGTCGACGACGTGGTGGCCAAGGTTTCCCAGCCGCAATACCACTTCTTCCTCCAGCTGGTCGCGGCTGAGGCGCGGCGGCACCAGGGGCGGATCAAGGACTTCTACGGCTGCATCGGCCGCGAGCCCGCGCACGGCCGCGCGATCACCGGCCTGCTCGCCGCCAAGGGGCGGCAGGCGCTGGCCGACATCGAAGGGTTCATGGGCGGCACCACGAGCCCCTGGCGCGACCTCCGGCAGCTCTGGATGAGCAGCCACAGCGCCGAGGGTGCCTTCGGCGTGGTCGAGCAACTGGGCTACGCGCTCGGCAACAAGGAGCTGGGCGACCTCGCCTTCACGCTGGTGAACGAGAAGCACCGCAGCACCCTGGTGATCCAGGAGATCGTGTTGGAGATGGCCGCGTCCGCCGTGCTCTACGATGGCAACACCGAAGCGCAGTTCGGTCCCCGCACGAGCGCCGACGGGCCTTTCCTGCCGGACGGCAATTGACGGGTCCGATGCGGCCGACGATCGTCATCGACGTCGTCGGCCTCACGCCGCGCATGGTCGGCCCCGACACGCCGAACCTTCACACCTTGGCGCGCCGGGGCGGGTCGCGTGCCCTCGATACAATGTGCCCCGCCGTAACGTGCTCGGCGCAGGCGACCTTCCTGACCGGCCTGACACCGCGCGACCACGGCATCGTGGGCAACGGCTGGTTCTTCCGCGACCTCGCGGAGATCATGTTCTGGCGCCAGTCCAACGCGCTCGTCGCGGGTGCCAAGGTTTGGGACGACGCCCGCGCGCGCGACGCGGACTTCACCTGCGCCAACATGTTCTGGTGGTACAACATGTACTCGGGCGCCGACGTCGGCGTGACGCCGCGCCCGCTCTACCTCGCCGACGGGCGCAAGGTGCCGGACTGCTACACCGCCCCGGCGACCTTGCGCGACGAGCTGACCCGGCTTCTCGGGCCGTTCCCCCTCTTCTCGTTCTGGGGACCGGCGACGACGATCGCGTCGAGTGAGTGGATCGCGCGCGCCGCCCTCCACGTCAGGCGCACGCGCCGCCCCACGCTCACGCTGATTTACCTGCCTCACCTCGACTACAACCTGCAGCGCCTCGGCCCCGACCATCCCGCCATCGCCGCCGACCTGCGCGCCGTCGATGCCCTGTGCGGCGAGATCATCGCCGACGCCGGGCGGGACGACGCCCACGTGATCGCGCTGTCGGAATACGGCATCACGGCCGTGCGCGAGCCGATCCACATCAACCGTGCCTTGCGCCGGGCGGGCCTGCTCGCGGTGCGCGACGAACGCGGCCGCGAGCAGCTCGATCCCGGCGCGTCCGAGGCCTTCGCCGTCGCCGACCATCAGGTCGCCCACGTCTACGTCAAGCGGCCCGAGGCCGTCGCGGACGTGAGGGCGCTGCTGGAGGCGCTGCCGGGCGTGGAGCGGGTGCTCGACGCCGCCGGCAAGCGGGACCACGCCCTCGACCATCCCCGCTCCGGCGAACTCGTGGCGATCTCGCGCGCGGACAGCTGGTTCACCTACTATCATTGGCTCGACGACGACCGCGCCCCAGACTTCGCGCGCACCGTCGATATCCACCGCAAGCCCGGCTACGATCCCGTCGAGTTGTTCCTCGACCCCGCCATCCGCAACCCGAAGCTGGCGATCGGGTGGCGGCTCGCCAAGCGCAAGCTCGGCGCCCGCAGCCTGATGGACGTCATACCGCTCGACGCCGACCTGGTGCGGGGCTCGCATGGGCGCGTCACCGACGATCCAGCCGATGGGCCGGTGCTGATATCGTCGGACGCCTCGCTGCTGCCGGTCGGCCCGGTCGCCGCCACGGCCGTGAAGGACATGATCCTGGCGCATGTCTTCGCCTCGGCGCATGCCGGGACGAGGATGCGCGCCGATGCCGCCTGACTCGCCATGAGGCTGCCTGGGAGCGCCGGCCACCTGACCTACTGCACCAACATCCATCCCGGCGAAACCTGGGACGATCTGGTCGCGCTGCTGGGCACGGAGGTGCCTGCGGTGAAGCGCCTCGTCTGCGCGGACAAGCCGTTCGGGATCGGCCTGCGTTTGTCGGGGCGGGCGATCGATGCCGCGAGCCGACCGGACCGGTTGGCGCGATTGAAGGCCCTGCTCGCCGCCGCCGGCCTCTACGTCTTCACCCTCAACGCCTTCCCCCACGGCGCCTTCCATGGCACGCGGGTCAAGGAGGCGGTCTACCTGCCGGATTGGCGCGATCCCGAGCGGCTGCGCTACACCAACGCCGCCGCCGACCTCCTGGCGGCGCTGTTGCCGGACGGTCTCAAGGGAAGCGTCAGCACGGTGCCGGGCGCGTTCAAGCCCGCCCTGTCATGCGACGCCGACATCGAGGTGATGACCGAGGCCATGCTGCGCCACGCGGCGCACCTGGTCGCGCTCGAACGGTCCACGGGGCGACGGATCGCGCTGGCGCTGGAACCCGAGCCCTGCTGCTTCCTGGAAACCACGGACGAGGTCGTCGCCTTCTTCGAGGAGTACCTATTCTCCGCCGGCGCGGCGCGGCGCCTCGCGGCGCTCGCCGATCTGACGCTCCCTGCCGCCGCCTGCGCGCTGCACCGTCATCTCGGCCTGTGCCTCGACCTGTGCCACGCCGCCGTGGGGTTCGAGGACCCGATGGAGGTTTTCGCCAAGCTGCGCGGCGCTGGTGTCGCCGTGTCGAAGCTGCAAGTCAGCGCCGGGCTTCAGCTGCCCCGCGCCGGCCCGGATGCCCGTGCCCTGCTGCGCTCCTTCGACGACGGCGTCTACTTCCACCAAGTCGTCGAACGGCGGTCCAGCGGCCTCCATCGCTACCGGGACCTGCCCGAGGCACTGGCGGCGATCGAGCGGTCCCCCGCGACGTCGCCGCCGGAGTGGCGGGTGCACTACCACGTGCCATTGATCCTCGAGGATCTCGGACCCATGCGATCGACGCAGGGTTTCGTGCGCGAGGCTTTGGCGCTGCACCGCTGTCAACCCGTCTCGGACCACGTCGAGATCGAAACCTACACTTGGGACGTCTTGCCGGAGCGCTACCGCGGCGCCGGCCTCGTTCCCGCCATCGCTGGGGAGTTGCAATGGGTCGAGCGGCAGCTCTCAGCGTAACGGGGCACGTCGCGCTCCGGCTCGGCCGGGTATCGAACCTGCCGACCGTATGGACCAACGTGCTGGCCGGCCTCGTGCTGTCCGGCGCACCGCTCAGGACCGGCCCCACGATCTCGCTGATGCTGGCGCTCTCGCTCTTCTACATCGCCGGCATGGTCCTCAACGACGCCTTCGACGCGGACTTCGACCGGCTTCACCGGCCCGGCCGACCGATCCCATCGGGCGAAGTCGAGCCGGCGACCGTCTTCCTGCTCGGCGCCGGTCTGCTCGGCGCCGGTCTGGCGCTGCTGCTGTGGCTTGGCTTGGCGCCGGGCGGCGCGGGTCTGCGCGGGGTTGGGGCCGGCTCGGCCCTGGCCGCCGCCATCGTGGTCTACGACGCGTGGCACAAAGGGAACCCGGCCGGGCCGTTGCTGATGGGCCTGTGCCGCATCCTCGCCTACGTCACGGCGGCGGTCGCGGGGGGCGGCGCGGTCGGCTCCCCTTTGCTATGGGGATGCGCGGCGGCGTTCTGCTACCTCGTCGGCCTGACCTACGTCGCGAAGCAAGAGGACCTGAGACGGCCGGGTCGGCTGTGGCCGCTCGCGATCCTGGTCGTGCCTTTCGCCTACGCCCTGCCGATCGCGGCGCGCGGCGGCAGCGGCCTCGTCCTGTTCCTCGCGCTCGCCGGCGCGGTCGGCACCGCGCTGGTCCTCATGGCGAGGGCCGGCCGGTCGGCCATGTCCCGCGTCGTGGCGATCCTGATCGCCGGCATCTCCTTGCTGGATGGCCTCATGGTAGCGGGCCGCGGCCTGCCGGGTCTCGCCCTGCTGACCGCCCTGGGGTTCGGGGTGACGCTCGCGTCGCAGCGCGCGGTCGCGGGCACGTGAGCGGGTGCCCTGAGCTGCTCGTGGCCTGGGTCGAACGCCAGGTTCCGCTCCACGCTCAACGGTGGCTCGCCGAGCGGATCGCCGCCGTCGGGGTCGACGCGGGCGCGCTCGGCCCCGCGATGAGCCTCGTGCCGCGCCGTCTGGGAAAGGCCCCCCTCGACCTGTCCGCCGACGACCTCGCGGCGGCGGAGCGCGCCCGTGCCGGCTGGATGCCCGCCGGCTGGGGCGTGGACCAAGCCGCCCGCGTCGCCCTGCTCCTGAACGCGGAGGGGACACCCGACGCCTTCGTGGCGCGCCTGCGGACCTTGGCCAGCACCGCCGACAACGGCGAGCTGATTGCCATCCACAAGGGGCTGCCGCTCTATCGGGACCAGGCGAACCTCGTCCCGCTCGCCGCTGGCGGGCTACGCACCGCGATGCGCGAGGTCTTCGAGGCGGTGGCGCACAACAACCCGTTCCCGGCGGAGCACTTCCCCGTCGAGGTTTGGAACCACATGGTGCTCAAGGCACTGTTCATCGAGAGCGCGCTGCACCCCATCGTCGGGCTCGATCGTCGCTGGAACGAGGACCTCGCGCGAACCCTGCTCGCCTACGCCCACGAGCGTTGGGCGGCGGGCCGCTCCGTTAGCTCGGAACTGTGGCGCGGGGTCGGACGCTTCGCCGACGCGGACGCCCTCGCCGACCTCGCCCGCATGCTGCGGACGGGCACCGAGCTTGAGCGGATGACGGCGGCGCTCGCCCTGTCGGAGAACGAGGGGGAGGACGCGGCCCGCCTGCTGGCATCCCAACCCGCGCTCGCGGGGGCGGTCGCCGCCGGGCGGGTCGGTTGGGCCGCGCTGCGAGGAGGACACGACCATGGATGACGTGACGGGAGCGGACGGCACGACGCGCCAGCCCCGCATCAACTGCCCATGCTGCGGGGACAACCTGACGTCCGAGCAAACGGCGACGCTGCGAGCGCAACTCGCCGCCGACACGTCCGCCCTGGACCTGCCGGCGGGCTCGATGTTCATCGATCCCCATACCCACATGATCTCCCGTTCCACCGATGATTACGTCGCCATGGCGGCGGCCGGCGTGGTCGCGGTCGTGGAGCCCTCGTTCTGGGTCGGCCAGCCGCGCACCAACGTGGGCAGCTACGCGGATTACCTCTCGCACATCATCGGCTTCGAGCGGTTCCGGGCCGGACAGTTCGGCATCCGCCATTACTGCACGGTCGGCCTGAACTCGAAGGAGGCCAACGACGAGGCCCTCGCCGAGGCCGTCATGGCGATCCTGCCGACCTTCGCCCTGAAGGAGGGCGTGATCGCGATCGGCGAGATCGGCTACGACGACCAGACCGCGCTGGAGGACAAGTACTTCCGCCGGCAGATCGAGCTCGCCAAGCAGCTCGACCTGCCGATCATGGTCCACACGCCGCACCGGGACAAGAAGCGCGGCACGACGCGATCCATGGACGTGCTCGCCGAGCACGGCTTCGATCCCGCGCGCTGCGTCATCGACCACAACAACGAGGAAACCGCGCGCGAGGTCCTGGAGCGCGGGTACTGGGCGGCCTTCTCGATCTATCCCGGGACGAAGATGGGTAACAAGCGCATGGCCGAGCTGGTCAGGCAGTACGGACCGGAGCGCGTCATCGTCGATTCCGCCTGCGACTGGGGCGTGTCCGACCCGCTGGCCGTCCCCAAGACGGCGCGGCTCATGGCCGAGCGCGGCCTCCCGCCGGACGCCGTCCGCCAAGTCACTTACGCGAACGCGCTCGCGGTCTACGGCCTGAGCGGCGAGATGAGGGAGGCGGAGTGGCTGGCGCCGACCGCCGTCGACCAGCGCTCCTTGTTCGCCGGTAACAGCGTCCTGCGCGGTGGCCAGGCACCGAGGATCGTCGAGGCGGGGCCCTCGACCACCACCATCGAGATCGCTTGAGCGGTCTCGACGCTACACGTCCGCCACCGTGTCATCACCCAGCCATCGCGGATTGCGCGCCGTGCCATCGAAGACGGCGGTGGTCTTGAAGCGTTCGTACTGCCCGTTCAGCGCGTGGGGCCGGCTGCGCGACAGGAGTTCGGCCACGGTCCCATGGTCCATGGGCTCGAACGTCCGTACCCCCTCCAACACCTGATCGAGATCGCGCCGGCACCGTGTCTCCACGATGACCGACGTGGTGGGCAAGGTGAGCGCGTAACGAAGGCACTCGCTCGCCGCGATAGGAGCATCACTCCGTAGGAGGCTTCCATCGCCGAAGGGGTGCGTGCCCAGCACGGCGATGCCCTCCCGGACGAGGCGAGGGAGCACCAGATGGGCGAAGCTGCGGAAATGCGCGTCCAGCACGTTGAGGGGCATTTGCACGGCGTCGAAGCGGACGCCGTGCTCGGCGGCGACGTCGAGCATCTGAAGGTTGATGCGAGGATCCTTGTGCCCGGTGAAGCCGATCGCGGCCGCCGTGCCGGCCCGCATCGCCGCCCCGAACGCCCGCGCCGCGCCCTCCTCGCCGAACACCCGGTCGGGGTCGTCGTAGCGCAGGACCTCGTGATGCATGACGAGGTCGAGATGATCCGTGCGCAGCCGCTTCAGCGACGTCTCGATCTGCGACGACGCCTCCTTGGCCGTCCGTCCATCGATCTTGGACGCGAGGAAGACCTTGTCGCGGTAGCGATCCTGGCTGAGGGCCAAGCCGACCCTGAGCTGCGAGCGTCCGTCGTTCTCATCCCAGCCGGTATCCAGGAACGTGACACCGTGATCGATCGCTTCATGGATCAAGCGTATCGCCCCGGCATCCGTGAGGGTGCCAGCACCCAGGTCGAGGCTGCCTAGGCCTATGGCCGAGACCATCCGGTTCGATTGCCCGAAGGGACGGTGAGGCATGTCGCCGCGCCGCTCGCCTGGATCGGTGATGAGGGGCCAGGGGATGGGGTCGCTCGGTCGGGCCTCTTGCGCGTTTCCGGCGCCGAGGGCACGACCTGGATTGCCCGCCGCCGCGGCAACACTCGCGCCGAGGGCGGCGCCTCGGAGGAAATCACGACGTTGCATGAAAGGGGTTCCTGACCATGTGCTGGCGCGTGATGGGCTTCGCCTAGCCATCGACAATGCCTTCGCCTTCCCCCTGGTTCGGCGTTCGAAAGCCTGTCGTGCCGAGCGAGCGCGAGTCGGCTGGTGATCGAGCGGGGCCGTACCACCGTCGACGTGTCAGGCCTGCGGGACGCTCGGCCACGATGTCGAGTCGTTCAGCGCGAACTCACACCCGAGGATCGCGGATGGTCAGGTCATACCGATCCAAGTGGATGGCAGCTTCGAGCGGCGAACGCCGTCAGGCCGCCGCGGTGGGGTCACATCCTCCGCCCGGCGCCTGCGTCCGGTCGTTCCAGCGCCTGACTCGTCCTGCTCCGCACCGCCAACGCCTCGATCGCTCGGGAACGATCACGAGCGACCCGCGCTGATGGACGGTGAGATTGGGGGACGTCATGTCGATTCGGACCTTCGCGTTGGCTTTCGGCATCGTTTTCCTGCTGGCCGGCCTGTCCGGTTTCGTGCCCGGACTATCGCCCGGGCACACGCACCCGGACATGGTCGTGACGTCCGGGTCCCGCTTGGCCGTGGGCTTGTTCCCCGTCAACGTGCTGCACGACCTCGTGCATCTGGCGTTCGGGGTCTGGGGCTTGCTCGCCGCCCGCAGCGCGTTCGGCGCGCTCGCCTACGCCAGGAGCGTCGCAATCGTCTACGCCCTTCTCACGGTACTGGGGCTCATCCCGCTCACGGACACCACGTTCGGGCTCGTGCCGCTCTACGGCAACGACATCTGGCTGCATGCAGGGCTCGCGATCGTGGCCGCCTACTTCGGGTTCATCCACAAGCAGGGTGCCCAGGCTCGCTCCCACGCTTGAACCACGGGGTCGGCCCGCTCGGGGAAATCAGGGAGAACCCGCGCGGGTCCGCCCCCTCAAGCCGCGTCGCCACCGGACATTCCCACGTGGTCGGGTCACAGGGCACAAGCGTCGGGATGTCGCGTGGTGAAGCCCGTGCGATCGAAGGATTCTGATCGCGGGTGTCGCGGTTGATCCCCGTGGCGTCGCGGAAACACCTTGGGGTGAGGAGGCCGCCGGGTCCGGCGCCGCGCTCTGTCACCAGGGTCTCGTCGTCAACGGCAAGAAGGTCCGCCGGCTGACGCGCGAGCACGACCTGCGGCGCCTGGTCTCGCCGTGTCGTCGGCTACGCGATCAGCCGGTCCATCGATTCGTGGATGCCGACAACCATGCCCGGCGGCTCAAGGCACCCTGCGGTCCCACGTCACACGGGTTCCTCTGCCAGGCCTGCACCAAAGGGCCCGATCGGTTCAGGCTCCAGCCGTCACACCTCGCCCGGGGGTGCGCACCTGATCCGTCGTGGCCTGACCTCTCGTGAAAGAGGAGCTCCGGGCGCACACGGCGCGGATCATGCTTGCCGAGGAGGATCGGAGCCGAATTCAACGACGGTGCGGCTTGTGTGGGTACGCTACGGCGCGGAAGGGATTGATGCCGACTCAGCTCGCCGACGACGCGCATCGACGAACCGGCCGATTGTCGCTCGGTATCATACCACTGCCGAATTTCACGTTCACGCCCTTCGCGGGTTTCGTCGACACGTTCCGTCTTGCCGCCGATGAGGGGGACCGTTCACGCCCGGTTGCATGTAGCTGGACCGTGCTGGCTCCCGATCTATGCCTTGTCAGAGCGAGTTGCGGCGCTGAATTGATGCCGAACGACGTGTTGGGAGCACCGGAGCGCTTCGACTACCTGGTGGTGATCGGTGGTCTCCTGCCATCGGCGGAGAACCGAATGCTGGACCGGCGCACGTTGGTCTTCCTGCGCCAGGCCTATGAGGCAGGTACGAACCTGATCGGGATTTGCACCGGCAGCATGGCGCTCGCGGAAGCCGGGTTGTTGAGGAAAGGCGCGCGTTGCTGCGTGTCATGGTACCATTACCCCGACCTGATCGAGCGGTTTCCGGATTTGGTCCCGATCGCCGACCAGCTTTGGGTACAGAGCGGGCGCATCATCACGTGTGCCGGAGGGCTCGCCGCGATCGATCTCGCGGCGTCGCTGGTGAAAAAACATCTCGGGGGATCGGTCGCGCAGAAGAGCCTTCACATCCTGCTCTCCGACGGACAAAGGACGGCCGGTGGGGTGCAGCCTCAGCCGGCGAACACCCTTGCCGTGCGCAACCCCAGGGTTCGGCGCGCCATGCTGCTGATGGAGCAGAACCTGTCGGCACCTTTATGCGTCGAGGACCTCGCGGCGGCGGTCGCGATTTCCACCCGGCAATTGGGACGGTTGTTTCGCAAGGAGCTTGGCATGAGCCTGCAGGCCTTCAACCGCGATCTCCGCTTGTCCTACGCCGCTTGGCTGATGGTGCACACGCCGGGGCGCATGAGCGACATCGCCGCCGAATGTGGGTTCGCCGACGCGGCCCATTTCAGCCGCACGTTCCGCAGCGCCTTCAACCTCTCGCCCGCGGCCGCTCGGCGACTGGGCGCCGAGGTACTGCAGGCCATGGTGGAGCGCTGGTGGCCTTACCGCCTCCGTCCCCGCGCCGACGCGGCAAGCGAACCGACACCCGTTTGCCCTAGACGCAAGTCGGCGCCGGCGGATCGCCGTCCTTACGTTTAGGGCATTGGGCTTGTCCGAAAACCGCCACGCATTTTTCGATCCGATGCACGGGTCTTTCGACGCATGGCCGTGTGCCCTTCCGGCGGCTCGTCGCCGCCGGCTTGAAATCGGCCTCTCGCGCCTTTGTCGCTCGGCCATCGCAGCGGCGCCCGCCGCCGGCGGAGCGCGGGATTGACGAGGGTCACATGCGCGATGCCGTGGGGATCGGCCAACCCGCTCGCTTCCAGAACGATCACCTCCGGAGGCCTCCGATCGCTGGGCCAGCTGCACCAGCGTGCGTGTCAGGTCCCCGGCCACGTCGCAGCGGGCGCGGCCGTCGGCGAGCGGGATCGTATTCTCGTTCCAGGAGCGGATCGGCGCCGCGTCGATCTCGATGCGGCCGAAATCGTTGACCAGCACCGCGATGCGGCGCCCGTGCGGCTCCAGCAACGGGTGGTTCGGCAGCGTCGTCTTGCCCGCATCCAGGACGCCGGTGATCACGGTGAGCGGAAGGGTGCCACGGGCACATGCCGTCCAGGGTGCCGGTCGAGGGCACCCATCCGCCCGTCACCGCCACGGCTTCCGCCTCCGGGCGGCCCGGGTCCATGGTGACGACCTTGCGGGCTGTAAACACGGTGATGCGGCTCATGCTTGCTCCGTGAGGCGAAGGTGCGTCGAGGGCGGGTCCGGGCTCGGGCCATCGTGCAGGTGGCACGCCGCGCGCTGGCCGGGAGCCACGCCCCGCAGGACCGGCCGTTCGTCGCGGCAGCGGGCGAAGGCGTGCGCGCAACGCGGGTGGAACGGGCAGCCCCGCGGCGGGTCGAGCGGCGAGGGCAGTTCGCCCGGCAGGGCGGCGAACCGCTTCCGTCCGGGCTCCAGCCGCGGCATCTGCTGCAGCAACGCTTGCGTGTAGGGGTGCGCCGGTGCGCTGAACAGCCTGGACGCGGACGCCTCCTCGACGATGCGACCCAGGTACATCACCGCGACCCGGTCCGACAGGTGGCGGATCACGGACAGGTCGTGGCCGATGAACAGCAGCGCCAAGCCGCGCTGCTCCCGCAGGGTAGCCAGCAGGTTGATCACCTGCGCCTGCACCGACACGTCCAGCGCGCTGACCGCCTCGTCGCAGACGAGCGCCGCCGGGCGAACGGCGAGGGCGCGGGCGATGCCGATGCGTTGACGCTGGCCGCCGCTGAACTGGTGCGGCAGCCGGTCCAGCGCCGCCTCGCCGTCCAAACCAACCTCGGCCAGCAGCCCGGCCACGTAGTCGCGCAGTCCCGCTCGGTCCACCATCCCGTGCAGCCGCGGCGCCTCGCCGATCAGGTCGACCACCCGGCCGCGCGGGTTCAGCGACGCCTGCGGGTCCTGGAACACCATCTGCACGCCGACTGTCCAATCGCGTGCGTCGCGGCCCCGAAGCGACGCCACTGGGCGTCCTCGCCACCGGATCTCGCCGGCGGACGGCGGCAGGATGCCGGACAGCATCCGTCCCAGTGTGCTCTTCCCGCAGCCGCTCTCGCCGACCAACCCCAACGCTTCGCGCGGTGCGATGTCGAGGTCGACGTCCTGCACCGCGTGCAGCACGCTCGCGCACGCGCCGCGCAGCCTGGCGAGCGAGCCCGCTCTCGCGCCCGGGAAGCGGCACGACACGCCGTGCGCCTCCAGGAGGGAGGGAGCGGGCACGTCGCGCCCTAGCATGGCACCAGCGGGTGGAAGCACCGCGCTCGGCGTCTCGGCGAAAGCTCTTCCAGCGGCGGCACCCGCTCGCACGTCGCGTCCGCGCGCGCGCAGCGGGGACGGAAGGAACAACCGGTCGGCAGGTGGCCCAGGCCGGGCATTCCGCCGGGGATTTGCTTCAAGCGTTCCCCGGGTCGGTTGCGGGCGGGCACGGAGGCCATCAGCCCCTCGGTGTAGGGGTGCAGCGGCTCGGACACGACGGCGTCCGCCGGCCCGGCCTCGATGATGCGCCCGGCATACATCACGGCGATCACGTCGGCGAGCCCGGCCACCACCGACAGATCGTGGGTGATCCACAGCAGCGCCGTGCCATCCTCGGCGCAGATCCGTTGCATCTGGTGCAGGATCTGCGCCTGGATGGTCACGTCGAGCGCCGTGGTGGGCTCGTCGGCGACGATCACGTCCGGACGGTTCAGCAGTGCGATCGCGATGGCGATGCGCTGGCGCATGCCGCCGGAGAACTCGTGCGGGAAGGCGTCGAGCCGCTCTTCCGGCCTCGGGATCCCGACCCGGCCCATGGCGTCGCGAGCCATGGCGCGGGCCTCGGCCCGACCGACGCCGCGATGAGCGTGGATCGCTTCCGTCATCTGGGTCCCGATGCGCATCACGTCGTTCAGGCAGGCCATCGGGTCCTGCATGATCAGCGCGATGCGGTCGCCGCGCAGGCGGCGCATGGCGCGCTCGGACAACGTCAACAGGTCCCGACCATGCAGCCGCACCCGGCCGGCCGCGATCCGCCCCGGTGGCGGGGTTAGGCGCAGCAGCGCGTAGCCGGTCATGGTCTTGCCAGACCCGCTCTCCCCCACCAATCCGAGCGTCTGGCCGCGCCCGATCGCGAAGGAAACGCCGTCGACGGCGGGCACCTCGCCAGCCGCCGCGGGGAAGCGGACCTCCAGCCCCTCCACCTCCAGCACGCTCACGACGTGGCGCCCCGCGGATCGAACAACTCCCGCAGCCGGTCGGCGATGAGGTTGATCGCGAAGACCAGGACCAGCAGGGCGACGCCCGGGAACAGGCTGATCCAGTATTGGCCGTTCAGGAGGAACTTGAAGCCGTTGGCGATCAGCAAACCCAGCGACGGCTGCGTGACCGGCAGGCCGACGCCCAGGAAGGACAGCGTCGCCTCCAGCCCGATCGCGTTCGCGATCTCCACCGCCACCACGACGGTCAACGGCGGCAGGGCGTTGGGCAGCACATGTCCGAACAGCACCCGGTGCGCCGGGATGCCGAGGCACCGCGCGGCCGCCACGTAGTCCCGCTGCCGCTCCACCAGCGCCGCGCTGCGAGCGATGCGGGCGAAATACGCCCATTGCACCAGGGCGAGGGCGAGGATGATCTTGCCGATGCCCCGTCCGAGCACGGCCAGGAGCGTGAGGGCCACCATGATCGCGGGAATGCTGAGCTGCAGGTCGACGAGCCGCATGATCGCGCCGTCGACCCGGCCTCGCTTCCAAGCCGCGACCAGTCCCAGCGCGCTGCCGAGGATCGAGGCGAAGGCCACCGCCGCGAAGCCCACCAACAGGCTGGTGCGCAGGCCGAACAGGATGGCCGACAGCATGTCGCGGCCCTGATCGTCGGTTCCGAGCAGGTAGGGCAGGCCCGCGTCACCCCGCGTCAGCGGCGCCAGCTGGCCGTCCATCAGGTTCAGCGAGGCGAGATCGAATGGGTTCTGCGGCGCGATGAAGGGAGCCAGGGCGGCCGCCGCGATGATCGAGGCGAGGACGATCGCGGCGGCCAGGGCGAGGGGCGCGCGCGCGTAGGCGCGGAGGAGACCCTCTATCCGCCAGCGGCGCACGCCTGCGCTCATGCCGGCCGCGCCCGCGGGTCGAGCATCGCGGAACACAGGTCGACCCCGAGGTTGATCGCCACGAACATCAGCGCGACGACCATGAGGTAGGCGACCACCACCGGACGATCGAGCTGATTGATGCTGTCGATGATCAGCTTGCCGGTGCCGGGCCACGCGAACACGCTCTCCGTCACGACCGAGAAGGCGATCAGGTTGCCGAGCTGTAGCCCCGACACCGTGACGATGGGGATCGCCACGCGCCTCAGGACGTGCACGAACAGGACGCGGCGCGGCCGCAGGCCCTTCGCCCTGGCGTAGCGCACGAAGTCCTGACGCATCGCCTCCCGCACGCCCGAGCGCGCCAGGCGCAGCACCAGCGCCATCGGGAACAGCGACAGGTTGAGCGCCGGGAGCAGGATGTGGGCCAGCCCGTCGCGGGTCAGTATCGAGAGCCTGACGCCCAGCACGTCCACCGTGGCACCCCGTCCCGATGCCGGCAGCCAACCCAGATCGACGGCGAACAACACGATCAACATCAGCCCGACCCAGAACGTGGGCAGGCTGAAGCCGAAGATCGACCCGGTCATCAGCGCCTGGTCCAGCCGGGAGGGGGCCGTGGCACCGGCCAGCACCCCCAAAGGCACGCCGATCAGCACGGCCAGCACGGTGGCGCTGACCGCGAGCTCCAGCGTCGCCGGCAGCCGTTCCAGGATCACGTGCATCGCGTTCTCGTGGAAGACGAACGAGGTGCCCCAGTTACCCTGCGCCAGGTGGAAGAGGAACAGCAGGTACTGGCGCCACAACGGCAGGTCCAGCCCCATGGCGACCCGGAAGCGCGCGACGTCCTCCGGCGTGGATTGCGGATCCAGGAGCACCGCCGTCGGGTCGCCCACGGTGTAGAGGCCGATGAAGGCCAACAGCGTGAGCGCCAGGATGACGAGCATGCCCTGGGCGGAGCGGCGAAGGATCTGATCGGCCACGGCGGCTCAACGTCGGCCGACGGCGAAGGCCAGGGTGGCCTCGCTCGCCTGCGACACGTCGGTGACCGGCTTGCGCGTGGCCGCGATGACCAACTGCGTGTGCAGCGGGACATAGGCCTGCCGCGCGGCGAGGAGTCCCATGGCCTTGATCATCGAGGCCCTGCGCCTCCCGGGGTTCATGTCCGTGTTGGCCGCATCGATCATCGCGTCCACGTCCGGCATGGACAGGCCCATGTTCCAGGAGCCGGTGCCCTTGGCGGCGTCGCGCGTCTCCATCACGTCGCGCAGGAAGGACATCGCGTCGCCGGCGTTGCTGCCCCAGCCGAGCAGGTAGAGCGAGTAATCGCGCTTCAGCAGGCGCGGGAAGAAGACGTTCGAGGGTTGCGCGTCCACCGCGACCTGGATGCCGACGCGCGACAGCATCGTGCCGACCGCCTGGCAGATCGCGGCATCGTTGACGTAGCGGTCGTTCGAGCAATGCAGGGTGATGCGGAACCCGTTGGGGTAACCCGCCTCCGCCAGCAGCCTCTTCGCCTCGTTCGGCTGATAGGGGACGGGTTCGAGCGACGGGTCCGCACCCTCGACGTGCGGCGCGACACCCTGCGTCGCCGGCTCCGCCAAGCCTTCCATCACCCGCTTGATGATGACCTCCTGCGACACGCCCAGCGCCACGGCACGGCGCACCCGTTCATCCTGGAACGGGTTCTTCGGCAGCGGCGCGCCGTTGTTGTCGAGCGCGAAGGGCGTCCGCGCCCCTAGCGTGTCGAAGCCAAGGAACAGGGTGCGGTTGGACGCCGTGCGGAACACCTCCAGCTGCCCGTTCGCAGACAAGCGCTTCACGTCGAGCGGCGGGATGTAATCGGCGACCTGGACGTCCCCCGCCTGCAACGACGCGATCCGCGTCGCGTCGTTCGGGATCTCCCGCAGGATCACGTGCCCGTAGGACGGCTTGGGTCCGTAGTAGCCGTCGAAGCGTTCCAGCTCCAGGTCCTGACCGCGCCGCCAGCGCACGACGCGGTAGGGGCCGGACCCGTTCGCCAGATGGCCGGAGTCGAACTCGGCGGTGGTCGCATCCTTCGGCGCGCCGCAGGGGATGTGGACTTCCGGCAGGGCGCCGAGCAGGGCGGGGTAGGGCATGGAGGTGACGAAGCGGATGGTGGCGGGATCGATCACCTGCACCTCCTTGACCGGCCGCATCTTGCCCGCGGTCAGCCCGTCGCTGTTGGGTACCGTGGGCAATCGCACCAAGGCGGCCTTGACGGTGTTGGCGTCGAGCGTGCCGCCATCCTGGCATTTCACGTCCGTCCGCAGCTTGAACTCCCAGGTGAGATCGTCGACGACGCGCCAGCTGATCGCCAGGTCCGGCACGATGCGCGCCTGCGGGTCGAGCTGGACCAGGTTGCTGTAGATGTTGTCGTAGTAGCCGTGCATCGTGCCCAGCCCGGATAGGGCCGGGTCCAGCGACAGGATGGGTGCCCGCACGCCGATGGCGACGTGGTCGGCGGCGGGCTGCGCGCGAGCCGGCGAGGCGAGCAAGACCGCCGCGAGCAGCAGGAGGCGGCGCATCACGTCCAAACCTGTCGGGCCAGCCGCAACCAGTTGCCACCCAGGATCCCGCGCACGGCAGCCTCGGGGTAGCCTGCCTCCAGCATCATGTCCGTCAGCTCCTCGACCTGCTCCGGCCGCGCGGCGGCGAAGTCGCCCCGGCCACCAGGCTCGCTGGGCGACTCACCGCGTTTCCGTATCAAGAAGCGTGCCGTCTCGCGCCCGTGATCGAGGCCCAGCCCGACGTGTTCGGGTCCCACGATCTGCACCATATGATCCAGGTGGCGGAAGAGGGACGCCGTCGCCGCCGCTTCGTCGTCCAGGAACTCGCCCCGACCGTTCAGGCCCACCACGCCGCCGGTCGCGGCGCAGGCCCGGATCTGGTCGTCGCGAACGTTGCGGTGGTGCGGGTGGACCGCGTGGGCGTTGCAGTGTGAGAAGATGAAGGGCGCGGTACTGGCCGCTATCGCGTCCATCGTGGTCCGGTATCCTGCGTGCGCGCCGTCCACCAGCATGCCGACCCGGTTCATCTCGGCCACGACCTCCAGCCCCCAACGGGACAGGCCGCCGTCGGTGCGCTCCGCGCAGCCGTCACCCACGTGGTTCCTCCCATCGTGGACGAGCGACATGTGACGCACGCCCAGGTCATGGTAGACCCGCACCATCTCCAGCTTACCTTCCAGGGGGTTCGTTTCCTGAAGGTTGAAGATCAACCCGAGTTTGCCGGCCGCTCTCGCCCTGAGGACGTCGTCCGCCGTGCCGCACAACATGAAGCGTTCGGGCCGCGCTTGGATCGCCGCACGAGCGCGCGCGATCTGGCGGACGACGCCGTCCAACATGGCGTCGGGGGCCATGACGGTCAGGCTGAGCAGATCGGTGCCCGCCCGATGGAAGCGCGGCCAAGTCTCGTCGTCGGCATCGTCCGGTCCCCAGGGCACCGTGTTGTCCCAAACCAATGCGTCCTGAAGGATGGCCATCGCGGCCTCGCTCGCTCGGGAATCGCTCATCCGCCCCAACTCTCCTCAGCCGCCCGCAGGAAGTTCCCGCCGAGTACCCCGAGCACCGCCTCGTCCGGCCAGCCCCGACGCACCATCATGTCGCACAGCTCCAAGTACTGGGTCGGCCCGGCGAAGGCCGTCTCCGTGCGTTCCTTGCCGAACGGCAACGGGGGCCAGCGGAACGCTTCCGCCCGGACGCTGGCCCAGAAGCGCGGCGCGTCGTCCAGGAAGTCGAAGGCCAGGCCCGCGTGACGCGGCCCGGCGAGCGTCACCAGGTGATCCAGGTGACGGAACATCGCCTCGCTGCGCGCGTGGTCATCGGGTAGGAACTCGCCCAGGCCATTAATGCCGACGACCCCGCCCGTGGCCACGGCGGCCATCACCTGCTCGTCCGTCACGTTGCGGTAATGCGGATAGACCGCGTGCATGTTGCTGTGCGTGATCAACAGCGGCTTGCCGGCCGCGGCGCACAACTCCGCCATGTCGAGGCTGGTGCGCACGCCCACGTGGGTCGCATCGACAATCACGCCGACCCTCAGCATCTCCCGCACGACCCGCTGGCCCAGCCGGGTCAATCCCTCGTCCGTGCGCTCGGCGCAGCCATCGCCCAGCATGTTCTTGCCGTTGTAGACGGGCAGCATGCATCGGACGCCGAGGGCGTGAAAGACCTCCACCATCTCAGGCATGCCGCCGAGCGGCGTGCCGTCCTGGTGCTGAAGGACCAGCGCCAAGACGCCGTCGCCACGCGCCCTGCGGATGTCGGCGGCGCTGGTGCACAGCCGCATGCGGTCTGCCCGCCGGGCGATATCGGCTCGAACCTTCGCGAGGTAGGTCACGGCGGTCCGCAGGTCGGCACCGGGAAGGTTCTGCACCGTCAACGTTATGGCCCCGACGCCGGCGCCCGCGAAGCGAGGGATTATGGTGTCGTAATTGGCCCAGGGCGCTCCCCAAGGCATCGTCATGTCCCAGACGAGCGCGTTCTCGAACAACTCCACCGCGCGCGAGTGGGCGGACTGTCGGACACGGTCGTAAGCCTCCGTACAGGGATAGGCTTCCAGCATTCGCTCACTCCGTTGGGTCGCCGACGCTCGCATGTTTCGGAGCAAGGTATAGGTGTGGGACGGACATTCTACTTGAACGATCCGGCCACCCATCGAACGCGTCGCCCTCCACGATGCGACCGCGCCGCGAACGACCTCGCGGCAGCCGATCGCGCGTTCAAACAAATGCCCGACGCCCCGGCCCCGGAACGCGACCGGCACCAGCCTCGCGGGATGATGGCCTTGCAAGATGATGGCTTTGCAGGACGACGGCCGGGACTTGATCCTCGCGGTGAACGTCCCCGAGCCTCGCCTCGTCGAGGGCCTCGCTACTTGTCGAGCGCCTCGGCCGAGGTTTCGTGCTCGGCGTCCATGCCGGCGAAACGCGACAGGAACGTCTTGATCGACCCGTCCCGCGTCTGGTCCATCTCCTTCGCCTCGCTCAGGTCGTCGGCGTTGAGGCGGATCGCGTCCTTGACGTAGGCCTTGTCGAACAAGGAACCGGCCAGCGCCCTCAACGCGGTCAGCCGCACGGTGTCGGCGCCGGCCAGGTCGACGGGAAGCGAGAAACCCTGCTGGTGGCCCAGCCGCTGGAGGGCCGCGTTGTCGGTTTCGTGGTCGTGGACCAGCTTCCGCGCGTAGGCTTTCACCTCGGGGTTCGACGCGCTCCGTGTGGCGAGCCTGGCTGACTCCATCTCGTGGGCGGAGCCCCGCGCGTCCTGGACCAGGTGGTCCTTGTCCGTCGTGGAGCGGGTCGGGGTGTCCTGCGCGAGGGCCGCCCCAAAGCTCATCGGTCCCGCGACCCCGAGGCCCGCGATCCCGAGGCCCGCGACCCCAAGCCCCATGCCGAGGATGAATGGCGGCGGCGTCGCGCGACGCGTGGGGTGGCACGCCGTCGAAGGTCGTTCGGCAGGGATGTCGTGACCGCAATCGTGCGTCCCACCACGGGTTCCAGGTTGGCGCCGTCGCGGTATGGGCGGATTGGTCCCTTATATGCAGGGAGTCGCGTGTCCGGCCTCGGTCCCGAGCCGCTTGGCATCCCAACCCACATGATCGCCCCTTCCGCATGACCCTTCCATCGACCCGACAAACCACGCCGGTCGCTCCGGCGCGGACGGCGTGCCCCGTGCCGTTCAGCATCGCCGACCTGTTCAAGATCGGCGTCGGACCCTCCTCCTCGCACACGGTGGGACCGATGCGGGCGGCGGCGACCTTCCGGGCTCGGCTCGAGGACGAGGCGTCCGCCGCGCGCGTCACCGTCGTCCTGCACGGCTCGCTGGCCTGGACCGGCCGCGGGCACGCCACCGACCGCGCCGTGATCCTCGGGCTCGCCGGGCAGTGGCCCCACACGATCGATCCCGACCGGGCGGACGCGATCATCGCCGCCGTGGCGGCTGCGGGCCTCGTTCTCGCGCCCGGCCGCGCCCTCGCCTTCGATCCCTCCACCGACATCGATTTTGATTTCGGGCCGCCGCCGGCCCGCCATCCCAACGCCCTCACCTTCACCGCCCTGGACGCCGCCGGCGCCGTGGTGGCGCGCGACACCTGGTTCTCCGTCGGCGGCGGCTTCATCGAGCGGGACGGGGAGGCGGGCGGCGGGCGCGGGATCGCCGGCGTGCCCCATCCCTACGGCACGGCGGCGGAGCTGCTGGCGCTGACGCGGGCGACCGGCCTGTCCCTCGCCGAGGTGGCCCTCGCCAACGAGGCGCCCCACCGCTCGGGCGAGGACACGCTGGCGCTCCTCGACGCGACGGCGGCGGTCATGCGCGCGTCCATGGAGCGCGGCCTGTCGCGCGAGGGCGTCCTGCCGGGCGGCCTCCAGGTGCGTCGGCGCGCGGCGGCGATCCACGCGCGGCTCACCGCCAACGCCCGCCGCAACGATCGGCTGCCGCACGAGGCGATGGATCACGTGTCCGTCTACGCGATGGCGGTCAACGAGGAGAACGCCGCCGGCGGCCGCGTCGTGACCGCGCCGACCAACGGCGCCGCCGGCGTCATCCCGGCGATCCTGCGCTACCACGCCGACTTCTGCGGCGGCGACGCGGCGGCCACCCGCACGATCCTGCTGACCGCCTGCGTGATCGGCGACCTCATCAAGCGCAACGCCTCGATCTCGGGGGCGGAGGTCGGCTGCCAGGGCGAGGTCGGCTCGGCGGCGGCGATGGCGGCGGCCGGCCTGTGCGCCGCGCTCGGCGGCAGCGTTCCCCAGGTGCTCAACGCCGCCGAGATCGGCCTGGAGCATCACCTGGGCATGACCTGCGACCCGCTCGGCGGGCTCGTCCAGGTGCCCTGCATCGAGCGCAACGGCTTCGGCGCGATCAAGGCGATCAGCGCCGCCTCGCTCGCCCTGCACGGCGACGGCACGCATAGGGTCAGCCTCGACCAGGTCATCGAGACGATGCGGCAGACCGGCCTCGACATGAAGGCCGAGTACCGCGAAACGTCGCGAGGCGGGCTGGCGGTCAACGTCCCCGCGTGCTGAGCGCGGCGGCCCGCCGCCCCACTTCGACGTCAATACAAGGACGTCATTCCGGGGGGCGCAGCCGAACCCGGAACCGGTGTCCTCCAACGTTCGGCATCGGGTGGGCACTGGTTCCGGATCGCCGCTCGCGCTGCGTCCGGAATGACGGGGATGGTGGTGCCGCCGCGTGCGTCGCGCCGCCCAACGCCCTACAGGTAGGCGGCCGACAGCTCCGGCGTGTCCCCCAGGCGCTCGGCCGGGCCGGTCCCGACCACGCGCCCGGTTTGCAGCACGTAGCCGCGATCGGCGATGGCGAGGGCCTGCGCCACGTTCTGCTCCACCAGCAGCACGGCGATGCCCTCGCTCTCGTTCAGGGTGCGGATGGCGTCGAAGATCTGCCGGATCACCAGCGGCGCCAGGCCGAGCGAGGGCTCGTCGAGCAGCAGCAGGCGGGGGCGCTGCATCATCGCCCGGCCGATCGCCAGCATCTGCTGCTCGCCGCCCGACATCGTCCCCGCGCGCTGCGTCAGCCGCTCCTCCAGCCTGGGGAACAGGGCCAGCACCTTGGCGAGGTCGGCGGCGAACGTGTCGGGCCGGCCGCCCTGCGCACCCGTCTGCAGGTTCTCGCGCACGCTCATCTGCGGCATGATGTGCCGGCCTTCCGGCACGTGGGCGACCCCCAGCCGCGCGACCTCGTGCGGGCGCAACCGGCCGATCGGCTCGCCCGCGAGGAGGATCTCGCCCCCCGTGGCGCGCGGCGCGCCGAACAGGGTGCGCAGCAGCGTCGACTTGCCGGCGCCGTTCGCCCCCAGCAGCGCCACGATCTCGCCGGCGCCCACGTGGAGGTCGACCTCGTGCAGCACCGCCACCGCGCCGTAGCCCGAGCTGAGGCGGCGGCAGTCCAGCATGGGTGGGCGCGCGGCCGCGACGCCACCGCCGCCCTCGGCGACCCGCCGGCGCGGCGGCGCGGCGCCGGCCGGCTCGCCGAGGTAGGCGGCAACGACGTTGGGATCCTCGCGGACCTCCTTGGGCAGGCCCTCGGCGATCCTCTTGCCGCGATCGAGCACGACGATGCGGTCCGACACGCCCATCACGACGCTCATGTCGTGCTCGATGAGCAGCACGCCGACGCCGTCCTCGCGGGTGAGGCTGCGCAAATCGGCTTCCAGCGTCGCGGACTCGCGCGGGTTGAGGCCGGCGGCCGGCTCGTCGAGGCACAGGAAGCGCGGATCGAGGCACATCGCGCGCGCGATCTCCAGGCGGCGCTGGAGGCCGTAGGGGAGCGCGCCGGCGACGTCGTTGGCGCGCGCGGCCAGGCCCATGCGCCCCAGCCAGTGCATCGCCTTGGCCACCGCCGCCCGCTCGGCGCGGCGGAAGGCCGGCAGGCCGAACAGCCCCTGGAGCTGGAGCCACCCCGACCGGCTCAGCGCCCGGTGCTGGGCGACGAGGAGGTTCTCCAGCGCCGTCATGCCGGCGAACAGCCGGGTGTTCTGGAAGGTGCGGACGACGCCGGCCTCGCTCACCACGCGGTGGCCGGGCAGGGTGTCGATGCGGCGGCTCCCCCCGTCCGGCTCGCGGATGGCGACGGTACCGGCGCTCGGCCGGTAGAAGCCGGTCATGCAGTTGAAGGCGGTGGTCTTGCCGGCGCCGTTGGGGCCGATCAGCGCCGTCACCCGCCCCGTTTCCGCCACCAGGTCGAGGCCGGACACGGCGAGGAGGCCGCCGAAGCGCATCGTCAGGCCGCTGGCGATCAGCGCCGCGCGGGGCGGGACGGCGGTCACGTCCGGGGCGACGTTGGGGCCGGCGTGGGGCGCCAGGTCGAGGCTCACGTGGGCGTCCCCACGGGAACCTCTCGCGCCGCCTCGCGCGGGGGCACGGTCACGTCCCCCACCTTGGCCCTGAGCGAGGGCACGCGGCCGGCCGTGAAGCCGCTCGGTCGCCACACCATCACCAGCACCATGACCGTGCCGAACATCAGCAGGCGGTACTGCTCGAAGCTGCGGCCGAGTTCCGGCACGCCGATCAGCACGGCGGCGGCGACCGCGATGCCGAGCTGGCTGCCACCGCCGAGCACGACCACGGCCAGGATCAGTGCGCTCTCGGCGAAGGTGAAGCTTTCCGGCGAGATGAAATCCTGGTGCGCGGCGAAGAAGCAGCCGGCGAGGCCGCCGATCGTCGCGCCGAGCGCGAAGGCGGTGAGCTTGATGGCGGTGGGGTCGAGCCCGACCGCCCGGCAGGCGATCTCGTCCTCGCGCAGCGCTTCCCACGCCCGCCCGATCGGCAGGCGCCGCAGGCGGATCGTCAGGGCCAGCGTCGCCAGCGTCAGCGCCAGGATCACGAGGTAGAGCCACGCCACCCGGTGGAGCGGCGAGAACGGGATGCCGAGGAGGTGGGCGAAGGTCGTGCCCCCGCCCTTGGGCGCGGGCAGGAAGGGCACGCCGAAGAAGGTCGGCCGGCCGATGCCGATGATGCCGTTGGGGCCGCCGGTCAGTTGGTACCAGTTGATGATGACGATGCGGATGATCTCGCCGAACCCCAGCGTCACGATCGCGAGGTAGTCGCCCTTGAGGCGCAGCACGGGGAAGCCGAGGAGCACGCCGAGCGTGCCGGCCACCAGGCCCGACAGCGGCAGCGCTTCCCAGAAGCCGAAGCCGAGGCTGGTCGACAGGATGCCGAACGTGTAGGCGCCGGCGGCGTAGAAGGCGACGTAGCCGAGGTCGAGCAGGCCGGCGAGGCCGACCACGATGTTCAGCCCCCAGCCGAGCATCACGTAGGTGAGGAAGGTGGCCCCGAGGTCGAGCGTGTAGCGCGTCGCCAGCGGCGTGAACGGGAAGGCGAGCGCGAAGGCGATGGCGGCGAGGCCGATCGCCTGGCCAATGACGCGCCCGGTCATCCGGCGCCGGGAGGGCGGGACGATCGCCGCGCCGTCGCCCGCGCGGGGGATCGCGGCGGCCTGCCGCCTCGCCTGGCGCACCGCGCGCAGCGACGACAGCGCCTCGAACAGGAGCCGGCCGGCGAAGACGGCGAGGACCGCCAAGGCGACCGCCAGCGGGTGGACGGTCAGCGCGTTCCGCCCGTCGACGGTGTCGAGGCGCACGCCGACGAAGGGGATCGCCAGCACCAGGGCCACGCCGCCGGCGAGGCAGGCCCGCCCCAGGGACGCCCGCCCGAGTGACGCCCGCCCCGGTGACGCTTGCCCGGGTGACATTGGCCCGGGTGACGCTTGCCTCACGGACGTTCGCTTCCGGGACGTTTGGGGCATCGTGACCACGCGCCCGCTCACACCTTCTGGAGGTCGGGCCGGCCGAGCAGGCCGGTCGGCCTGGCGATCAGCACGATGATCAGCACCGCGAAGACGGACACGTCCTTGTAGGCGCCCGACACGTAGCCGCCCCAATACGCCTCGATCAGGCCGATCACCAGGCCGCCGAGCATGGCGCCGGGGATGGAGCCGATGCCGCCCAGCACCGCCGCCGTGAAGGCCTTCACCCCGGCGAGGAAGCCGATGAAGAAGTCGACCGAGCCGTAGTACAGCGTTTCCGTCAGCCCCGCCCCGGCGGCCAGCGCCGCGCCCATCACGAAGGTCAGCGAGATCGTGCGGTCGACGTCGATGCCGAGCATGCCGGCCATCGTCATGTCCTGCTCGCAGGCGCGCTGCGCCCGCCCGAGCGGCGTCGCCTGCACGACGAAGGTCAGCAGCACCATCAGGGCCGCGCTCACCACCACCACCGCGACCTGGATCGTCGAAACCTGGACCGCGAAGCCGTCCTCCTCCATCAGGGTGAAGCTGCCGGTGAGGACCGGCGGCAACGTCCGCAGGCCGGCGCCCTGGAGGAGCTGCACGTAGTTCTGCAGGAAGATCGAGACGCCGATCGCCGAGATCAGCGGTGCGAGGCGGGTCGAGCCGCGCAACGGCCGGTAGGCCAGCCGCTCGATCGTCCAGCCGTAGGCCGACGTGAACAGCACCGCCGCCGGCAGCACCAGGACGATGGCGAGCGGCGCCCAGGAGATGCCCAGCAGCCCGAGCGCCGTGAACGCCATCACCGACACGAAGGCGCCGATCATGTAAACCTCGCCGTGGGCGAAGTTGATCATGCCGATGATCCCGTAAACCATCGTGTAACCGAGCGCGATCAGGCCGTAGATCGACCCGAGCGTCAGTCCGTTGATGGTTTGCTGGAGGAAGTAGGCCATGGCGCACACCCCGGAAGACGCTCGTCGCGGTCGCGGGGCCGGAACCGGCCCCGTCGCTACGTCGGACGCGCCGCTACTTCAGGGGGGCGTACTTGCCGTCCTTCCAGGTGTAGATGATGAACGGCTCGCCGCTGGGGTCGCCCTTGGCGTTGAAGGAGACGGTGCCGAGCACCGTGTCGTACTTGCCCTTGTGCAGCTCGGCCGAAACCTTGGTGCCGTCGGTGCTCTTGGCGCGGCCGGCGGCCTGCGCGTAGGCCTGGATGGCGGCGTAGGTGTAGAGCGTGAAGCCTTCCGGCTCGTAGTGCTTGTCGCGGAACGCCTTGACGATGGGCGCGGCGGCCGGGTTGTCGCGCGGGTCGGGGTAGAAGGTCATCAGCACGCCGTTGGCGGCGGGTCCCGCCACGCCGGCGAACTCGGTGGTGGCGATCCCGTCGCCGCCCATGAAGGTGGCGTTGAGGCCCTGCTCCTTCGCCTGGCGGACGATCAGGCCGGCCTCGGGGAAGTAGCCGCCGTAGAACACCACCGTCACGCCGGCCGCCTTGAGGCGGGAGATCAGCGTCGAGTAGTCCTTCTGCCCGGCGGTGACGCTGTCGTCGACCGTCGGCTTCGTGCCGTGCCCGGTCAGGTAGGTGCGCACGCCGTCGGCGAGGCCCTTGCCGTAGGTGGAACGGTCGTCGACCACGGCGACCTTGGCGCCGGGCTTGAGCTTGAGGATCGCGGCGGCGGCGATGGCGGATTGCTCGTCGTCGCGGCCGCAGGTGCGGAACACGTCCGGCAGGCCGCGGTCGGTGAGGGTCGGGTTGGTCGAGCCGGGGCTGATCATCGGGATGGAGGATTCGGAATAAACCTCCGAGGCCGGGATGGAGGAGGAGGAGCAGAAGTGGCCGATGACGCCGGGCGTGTTGGCGCTCGCGATCTTGTTGGCGACCGCCACCGCCTGCTTCGGGTCGCAGGCGTCGTCCTCGAGGTCGAGCACGACGTGCTGGCCGTTGATGCCGCCGGCCTTGTTGAGTGCCGCCGCCGCGCCCTCGGCGCCCTGCTTCATCTGCGCGAAGAAGGCCGCGTTCTGGCCGGTGATGGGGCCGACGATGGCGAGCTTCACGTCCGCCGCGTGGGCGCCTTGCACGCCGCACAGCAGCACGGTCGCGATCGCAAGATTGGTCCTAAGCATTCCCGTTCCCCTCGAATTCGACCGCGCGCCACGACCCACCCGTGCCGGGCGCCCCCACCTGGGCCCGATCACGGAGTGTGCCCGATCACGGGTTATGCCCGTCCACGGAGCGGATCGACCGGCGCCGCCGATCAGCCGCCCCGAGCCGACCCGTTCGCGGGCTGGTGCAAGATCGGTGCCTCGTCGAAGCCCCGCCCCCATGGTGGAGGGCGCGTCGGCCTTCCCCGAAAACCATGGAATAGACGTAAAGGCGTTCGCGCGCCGTGACAAGCGACGGCGGTCGGCGGTGGTGGGTCGTGGCTCGATTGACAATTCCGTCGTTGGCCGGATGACATTCGATGCGCCACGACCCGGTCGGCCGCGGGGTTATCGGGAGAAGGGCCCTTCGCGGTGGGCGGGCGTCACGGGTGTCCTCGACGCCTGGGCTCCGGGTTCACAGCGGCGCCCTGCAAGGGCGGGGCCGGGCCGACCTCGCCGCCCGCCGAGTTGCCCATTTGGCGATCGCACATCGACGCGTCCCGCCGGCCAAACCTGTCTCCGCGTGTCGCCGGCGTCGGGGCGGGTTGACCGCACACACCCTCCGCCCGCCGCAGGTGCGAAGGTGTAAAGCGGGGGGGCGCCGTCGGGCTTGCGTTTCGCACGCGGCGGGGCGATCCTTCGCCCGTCGTCGGCGGACCCCTCACGCTGTGCGCGTCATCCATCGCACATCGCGATCGATGTCGCCGTTCGCTGACATGGTCACGGTTCGGTGTCGACGTTCCCTGACATGGTCGCGGCCCGGTGTCGGGGTTCGCCGACAAAGGCACAGCTGCGTGTCAGCGCTCGATGAGGCCGCCCCTCCCCCGATGTCGGCCACGGCCGACATCGGGGCGTCGCCGGCTGGTTTGATCAGCCGACCCGCTCGTAGGTGCCGATCAGCAGGCCCTTCGCCAGCACGTGGCCCTTCAGCGCGTCGACCACCGCGCCGCGTCCCGCGCCGGCGGCGAGGTCGGGCTCGCGGTCCAGCGCGTAGACCTGGAAGGCGTAGCGGTGCGGGCCGTGGCCGGTCGGCGGGTCGGGCGGCAGCCAGCCCGACGACAGGAACGAATTCTTGCCGACGGACGCGCCGCCGCGCGTGGTCGGCATCGCGTCGGTGTCGAGCGCCGCCTCGTGGAAGCCTGTGCCCTCGCTCGCGGCGATGCCCCAGGCGAGGGCGTGGCAGAGCGGCGCCGGCGTCGGGCTGTCGGCGTCCTCGACGACGAGCGCGAGGGACACGGCACCGGCCGGCAGCGCCTCGAAGCGCAGCGGCGGCGACACCTTGGCGCCATCGCCGGTGAAGCGGGCGGGGATCGCGCCGCCGTCGGTGAAGGCCTCGCTCGTCACGCGGATCGTTTCGGGGGCGGCGAGGTCGGCGTGGGCGTAGGTGAGCTTGCCGAGGCCGGGGCGGATGGACCCCAGCGCGTGGCCGATCGCGGCCGGGACGTTCTCGAGCATGGCTTGATCCTCCGAAGCGTGGGCGCGAAGGGAATGCCCGGCGACGCGGATCGTTCGGGGGCGCGCCCCCGGTCCTTCGTCGCGCGCGCTACTTGTCGACGAAGGCCTTCTCGATCACGAATTGTCCTTGCTCGCCATGGTTGCCCTCCACGTAGCCCTGGGCGTCGAGCCAGTCGCGGACGTCGGCGATCATCTGGGGGCTGCCGCAGAGCATGAAGCGGTCATCGGCGGCGGTCATCGGCGGCAGGCCGATGTCGGCGGCCAGCTTGCCGCTCTCCATCAGCGCCGTGATGCGGCCGGTGTTGCGGAACGGCTCGCGCGTCACGGTGGGGTAGTAGATGAGCTGCTCCGACACCAGTTCGCCCAGGAACTCGTCCTTGGGCAGGATGTCGGAGATGATCTCGCCGTAGGCCAGGTCCTTGCTGAAGCGCACCCCGTGCACCACGATCACCTTGGCGAAGCGCTCGTAGGTTTCCGGGTCCTTGATGATGGACAGGAACGGCGCGAGTCCGGTGCCGGTGCCGAGCAGGTACAGGTGCTTGCCCGGCGCGAGGTTGTCGAGGACCAGGGTGCCGGTGGGCTTGCGGCTCACCATCACGGGGTCGCCCGCCTTCAGGTGCTGGAGGCGCGAGGTCAGGGGTCCGTCGGCGACCTTGATCGAGAAGAACTCGAGCTCGTCCTCGTAGTTGGCGCTGGCGACGCTGTAGGCGCGCAGCAACGGCTTGCCGTCGACGGGGATGCCGATCATCGTGAACTCGCCGCTGCGGAAGCGGAACGAGGGGTCGCGCGTGGTGCGGAAGCTGAAGAGGCTATCCGTCCAGTGATGGACGCTCAGGACGCGTTCTTCGAGGAACTTGCTCATGGGTCTTTCGCACCGGGGGCGTCGCGGGAGGACTTAGCTAGATCCATTCCGTCCCGCGCGCAATCCGCGTGCGACACCGCGCCGATCTGGGCCAGGTCCGCGTCGGCCTCGCCCCTCGGATGCCCCGCGTCCGGTTCAGATGCCGATGCCGCGATGACCGAACAGGACGAGCACGACCAGCACGATGACGACGATGCCCACGATGCCGATGCCGCCACCGCCGTAATAGCCGGCCCGGTGGCCGTAATAGCCGCCCCCGCCGAACAGCAGCACGATGATCAGGATGAGCAGGATGAGTGACAAGGGAAGCCTCCCAGCTTAGGCATTGGCGAGGAGGAAAGACGCGAGTCACGGCTAAGGTTGCAAGGAATCGGCGGCAGCCGGCCCCTTCGCCCACCTGTCCGGCCCCGGGCTTCTCGTTGTTCGCCGGATTGGCTATAGAGCGACGTGCAATCGGCGACGCGCCTTCGGGCGCGCTCGCCAGGGAATCCTTGGATGTCGCGGGACACGGTGCGAGAGACGACCCCTGGGGAGGCGGCATCTCCCGCGCCGTCGCCGCGAGGCGCCTCGCCGCAGGGACCCTCCTCCCAGGTGCTGTCGTCGCACGACGCGACGCCGGCCGAAGGCAAGCCCGCGGCCGGCGAGCCCGTGGGCGCGTCGGCCGACCTCGCATCGCCCGCGAGGGTGTCCACGCCGACCGACCCGGCGGCGAGCGCGCCGGCGCCGATCCCGTCCACGCCGGGTGCCGCTGCCGCCCTATCGACCCCAGGCGCCGCCACGACCCCGGGTGCCGCCGCGTCCCCCGACGCCACGCCGCACAAGCACGCGAGCGCCCTCGGACTCGCCGTCGCCTCCATCGGCGTCGTCTACGGCGACATCGGGACGAGCCCGCTCTACGCCCTGCGCGAGTCGCTCGCCCATTCCAGGGCGGTCGGCCTCACCGACGAGGCGGTCATCGGCACGGTGTCGCTGCTCGTGTGGGCGCTGTTCTTCACCGTCACCGCCAAATACGTCCTGTTCCTGATGCGCGCCGACAACAAGGGAGAGGGCGGCACGCTGTCCCTGATGGCCTTGGCGCAGCAGGCGCTGAAACGCTCCTCCGTCCTCGTGTTCTTCTTCGGCGTGGCCGGCGCGGCCCTGTTCTCCGGCGACGCGATCATCACCCCGGCCATCTCCGTGCTGTCGGCCTTGGAAGGGCTCGACCTCGTCACGCCGATCTTCGACGCCTACGTGCTGCCGCTGACGGTGCTGATCCTCGTCACGCTGTTCTTCTTCCAGCAGGGCGGCACGGCGCGCGTCGCCAGCTTCTTCGGGCCGGTGATGCTCGTCTTCTTCGTCGTGATCGCCGCGCTCGGCTTGGCGCACATCGGCGACGCGCCGCGCATTTTCCACGCGTTCAACCCGCTGCACGGCCTCGCCTTCCTGTTCGGCCACGGCTTCCTCGGCTTCGTGGTGCTGGGCTCGGTGTTCCTGTCGGTGACCGGCGCGGAGGCGCTCTACGCCGACATGGGGCACTTCGGCCGCTTCCCCATCCAGGCGGCGTGGCTGGGCTTCGTGCTGCCGGCCCTCATCTGCAACTACCTCGGGCAGGGCGCCCTGGTGCTCGCCAACCCCAAGACGGTCGAGAACCCGTTCTTCCTGCTGGCGCCGTCCTGGGCGCTGCTGCCGCTGGTGATCCTGTCGACGGTCGCCACCGTGGTCGCCAGCCAGGCGGTCATCACCGGCGCCTTCTCGCTGGCCCGCCAGGCGATCCAGCTCGGCCTGCTGCCGCGCATGCTCATCCTGCACACCTCCGAGACTCTGGAGGGGCAGATCTTCATCCCCCGCGTCAACCGCATGCTGCTGATCGGCGTGCTGGCGTTGGTGCTGCTGTTCAAGAGTTCGTCGGCGCTGGCGTCGGCCTACGGCATCGCCGTCACCGGCACGATGGTGGTGACCACGCTGATCTCCTTCGTCGTGGTGTGGAAGCTGTGGCACTGGCCGCTGTGGGCGGCGGCGGCCTTCACCGGCACCTTCCTCGCCGTCGACGTCGCCTTCCTCGCCGCCAACCTCGTCAAGGTGGTGCAGGGCGGCTGGGTGCCGCTGCTGCTCGCCTCCTGCTCGATGATCGTGATGTGGACCTGGGTGCGCGGCAACAAGCTGCTGGTGCGCAAGACGCAGCGCGACTCGATCCCCACGCTCGACCTGATCCGCATGCTGGAGAAGTCGAAGCCGCAGCGGGTCGCCGGCACCGCGATCTTCCTGACCAACCATCCCGACACCGCCCCCTCCTCGCTGATGCACAACCTGAAGCACAACAAGGTGCTGCACGAGCGCGTGCTGATCATGTCGGTGAAGACGGAGGTGACGCCGCGCGTGCCGGTGGCCAAGCGCTACGAGATCGAGAAGGTGTCGGCCGACTTCACGAAGGTCGTGCTGCACTACGGCTACATGGAGAGCCCGCGCATCCCGGCCGCGCTCGCCACCCTGCGCAAGTCCGGCCTGAAGTTCGACATCATGACGACCTCGTTCTTCCTCGGTCGCCGCACCATCAAGACCTCGCCCAATTCCGGCATGCCGCTGTGGCAGGATAATTTGTTCGTGGCCCTGTCGAAGCAGGCGGCCAACGCCACCGACTTCTTCGCGATCCCATCGGATCGGGTGGTGGAGCTGGGGGCGCAGGTCACGGTGTGACGAAGCTAGATAGTTGGCTGCTGCCGAGCGCGACCCAGGAGGCATCCGCGTTAGAAGATCATATCGAAGCCGGGATGGCGCTTAGTCGGGATCGCTTCAACTGCGTCATAATTGTATAACGCAGGATCATGAAGAAATAAATGTTAACACATATTTCAAAGAATAAAATGTTTTGGGTACTAAGGCGTCCCGTCATTGTCGCATGGCTTATCAGCTTGCTTCTTCTCGTGCCGTTATTCGAGTGGAATGACTCTCTTGTGCTGATGCTGTGCCTGATGGTCGTGCCGATCATTGTGCTTGGCGCGTGGGTGATAGGGGTGCCGATCTGGCTCTTATGTACCATGTCAGTCAGACTATATCGAATGCAGTGGTGTGACGCGCTGCGCTACTTCACCGTTCTGCCAATAGGTGCGGCGATCGCTTTCGTTGGACTGAAGTGCGGCGACCTCGTCGCCATTGTGAGTTACGGATCGGTTTTGAAGAACGAGGTTGAGGCGGTAAGGGCAGGCGCCATACCCAAACGCTCCAACGGTGTCTTCTCATCCTCATTCATGGCCTTCAGGTTGACCGGAGGTTTCCTCGATTTTTCGAAAGGCATCGTTTATGACTCTTCTGGGCAGGCAGGGAAGATGTTGGCCACGCCGCCATCTTCGCGACCTTACGATTGGCAGAAGAACGCCGTCGACGTGTTGACCTGCCAAGGCAATGCGCGGCATCTATTCGGCAATTTCTACGCGATCACTGTAAGTTTAGATTCTTGCTAAGCCCCGAGCATCAAAGCCTGACTATAAGGTCGATCGTGGATGACCGTAATCGGTCCATTGACGTCTTCGCCCTGATCTTTCCTATGATCGGCTATGCGTAGAACCGACCGCGATCAGGCGTCCTTCGTCCAAGACGATCCTCCATCCAAGTCGCGCGGGGCTGCGGAGCCGGTGTCCGGCGAGACCTCCAAACCCTCGCCGATGATGGCGCAGTACCTCGGCATCAAGGCCGCGCACCCCGACGCGCT
>CAXSDP010000022.1:29746-51936 GCA_964235705.1 uncultured Beijerinckiaceae bacterium | reverse complement strand
ACAACCATGCCCATGGACCAACTCATGCAAATGCAGCGGTGAGCGGAAACGGGCGATCAAACCCAACCGCGTGACCGACACCCAAGAAAAAGGGCGCCCCGGCCGGGGCGCCCTTTTCGCATCGACCCATTCGAACCGGTGACGCGACCTCACTCCGCCGCGCGCTTGAACTCGGGGAAAGAGCAAGCCTCCCCCTTCTCCTGTCGCGCGAGCGGGCGCAGCTTGACGATCTTCGGTTCCTCGAACGCGAGGCCGAGCGCTTTCCATACGTCCACCAGCGCGTCGACGAGTTCGGCGACGTGCGCGTCGGTGTGGAAGGGTGTCGGTGTGATGCGCAGGCGCTCGGTGCCCTTCGCGACCGTCGGGTAGTTGATCGGCTGGATGTAGATGTTGTGGCGATCGAGGAGCATATCCGACGCCGCCTTGCACAGTTCCGCGTCCCCGACCAGGACGGGCACGATATGCGAAGGATTCGCCATCACCGGCAGGCCGGCCGCCAACAGGGCGTGCTTCGTCAGCATGGCTTGGCGCTGGTGCTTGGCACGAAGCGCGTTGTCACGCTTCAGGATGCGCACGGCCTCGCTCGCGGCCGCGGCGATGGGCGGCGGCAGCGCGGTGGTGAAGATGAAGGACGGCGCGTAGGAGCGGACCGCGTCGATGATCGCGTTGTCCGCCGCGATGTAGCCACCGAGCGTCCCGAAGCCTTTGGCGAGCGTCCCTTCGATGACGTCGATACGGTCCATGAGGCCCTCGCGGTCGGCGATGCCGCCGCCGTGCTCGCCGTAGAGGCCGACCGCGTGGACCTCGTCCATGTACGTCATGGCGTTGTACGCCTCGGCGAGGTCGACGATCTCCCGGATCGGGGCGATGTCGCCATCCATCGAGTACAAGCTCTCGAAGACGATGAGCTTGTTGCGCTCCGGGCCGGCCGCACGCAGCAACTCCTCCAGGTGCTTCACGTCGTTGTGGCGGAAGATCAAGCGCTGAGCCGCCGACCGCCGCACGCCCTCGATCATCGAATTGTGGTTCAGCGCGTCCGACAGGATCAAGCAGTCCGGGATCAGGTCGGCGATGGTGGAGATCGCGGCGAGGTTCGACACCCAGCCCGACGTGAACACCAGCGCGCCGTCCTTGCCGTGAAGGTCGGCGAGTTCGGCCTCCAGCTTCACGAGGGGATGGCTCGTCCCGGCGATGTTGCGCGTGCCGCCCGCGCCGACACCGTGCTTCATGGCGGTTTCCGTCATGGCCCGGATCACGTCGGGGTGACGGCCCATGCCGAGGTAGTCGTTCGAGCACCAGATGGTGACGTCTTCGACGGCGTCGCCGCCGCGATGCCAGCGTGCCGTGGGATAAGCTTCGGCATCCCGTTCCAGGTCTGCGAAGACACGATAACGGCGCTCGGCTTCCAGCCTGCCGATGGCGTCGGTGAAGTGGCGTCGGTAACTCATCAGATACCTTGCTCTCGATGGCTAAGGAGCGATTGTCAATCTCGCGGACTGTCAACCTAGCCTGACAAAACAGTCTTGCCCGATTTCACGGTCTTTAGCAATTCCAAATCGTTGGCGCGAGGGGCAGATGGTCTCGGGCCACGCGTCGGCCCGGACTTCTTCCCGCACCAGCGCGCGGCCGCATGGACGCCGGCTTATCCCGGGGTGGTACATGTGGGCCTGCTGACGCGGTAATGGAATGGCGTCGGGACGGATGGGGCCTTCGGCGATCCGCCGGGACGATCAGTCCCTGATCGGTTCGTGCCGCAAGGCGGTGCGCATGAAGAAGAACAAGAGCACGAAGCCCACGGCGCCGAAGAAAACCTCCAGGCTGCGGCTGACGACGTGGGGGAGCTGCATGATGCCGCCGATGGCCCAGCCGGCCGCCCAGGACGCGCCGACGACCTCGGTACCGACGAGGATCGACACCGCGATGATGGTCGATAATTTCAGGGCGTTGATGGGGCGTCGCGCCATGCTGAAGGCTTTCGTGATGCTGACGTGTCGAGGGCGCGTCGGCGCGAGGTCGGGTGGCAGCGATCGGTTCCACCGCATTCCTCGGACCGGGTCAAGGTCCCCGAGTCGGGTTCCTCGAGCCATGCTGGGTCTCGGGCTCACAGCTCGGAAACCTCATCGGTCCGGGGCCTCCTCGGGGATGGAAGGAACCTCGAAGGCTTGACCAGGGTCCTGCACGCGAAAACGGTCCGGCGGCAAGCCGGCCGCCGCGAGCGCGGCGGCGAGGCGCCCGGGCGGCTCGTCGATCGCCTCCGCCGTCAATTGGAACGTCCCCCAATGATGGCCGAGCGCGTAGTGGGCGCCGCAATCCCCGAAGATCCGCACGCTCTCCGCCGGGTCGACGTGCTGGTCGCGCATGAACCAGCGCGGCTCGTAGGCGCCCACCGGCAACACGGCCAGGCGGGGGCGACCGAAACGCTTCGAGACGGCCTTGAAGATCGCCCCGTCGCGGTAGGCGGTGTCGCCGACGTAGTAGATCGCCCCGCCCGGCGCCTCGATGACGAAGGCCGCCCAGAGCGCCATGCGTCGGTCGCCCAGCCCGCGTGCGGACCAATGGTAACACGGCGCGAGCGTCGCGGCGACGGTCGACCCGAGTGGGACGCGGTCGTCCCAGTCGTAGGTTTCGATGGTCAGGGTGGGCGCGGCGGCCTGGATCACGGTGTCGTTGCCGAGCGGCGCGATGATCCGGCACGCGTGCTTGGAGCGTAGGGTTTCGAGCGTCGCGATGTCGAGGTGGTCGTAATGGTTGTGCGTGATGAGGATCGCGTCGATCCTTGGCAGGGCGTCGAGCGTCAAACCGGGCTGGCGGACGCGCTTGGGTCCAGCGAAGGAGAAGGGGCTGGCCCGCTGCGACCAGACGGGATCGACCAGGATGTTGAGGTCGCCGGTCTGGATCAGGTGGCTGGCGTGACCGATCGTCGTGATCCGCAGCCGCGTACCGGGCACCGTAGCGACCACGGGCGCGGCCGGCGGGTTGGCGAGGTGCTTTGGCCAGGCCGCTCGCGGCGTACGCGTCATGAACCTGAACAAGTCGGCCCGCGACTTGTCCGGCGGGTCACCGTTGATGAAGAAGCGGGCGCCATCGAAGTGGTCCGAGATCGGACCGGAGTAGTATGGTCGCCGCGTCATCCGTCGTGGGTCTCCGGCACCGCCGCTTCAAGGGTCGCGCCACCGGGGCGCGCTCGGTGTCGTGACCCGATAGCATGGTCCCCGGACGGAAGCGCGAACGATCGCCGCGCGACCGATCCGTGCGTGACCGATCGTCGTCGACGAACCTGAGCCGACGCGGCGCGAGGTCCCGGCCCATGAGGCGCGGCGGCTGAACCCTGCGGGTTGCGTCATGTTCGTGGTCGGCTTGGCTCGTTTCCGTCGCCTTGCTCGCGCGACCTGGCTCGTGCGATCGATTCGACTTGATTGCGCGCGTGCATGGGCGCATAGGGGCTGCCTGTTTCACTGGCTGGCGGCCGGTGCGAGCCGTCGTGCGAAGGTGTCGTTATGAAAGTGCGCAATTCCCTGAAGTCCCTGCGAGGCCGACACCGGTCGAACCAGTTGGTTCGCCGCAAGGGCCGCGTTTACATCATCAACAAGGTGCAGAAGCGCTTCAAGGCGCGTCAGGGCTGAGGCTCGCCGCGCCGCTGGTCGGTTCCGGCGACTTGCCGCGGGTCTGTGGGGCACCGCTTTCGCCCGCGAACACTTTCACGCGAGCGCTTTGACGTTTTGGCGTGTCCGGCCTAGCTTGTGGGCATGGCAGCATGGCGACACTGTATCCTCGTTGCGGTTGCGGTCGCGGTGGTGCCGGCGCCCTTGCTCGCGGCGAGCGACGGCGGTACGACCGCCGGCGACGGAGGCGGCTCCGATCAGGGTGACCCTGACCAGGGCGGGTTCCTGCGGATCCCCGGGCTTCCCGTGATCCGCATGCCGCCCGGTACCCACATCGAGGGATCCGGTCGAAGTCCCTCCCTCGACGGCGGCGCCGACGAGGCGGGCCGGGTCAATCCGGAAGGCGTGGATCCCGAAGGTGGCATGCCGGGCGATCGCGACGATGCCGGTCCGGGTGGTTTCCCGCGTCTCGGGCGCAGGCTCGCACCTGGCGAACCCTCGGGTCCCATGGACTTTGGTGCCGCTGGCCTCGACCGGGACGGTTCGGGCAAACGCGCGTCACCCGGCGGACGATCGGCGGAGCGGAAGAAGGTCCTGACGCTGGCCGAGCGGGCGGCGGCCATCCGCGAGGCGATGGCACCCAAGCCACCGCTCGCCGTCGGTCGCCGCAAGACGCTCGACGACCTTTACGGGAAGTTGGCGTCGTCGAGCGACGCCGACGAGGCCAAGGGGTTGGCCTCGCTGATCGAGACGATCTGGATGCGATCCGGTTCCGACACGGCGAACCTGTTGATGCGGCGCGCCGTCGACGCGATCGAGGCGAAGAACTACCCGCTCGCGCTCGAGATGCTCGACCGTATCGTCGTGCTCCAACCCCAATGGGCCGAGGCGTGGAACAAGCGCGCGTCGGTCCGTTTCTTCGCCGGCGACCTCGACGGGTCCATGGCCGACGTCGAACACGTGCTGAAGCTCGAGCCGAGGCATTTCGGCGCGCTGGAGGGCATGGCCACCATCCTGCAGCGGACGGGCTTCGACAAGCGGGCGCTGGAGGTTTACCGCCGCGCGCTCGCCGTTTACCCGCACCAGTCCGAGATCGAGAAGATCGTCGACAAACTCACGCTCGACGTCGAAGGCCAGGGGATTTAGCCCGCCTCAAAGGTGCTCCACCGCGACGATGCCGGGGATGGCCTTGATCATCCCGGCGATCTGCGGCGAGATCCTATAGCGACCGGGCAGCTTGATCTCCGCCTCGGCGCGGTCGGGCGTCATGGCGACGATCGACACCTCGCCCTCCCCGCGCTCCCCGAGCACCTTCTGCAGCGAGGGCAGGGCCTCCGGCGTCCGCACGAAGATCTGCAAGCCCTTCTGGACGCGCTGCGCCGCGACGTCGAGCGCCTCGACGGACACGATGCGCGCGCGCACGTCCTCGCCCTCCATCTGCGCCTGGATGCCGACGAGCAGCGAGGCGCCCTTCACCAGGAGGTCGCGGAACTGGTTCAACGCTTCCTCGAACAGGATGGCCTCGTACTGGCCGGATTGGTCGGATAGCTGGACGATGCCCATCTTCGACCCCGAACGGGTCCGACGCTCGGCCCGGTCGAGCACGGTGGCGGCGAGGCGCCCGGCCGAGGTGCCCCCCTTCACCGAGCGGCAGAACTCGCTCCAGCGCCCAACCCGCATGCGCGCGAGCACGCCGGCATAGGCGTCGAGCGGGTGGCCCGACAGGAAGAAGCCGACCGCGTTGAACTCGCGCTGCAGCCGCTCGACCTGCGACCAGCCCGGCACCTTCGGCAGGGCCAGCGTTTCCGGCGTGTCGGCGGCGAAGAGCGCGCTCTGCCCCTCCGCCCGCTCGAGTGCGCGGCGGTTGGCGACCGCCAGCAGCGTGTCGGTGGCGGCCGACACCTTGGCGCGTTCCGGGTCAAGGCAGTCGAAGGCGCCGGCCGCCACCAAGCTGTCCAGCACCCGCTTGTTGATGTCGCGCGGGTTGAGCCGGCTGGCGAAATCGCCGAGGTCGCGGAAGCCGCTCGCGCCGCGCGCCGCGACGATGCCCTGCGCTTGTCCGTCACCGACACCCTTGATGGCCGAGAGCGCGTAGAGGATGGAAAGGCCGGGCTGATCGGTGGCGCCCTTTTCAGCGCCGCCCTTGCCTGCGCCGTCCGCCCCCGCGTCGCCTTGCGCTGGACGCACGCCGAAGTCGACGCCGCCGCGCACCACCGAGGGCGGTTCGAGCGTGATCCCGAGGCGGCGCGCCTCGTTGGCGAATTCCGACAGCTTGTCGGTGTTGCCCTTGTCGAGCGTCATCGACGCCGCGAGGAAGTCGACGGGATGGTTCGCCTTGAACCAGGCCGTCTGGTAGGCGATCAGCGCGTAGGCGGCGGCGTGGCTCTTGTTGAAGCCGTAGTCGGCGAATTTCGCCAGCAGGTCGAAGATCTCGGTGGCCTGCTTGGCCGGGATGCCGCCCTTCTTCGCGCCGGTGGTGAAGCGCTCGCGCTGCGCGTCCATCTCCGCCTTGATCTTCTTGCCCATCGCGCGGCGCAGCATGTCGGCTTCGCCGAGCGAGTAGCCGGACAGGATCTGCGCGATCTGCATCACCTGTTCCTGGTAGATGATGACGCCGAACGTCTCCTTCAGTACCACGGCGATCTTGGGGTGGAGGTAGTCCGCCTCCTCCTCGCCGAGCTTCACCGCGCAGTAGCGCGGGATGTTCGCCATCGGGCCGGGACGGTAGAGCGCGACGAGCGCGATGATGTCCTCGAAACGGTCGGCGCGCATCTCGACGAGCGCCTTGCGCATACCGGCCGATTCCAGCTGGAACACGCCGACCGTTTCGCCGCGCCCGAGCATCTGGTAGGTCGCGGCGTCGTCGAGCGGGATCTGCTCGAGGTCCACGTGGACGCCCCGGCTCGCCAGCAGCTTCACGGCGGTCGACAGGGTAGTCAGCGTCTTCAGGCCGAGGAAGTCGAACTTCACCAGTCCCGCCGGTTCCACCCACTTCATGTTGAACTGGGTGGCCGGCATGTCGGATTTCGGATCGCGGTAGAGCGGCACCAGTTCGTCGAGCGGCCGGTCGCCGATGACGATGCCGGCGGCGTGGGTGGAAGCGTTGGAGTACAGCCCCTCCAGCGTCAGCGAGATTTCCAGCAGGCGCGCCACCTTCGGCTCGGCCTCCGCCGCCTCGCGCAGCCGCGCCTCGCCGTCGATCGCTTGGCGCAGCGTGACCGGCATGGCCGGGTTCTGCGGCACCAGCTTGGCGAGCCGGTCGACTTGGCCGAGCGGCATCTCCAGCGCCCGCCCGACGTTGCGCATCACGCCGCGCGCCAGGAATGAGCCGAAGGTGATGATCTGCGCGACGCGGTCGGCGCCGTAGCGGTCGCGCACGTAGCGGATCACCTCGTCGCGGCGGTCCTGGCAGAAGTCGATGTCGAAGTCCGGCATCGACACGCGCTCGGGATTGAGGAAGCGCTCGAACAGCAGGCCGAAGCGCAGCGGGTCGAGGTCGGTGATGGTGAGGGCGTAGGCGACCAGCGAGCCGGCGCCGGAGCCGCGCCCCGGCCCGACCGGGATCCCCTGGTCCTTCGCCCACTTGATGAAGTCGGCGACGATCAGGAAGTAGCCGGGGAACTTCATGTCCGTGATGACGCCGAGCTCGAAGGCGAGCCGGTCGTGGTACACCTGCTCGTCCGTGCCGGGCGCTAGGCCGCGCGCCGCGAGCCGCAGCTTCAAACCCTCCTCCGCCTGGCGCACGAGTTCGGCCGCCTCGTCGGACGCCGCCCCGGAGGTGAAGGCCGGCAGGATCGGCTTGCGCGTGCGCGGACGGTGGGAACAGCGTCGGGCGATCTCCACCGTGCTGTCGAGCGCCTCGGGCAGGTCGGCGAACAACGCCCCCATCTCGGCGCGCGTCTTGAAACGGTGCTCGGGGGACAACTGGCGCCGCTCGGACTGGCCGACCACCGCGCCCTCGGCGATGCAGATCAGCGTGTCGTGCGCCTCGTAGTCCGAGAGCGCGGCGAAATAGGGCTCGTTGGTCGCCACCAGCGGCAGCCCGCGATCGTAGGCGAGGTCGATCAGCGCGCCCTCGACCTCGCGCTCCTTCTCAAGGTTATGGCGCTGAAGCTCCACGTAGAGCCGCCCGTCGAACAGCCGCTCCAGCTCACCCAGCCGGCCGAGCGCGACCTCGGGCCGCCCCGCGTTGTAGCAGGCGTCGAGCGGTCCTCGCGGACCGCCGGTCAGGGCGATCAGCCCGGTGGTGCGACCCTGGAGGCGAGCGAGGGAAACGTGGGCCGGTTCCCCGGGCGTGGGATCGAGGAACGCGCGGGAGGCGAGGTGCATGAGGTTGCCGTAGCCGACCTCGTCCTTGGCGAGCAGGACGAGGGGCGCGCGCCCGGCCTCGTCCTCCGCCCCGCGCGAGGCGAGCGCCGCCCCGTCGCCGAAGTCGACCGCCAGCTGGATGCCGATGATCGGCTGCAGGCCGGCCTTCGACACCTTCTCGGAGAATTCCAGGGCGCCGAACAGGTTGTTGCTGTCGGTGATGGCGAGCGCCGGCTGGGCGTCGGCGGCGGCGAAGGTGATGAGCTTGCCAATCGACATCGCGCCTTCCCGCAGCGAGAAGGAGGAATGGACGTGCAGGTGCACGAAGGACGCCGCCGTGGCGGGCATCGCCCCGGCCGGCGGGCCATCCGTCGCACCGTCATTGCGGGGTGACGCGGCGACCGCCCGCGTGTCGATTCCATGCTTCATGCTCATGGCGGCAGCCTACCATTCTTCCGCCCGCCGCGCCGCCTCGTGCGGCCGCGCCGTCCACCGGATTCGGGGAGTTCGCACCTCGTGTGAGCGGGACGACGGTGAATCGCGCGCTGTTTCCAAATGCGCGGGAATGGGATAGAGCCTTATCGCACTGCGGGATGGTGCCGCTCTCGCGAGCCCGGCGCACCGCCTTCTCCCATCCACGGCCGATCCCATGAAGCTGCGAAACATCGCCATCATCGCTCACGTCGATCACGGCAAGACGACGCTCGTCGACTGCCTGCTCCGACAATCCGGCGCCTTCCGCGACAACCAGCGCGTCGCCGAACGCGTGATGGACTCGAACGACCTGGAGAAGGAGCGCGGCATCACCATCATGGCGAAGGCGACCTCCATCGCCTGGCGCGAGACGCGGATCAACATCGTCGACACGCCCGGCCACGCCGACTTCGGCGGCGAGGTCGAGCGCATCCTGTCGATGGTGGACGGCGCCATCGTGCTGGTCGACGCGTCCGAAGGCCCGATGCCGCAGACCAAGTTCGTCGTCGGCAAGGCGCTCAAGATCGGCTTGAAGCCGATCGTCGCGGTCAACAAGGTCGACAAGCCCGACGCCCGCGTGACGGAGGTCGTCAACGAGGTGTTCGACTTGTTCGCCGCGCTCGACGCCACCGACGAGCAACTCGACTTCCCGATCCTTTACGGCTCGGCCAAGCAGGGCTGGATGGCCGAGAACCCCGACGGTCCGCAGGACGGCATGGGGCCGCTGTTCGACCTCGTCCTGAAGCATGTGCCAGAGCCGAAGGTCGACGAGGCCGGCGGCTTCCGCATGCTCGGCACGCTGCTGGAGGCGAACCCTTACCTCGGGCGCATCGTCACCGGACGGATCTTCGCCGGCTCGGTGAAGCCGAACCAGTCGGTCAAGGTGCTCGACCGCCTGGGCAAGGTCGTCGAGCAGGGGCGGATCTCGAAGATCCTGGCGTTCCGGGGCATCGAGCGCACGCCGATCGAGGAGGCGGAAGCCGGTGACATCGTGGCCATCGCCGGCTTGGAGAAGTACAACGTCGCCGACACGCTCTGCGCGCTCGACGTGACCGAGCCGCTGCAGGCCCAACCGATCGACCCGCCGACCCTGTCCATGACCTTCCTCGTCAACGACTCGCCGCTCGCCGGCACGGAGGGCGACAAGGTCACCACCCGCGTCATCCGTGCCCGCCTCATGAAGGAGGCGGAAGGCAACGTCGCGCTCAAAGTCGCCGACGACTCGAGCTCGGACGGCTACATCGTGTCGGGACGCGGCGAGCTGCAGCTGTCAATCCTCATCGAGGTCATGCGGCGCGAGGGGTTCGAGCTGGGGGTGTCGCGCCCCAAGGTGGTGTTCCAGAAAGGCGACGATGGCGCGTTGCTGGAGCCGATCGAGGAGGTGGTGATCGACGTCGACGAGGAGCATTCCGGCGTCGTCGTGCAGAAGATGTCGGAGCGCAAGGCCGACATGATCGAGATGCGGCCCTCCGGCGGCAACCGGCAGCGCCTCGTCTTCCACGCGCCGACCCGGGGCCTGATCGGCTACCAGGGCGAGTTGCTGACCGACACCAAGGGCACGGCGATCATGAACCGCTTGTTCCACGAATACGCGCCCTTCAAGGGCGAGATCGCCGGGCGCCGCAACGGCGTGCTGATCTCCAACGACCAGGGCGAGAGCGTCGCCTACGCGATGTGGAAGCTGGAAGATCGCGGCCCGATGATGATCGACCCCGGCACCAAGGTTTATCGCGGGATGGTGATCGGCGAGCACAGCCGGGAGAACGATCTCGAAATCAACGTCCTCAAGGGCAAGCAGCTCACCAACATCCGCGCCGCCGGCAAGGACGAGGCCGTGCGCCTAACCCCACCCATCCGCATGACCCTGGAGAAGGCGCTGGCCTACATCGAGGAGGATGAGCTGGTGGAAGTGACGCCGAAGTCGATCCGCCTGCGTAAGGTGTACCTCGACCCCAACGAGCGCAAGCGCGTCGGCCGCGCCAAGGAAGCGGTGGCTGGCTGAGCCGCACGGGGACCGCGACCCGCGTCGTCGGACGGGTCCCATGACATAACGGCCCCATGGACATAACGGCCACGCGAGCATGCCGCCCACGTGGCCGTTTCATTGTCCGGCGCTGGGACCGCGTCGGCTCAGAGGCCGATATCGCCGAACACGGGTACGCCATTGAGGGCGCCGGTCGACAGCGGAAGGCCGGTGCCGAGGAGACCGCCGTTGCGCAGGAGGCCGGACCCCGTCTTGCCCCGAAGGCCGTTGTTCGGGAACTCGAGCAGCGTGAACGGCGTCGAGCCGGGCGGGCCACCGGAATAACCCGGCATGCCGACGTAATCGGGCCTGAGGTGCGCGGGGATGAGCCTCATCCGTCCCACGTGAACGTCGAGCCGGTGCCGCGGGGCGGCCGAGGCGGGCTGCGCGATCACGATCGACGTCGCCATCGTGGCGGCGACGGCGACGATCGCGGTTAGGGTTCGGGTCGTACGGTCCATTGTTTCTCCTTCGACTTTGAGTCCGAGACGGCCCCGTTGACTAGCAAAAGTCACGAAGCAGCCCGAATTTAGTCTTCAAAGCCAAGCGCTCGACGGTCAAGGGGTTCCGTCCCGGCAACCTCATTATGTTCGCATGTGTGCGCACGGGGATCGATACGCCTGCGCGGTGCGGGACGCCTATCAGATGCGGCGATCCGTGAACCGTGCGTGGCGATGTTCGGGGGCGTGAAGGGCATGGACCTCTGCGGCGCCGGGGATCGCGCGTCCTTGGCGAAGAGGAATTGGCGATCGCCATCCACCTTCAGCGTGTGGCAGAGCGTCCCGACGCGCTCGGCGCCACCCAGCGCCAGGACGCCGTCATCCACGAGGGCGTCGCTCAGGTTGCCGAGTACGCGCGCCTTGGTCGTCGCGTCGAAGTAGATCAGCACGTTCCGACAGAAGATGATGTCGAAACGTCCGAGATCCTTGAAGCCCTCCATGAGGTTCAGCGTGGAGAAGGCGACCCTTCCCCGCAGGTCGTCGTTGATCTGCCAGTTCTCGCCGCTCCTGTGGAAGTGCCGCAGGAGCATCGTGACGGGAAGACCGCGCTGCACCTCGAACTGGCTGTACCGCCCCTGCCTCGCCGCCTCGATGACGGATCGCGAAAGGTCTGTGGCGACAATCTCGACGTGCCAGCCGGGGAGCCGACGCGCCTGCTCGTCGATCAGCATGGCGATGGAGTAGGGCTCCTGGCCGGTCGAACAGCCGGCGCACCAGATGCGCAGGCGCCGAGTGTCGGCGCGGGCGGCGACGAGCCGGGGCAGGAGGTGGTCCGCGAAGGTTTGGAACAGCGTCTTGTCGCGGAAGAAGGACGTCTCGTTGATCGTCAAGGCTTCCGTCACGGACCGGGCGAGGTCCGACCGCGCGTTCGCGTGCAGGCACCGGCTGAGGTCATCCAGGCCGCTCAGCTTGGCGTCGCGAAGGATGGAGCGCAGCCGATCCTCGACGAGGTAGCGTTTGTCGTCGTCGAGGGACAGGCCGGACGCCTCGCGCAGGAAGCGCTGGAGGCGCGCGAAGCCCGCGCTCACGCCGCGCCCATGACGGGTTGCAGGCGGCGGATCACGTCGGCCGCCAGCCCTTTGGGGTCGAGGATCGCGGATGCGAGGTCGGCCTTGGCGATGACCCCCGGCATGCCCCAGACGGCCGAGCTCGCCTTGTCCTGGACCAGCACGCAGCCGCCGGCCGCGACGATCGCGCGGGCGCCGCTGAGGCCATCCTTGCCCATGCCGGACAGGACGATGCCGAGCGCGCGGGAACCGTGGCTGACGGCGGCGGAGTTGAACATGATGTCGACCGCCGGTCGGCACAGGTCCTCGGCGGATCCCTCGACCGGGACGACCTTGACCTCCGGGCCGGACAGCTCGAAGCCGCAATGGACGTCGCCGGACGCGAAGTACACGATGCCGGCCGTCAAGGGCATCGGACGCACGACCACGTGCGCCACCACGTTGCAGACGCGGGCGACGTGCGCCGCCATGACGGGCATGAGATCCGCCGGCATGTGGAGGCTCACGCAGACGGGCACGCGCGGGATGACGCCGGCGAGGTCCTTGATCACCGCGATCAAGGCCTGGGGTCCACCCGTCGAGGCTCCGATCAGGATGAGCGTCGGGGCGAGCCGCGGCCGCGCCGGCGGCGCCCTCGTCGACGCGACGGGGCGTCGTCGGGGAGGGAGCGGTTTCAAGTCGTCCATGCGCCTGGCCTGTATTCGTCCGGTCGCGGCGGGAGGTGCCGACGGATGTGCCAAAGGGAGTTCGCGTCGAGGTTGGGCCAGCCTTGAGAACCGGGACGGCTCGGCCCACGGTATCGGACCGCGTCGCGGATGCGGTTCGATCGCGAACACTCGTCGGCGCATCGGCTCTCGGGAACCGCCGCGCACCGTTCGAGCCGATACCTAGGACGCGATGAGGCCGACTTCCTCGAACTTCGACACGATGATCTGCTTGTCGAACGGTTTCATGATGTACTCGTCGGCGCCGGCATGGATCGCCCGTGTGATCTGCGCCATCTCGTTCTCCGTCGTGCAGAACACGACCTTGGGCGCCAGGCCCCCGTCGAGCTCGCGGAGTTCGCCCAGGAAGGTGATGCCGTCCATGACCGGCATGTTCCAATCGAGCAGGATGGCGTCCGGCATCATCGCCTGGCAGGCGTTGAGGGCCTCGAGGCCGTTCTCGGCCTCTCGCGTCAGGAAGCCGAGCGTCGCCAGGATGCGTTGCGCGACCTTGCGGATCACCCGCGAGTCATCGACGATCAGGATCTGTTTCATCGGCGGTTCCGGCTCTTGGTGGGCGGCTATGGTCACGTGTCCGACCCGAAATCGAGGACCCAGTCCAGGTCGAGCACGGGCAGGATGAGGGCGTCCAGGCGGTGGACGGCCGCGATCTTCGCGCCGGCGATCCCCAGGTGCGGCGGGATCTCGATCCGCGTCCCCCCGTCGAGCATGATCACGTCGCCGACCTCGTCGACGATCAAGGCGAAGTTCTCGCCCCGGTGCTCGATGCCGACGGCGAGGACGGACGTCTCGACGGCGTGGGCATCGCCCAGCAGCCGGCGTCGCAGGCTGATGGCCGTGACGATCTTGCCGCGCAGGTTGACGAGGCCGACCACCGTGACCGGCGCCAGGGGCACGGGCGTGACGGCGACGATCTCGAACACGGTCTGGATCGCCTCGACCGGCAATCCGAACGTGCGTCCGTCGGTCACGATGGTGAAGCAGCGGCTCGCGGGCGACGGCCGCGCCGTATCGGGCCGCGGCACTTCGGGGCGCGACGCCTCCGGACGGGATGCCTCGATGGGGGGGATTGGGCGCGCCGCGCCGCTCACGCCGCGAACTCCCGGATGACGCGCTCTTCCAACGTGTGCGTCCCGAGCATCTTCGTGTCGAGGTTCGCCCGCAGGGTGGCGAGGAGGCCCGGGCGGTCGAACTTGCCGACGACGCCGCACATCCCGGCCGTCGCCGCCGCCTCGTTGATGATCGGCGCGGCGTGGGTGGCCAGCGCGATGATCGGGGTCGCGGCGGTCCGGGGCTCCTGCTTGATCTGGCGCGCGAGCGTGTACCCGTCCATCTCCGGCATGTCGGTGTCGGTGACGATGGCGTCGAAGACGGCGCCCTTCAACAGCAGGAACAGCGCGTCGCGTCCGGAGGCCGCCGTGGTCACCCGGTAGCCCGCCGCCGTCAGGATCGGCGACAGCATGTCCCTGAAGAAGAGCCTGTCGTCGACGAGCAGGACGGAGAAGCGGTTGACGACGCCTCGCGCCAAGGCATCCGGACGCGCCAGCTTCACGAAATGCGAGATGTCGATGATCTCGACGACTTTGTCGCCGACCCGCGCCGAGCCGATGGTCCCCGGCGTGGCGCTGGCGATCTCGATGTCGAGGATGTCCTCGACGATGTCGATGATCTCGTCGACGATCAGGCCGACGCTCTCGCCGCCGATGCCGAGCACCAGCACCGGGCGTTCGCACCCCGTGTCGGCGGCCGCGACGCCGCCGATCCGCAGGAGCGGCATCAGGAATCCCCGGTGCTGCATGACGAGCATGCCGTCGCTGACCGTGATGGCGCCGGATGCCGCCGACTCGATGCGCGAGATCAACGACAGGGGCACCATCTTCAGGGCGCCCTCGCCCGCGCGGAACAGGATCAGCCGGGTCTTCTCGCGCGGCGGCACGAACCGTTCGGGTACGTGCTGGACGCCGAGTTCAAGCCCTTCGGTCAGTCCCAGCGTCCTGGCGATACCCACGGTGTCGAGGATGAGCACCACCGAGCCGTCGCCCAGGATCGTGTGGCCGGAGAAGACGTAGAGGTGCGCCAACGACGCCCCGAGCGGCTTGACCACGATCTCCTGCACGTCGGCGACCGCGTCGACGACGATGCCGAACGCGTGCGAGCCGAAGCGCATGATGATGGCGAGCTGGACGTCGGCGATCGCGACCGGGCCATGGTCGAGCTTGAGGATCGCGCTGAGGTCGACCAGCGGCAGGACCTTGTCGCGCAGCCTGAGCACCATGCCCCCCTCGACCCGCTCCACCTTGTGGCTGGCCCCTTCGCCGAAACCGATCGCCTCGATGACGGACTGCTGGGGGAGCGCGAAGCGATGCGAGCCCGCCTCGACGATCAGGGCCGGCGCGATGGCGAGCGTCAGGGGGATCTTCAGGTTGAAGCTCGTACCCTTGCCCTGGGTCGAGGTCACCGTGATCGATCCGCCGATCGTCTCGATGTTCTCGCGCACGACGTCGAGGCCCACACCCCGTCCCGAGATGCTCGTGACGGTCGTGGCGGTCGAGAATTCCGGCACGAAGATGAAGCGGTAGATGGACTCGGCCGACATGTGCTCGAGGTCGGCGACGCCGACGAGGCCGCGCGACAGCGCCTTGGCCTTGATCTTCTCGAGGTCGAGACCGCGCCCGTCATCGGCGATGGAGACGGCGATGTAGCCGGCCTCGTGGCTCGCCGAGATGCGGATCGTCCCGGTGTCCGGCTTGCCGGCGGCGGCACGCCGCTCGGGCAGCTCGATCCCGTGGTCGGCGGCGTTGCGCAGCAGATGGGTCAGGGGGTCGCGGATGACCTCGATCAGCTGGCGATCGAGTTCCGTTTCGCCGCCGTCGACGACCAGCGTCAGCTTCTTGCGCGTTTCCACCGCGAGTTCGCGCACCAGGCGCGGCAACCGGGTGAACAGCCGACTCAAGGGCTGCATGCGGGCGCGCATCACCGAATCCTGGAGGTCGCTGGTGAGGGAGGACAGGCGCTGCATCGGCGCCTTGATGGATTCGTCCTCCCGCTTGCGGTTGATCTCGAGGAGCTGGTTGCGCGTCAGCACCAGCTCGGACACGAGCACCATGATGCGTTCGAGCGCGGTCACGTCGACGCGGATCGACTCCGTGCGCTTCGTGCGCCCCGCGACGGGCGCGTCGCCCTCGCCCGTCGACGGCGCGGCGGCGGGCGGCCGCTTCGGCACGGTCGCCGCGGGAATCGCCGGTTCGACGTCCGTTCGCGCTTCCAGGTCGCCTCGGTGGACGTTGAGGGCCTCGATCAGGTCCGCGTCGTCGCCGCGCGGCTCCGTCCCGTTCGCCTCGAGTTCGGAGAGGATGACGCGGACGCGATCGACGGCGGCGAGGATCAGCGTCACGAGGGCGGGGGTCGCCGCCGCGCCGTCGCGCAGGTCGGACATCACCGCCTCGGCGGCGTGGGTCAAGGCTTCGAGGCGGCTCAGCCCCAGGAAGCCGCAGGTGCCCTTGATCGTGTGGACGAGGCGGAAGATGCTCGCCAGGATCGCCGAATTGGTGGGATCGCCCTCGAACTGGATGAGCTGCGAACTCGCCGCCTCGATGTGTTCGGACGTTTCCGTCAGGAAGTCGTTGAGGAGATCATCCATGAACGGTCACGCGAGCCTCCCGGTTCGGGAGGTTGGAGGATCGTTCTCTTAGGTTAAGGAGCGCTGAAGCCGGCGCGGCGGATCGTGTGGGACGCTTGAATAAAGGCGCGGCGGGATCCGTATCGGGTGCCCGCCGGCCGCCACACCGGCCGACATGTCGGTCGCCGCGTCGGGCCGCCAGGCCCTCAGCGCTTCACGCTCTTCAGCTTGGCGAAGACCGAATCGACGTCGAGGTCGGTTTCGCCGTCCGGCGCGCGGGGCTGCGGCGCTTCGGCGAAGACCGGCCCGTCCGGCTGGTGCGTCTCGCGCGGGCCGGTCGTGATCTCGGCCGGCACGAGGGTCTGGCCGCGCTCGACCGGAACCGGCCCGCGCTCCTTGGCCGCCCTGTTGACCTCGAAGTCGAGGTCGATCTGCGAGCACAAGCCCAGCGTCACCGGATCCATCGGCGCGAGCGAGGCCGAGTTCCAGTGGGTGCGGGTGCGGATCGCCTCCAGCGTCGTCTTGGTGGTGCCGGCCAGGCGCATGATCTGCGCGTCCTTCAGCTCCGGATGGTTGCGGACGAGCCAGAGGATCGCGTTGGGCCTGTCCTGCCGGCGCGACAACGGGGTGTAGCGCGCGCCGCGACGGGGCTTGATCTCCGGCATCCGCACCTTGGAGACGGCGAGCGAGAGGTGGTGGCCCTCTGTCTTCTCCGCCTTCGCGATCTCCTCGCGGGTCAGTTGGCCCGACGTGATCGGGTCATGACCCTTGATGCCGGCGGCGACCTCGCCGTCGGCGATGCCTTTGACCTCGAGCGGGTGCAGCTTGCAGAAGTCGGCGATCTGATCGAACGTCAAGGAGGTGTTCTCGACGAGCCATACAGCCGTGGCCTTCGGCATCAGCGGCGCGTTGTTCATGGGTCCTCTCCCGACCTTGCGGTCTCTTGATCCGGGTGTCCCGTCATCCGGGCGTCCCACTGGTCGGCGCGGTGCTCGAAACGGCGGCCCATCGCGCGCGACGCTCGACGATTGCGAATACGGGGAAACCGCGAGCTATAAGGACGCGCGCCGTTCAGCGCAATGCATTTGGGCTGACGCGTGGCCGATACGGGGACTTCGCCATGGGACGAGGGGTGTTCGACGACGAGCCGCGTCCGAAGGGCGGGGGCGCGCACGTGCTGGGTGAGCCGTTGGACGACGTGTCCGTCCGCGAACTCGACGAGCGGATGGCCGCCCTTCGGGCCGAGATCGAGCGGTTGGAGGTCGCCAAGCGCGCCAAGCTGGCGGCGTCCGACCGCGCCGCGTCGTTTTTCAAATCGTGAGTCCCGCTTCGGGATGGCGTGCCCACGTCGGGCGGCGCCGCGTTCCAGGATCGAACACCCGATCATCGACGGGCGCTCGTGCGTCCCGGATGGCGCCGACGACGGTTCGAGGGCGGTCCGGTGCTTTCCCACCGCCATCTTCAGCGGGGAGGCCATCGTCGGACGATCGGGGATGGCATTGTCCTACAGTGTTGTTAAGGTTACTCAAACGTGAGCCGGCGGCAGATCGGGATTGGCGCTAGGGTTGCTGTCGTACCGTTAACGAACGTTCGTTGTACGGAGTTGGTATGAGTCAGGGTCACGACGTGTTGGATGTCAGGGACAATTCGATCCGCTTCGGCGAGAGGCTCGCCGCCTCCGCCTCCTTCAAGGTCCTGTTCCGCGACGGCATGGCGCTCGTCGAGGAAACCGCCGCCTACCTCGACGGCGTCGGTCGCGAGGAGGCCAAGACCCTGCAGCGCGCCGGCGCGCTCGCCTATGCCGCGGAAAGCATGCGGCTGACGACCCGGCTCATGCAGATCGCCTCCTGGCTCCTGCTGCAGCGCGCGGTCAACGAAGGCGAGATGACGCAGGCCGAGGTCGTGGGCGACAAGCGCCGGACCCGTAACGCTTGGCGGCAGAAGCCGGCGGCCGACGAGCCATCCCCCGGCTTGCCGCCCGCGCTGATGGCCCTGATCGCCGGCTCGCTGCGGTTGCAGGACCGCATAACGCGCATGGACACGCTGATCGACGAGCCCCCGCCGAACGCGATCGGCATGGGAGCGCCGCATCCGCTGGAGTCGCAGATGTCGAGGCTGCGGCAGGCTTTCTGCGCGTAGACGCCGCCAGCGTCCGTCCTTCGGGGCTCGGGCGCGCCCCCTCCAAACCTCAAGCGCCGGCGCGCGCCTTCATGGCGTGGCCGGCCAGGGTCTTGCCCAGCGTCCAGACGGCGCCGGGCACCTTGTGCGCGTCGGCGATGACATCCTCGAAGGCGCTCTCGATCCAGTCGCAGTCGACGTCGGTGATGGTGAGCGGCGGCAGCAGCTTCACCACGTTCATGCCGTGGCCGGCGACCTGCACCACGATCTTGTGGTCCTTGAACACGGGTATGGTGATGATCTGGCTGAACAGGCCGGCGTTGGCCGTCTCCAGCAGCGACCACGCCGCCTTCAGCTTGAGGGATCGCGGCGAGCCGAACTCCAGGCCGATCATCAGTCCCTTGCCGCGCACGGTCTTCACGAACTCGTAACGGTCCGCCATGTCCTGGAACGAGGCCATCAGGCGGGCGCCCGTCCGCGCGGCGTTCTCCACCAGCCGCTCAGCCTCGATGACCTCCAGCGTCGCCAGGCCGGCCGCCATGGCCATGTCGTTCTTGGAGAAGGTCGAGCCGTGCACCACCGCCTTGTCCATGCGGCTGAACACCTTCTCGAAGACGCGCTTGCGGCAGAGCACGGCGCCCACGGGCACGTGGCCGCCCGAGAGCGCCTTGGCGATCAGCACCATGTCCGGCTCGACGCCCCAGTGCTCGATGGCCAGGAACGCGCCGGTGCGCCCGAGCCCGGTCTGGATCTCGTCGGCGACGAACAAGGTGCCGTACTTGCGGCACAGCGCCTGCACGCCGGCGAGGTAGCCGTCGGAGGGCAGGTTGACGCCCTTGCCCTGGATCGGCTCGACGATGAACGCGGCGATCTGCTTGGTGGACAGGGTTTCCTCCAGCGCGGCGAGATCGTCGAAGGGCACCTCGATGCAGCCCGGCAACAGGGTGCCGAACCCGTCGCGGAACATCTTGTCCCCGGTGAGCGACAGGGCGCCGTAGCTGAGGCCATGGAAGGCATGGTCGGCGTAGGCGATCTCGGATCGTCCGGTGGTGCGGCGCGCGAACTTGATCGCCGCCTCGACCGCCTCGGCGCCGGAGTTCGAGAAGAACACCTTGTCGAGCCAGGGCGTGTGGGCGAGCAGCCGCTCCGCCAGCACGCCCGACAGCACGGACACATCCATCTGGACCAGGTTCGGCAGGTCGGAGCCGAGCACCGCCTTCAGCGCGTCGCGCACGACCGGGTGGTTGCGCCCGATCGCGAACACGCCCCATCCCGACAGCAGGTCCAGGTAGCGGTCGCCGCGGCGGTCGAACAAGTATTGGCCCTGGCCGGCGCGGAAGCCGACGTCGTAGCCGATCGTTTGCAGCACGCGCACCATCTGCTCGTTGAGGTGCGCGGTGTGCAGGGCGTAACGGTCCGGCTCCCGCTCGGCGAGGATGGCGCCGATGTCGAACGCGCCGACCGGGCGCGGGTTGTCGGCGGACGAGGTCATGCGTGAGGCTCCGAACGGGCGCGGGTCGCGTCTTCGAGGATATAGGATTTGATGGAAACGCTAGCCCACGCCCCCGCCCGAGACAAGCCGCGACCGGCATGACGCCCCCGCGCGGGCACTCGGCCGGCGGCTGTGCCTTCCGTGTTCGCGTGTCCCAAGCGCTCGATGGCCCCTACAGGGTCAGGGAGCCAAGCGCGCCGATCTCGTGCAGGCTCGGCAACAGGCCGCGGACGCGGACGTCGATCCTTGCGTCACATCCCTCGCCCTCGAAGGTGAAGAGGTGGTACCCTGCGCGGTGGCGCACCGCACCCTTCACGCACGACGCGGACGCGACGCCGACGACCGGCACGGGCCGGGTCGGGCCGGGGGTGTGCTCGACGGACGTCTTGTGGTTGTGGCCGTGGATGATCAGCTCCGCGCCCACCCGCCGGATCACGGTGGCGAAGGCGCCGTGGTCGCTGAGGCCGCGCGCGAGGTGGCCGGTCGGCTCGTCGATGCGCGGGGGATGGTGCAACATCACCACCCGCGTCAGCTTGCGCGCGCCCGCCTCGGCGAGCATCGCCTCGCAGCGCTCGCGTTGCAGGTGGCCGAGGCGTCCGGACGCGATGAACGGCGCGCGGGGAACGCCCGAGCACAGGCCGATCAGCGCCACGCCGTCGCGGACCTTCAGGTAGGGGTAGCCGGGCGCGGTTTCGGCGTCGCCCCGCGTCCACGGCGCGAAGGTGCGGGCCAGCGTCGGCAGCGACCCATGCGTGTAGGCGTCGTGGTTGCCGGCGGTGAAGCTGACGTCCCGGCCCGGCGTCCCCAGCGTCGCCAGCCATTCCGCCGCGAGGGGGTACTCCGCCGGCAGGCCGATGTTCAGGATGTCGCCGGTCATCGCGACGTGGTCCGGCACCTGGTCGAGCAGGTCGGTCACCAGGGCGGCGAGCACGTCCATGTCGTGCGCGGCGCAGCGACCGCGCTTCCAGTTGATGTAGCCGGTGATGCGCTTGCCGATCAGGTCGCGCCGCCGCGCGTGCGGCAGCGGCCCGATGTGGGCGTCGGAAAGGTGGGCCAGGACGAAGGGCACGCGCGTCTCGATGAGCCGCGTCCCCCAACGATCGGGACGCGCCGATGAGGATGTCATGGCGGGCGATCGCCCCACCGCTGGTCGGCAGGATTATAGCCCGCGCGGCGGCGTGTCCATCATGTCGCGCGACGACCGGCCGGGTCCGGGGGCGTGTCGCGAAGGCCGCCCTTCCCCGGCGCCGGCGCCGGCGTTAAGCTCGGTCCATGCTCCTCGACGATGCGCGACCCTGGCTGATGCGCCAGGCTTCCCACCTCCACCACCGCCTTTGGTGGACGCGGGCGGTGACGCTCGGCGTCCGCGCGGTCGTGCTCGAGGGACGCCGCGTCTTCCTCGTGCGTCACACCTACCTCGCGGGATGGTACCTCCCGGGCGGAGCGGTCGACCGGGGCGAGTCGGCGGAGGCGGCGGTGGTGCGCGAGTTGCGGGAGGAGGGCGGCATCGTTTGCACGGAGCGGCCGGCCCTGCACGGCTTCTACCGCAACGGGCTCGGGGGCAGCCGCGACCATGTCGCCTGCTACGTCGTGCGCCGCTTCGACCGCCTCGCGCGCGCGCCCGACCACGAGATCGCCGACGCCGATTTCTTCCCGGTCGACCGCCTTCCGTCCGACGCCACGCCGGCGACGCGCTCGAGGCTCGCCGAGGTGCTGCAGGCGCGCACCATCAGCGAGGACTGGTAGGTACGGATGGGACGCCTCGCGGGGTCAGGCGTCTTGCCGCCGGCGGGAGCGGGTGTTACCCGCCGGGGAATGGCCGACCTTCCGCTCGCCCTCAAGCCCCTGACCGAGGCCGACCTGCCGGCGATCGAGCGCCTCAGCGCGCGCGCCTTCGGCCCCGGTCGCTACGCGCGCTCGGCCTATCGGCTGCGCGAGGGCGTGCCGGCGGATCGCGACCTGTCGTTCGTCGCCACGGTGGGCACCCTCCTCGTCGGCTCGAACCTGATGACGCCCATCCGTGTCGGCACGGCGCCCGCGCTGCTGCTCGGCCCCCTCACCGTGGATCCCGCGTTCCGCTCCGGGGGCATCGGCAAGGCGCTCGCGCTCCGCTCGCTGGCGGCCGCCCGCGCCGCCGGTCACGCCCTGGTGCTGCTGGTCGGCGATCGGCCGTACTACGCTCGTTTCGGCTTCGAGACCGTGCCGGCCGGCCAGATCGCCTTCTGCGGCCCGGTCGATCCCGCCCGGTTCCTTTACTGCGAGCTGGTGGAGGGCGCCTTCGCCGGCGTGACCGGCACGGTGGGTCGGGCGGGCTGACCGGCG
>CAXSDP010000022.1:18802-29646 GCA_964235705.1 uncultured Beijerinckiaceae bacterium | reverse complement strand
CGCCAGCGTCACCGGCCCGTAGGTCCAGGCATCCACGCCGACGTCGAACTGGCGCGTCATCGGCTTCAGCATGGCGTGCGAGTGGCCGTGCAGGTCGATCGTGCCGCGGCCGATCTTGTTCCATGTGCGCAACGGATAATGACAAAGCACGCAGAGCGTCCCGTCCTCCTCCAGCTCGACGTAGTCGTGCACGCTCGCCCACACGGGATGCGTGCGGGTTGCCGCATCGTCGTTGTTGCCGGTGACGAGGTGCTTGCGGCCGGGCAGGCCGGCGAGCAGCGCGTCGAGCGCCTCCACGCCGTATCGCGGCGCGACGTCGCCGAGGTGCCAGACCTCATCGTCCGGCCCGACGATCGCCCGCCATCGCGCCATGATGTGAGCGTCGTGGTCGGCGATGGTGGCGAAGCGGCGCTTGGCGGAGTGGAGGATGCGCGTGTCGCCGAAATGCGTGTCGCTGGTGAAGTAGCGCGCCATGGCGACACCTTTACACGATCAGGCCGATGATCGCGCCGCTCATCATCGTCGCCAGCGTTCCAGACACGACCGAGCGCCACCCGAGCGAGGCGACGTCGGCGCGCCGTTCCGGCACCATCGCGTTGAGGCCGCCGAGCAGGATGCCGAGGCTGCCGACGTTGGCGAAACCGCACAAGGCGTAGGTCATGATGAGCCTGGAGCGAGCGTCCAGCGTTCCGGCCGGCAGGTGGGCGAGGTCGAGGTAGGCGACGAACTCGTTGAGCACCGTCTTCGTCCCCATCAGTGTCGCCGCAGCAGCGCTCTGGTCCCAGGGCACGCCGATGAGCCAGACCAGGGGCCGGAACCCCAGGCCCGCGATCCGCTGCAGCGTGAGGGGGGCGCCGCCGAACGGGATGAGGTCGAGGAAATCGTTGACGAGCGTGACGAGCGCCACCAGCACGATCAGCATGGCGATGATCGCCGCGACGAGGCCGATCCCGTCCATCGTGCCCTTGACGATCGCCTGGAGCGCGCCGCCGGCGGGATCGACCGCGTCGAGGTCCGCCTCGCCCGCCGGCTGGGGCTGGAACGGCACCATGATGGCGGCCACCGCGAGCGCGCCGGGCGTCGAGAGGATGGAGGCGATGAGGATGTTGGAGAAGGAGTCCGGGATGGCGCCGCCCAGGATCGAGCCGTAGATCACCATCACCGTGCCGGCGATGCCGGCCATGCCGCAGCTCATCAACGCGAAGAGTTCGCCCCGCGTCATCGCGCGCAGGTAGGGCTTCACCAGCAGCGGCGCCTCGATCATGCCCACGAAGACGTGGACCGCCGCCGCCAGGCCGAGCGCGCCGCCGATGCCCAGCGTCCGGCGCAGCCCCCAGGCGAGCGCGCCGACGATCCTTTGCAGGACGCCCCAGTGGATCGCCAGCGAGGCGAGCGCGCTGATGACGAGCACCAGCGGGAAGGCGCGGAAGGCCAGCGTGTAGGTGCCGCCCGGCACGGTCTCGGCATAGGGCGGCGGCGCCCCGCCGAGGAAGCCGAACACCAGGGCGGTGCCGGCGTCGGTCGCGCCCTGCAGCGTGGCGACGCCCCGGTTCAACCAGACGAGGAGCGCGACCGCCGGCGGCACCTTGAGGAAGAGCAGGGCGATCGCCGCTTGGAGCAGCAGCCCCCCCACGACGACCCGCCAGGCGATGGAACGCCTCGCCTCGCTGAAGGCGAGGGCGATGAGGAGGAGGGTGGCGATACCCAGCACGCCGCGCATGGTTATCCGTTCAAGGATGGTTATCCGTTCAAAGATGGCCACCCGTGGAAGGATGGTCGCCGCCTATGCGGCACAACGGGCGGCGACGCAACAAGCCGGGTTCAGCCCGGGCCCATGACCCGGACGCGCACCTGGGCGATGCCGGCGTGCAGCATGCCCAGGGCCCCGGCGGCGGCGGTCGACACGTCGACGATGCGGCCGCGCACGAAGGGACCGCGATCGTTGACGGTGAGGACGGCGGCGCGAGCGTTCGCGAGGTTGGTGACGAGCACGCGCGTTCCGAACGGCAGGGTGCGATGCGCGCAGGTGGCGACGCCGACCCTGCCGCCGGTCGCCGTGCGATGGCGGCTCTCGTAATAGGATGCGCCGCCCGTCTGGACCCCCGCCGGCGAGGGTGCGCCGCCGCGCCGCTCGGCGGTCTTGAAGCGGGACCTGGCTCCACGCAGGGCCAGGCGGTGGATGGGGGCGCCGTGTGGCGCGAGGTGGTGCATGACGAGGTGGTGCATGACGAGGTGGTGCATGACGACGTGGGCGTGACGACGGTGCCTCGCTGGCAGGTGGGCGAAGCCCGGGCCGTGAGGCCCATGGTGGTCGGAAAGCCGATGGCTGGGTGAATGGATGGTCCGCGATGCGGTGGGCACGTGGTGGCGGCCCAAGTGAGCGCTGGCGGTGCCATTGGTGACGAGGGCCGCCGTGAACAGGACGCTGGCGGCGAAGTTGACTTTGAACAAAAACTGAAACCTCGGTCGTTATCGGTCCGGGGCCTCTATGGTGTTGGTGCGGTCTTCGATAGTCTTGACAAAAGGAAATAACCTAATCCCCAAACACGGAAAATGCTTGCCGCACTATGATCTAATTTCTCGAATTTCCGAGAACACGACGAGATTGCAGCGTGAATGTGCGGCTACTCGCACGTTCGGCGGATCCTCACGAAGGTCCACACGTTTAGTCTCTGTTTCCTCCGATTCTTCACGGTTGGACCGCCTGACGATGCTCCCCCCGCGCCACAGTCTCGCCATAGAGTGTTGGAGGTATTGTGGCGGGTATCTTCGCTCCGGCCCGAGCCTACGCGTTCCTTCGGTATGCGTTGAACGCGCGGCTGGCCCTACGATTTTAGATGATGAGGGGGCTTGGAGGTGATCGGCATCGTCCTGGCAGGCGGCTCGGCGTCCCGGATCGGTGGCGGGGACAAGGGCGATCGCCTCGTTGGCGGGCGCACGATCCTCGAGCGTGTCGCGACGACCCTGCGCGGGCAATGCGCGCAACTCGTCATCAACGCGTCCGGCGATGCCGCGCGTTTCGCGTCCTACGGCGCGCCGGTCGTCGCCGACGACGTGCCCGGCCGTCCCGGCCCGCTCGCCGGCGTCCTGGCCGGCCTCGACTGGGTGGCGCGCGAACGACCGGGAGACCCCTTCGCCGTCACCGTGCCGACCGACGCGCCGTTCCTGCCCGATGACCTCGTGGCGCGCTTGGGCGGGGTGCAGGCCGCCACCTGCGCGCCCATCGTCTGCGCCCGCTCCGGCGGACGCCCGCACCACGTCGCGGCGCTGTGGTCGGTGTCCTTGCGCCACGACCTGCGGCACGCCTTGAGCGTGGACGACGTGCGCCAAGTGAGGCGCTTCGTCGAGCGGCACGGCGCGGCCTACGCCGACTGGCCGGTGGAGCCCTACGATCCCTTCACCAACGTCAACACGCCCGACGACCTCGGCGAGGCGGAGCGCGTCGGGCGGCTGATCGTCAAGCCGCGAGGAGACGCTGCACCTCGTTGACGAGGTCCTTGAGATGGAACGGCTTGGACAGGACTTTCGCCTGTTTCGGCGCGTTGTTGTCAGGGTTCAGCGCGACGGCGGCGAAGCCGGTGATGAACATGACCTTGATGTCGGGGTCGAGTTCGGTGGCGCGGCGGGCCAGCTCGATCCCATCCATCTCCGGCATCACGATGTCGGTCAGGAGCAACTCGAACGGCTCCTCGCGGAGCCGGTTGTAGGCCGACAGGCCGTTATCGAAGGCGGACACGTCGTAGCCGGCGTTCTGCAACGCCTTGGCGAGGAAGCGACGCATGTCGGTGTCGTCTTCGGCCAGCAGGATCTTGCCCGTCATGGAGTGTTCGGTCTCGGTCATGTCCCATTCCAACGATCGCGGCGAGTTGACGCCCGCAGGGTTAATGTCGCGTGAAAATCCAGCCGACGCGCTTTCGTTGACCACCGCTTGATGCCATAGATCACGACGGTTTTGACAGGGATTTGTGACCGCCGGGCCGAAGCGGCGGCACGCCGAAGGAGGTCGGATGGACACCGAGGAGCCGGTCGGTTCCTTCGCCGAAGGTTTGGAGACGCACGAGCCGGAGCTTGATCCGCCGTTCGAGGTCGCCGAGCCGGACGTGGGCCTGTGCCCGCTGGTGTTCTCGTCGCCCCATTCCGGCAGCGTTTATCCCCGCCGCTTCCTCGACAGCGCCCGCCTCGATGCCCTCGCGCTGCGGCGCTCCGAGGACGTCTTCGTCGACGACCTTTTCGCCGGCGCCCTCACCCTCGGCGCGCCCCTGCTGCGCGCCCGCTTCCCGCGCGCCTACCTCGACCTGAACCGGGAAGCCTACGAACTCGATCCGCGCATGTTCAACGGCCGCCTGCCCGGCTTCGCCAACACGCGGTCCGTCCGGGTCGCCGGCGGCCTCGGCACGATCGCCAGGGTGGTTGGCGAGTCGCAGGAAATCTACACCGGCCGCCTGGATGTCGGCGAGGCCCTCGCCCGCATCGAGCGCCTGTACAAGCCCTATCACGCGCGGCTCCGCGCGCTCCTCGAGCGGGCGCGCCGGCTGTTCGGCGTCGCCCTGCTCGTCGACTGCCATTCCATGCCCTCGATCCCCGTGCCAGTGCCGGGCGGGGTCGACAGGCGCCCGAAGACGGACTTCGTCATCGGTGACCGGCACGGGACGAGCAGCGAACCGGGGTTCGTCGAGGCGCTGGAGGGCGCCATGCGAGAGCGCGGCTACGTCGTGCAACGCAACAAGCCCTACGCCGGCGGCTTCATCACCGAACATTACGGCGCCCCGTCTGCCGGGGTTCACGCGATCCAGATCGAGGTCAACCGGTCCTTGTACATGAACGAGCGCACCTTGGTGCGGACCGGCCGGTTCCAGACCGTCGCGGCCGACCTCACGGCGATCCTGTCGGTCCTCGCCGAGGAGGTCGCCGCGCGGTTGCCGGAGCGCAAGGCGGCGGCGGAGTGAAGGCGACGGCGGAGGAGCCGACGGCATTCACGGTCGCCTCCGCCATTGACCCTTGCCCCGCGTCGGCGGGTCGGGGAAGGATGGGGCGGTAGGGGGCGGGACGCGGGAGCGCTCCTCGGAGGGGATCGGGACCATGGCAGCCGTCGACTTCGCCGCCTTCGTCGAGAAGTTGGGGGACGCCGCGAGCAGCGCCATCCTGCCTTTCTTCCGCACCAGTGTCGGCACCGAGGACAAGAACAAGGGCGGCGTGTTCGATCCCGTGACGGAGGCCGACCGTGCCGCCGAGGTGGCGATGCGCCGGATGATCGAGGCGCAGTTCCCGGCCCACGGCATCGTCGGCGAGGAATTCGGCAGCACGCGTCCCGAGGCCGAATACGTCTGGGTCCTCGATCCCATCGACGGCACCAAGGCGTTCATCGCCGGCCTGCCGACGTGGGGCGTGCTCATCGGCCTGCTGCACAACGGCCGGCCCTGCTACGGCATGATGGTCCAGCCCTTCACGCAGGAACGCTTCGTCGGCGACGGGTCGAGCGCGCACTGGCGCGGCGCCGGGCTCGGTCCGTTCAGGGGCAGGCGCCGACTCGCCGCACGGCGCTGCGCGACGATCTCCGAGGCGACGGTGATGACGACCTCGCCCTTGCTCTACGCCGACGACAAGCTCGCGGCGCTGCGCCGCCTGGAGGCGGGCGCGAGGCTCGTGCGCTACGGCTGCGATTGCTACGCCTTCGCGATGCTGGCCTCGGGCCAGGTGGACTGCGTCGTGGAGGCGGGCGTCCAACCCTACGACGTCGTCGCGCTGATCCCGATCGTGCAGGGGGCGGGCGGGGTCATGACGACATGGGACGGCGGCGACCCATCGAGGGGTGGCGACGTGATCGCCTGCGGTGACCGTCGGCTCCACGAGGCGGCCCTCGCCCGCTTGACGTCGTCCGCCTGAGCGTGGGCCTCCGGGCTGCGACCAAAGGGACCGTCCGCGCCACCAAAGCTCCGCCACCGTGTTGACCGCATGGGCACCGCCGTTGCCCCGATCCACCCGAAAGGCAAGCCCATGGCCACCGACCCACGCGAAGCGGGACCGACATCCTTACCCGGGGAACAACAGCAGTCCCGACCGGGCCTGACGTCGAAGATGACGCCGGCCCCCGACCACGGCGAGGAAAGCTACGTCGGCAAGGGCCTGCTCACCGGACGCGTCGCCCTGATCACCGGCGGCGATTCAGGGATCGGGCGTGCCGTGGCGATCGCCTACGCGCGGGAAGGCGCCGATGTCGCGCTGTCCTACCTGGCCGTCGAGCAGTCCGACGCGGAGGACACGGCGGCCTGGGTCGGCAAGGCCGGTCGGCGCGCCATCCTCCTGCCGGGCGACCTGCGGGACGAGGCGCATTGCCGGACCCTCGTCGCGCGGACGGTGGCGGAACTCGGCCGTATCGACATCCTCGTCAACAACGCCGCCGCGCAGGTGGTGAACGAGGGATTGGCCGACGTCACCGCCGAAGACGTCGACGGCGCGTTCCGCACCAACGTCTTCGCCATGATCACCCTGTGCCAGGCGGCGGTGCCGCACATGAAGCCGGGCGCGGCGATCGTGAACACGACCAGCGTGCAGGCCAAGGTCGGGACCGCCTCGATGCTCGTTTACTCCGCCACCAAGGGCGCCATCGCGAGTTTCACGGTCGCCTTGTCCAACCTGCTGGCGCCGCAGGGTATCCGGGTGAATTGCGTGGCACCTGGGCCGATCTGGACGCCGATCCAGCCCATCGTCAAGGGCCCGGAGCAGATCGAGTCCCTGGGCAAGGCGACGCCCCTCGGCCGCGCCGGACAACCCGCCGAACTCGCGCCGGCCTACGTGCTGCTCGCCTCCGACGCGGGCAGCTACATGAGCGGCGCGCTGATCCCGGTGACCGGCGGCATGCCTATGCTGTGAGCAGACGGACCGATGCGCCGCCGCTTCCGGAGGGTGGCGGGGGCGGCGGCGTTACGACGGTCGTCCTACTCGGCCGCCTGCGCGATCGGGTGGGCGTTGCCGTGGTGCGAGGCGATGACGTCCATCGCCGCCTGCACGCCGCCTTTCCGGTAGGGGATGCCGGCGATCTCGAAGCCCATCTCCACGCCGGCGAGGGCGCCCATGATCGTGAGGTCGTTGGTGTCGCCGAGGTGGCCGATGCGGAAGATCTTGTCGGCGACCTTGTTGAGACCGGCGCCGAGCGACATGTCGAACGTGTCGAGCACGACCTTGCGGTAGGCGTCGGCACCTGACGCGTTGGGCATCATCACGGCGGTCATCACCGGCGAGTGGTAGCGCGCCTCGCGGCACAGGTTCTCGAAGCCCCAGGCCTTGACGGCGGCGCGGGTCGCCTCGCCGAACCGCTTGTGGCGCGCGAAGATGTTCTCGAGGCCTTCCTCGTGCATGATGTCGATGGCCGCGTCGAGGCCGAACAGCATCTGCGTGACCGGCGTGAACGGGAAATAACCAGTCTTGTTGCTGTTCAGCATGTCGTCCCAGGACCAGTACGCCTTGGGGGCGGTCGCCGTCTTCGAGGCTTCGAGGGCCTTCGCGCTGATCGCGTTGAAGGCGAGGCCCGGCGGCAGCATGAGGCCCTTCTGCGAACCGGCGACGGTGACGTCGATGCCCCATTCGTCGTGGCGCAGGTCGGCCGAGCCAAGGCCGGACACGCTGTCGACGAGGAGGAGGGCGGGATGGTTGTTGGCGTCCATCACCTTGCGGATCGCGGCGACGTCGGTCAGCAGTCCACCCGAGGTCTCGTGGTGAACGACGCAGACCGCCTTGATCTCATGGTTCTTGTCGGCCTTGAGCTTCTCGTCGATCTTGGCGGGGTCGACGCCCGTCCGCCAATCGGAGGCGATGAAGTCCGGCCGCATGCCGAGTCGCTTGGCCATCTGGTGCCACAGCGTGGCGAACTGGCCGGTCTCGTACATCAGGATCTTGTCGCCGACGTTCAGCGTGTTCAACAGCGCGGCTTCCCACGCGCCCGTTCCCGAGGCGGGGAAGAGGATGACGTTGCCTTTGGTCTTGAAGACCGTCTTGACCTTCTCGAGGACGGTCTCGGCCAGTTCCTTGAACTTGGGCCCGCGGTGATCGATGACTTGGCGATCCATCGCACGCAGCACGCGATCCGGGATCGGGGTCGGGCCCGGGATCTGCAGGAAATGTCGGCCGGCTTTGTGCGTGTTCCCGCTCATCGTGCGATTCCTTCCACTTTGCTGAACGTCTTTTGTTTGGAAAAGTCTTTTGGTTAGACTTGGGCCCGGCCGACGCACAGCGCGAGAGTTGCCGAGGCTTAGATCATGTCACGGTGATCGGCAAGGCGGTCGAACGTGGTGTTCGAGCCGATAACCTCGCCTCGCGCCTCACGTCGGGCGGCGCGGGTGGGCGTGCCCCAGCCCCCCGCTCTGTTGTAAGGCTGGTGCAAACCGCCTATGCGATGGCTGGCGGGAACGAGGCGAAGCATGGCGCGGGCTGAAGCGATCGAGGGTACGGGACGCTCGCGGTGGCGGCGCGTCGTCGTCAAGCTGTCGGGCGAGTCGCTCCAGGGACGCCAGAGCCACGGGCTCGATCCGCTGACCCTCGAGAAGATCGCCCTCGACCTCGCCCGGACGGCGCGCCTCGGCGTCGAGGTGGCGGTCGTGGTCGGCGGTGGCAACTTCTTCCGCGGCATCCAGGGTGCCCATTCCGGCATCGAGCGCGCCCGTGCCGACTCGATCGGCATGCTCGCGACGGTCATGAACGCGCTCGCCATCGAGTTCGCCGTGGAGAAGGCCGGCAAGTCCGCCCGTGTGCTGTCGGCGGTCCCGATGCCGTCCCTTTGCCAACCTTACTCGCGCCAAGCCGCCCTGCACCACCTCGACAAGGGCCGGATCGTGATCCTAGCGGGCGGTACCGGCAATCCCTTCTTCACCACGGATACGGGCGCGGTCCTGCGCGGCGCGGAACTCTCCTGCGACGCCATCTTGAAAGCGACGCAGGTCGACGGTGTTTATTCCGCCGACCCCAAGCGCGATCCGCATGCCCAGCGCTATGACACGCTGACGCACGACCAGGCGATCTCCGAGAACCTCGCGATCATGGACACCGCGGCGTTCGCCCTTGCCCGCGAGAACCGGATCCCGATACTCGTCTTCTCCATCGAGGAGGAGGGCGCGATCTGCAACGCGCTCGAGGGCAAGGCTGCGGCGACCCTGGTGACGCCATGATGTTTGGACATCGTGATCCTCGTGACATCATGACATCGCGCCACCCCATCGGTGACACCGGCTCCCGTTATATGGCATCGTTGTCCGACGGCCCGCGCGTCACCGACGGTCCGAGCATGGGTGAACCACGGGATCGCGCACCGCCGCTTCGGTCTTCGGCGCGCTTCCGCTACAGGACCAATCGATGAGTGCTGCCTTCGACCTACCCGACCTCAAGCGACGCATGCAGGGCGCCCTTCAAACGCTCAAGCACGAGCTCGGCGGCCTGCGCACGGGCCGCGCCAGCGCCAGCCTCCTCGAACCGATCGAGGTCGAGGCCTACGGCCAGCGCCAGCCCATCAATACGGTCGCCTCGATCAGCGTGCCCGAGCCGCGCATGCTCTCGGTCCAGGTTTGGGACAAGAGCATGGTGGGCGCCGTCGAGAGAGCGATCCGCGATTCGAACCTCGGGTTGTCGCCCACCACCGAGGGGCAGATCCTGCGCATCCGCATCCCCGAGCTGAACGAGCAGCGCCGTAAGGAGATGGTCAAGATCGCGCACCGCTACACCGAGGAAGCGCGCGTCGCCGTGCGTCACGTGCGACGCGACGGCATCGACGTGCTGAAGAAGCAATTGAAGGACAAGGACATCAGCGAGGACGACGAGAAGCGCCTGGCGGCCGACGTGCAGAAGGCGACCGATCAGGTCGTCGGCGAGATCGACGTGACACTCGCCGGCAAGGAGAAGGAGATCATGCAGGTTTGATCGCTTTCCGAACGAATGGGCATCGATGGGCTCGCCGTTCGCACGCTCGTTTGATAGGAGGGCGTTCCCCGTCGCCCTTCGTCCTTTGCCCAACCTGGAACAGCGATGCCGAGTTTAGCCGAGGAGACCATGACCGCCGGCGTGCGCAAGGCGCGCGGTGTCCCCTCGCACGTGGGGCTCATCATGGACGGCAACGGCCGTTGGGCCACCCTGCGAGGTCTCCCGCGCATCGAGGGGCATCGGCGCGGCCTGGAGGCGCTTCGCGCTGCGGTGCGGACGGCGACCGAGTTCTCGCTGGACTACCTCACGGTTTATAGCTTCTCCGCCGAGAACTGGAGTCGACCGTTCGAGGAGGTCCAGGATTTGATGGGGCTGCTCAAACGCTTCATCCGGAAGGACCTGGTGGAACTGCACAAAGCCGGTGTCCGGGTCAGGGTGATCGGATTTCGAGACGACTTGCAGGCGGACGTGCGGTCCCTGCTGGAAGAGGCCGAAACCATGACCCGGCTCAACGCCGGGCTCGTGCTCGTGATCGCTTTCAACTACGGTGGTCGTCAGGAGATCGCCGCGGCGGCGCGTGCCATCGCCCGCCAGTTCGCCGAGGGCGTCCTGCGCGAGAGCGACATCGACGCCTCGCTCCTGGCCAAGTTCCTCCACACGTCCGAAATCCCCGACCCCGACCTCATCATCCGCACCTCGGGCGAGCAGCGGTTGTCCAATTTCCTCCTGTGGCAAGCGGCCTACAGCGAATTCGTTTTCCTTCCCGTGCTTTGGCCGGATTTCGATCGCGGCGCCTTCGCCGGTGCCCTCGCCGAATACGCCGCGCGCGAGCGGCGGTTCGGCGGCGTGTCCGCGCCGCGCGCCGGCGCGGCCAGGACGGGGTCGTGACGATCGCCCACGTCGTCGCGGCGAGGTAGCCGGAGGTGGGGGATCGCCAGCTT
>CAXSDP010000022.1:0-18702 GCA_964235705.1 uncultured Beijerinckiaceae bacterium | reverse complement strand
GCCGTCCTGGTCGCGGCGGCGGTCGTGACGACATGGATCGGCGGCGCGTTGTTCGTGCTGACGTGGCTCGCGGCGGCGATCGCCGTGAACTGGGAATGGCAGGCGCTCATCGGTGGCTGGCGTCGCCGATCGAGGATCGTCACCGGAACCGTGGCGATGACCGCCCTGGCCATCGTCGCCGCGCGACCCGCTTCGGCCATGCCGGCTTCCGTGTCGGCGGGCGATGCCATACTCGTCGCCTCCGTCCTTGGCTTGGCCTGCGGCCTGTCCGCGCTGCTCGCCGGTGAGGGGGGGCGGATGTGGGCGGCCGGCGGCGTGCTCTACGCCGGGCTGCTGTTCCTCGCGGTCGTGGCGCTGCGGTTCTCGACGCCGTTCGGGGCACGCGCGATCGTCTGGCTGTTCGCGACGGTCTGGTCGACCGACATCTTCGCCTATTTCGGGGGAAGGCTGATCGGCGGCCCCAAGCTGTGGCCGCGCGTGTCCCCGTCCAAGACGTGGTCCGGCACGGTGACGGGGGTTGCCGTCGGCACGCTCGCCGGCTCACTCGTCGCGATGCGGGGCCTCGCGTCTTCCCCGGCGGCGACCGTCGTCCTCACCCTCGTCGCGGCGGTCTTGTCGCAGGGCGGCGACGCCTTCGAATCGGGCGTGAAACGGCGCTTCGGCGTGAAGGACTCCAGCCGCCTCATCCCGGGTCACGGCGGCGTCATGGACCGTCTCGACGGCTTCATCGCTGCGGCCGTGTTCGCCTTCGTGGTCGACCTCGCGCGTCACATGCCCCCCACCGTCGGCGGGCTGTTCCCTTAGGCTCGACCCCTCCCCTCAGGCCCAACCCTCCTCTTGGGCCTGACCTCCATCCACGGATCGCACAATGGACCAAGCCGTTTCCAAATCGAGCGCGTCGGCAACGCGCGCGCCGCGCGTCGTCACGGTTCTGGGCGCCACCGGGTCGGTGGGGCGGTCGACGGCGGACCTGCTCGCCGCCGTCCCCGACGATTTCACCGTCACCGCCGTGGCCGGTGGCCGCGACGCGCGCGCCCTCGCCCGCACCGCGATCCGGCTCCGGGCCTCGTTCGCCGCGCTCGCCGACCCGGACGGTTACGATGACCTGAAGGACGCGCTCGCCGGCACCGGGATCGAGGCGGCGGCGGGCGAGGCCGCCGTCGTCGAGGCTGCGCTCCGTCCGTCCGACCTCGTGATGGCGGCGATCGCCGGCACCGCCGGCGTCAAGCCGACCTTCGCGGCCCTGGAGGCCGGACGCACCATCGCGCTGGCCAACAAGGAATGCCTGGTCTGCGCCGGCTCGGCCTTCATGCATCAGGCGGCGCTGCGTGGAACGCGCATCCTGCCGGTCGACAGCGAGCACAACGCGATCTACCAGGCGCTCGGCGATGCCGACACGGTTCAGATCGAGATGATGACGCTGACGGCGTCGGGTGGCCCGTTCCGTACCTGGACGCGGGAGGCCATCGCCGCCGCCAGCCCCGAGCAGGCCCTTGCCCACCCGAACTGGTCGATGGGGCCGAAGGTCACGATCGACTCCGCCGGCCTGATGAACAAGGGGCTGGAGGTCATCGAGGCGCACCACCTCTTCGGCATCGAGGCGGGACGCCTCGACGTGCTGATCCACCCCCAATCGATCGTCCACGGGTTGGTCAGCTTCGTCGACGGCTCGGTGACCGCCGGCCTCGCCAGCCCCGACATGAAGGTGCCCATCGGGCACTGCCTGTCCCATCCCTCGCGCATGGCCACGGCGGCGCGACGCCTCGACCTCGCCGCGATCGGGACGCTGACCTTCGAGCGCCCCGACCTCGATCGCTTCCCCGCGCTCCGCGTCGCGCTCGACGCTTTGCGGTCGGGGCGGGGCCTGCCGACGGTCCTCAACGCCGCCAACGAGGTCGCGGTCGAGGCCTTCGTGAAAAGGCTCATCTCCTTCCACGACATAGCCCGCATCGTCGAGCAGGCCTGCGATCGAGCCCTGGCCGATGGGGTCGCGCGCGAGCCCGCCACGGTCGCCGACGCGCTGGCCATTGACCATGTCGTCAGAGAAAGGGCCCGCGCGCTCTTTCCCCGGCTCGACGGGAGCGCGGTTTTAACGGATCACTAAGCATGTGGGGCGGGCCGCCGGGAGCGGCGCCCCTTGAGCGGTCGGCATCATGACCACACGGTTCCAGGAGGCTTGGTTGTCGTTATCAGCCCTTTTCTTCAACACGGTGCCCTTCATCTGCGTGCTCACCGTCGTGGTGTTCTTCCATGAGATGGGGCATTTCCTGGTCGGGCGCTGGTGCGGCGTGAAGGTCGACGCGTTCTCGCTCGGCTTCGGTCCCGAGTTGGCCCACTACACCGATCGTAAGGGCACGCGCTGGCGCCTCGCGCTGCTGCCGCTCGGCGGTTACGTGAAGTTCCACGGCGACGCGAACGGCGCCTCGGTTCCCGACGATCAGGCACTCGCCGCCATGCCCACCGGGGAGCGGTCCGTCACGCTGTTCGGCCAGAGCGTCGCCAAGCGGGCCGCCATCGTCGCCGCCGGCCCCCTCGCCAATTTCATTGTCGCCATCCTCGTGCTCGCCGGCCTATACCACTTCAGCGGTCAGATGCTCATCGATCCCCAGGTCGGGAGCGTGATGCCCGACAGCGCCGCGGCGGCCGCCGGGTTCAAGGCGGGCGACCGCCTGCTCGCCATCGACGGGACGCCGGTCGCCTCCTTCGAGGAGATGCAACGGATCGTCCAGTCCGATGAGGGCACGCCCCTCACCTTCCTCCTGCGGCGCGGTGCCGACGAGGTGTCGCTGACGGCGACCCCGCGCCGGCAGGTCCTGCAAACGAGGCTCGGGGCGATGAGCACCAGCGTCCTCGGCCTGACGGCCGATCCCTCGCCCGCCTACGTCCACATGCGCCGCTACGGGCTCGTCCGGTCGCTCGGCAAGGGGGCCACGGAAACCTGGTCGGTCATCGAGGGGACGGGCCACTACCTGAAGGGCCTGGTCACGGGACGTGAGTCGACCGATCAATTGTCCGGGCCGATCCGCATCGCCCAGGTGTCCGGTCAGATGGCGCACCTCGGGGTGGCGCCACTCATCAACCTCGCCGCGATCCTGTCGATCTCGATCGGGCTCCTCAACCTGCTACCGATCCCGTTGCTCGATGGCGGGTTCCTGCTGTTCTTCGCTTTCGAGGCGGTGCGCGGCAAGGCGTTGCCCGAGAAGACGCAGCAGGTCGGCTTCCGCATCGGCTTGACCTTCGTGGCGGTGCTGACGGTCTTCGCCGCCTTCAACGACATTTCGCGCCTCGCGAAGCCGTTCTTCCACTAGGTTGATCGGGAGGTCGTCAAAAAATACCCTTTCCTCAACAAAGCCTTAATCGCCGCCGTTAACCCTTCGCTTAGTATAAAGCGTGTCATGACAGCCACGGCATGGTGAAAACAAATGTAGCGGTTGGAACGGCATTCTCTCGTTTAGGCAAAGCCTGTAGAACCAGGTTCGAGTGCGGGGGTGGGCCTTGGTCCCACCCCTTCTGGATCGGATGCGTAGAGATCCGATCGGCTGGCTTGGCAGGTCGGCGTTAGGTTTAAGCGATGCGGGAGCCGGGCCGATAATGCGTTGTCTCAAGGGTCATATCCACCGGCTCGCCCTCACGGCGGCGGTTCTGCTGTCCTTCTTCGCCCTGCTTCCATCCGCTTTCGCCGCCCAGATCACCGTGCGCGGGAATCATCGCGTCGACGCGGAAACGATCCGCTCCTACTTCGCCGGCACGGCGCCCGACGACGTCAACAAGGGCGTGAAGGACCTTTACGCCACCGGGCTGTTCTCCGACGTGAAGGTGAGCCGGGGCGGCGAGGGCGTCGTCATCACGGTGAGCGAGAACCGCTCGATCAATCGCGTGGCGTTCGAGGGCAACAGCAAGCTGAAATCCGAGCAGCTGTCCGGCGAGATCACGTCGAAGACCCGCGGCTCCTACAGCCCGTCGATCGCCAACGCCGACATCGAGCGTATCAAGGACGTTTACCGTCGGTCCGGGCGCGCCGCCGCCTCCGTCACCGTGCGCACCGTGGATCTGCCGGACGGTCGCCTCGACGTCGTGTTCACCATCGTCGAGGGCGACAAGACCGGCGTGAAGGAGATCAACTTCGTCGGCAACCGCGCTTATTCCGCCGGTAAGCTGCGCGACCTCATGGACACGACGGAATCGAACTTCCTGTCCTTCTTCAAGTCATCCGACGTCTACGACCCCGAGAAGATCGGCACCGACCTTGAGCTGATCCGCCGCTTCTACCTCAAGAACGGCTACGCCGACTTCCGCGTGGTCGGCTCCGACGCCCGCTTCGACCCGGTGAAGAAGGGTTACATCGTCACGATCACCGTGGAGGAGGGGCCGCAATATCGTGTCGGCAGCATCGGCGTCGACTCCCACAACCCGGCCATCCCGAACGCCGTCCTCCAACCCTTCATCCGCCTCCATGTCGGGCAGATCTACAACGGCGACCAGATCGAGAAGAGCGTCGAGGACATGACCCGCGAGGTCAATCGTCGCGGCTTCGCCTTCTCGACCGTCAAGCCGCGCGGCGACCGGGATCCGACCACCCGCACGGTGTCGATCGCCTTCTCGATCGACGAGGGACCGCGCGTCTACATCGAGCGCATCGTCATCAAGGGCAACACCCGCACCCGCGACTACGTCATCCGTCGCGAGTTCGAGCTGGGTGAAGGCGACCCTTACAACAAGGTGCTGATCGACAAGGCGGAACGTCGCCTCAACGGGCTCGGCTTCTTCAAGAAGGTCAAGATCACCAATTCGCAAGGGTCCTCCGCCGACCGCGTCATCATCACGGTCGATGTCGAGGATCAGCCCACCGGCTCGATCTCCGTGTCCGGCGGCTACTCGACGGTCGACGGGATCATCGGCGAGCTGGCGGTCACCGAGACCAACTTCCTCGGTCGCGGACAATACGTCCGCGCCGCCCTCACCGAGGGTCAGCGCACGCGCGGCGTCGAGTTCAACTTCACCGAGCCATATTTCCTCAACCAGCGCCTGGCAGCCGGCTTCGACCTCTTCGCCAAGACGACGGACGTGTCCTCCTACTCTTATTACAACAACTTCATCGTCGGCGGCACGCTGCGCCTCGGCATCCCGGTCACCGACGAGATCACCTTCTCGCCGCGCTACTCCCTGTTCCGGTCCGAGATCTCGATCCCCAACACGGCACAGTACCCCTACAACGATTGTAGCAACCCGATTTACGGCGTGACGCCTTCGCCGGGTAACGGTGCATACGGAACCGCCAACGCCACCCCGACCTACAACTGCTTGAGCAATGGCGAAGCCTCGCTCGCGCTGAAGCAGGCGGTCGGCACGACGTTGACGTCGCTGTTCGGCTACACGCTGTCCTACAACTCGCTCGACAACAACAAGAGCCCGACCCAAGGCTTCCTGGCCAGCGTCAAGCAGGATATCGCCGGCCTCGGCGGCACCGAGCACTACCTACGCTCCACCGGCGACCTGCGCTACTACCGCCCGATCTACGACCAGATCATCGGCATCCTGCACATCCAGGGCGGTGACCTCCGCTCGACGGACGGTAGCCCGCTTCGCATCGTCGACAACTTCAACCTGGGGCCGACGCTGGTTCGCGGCTTCGCGCCGAGCGGCATCGGTCCGCGCGACGTGTCGATCGGCGTCGATCCCGCCGGCAACCCGCTCGGCGGCACCGAGTATTTCGGCGCCTCGCTGGAGAGCCAGTTCCCGCTCTACGGCGTGCCGCGCGACCTCGGCCTGAAGGGCGCCGTGTTCTTCGACGCCGGTACGCTGTTCGGCTATCGCGGGTTGACGAACTTCGCCGGCGTCACAGGGGGGGCGACCACCTTCACCGCTCCCACGTACCAGCAGAACAGCGTCATCACCGTTGGTGCCGATCACACGACGATCCGTTCCTCGGCCGGCGTGTCGCTGATCTGGGCCTCGCCGCTCGGTCCCATCCGCTTCGACTTCGCCAAGGCGATCAGCAAGGACCAGAACGACCAGACGCAGTTCTTCCGCTTCTCCGGCGGCGCGACGTTCTGATCGAAGGCGGCACTCCCTGATCTCTGGTGGCGCCTCGGCCCGGCACCGGGCCGGGGCGCCATTGATTCATCGCTCCGCCCGATCCCCTTGTGTCGAGGCATCGTGCGGGAGACCGCCGCTCACCTTGTTGGCCCACGGCTTGACAGGCCGGCCGCGTCGGTCGATGGGACCATGCCCGCCACGAGCCGGTCATCGCGCCTTGAACGATCTCGCCTTCTTCCGATCCGCCGTGCCCCTGACACTCGCCGAGGTCGCCGCGCGCTGTGGGGCCACGCTGCCTCCTGGGGCCGATCCGGGACGCCTCTTCCACGCCACGGCGATGTCGGACATCGCCGGCGCCGATGAGATCTCGATCATCGGCGCAACGGGCGCGGCGGCCGGCGGGATGACGACGCGGGCCGGCGCCTGCCTGATCACGGCCGGGCAACGCGGTCTCCTCCCGGCCGGAACGCTGGAACTCGTGGTCGAGGACCCGCAGCGGGCCTTCAACCAGCTCGCGGCGCTCCTCCATCCCGAAAGCGTCCGTCCGGGCTCGCTATTCGGGCGCGCGGGGGTCGATCGGGCCGCCGTGGTCCACGCCGACGCGCGCCTGGAGCCGGGCGTCACCATCGATCCCGGCGTGGTCGTCGGCCCGCGCGCCGAGATCGGCGCGGGCACGAGCGTCGGCGCCAACAGCGTGGTCGGCGCCGGCGTCCGCGTCGGGCGTGATTGCGCCATCGATGCCCACGTCACCATCGCTTACGCGTTGATCGGCGACCGGGTGATCCTTCACGCGGGCGTTCGCATCGGCCACGGCGGTCCCAACCTGCGCACCGCACCGCACGCGCCGCGCCTCGGCCGCGTCATCATCCAAAACGACGTCCAGATCGGCGTCAACGTGTCGGTCGCCCGCGGCCGGGGGGGTGACACCGTGATCGGGGAAGGAAGCCGCATCGATCCCCTCGCGGTCATCGGCTGCGACGCCCAGATCGGGCGCAACATCATCGTGGGCCCTGACGGTCGGCTTTGATGCCTCCACCGATCATGGGCGGTCCCGCGCCATTTCGTCGCCGCGTGAAATGGTCTACATGTCCTGCGGCTTTCGCGAACAGGCGGTGCCTGCGCGATGGGGAGCGGAATGAGCATGGATGATCGAGTGAGCGCGGACGGCAAGCGGAGCTTCGACATCCAGGCCATCATGAAGAGCCTGCCGCACCGCTATCCCTTCCTCATGGTCGACCGGATCGTCGAGGCGATCGACGACGTGTCCTGCATCGGCATCAAGAACGTGACGATCAACGAGCCGCACTTCCCCGGCCATTTCCCTGGCCAACCGGTCATGCCGGGGGTCCTCATCATCGAGGGCATGGCGCAGACCGCCGGCGCCTTCTGCATCAGGGCGCATATGAAGGACGACGACGGCCCAGCCCCGCTCGTCTACTTCACGACGATCGACAAGGCCAAGTTCCGCAAGCCGGTCGTTCCCGGCGACCGCCTCGAGTACCATGTCGAGCGGACCAATCGCCGCCGCAACATCTGGTGGTTCAAGGCACGCGCCATGGTCGACGGGCAATGCGTGTGCGAAGCCGAGTTCTCGGCGATGCTCGGCGAGGCGCCCAAGGCACTTTGACGAAACGGACGATTGGACCGGGCAGGTCCGAGGAAGGGCGCGATGACGAAAGCTGTGCTGGTTCATGAGTTCGGCGGTCCCGAGGTCATGGCGATCGAGGACGTCGCGATCCCGGCACCGGACAAGGGTGAAGTGCTGCTTCGCGTCCATGCCGCCGGCGTCAATTTCATCGACACCTATTTCCGCAGCGGAGCCTACAAGCCGCCGCAGATGCCTTTCATACCGGGCGGCGAGGCGGCCGGCGAGGTCGCCGCGCTCGGTAAAGGGGTCAAGGGCCTCAAAGAGGGCGATCGCGTCGCCTTCGTCGGATCGCTCGGCTGCTACGCGCAGGAGCGCGTCGTTCCCGCCAACCGCCTGATCAAGCTGCCGAAGAAGGTGAGCTACGAGACCGCGGCGGCGATGATGCTGAAGGGGCTGACCGCGCAATACCTGTTGCGGCAAACCTATAAGGTGAGGGAGGGCGACACGATCCTCGTCCACGCCGCCGCCGGTGGCGTCGGGCTCATCCTCTGTCAGTGGGCGAAGGCGCTCGGCGCGAGGGTGATCGCCACCGTCGGAACCAAGGAAAAGGCGGTGTTGGCCAAGAAGGCCGGCGCCAAGCACGTCATCCTGTACCGAGACGAGGACTTCGTCGAACGGGTGAAGGCGATCACGAAGGGCAAGCTGTGCGCCGTCGTCTACGACGGCGTGGGCAAGTCGACATTCCCGGCATCGCTCGATTGCCTGCAACCGTTCGGTCTGCTCGCCAGCTTCGGGTCGGCATCGGGGAAGATCGAGGCCTTCGACATCGGCATGCTGGCGCCCAAAGGATCACTGTTCGTGACGCGACCCACCCTGGCCACCTACACGGCCGAACCCTCCCGCCTCCAGAAGATGGCGCGCGAACTCATGGAGGTGGTTTCCGACGGCGACGTGCGCATCGCGCTCAGCGCGACCGCGCCGCTCGACGACGTCGTCGCCGTGCATCGCTCGTTGGAAGCGCGCGAGACGACCGGCTCGGTCGTCCTGACGATCTGATCCGTCGGGATCGATCCTTCGAGTGAGGCGTGCCGGCCGCCGCGTGCCCGCACCGTTGGACGTGGTGCGACGCGCGTCGGATGATGCCCTTCGGGCCATCATCCGACGTTCGTGCGACCAAGCGCGATCAGGCGTGGAACGAATGCTGCGGGTGCTGTGACCCGACGCCGAGGCTCTGCAGGAAGGCCGTGATGGCCTGCGTGCGGCGGTCGCAGCCGAGCTTGTCGAGGATCGCCGAAACGTGGCTCTTCACCGTTCCCTCGGTGACGCCGAGCTCCCAGGCGATCTGCTTGTTGAGGAGGCCCCGCGTCATCAACTCCAGGATCTCGACTTGGCGGCTCGACAGTTTCGCCATGCCGGTGGCGGGGGCGAGGCGATCTTCGGCCTTGAAGTACGTGCGGCCGTCGGCGATCTCGCTCACGGCGAGTTCGAGTTCGCTCCCGTCGCAGTCCGGCATGACCACGCCGGAGACGCCGCGCAGCTGCAACAGGCGATGGGCGCCCTCGTCGGTGGAGGCGACGAGGCAGATCGCGATGCCTTGCGCGCGGACGTGGTCGCGCAGACCGCCCCCGTCGCGCTCGAGCGCGGTCCACGACGTGACGTCGCACAGGATGACGGTGCCCCGCCGCGCGGCGCGGATCGTGTCCGCCATGTCCGCGACCTGCGCGCCGTGATGGATCGGCTTGCCGCTCAAGCTGGCGTACATGGCGAGCGCGTTCTTCATGCCGAGGCACATGAGGGGCGCCGAGTGAAGGATGATCACTGAAGAGGCATGACCGTCGACGTCCACGGTCCCGATGTCAAAGCTCTTGAAGGGCATAAGGTTTTTCCTCCCGGTCTATCCTTCGACGGATAAAACGATTGGGACACAGTTTCGCTTTGAATAGGGCGATGTTGCAAAGTTTTTGCAAAGCCAATTTGCAATGTTACATAGCGTCAATGCGCCAGAAGCTTTTCGCCGGTCCAAAGATCCGCCACCTCCGCGAGGGCACTGGTCTCAACCAGGTGGCATTCGCCGAGCGCCTGCACATTTCCGCTAGCTACCTCAACCAGATCGAGAGCAATCAGCGCCCTTTGACCGCGCAGGTCATGGTCGCGCTCGCCCAAACATTCTCCATCGACGTCGGTGCCTTCGCGCAGCAGGATACGGACCGGGTCGTCAGCGACCTTCGCGAAGCCCTCGCGGACCCGATCTTCGGTGGCTTGACGCCCAATGGGCAGGATTTAAAGACGATCGTCACCAACGTGCCCTGGTTCGCCCACGCCTTCCTCGGCCTTCACGTCGCCTTCCGGCGCACCGGTGAGCGTCTCCATGCCCTCGATGAGGTTTACGCGAGCGGTGGGGAAGAGGGCGACCGCTCGCCTGGCGTCCTCATGCCCTACGAGGAGGTGCGCGACTTCCTGCACTACCGCAGCAACTACTTCGAGAACCTCGACCGTGCCGCCGAGGACCTCGCCGAGCAAACCTTCGGCTCCGTCGCGGCGAGGCCGGACACGCTCTCGGACTACCTCCTCACCAAGCACGCGATCCGCATCGAATTCCGCGACATCGAGCCGAATTCCCGCTTCATGCGCCAATACGACCGCAAGGCGAAGGTGCTGTGGCTGCGCGAGGGCATCGATCCCGCCTCCGCCAGCTTCCTCATCGCGCAGCAGATCGGCCTGCTGGAGCAGGGCGACGAGATCGAGCGCATCGTGGCCGCCGCCGGATTCCGCACGCCGGACGCCGCCGCCATCACCAGGCTCGCGCTGGCCAACTACTTCGCCGGCGCCGTGCTGATGCCCTATGACCGCTTCCTCGACGCCGCGCGCCGCACGCGCTACGACGCCGAGCGGTTGTGCTTCATCTTCGGCACCAGCTTCGAGCAGGTCGGACACCGCTTCTCGACGTTGCAGAAGCCCAACGCCAAAGGTGTTCCCTTCTACTTCGTCCGCTTCGACCGCGCCGGCAACATCATCAAGCGTCACTCCTCGACCCGTTTCCAGTTCGCCCGCTTCGGCGGCACCTGCCCATTGTGGAACGTCCACGAAGCGTTCGAGGCGAGCGGCCGGACCCTCGTCCAGATCGCCGAGATGCCGGACGGCGTCCGCTACCTCTGCGTCGCGCGCGCGGTGACGAAGTCCGGCGGGAGCCATCTGGCTCCGCCCCGGCACTACGCGCTCGGCATCGGTTGCGAACTCACCCACGCGAGCGAGGTCGTCTACGCCGACGCGCTCGATCTCAAGACGACGCCCGTGACGCTGATCGGCGTCAGCTGCCGGATGTGCGAGCGCGGCGAGTGCCCGCAGCGCGCCGCGCCACCCATCGACAGGGCTTTGAGCGTCGATCCCGACCGCCGCGATTTCGTGCCGTTCCGCTTCTCGTGAGCGGACGCGCCGCGAGCGAACGCGTCTGGCCGCCGCGTCAACGCGTCGGGCTCTCGAACGGGATGTACCGGTAGACCCAGGTTTCCGTGAGCGGGCGACCGTCGTGCCGCAGGAAGCAACGCAGTTCGACCGGCTCCGGGCCGCGCGCGTCGAGGTCGAACTGGGTGCGCCAGAGCGTGCGGTCCCCGTCGGGCGACATTTCCGTGTCGCCGTTCAGGAACGTGCCGCGCGACGCCGTCAGGACGGCCTCCGGTTCCTCGCCCGCGTCGAGCAGGGCGAGGTTGGCGCCCTTGAACTCGATCATGAACTTGCGCAGCAGCTTGGAGCGCGGCGCGCCCTGGATGGCGCCGGCGCCCAGGCGCGTGGCGACGCACAGGGCCAAACCCTCGGGGAAGGGGTCCGCGTCACGCCAAAGCAGGTTGTAGTCGTAAGACAGCACCTGTCCCGCGCGGGTCGCCTCCGCCGGCACCCACATCGCGATGATGTTGTCGTAGATCTCGTTGTCGGTCGGGATCTCGACGAGCTGCACGGAGCCTTTGCCCCAGTCGCCCTTGGTCTCCACCCAGCCGCACGGCCGCCGGTCGTAGTGGACGGCGTCCAGGTAGTGGTCGTAATCCTTGTCGCGCTGCATCAGGCCGAAGCCGCGCGGGCTCTCGTCGGCGAAGGCGGAGATGTTCAGCGTCGCCGGATCGTTGAGCGGTCGCCACAGGTGCTCGCCCTTGCCGTTCCACATCGCGAGCCCGTCGGAATCGTGGATCTCCGGCCGCCAATCCGTTGCGGAACCCTTGGCCGTCTCCGAGTACCAGTACATGGAGGTGAGGGGCGCGATGCCGAGGCGCTCGATGGGGCGGCGCAGGTGCAGCTCGCAGGACACGTCTATCGTCGTCGCGCGGCCGCGATGCATGACGAAGCGGTAGGCGCCGGCCACGCTCGGGCCGTCCAGCAGGGCATAGACCGTGACGGGGTCGTCGTCGCCGTCATCTTCGCCGATCCAGAAATGGGTGAAGTCCGGAAATTCTTCCGGGTTCGAGATGCCCGTGTTCTCCGCCAGGCCCCGCGCCGACAGGCCGAACTGGTTGGCCTCGCCCACGCCGCGGAAGTACGAGGCGCCGACGAAGCGCGCCCAGCCCTCGTGCTCGCGTAAGCCCGGCTTGTCGGCGGCTTGGCGAACCTCGAAGCCGGCGAAGGGCGGCGGTGTCGTCGGGAGCTTCGAGAGCGGGCCGCCGGGCGGCGCGTCGAAATACTCCGGGCGGAAAAGGATCTCGCGCGCCTGGTCATCCTCCAAGGCGAAGAGGCGGACCGACTTCGGGAAGAGTTCGCCGACGGTCAGGAACGTGACGGGGTAAGGGCCTTCGTCGTTGGCGAAGAGCGCGTGGTCCAGGTCGGGCTGGATGCTGCGTTCCACGTCGTAGTCCATCGTCTTGACGATGGCGGGATTAGGCATGGGTGGCGCGACGTAGACCTTGGAGGCCGCGTCCCGCGCCATGGCCTTCACGGTCTCGAAACCGAACGGCGTCGCCGGTCCGAAGCTGAGTTTCGACTCTTGGGCGACGACGTCTCGATCGGTCAAGGAAAGGAGTTGGACGACGGCGGCGATTTTTACGAAACTACGTCTTGTGAGCATAAACCCCGCCGAACGACACAGGATGGCGCCGGACCCTAGAAGGCGGGTGCGGTTTGCGGAAGCGTTCCGTTCGTCGCCCACATCTTTTCATGTGTGTCGTGCATGGGCATCGTGACGTTTCGCGCGCGCGCCGATGCTTGAGCCGACACCTTCCCCTTCGGGCACCCTGGTGCTGGGCGGCGCGCGTTCGGGCAAGAGCGCCCATGCGCAGGCTCGCGCCGAAGCCAGCGGGCTCGACCGCGTGTTCGTCGCGACCGCCCACGCCTACGACGACGAGATGAGGGAGCGGATCGCGCGCCACGTGGCGTCCCGCGACGCGACCTGGCGGACGATCGACGCGCCCTACGACCTGCTCGACGCGCTGACGAACCATGCCGCACCGGCCCGCGTCCTGCTCGTGGACTGCCTGACCCTCTGGCTCAGCAACCTCATGCTTCGCGGCGACGACGTCGCGGCGGCCACCGACGCGCTCGCCGCGCGCGTGCCGCGCCTGCCCGGCGCGATCGTCTTCGTGTCCAACGAGGTTGGTTGGGGGATCGTGCCGGAGAACGCGCTCGCCCGCCGCTTCCGCGACGCGCAGGGCCGGCTCAACCAGCGGGTCGCCGCCGTCTGCGGGACCGTCGTGTTGGTGGCGGCGGGCCTGCCGCTGGTGATGAAGGCGCCCCCCGCCGCGCCGCCGTGACGGCTCAGCCCGGCTCGAAGTCGAGGCCGAGGTCCAGCACCGGCGCGCTGTGCGTGATCCAGCCGACCGAGATGAGGTCGACGCCCGTCGCGGCGATGCCGGGGGCCGTCTCGGGCGTCACCCGCCCGGACGCCTCGGTGATCGCGCGGCCGGCCACCATCGCCACGGCCTCCCGCAGCATCGGCACCGCCATGTTGTCGAGCAGCACGGCGTCGACGCCGACCGCGAGCGCCTCGGTGAGCTGCGCCAAGGTGTCGACCTCCACCTCGATCTTGACGAGGTGGCCGACGCCGGCCTTGGCCCGCTCGATCGCCGGGCGGACACCGCCTGCCACCGCCACGTGGTTGTCCTTGATCAAGACCGCGTCATCGAGGCCGAAGCGGTGGTTGCCGCCGCCGCCGACGCGCACGGCGTATTTCTCGATCGCGCGCAGGCCCGGCGTCGTCTTGCGCGTGTCGACGACCTGCGCCTTGTGCGGGCGCACGGAGGCGACGATCGATGCCGTCACGGAGGCAATGCCGCTGAGACGGCACAGGAAGTTGAGGGCGGTGCGTTCCGCCGTGAGCAGGCCGCGCGCGGGACCCTCCAGCGTACCCACAACCGTGCCGGGCGCGACGGCGCTCCCGTCCGGCGCCTCGATCCGCAGCACGACGCGCGGATCGACGAGGGCGAAGGCGATCCGCGCGAGATCGAGGCCGGCGACGACGCCGGTCTGCCGCGAGCGGATCGTCATGCGCGCGCGGGCGCCCGCCGGCACGATGGAATCCGTCGTGAGATCGCCGGCCCGGCCGAGGTCCTCCAGCAGGGCGGCCCGCACGAGCGGCTCGATCATGACGTTCGGGAGCGGGGGGATGTCCATCGCCTCAGGCCGGCATGTCGGCCAGAGTGCGCCTGGCCCGGGCCCGCTCGGTCGAAACGTAATCGACCGGGATCTGCCCGGTCAGCGCTTGCTCGGCCCTGCGCAGGGCCTCGCCCATCGTCAGGGTGCGCGACGTCGCCTGCCGGGCATCGGTCTTCGGCCAGTCCGTGCGCGAGTGGCCGCCGCGGCTCTCGCGCCGGTCGAGCGCCGCCACCGCGATCATCAGGGCGACCAGGGCTGGGTCGCTCTCCGCCCCTTCGCCGCGAGCGAGCGGCAGCAGCGCCTCGATGCCTTCGAGGATGGTGCGGTGGTCGCGCAGGACGCCGATGGCGGCCGACACGGTGGATCGCAGCGACGCCGCGACCGGCTTCGGGGGTAGGGGACAGGGTGACGGGGTGGTGACACGGGCCGGTGTCGCGACGACGGAGGCGGCCACGGCCCGCGCGCACACTATGGCCTCCAGCAGCGAGTTGCTGGCGAGACGATTGGCACCGTGCAGCCCGGTGCGGGCAACCTCGCCGCAGGCCCACAGCCCAACGACGGTGCTGCGTCCGTCCGCGTCCACCGCGACACCGCCCATGTGGTAGTGTTCGGCGGCGCGGACTGGGATCGGCTCGCGGTCTGGATCGATGCCATGGGCGTGACAGGCGGCGGCGATCGTCGGGAAGCGTGTCGCGAAACCGTTCGGGATCAGGCCGCGCGTTTCCAGGTAGACCTGGTGGCCGGCCTGGTGCTCCGCCCAGATCGCGCGTGCCACCACGTCGCGGGGGGCGAGTTCCCGCCCCGGCACGTCGAGCATGAAACGCCGGCCGGTCTCGTCGACGAGGTGGGCGCCCTCGCCGCGCACCGCCTCGCTGACCAGCGCCACCGGCGTGCCGGGCGCGTCGAGCGCGGTCGGGTGGAACTGAACGAATTCCAGGTCGCTCAGCACCGCGCCGGCGCGCGCGGCGAGGGCGAGGCCCATGCCGAAGCAGCCGGTCGGGTTGGTGCTCTGCGTGAACAGGCCGCCGACGCCACCGGTGGCGAGCACCACGCGGCTCGCCGGAAGCACGATCGCCTCTTCGCCACGCGCGGCGAGCACGCCGGCGACGCGCCCGTCGCGCATCAGGAGGCGACGGCCCTCGACGCCTTCCAGCACCGTGATCGAGGGGCAGGCGCGCACCGCCGCGACGACGGCGCGCATGATCTCGCGACCGGTGGCGTCCCCGGCGGCGTGGACGATCCGCCGGCGCCCATGCGCCGCCTCCAGGCCGAGCTTGAGCGCGCCGGCGGCGTCGCGGTCGAAGCGCGCGCCGAGCGCGACCAGGCCGGCGATGGCTTCGCGCGCCTCTCCGAGGATGCGGTCCGCCGCGTCCGCGTCGCACAGGCCGTCGCCGGCAGCGAGCGTGTCGGCGACGTGGAGCGCCGCCTCGTCGTCAGGGCCGACGCTCGCCGCCACGCCGCCCTGCGCCCACGCGCTCGACGCCTCGCAGCCGAGCGGGGCCGGCGACAGGACGACGACGGGGTTGGGGGCCATGTGAAGCGCGCCCATCAGCCCGGCGAGACCGGCGCCGATCACCACGGGCGCGTCGTTCGCCACGGGCAGGTCGTCAAGGTGGGCCATGCCCGCGCCTGCCATCACTTCACCGCCAGCATGCGCTCGACCGCGAGCCTGGCCCGCCCGGCGACCGCGTCGTCGATGGTGACGGCGGTCGTCATCGTTTCAAGGGAATGGCGTAGGTTGCCCAGGGTGATGCGCTTCATGTGGGGGCACAGGTTGCACGGCCGCACAAACTCGATGTCGGGGTAGTGGACGGCGACGTTGTCGGACATCGAGCATTCCGTCAGCAGCATCACCTTGGGCGGACGCTTCGTGGCGACGTAGTCGATCATGCCCGCGGTCGAGCCGGCGTAGTCCGCCTCGTCGCAGACGGCCGGCGGACACTCGGGATGGGCGAGCACGACGACGCCGGGGTTCGCCTCGCGGAACTCGGCGACGTCGGCGACCGTGAACTGCTCGTGCACCTCGCAGTGGCCGGCCCAGGTGATCATCCTCACGCCGGTCTGCTTGCCGATGTTCTGCGCGAGGTATTCGTCGGGGATCATGATCACGGCGGGGACGTTGAGCGACTCGACCACCCTGAGGGCATTGCCCGACGTGCAGCAGACGTCGCTCTCCGCCTTCACGGCGGCGGAGGTGTTGACGTAGGTGACGACCGGCACGCCGGGGTGCTTCGCCTTCAAGGCACGCACGTCGGCCGCCGTGATCGAGTCGGCGAGCGAGCAGCCGGCGGCCGTGTCCGAGATCAGCACCGTGCGGTGCGGGTTCAGCAGCTTCGCCGTTTCCGCCATGAAGTGCACGCCGGCCAGCACGATGACGTCGGCCTCGCTCTCCTGCGCCATGCGGGCGAGGGCGAGGCTGTCGCCGACGAGGTCGGACACGCAGTGGAAGATCTCGGGCGTCTGGTAATTATGGGCGAGGATGACGGCGTTGCGCTGGCGCTTCAGCGCCAAGATCGCGTCGATGTCGGCGGCGTAGGCTGGCCACTCGAAAGGGGGGATGAAACGGCTGACCCGATCGTAGAGGCCGGCCGTACGCGCGATGGCACCGGACACGTTCGCGGTCTGCATTTGTTATACTCCAATCGAGTATTTCTCGACCACATCTGGCGGCGGAATCGCGCGGCGTCAAGTCCCCAAGATGGAAAACGATACCCGCCGTTCGGATTGTTCAGGCTTCGGCGAGCGGCAGCTTGGTCCCGGCGATGGCCCGCTCGTCGAGGATGTCGCGTCGGAAACGGACGAGACGCGCCGGCCGGCCACCCGTGTCGGTCGCGATCGCGCCGGTGTCCTCCACGAGCTGCTGCTGCTCGATCAGGCGACGGAAGTTCTGCTTGTGGAGCAGGCGGCCGGCGAGCGCCTCCACGGTGCGTTGCAGCTGGAGCAGGGTGAAGGTCGCTGGCATCAGCTCGAAGACCACGGGTCGGTATTTGATCTTGGCGCGCAGCCGCGCGATGCCCGTGGCGAGGATGCGGCGATGATCGCCTGCCATGCTTCGGCCGCCCATGGTCCGCCGGGGCGGTGGCCCGCCGGATCGCGTGCCGACCTCCGGCAGCAGCCCGGCCTCGAACAGCAGCTCGTAGCGCTGCAGCACGAACTCCTCGTTCCACGGATGTGGCGGGAAGCCGAAGGCGATGGAGCAACGCTGCTCGCGAGCTCGCGCGGCGGCCGGCACCGCCGCCGCCCATTCGTTCAGCGCCACCGCCATCCACGCGTGATCGGACCCGCGCCCGACGCGCCGGTCTTCCCATGGGAAGAAGTCGTACCAGTCCAACCAAGCGGAAGAAGGGTCGTCCACCCCGGCACGTTCGCGGGTCAGGCCGAGGTAGCTGATCGACACCATGCGCTGATCGGCATGGAGGCCGCGGTCGCGGTCGGCGAAGGTGTAGAGCTGCTCGACGTAGCCGATGGGATGGTGGGTCTGCTCCTCGACCCAACCGCGCAGGCTCGATTGCAGCGACCGGTGGGCGAGTTCGAAGGGGCCGGACGGCAGCGAGTGCCCGCCGCCGATCGTCAGGACGCGCGGCTGCTCGTCGCTGACGGCGGCGAGGACGGCGATGAGGTTGACCGCGAGCGCTTCCGCGCCCGCCGAAGCGCCTCCGGCCTGCGGGAACGAGGCACCAGGGGCTTCGGGAGGAAAGGCGCCTGCGGCTTCGGTGGACATGGCGGCAGAGATGACGATGCCGTGCGGCCGGTCAAGCGGCGACGCGCCTACTGGCCACCCTTTTGGCAGAACCGCGTCGGCTTGGTGCCGCCGTTGCCCTCGGTCAACATCACCTCGACGCACGGACCCGGCGGCGCCGCCACCAAGTCCGCCGCCGGCTGGGGAAGGAAGCCCGGCGCCGGTAGGGCGGGATTACCAGTGGCGACGACCTCGGCCACGATGTAGCCGCTCGTGTCGTCGAAGGACACGTTGCACCAGCCGTTGGCGCAGCCGATCACCGTCAAGATCTGTCCCTGCCGCACCTCGCCGATCACGGCGTAATGGACGTCCGGCCCCTCGTACTCGAACGTGTCCCACGAGGTGACGGTCGGGCCGGGCGGGATCACGCGATCCGTTTGCTGCGGCGACGACGGCTGGTCGGGCGTCGGCTGTCCCGCCGGCGTCGTCCCGGCGATGGGGATGTCATCCGGGCCGATGGGGCCGTGCGGCGTTTGGTCCGCCGTCGCCGGGCCGCCGGGCGCCTTGCCGGCGAGCGTCCCGCCGATGCCAGCGGTTGGCGCGGCCCCGAGCGGCGCCGTCTTGGAGGCCGCCGGATCGCCGGTGGTCGGGCTCGTCATCTCCTGGGCGCCGCAAACGGACACGGCGGACACGAGCGCGAACGCGACGGCGCCCCCTCGCGACAGAAGTTTCCCGCGCGCCCTCGTTGGAAGAGCCTTGGTTCGAGGCGTCTTGGTCGAAGGAAACATCATTCGCCCTTCCCGTGATCATCTATCGCCGGATGTCAGTT
>CAXSDP010000021.1:0-54751 GCA_964235705.1 uncultured Beijerinckiaceae bacterium | reverse complement strand
TCTCAGCCCGATGGCTGGGGGACCTGGATTCGAACCAAGATTAACGGAGTCAGAGGCGGTCGCTTGTGTTGAAAACACTACCTATTTTCGCCAAAGCGGCTATTTTTGCTGCTTGGAATGACAATGGGTTAGACCACCTTTCCCAAAAACAAAGGTGACCTCGCGGCCGCCGAATGGAGGAAGGTCCGGCCTAGCCGAAAACTAGTTCAGGCGGGACTACCTTCCGATCCCTGATCGAGAGCGTCGTCGTCTACCCAGTCCCCGCGCGCGCAAAGCTCGACATTGAGATCCGGGGCTACCTGGCGATGCTCGTCCAGGACCCTGGCCACGCGCCGAACCGGAGGCTGTGTGGGATTGAGATGGTAGCGGAGTACCGCTACGGCCGAAAGCCCACACAAGGGCCTCTCTACGCGATCAGAGGGTGAACCAAGACCCCTTATCCCCCAGGCCGATGCTCCAACCTGCAAAAGAGTAACAGGCGAACGGACATAGACGATCTCGCGATAAGCGGCCGGGACTTTTTCGACCTGTGCACGGGTGCATAGGAGAGGACTGCTCCAAACTTACTCGTGTCTGCCATTCGGCAACTGAGACGCTTTGTTAGATCATTACCCAAGGACGATTGAGTGCGTCCGGCGCGTAAGCTGTATATGGTCGGTGGAAGTTCTTTCCGACAAAATCATCTCTGTTAGAGATTAAATCATCTCTTATACAAGCAACGTTTACGCCATTGCACCAGACTGGCGTGTAGCCTTTTGACTGAGCCAACTTTGACAAGGCCTGATAGGAGCATCCATAGTAGGTGGAACCGTCAAATAGAAACTGCGGATCGAACATGATTGTCTGAGATAGGTCGGGACCTAGCCCGCCATTTATCTCGATGATCATGACCTTCGGTCGAAACTGAAGGTTCATCCAAACCCAAAATTCTTGTCCGTCGATATCGATTGACATAAAATCCAGATCTGGTGGTACGCCGTGTTTTTGATAAAGACGATTGATGTTTAAAGGCGTGATGAACTCTTGACGAACACCATATTGCGCAAGATGACCTGCGCCATCGAGGAAAACTCCTTTCCAGCCTCGCTTTTGAAACTCGACAAAATTACCTTCGAGGGTTGTCGCTTCAAAACTTCCTGGGCTAATTCCAAATTCAAAGTATGTACCTCGTTGTATTCCCAGGTCTGAGGCGATCTGTTCAAGAATGCCATCCTCGCCGAACTGTGAACTCACCTTACGCTCACAGGGGATGAGATCAGAAGTTATATACATTTGAGACATTCCCGACAGCTGTATCTACGTGCAGCACGCTTAGCTCAAATGATTGTTGTCGCAAAGGACGCTGGATTGAGGTGGGTCAGTTCGCCTCGTTCAATGCCCGCTGACGCGCTCGGCACCGACCACGTCACGGTATTCTACCATACCAGCGAGCACGATGTCGGCAGCCCGCAACGTGCCCCGTCCATGGTGGTGCGGTTGCCCGAGCCGACCAACGACAGCTTGGTGCTGGTCAAGGCGGCGACCTGGGGTGCCCGGCGCATGTGGCGGGATGGCTACCGCTACAGCAAAGCGGGGGTGATCACCGTCGACTTGGTGCGGCTGGCCGCGAGCCAACGCGCGATACCGGGGCTGGGCCAGTTCGACCGCGAGCGCGGGGCGGCGCTGATGGCGGCGGTGGACAGCTGCAACGCCCGGTTCGGGCGCGGCACGGTGGTACCGGCCGCCGCCGGCGTGGCCCCGCGCCGGGACTGGGCAACGAAGTTCGAGATGCGCTCGCCCCGATACACGACGCGACTCGCCGAACTACCGGTGGTGGGAGCGTCCTGATGGCACCATCGCCAAGCTGATGTGATAACGATAGAAGACGATGACCTTCACTCGAAGGGCTCGTTCACGGCCACAGTGCGCGGGATCTCGCCACGGCAATTCGAGCCTGTCCGTGATCGAGCGGTCCTCGCGTCAGAGCGCGGCGGCGGCAATCCACAAAGCATCGAGCTGCGCGGCCGTCCAGCCGTAGGCCTGCCCGATCGCCAACGTGAGCGGGTCGGTGCGCTCGAACTGCGTCGCGCCACAGATCTGCATCTGCGCGGCGAATTGTTCGGTGGCCGGCAGGGCGTTGATGAGCGGCTGCATCTCGGATGGGATCGTGCCAGTCTGCACGGCGGAGAGCGCTTCCGCCTGCGTGATGACGCCCTGCACCGCGAGCTGTTGGAAGAACTGTCGGTCGGAAATGACCTGCGGCACGGCGGGCACCTGTGCCGTCACCGGCGTCGGCGTGTTCCCGGCGGCGACCCAGGCCTGGTAGGCCTGCCAGTCCGTGTTGGAGCCATCCGGAGGCACGAAGGCGCCATCTGAACGCACCACGCTTCCAGCCGATGTCAGGGTGTATGACGTCATGCTACAGCTCCGAGCTCAGAGCGATCTGCAAAGTCGTGTGCATGAAGCCTGACCTGTAGGCCGTCGCACTTGCGGTCGTTAAGGCCAGAATTCCGCTGGTGGACGTCGCTTCGACGCTGAAGAAGCCGCTTACGGCATAGTTCGCGTTGAACGGATCGGTGACGCCATTGCCATTTGCGGCGAGCGTGACCGTCGGCGCTGCCCGCATTGGAACGGTAAAGTTTGAAGCGACATCGAAGCGCGTGGGCGATGAGTCCCAGGCACCACCCACCACGGGGAAGTACTGGAAGTAGCGCTGGCAGAGCATCAGCTCGAGGCTGATCAGCCGCCGCTCGAACGACGTTGGCCCGATGCCGGGGATTGCCTCCTCGCACTGGACGTAGCCGAGTGTGCCGGTGCCGAACTCGACGACCGTAGCCGTTGCGAGCGAGAGCCCGGTGACGAGCAACGTGTTGATCGTGCCGGTTCGCATCGAAATCGGAGCGCCCGCGACGAAGGTACCGGCGGCGGTGCCTTGCCAGATCCGTGCCGTCGATGTGCCGAACCAGCCGAGCCAGACCGATGTGGCAAAGACGTTGGCGGGCTCGATCACCTGAACGAGCGTGCCAGCGGAGATGGTGAAGAGCGTGTCCGCTCCGCTGATGGCGAACGTGTAGGTGCAACCGTTGGCGCCGGCCTTGAAGCCATCGTGACCGTAAGCGCCGGCGGCGAGCGTCACGGTGCCGGACACGGCGCGCTGATTGATGGCGCCGTTGCCGTTGCGCAGGAGGTTTTTGCCGGCCAAGCCCTGATAGCCAAAGAGCGGCGGCGTAAAGATCTCCATCGCTTCGCCTCCCTCAGAGCTGGTACGCGGTGAGCACGAGGCCGCCGGTCGCGCAGTAGTAGGTGAAGGCCGAGGTCTCGCACGCGCCGGCGGTCGACTTGGCGTAGCCGCCGGCCGGGATGCGGAAACAGTCGACGAGGCCGACGCCGCACGCGCCGCCGAGCGGGTTGATCCACACGTCGGCTGCCTGAGGCGCCTGGATCGTCCAGGCCGCGCGTGTGGCGTTGGCTGGCCAGAGCTGCGTCGAGGTCGTCGCAGCCGTAGTGGTGCTGCCGGATGCCGGCGCGCGCGGCGCGGGACCGACCATGCCGATGGTGTTCGTGCCGGCCGGCGTGGCGGCGTTCACGGCGACGAGGATCCCGCGTAGCCAGGCGATGGCCGAACCCGACGTCGACGCGGCCGTTGCCGCCGCGTCGGCCTTCGAGCCCAGCGTGACGTCCTGCCCGTCGGCGATCGAGGCGGGCTGGGTCGCCTGCCAGAAGCTGCCGGTAACGCCGATTCCGGCGATCAGCTTGGCGAGGATCGACTGCAGGCTAGCGTCCTGCGCCAGGTTCGCCGGAGCGGACACGATCGAGAGGTGCTGGGTCTGCTCGGTGACGGCGGCCGCCGCCGGTGCACCAGCGAGCGTGGTGCCTTGCGTGAGGTTCAGCCATAGGGCGGAAGACGCTGTCGGCGGCGTGACCGCTTTGTTCACCACCACGATTCGGGCGAGCACGTCGCCGACCGCCATGCCAGTGCCGACCTGCGTCACGTCGAACTGCGCCTGTTGCAACGTCAGGGCGTTGTCGGAGGCGACCGGCTTCAGCCCGGAAGCCGAGACGGCAGCCGCCGATCCGTCCGGGTTGGTGAAGGTGACCGCGATCGCGCCGGTGCCCTCGTTCAGCGTGTCGCGGCGCACGTAGAAGTTGGTGCCGTCGGTCCACACCGAGGTCGCGAGGTCGAGCTGCGCCTGGATCGCCGCCTTGATGGCCAGAAGGCTGGCGTCGGTCGCGGCGCCGGGCGGCAGCGGCGCGACGGCCATCGAGACCGGCTGCGTCGCCTGCCAGAAGGTGCCGGTGACTGCGATGGAGCCTAGCAGCTTGTCGCGGATGGCGCGCAGGGCACCGATGACGGAGGTGGCGGCGCCGCTCGCCGTGGCGGCATCGGTCGTCGTGCCGATTGTCGCGAGGGCGCCATCGGTCGAGGAGACCGGCTGCGTCGCCTGCCAGAACGTCCCGGTCACGCCGATGCCGGCGGTCAGCCTGGCAAGGATGCCCTTGAGCTGGGCGACCACCGAGCCGGGTCCGCTCGCGACGGGGGCGTCGGCCTTCGAGCCCAGCGTAGCGTCCTGCCCGTCGGCAACGGACACCGCCTGCGTCGCCGGGAAGTTCGACACCGTGACGCCGAGCGCGCCGAGCTTGGCGATGATCGACTGGAGGCTGGCGTCCTGCGCCAGGTTCGCCGGGGCGGACGAGATCGCGAGGTGCTGGGTCTGCTCGGCGATGGCCGCCGCCGCCGGCGCGCTCGCGAGCGTGGTCCCCTGGGTGAGGTTCAGCCACAGGGCGGAAGAGGCGGTCGGCGGCGTCACCGCCTTGTTCACCACTACGATGCGGGCCAGGACGTCGCCCACCACCGTGCCGGTGCCGGCCTGCGTCACGTCGAACTGGGCCTGCTGCAGCGTCAGGGCGTTGTCGGACGTGACCGGTTTCAGGCCGGCCGCCGTCGCCGTGGACGCGGACCCGTCGGGGTTGGTGAAGGACACCGTGATCGCGCCGGTGACCTCGTTGAGGACCTCGCGGCGCACGTAGAAGTTGGTGCCGTCGGTCCACACCGAGGTCGCGAGGTCGAGCTGCGCCTGGATGGCCGCCTTGATGGCCAGCAGGCTGGCATCGGTCGCGGCGCCGGGCGGCAATGGCGAGGAGGCGAGGGAGACGGGCTGCGTCGTCTGCCAGAAGGTGCCGGACACGGACTGCGCGGCCGGGAAATTGGACACGCTGATGGAGCCGCTGACCGGCTGGCTCGCGGGCCAGTTATTGACGCCGACGCTCTGCCCCGACCAGGAGACCGACACCGTGCCTGTGATGGCCTTATAGATCGCCGACAGCCATCCCCGTATCCCGATCCCCCCGGCCGGCATCGCCACGCCGGTGACATCGGCGCCGTCCTGGGCGGGACTACCAAGCCGGTTCGCGATCGCGTCGAACGAGGCATCCTGCGCTGGCGCCCCGAGCTTCGTCGCGATCGCCTCGAGGCTCGCGTCCTGGGCCGGCAGGGTGCCGAGCTTCGCCGTGATCGCCTTGACTGACCCATCCTGGGCCGGACTCGCGACTCGCGCGACGAGCGCTTGGAACCCGTCGACCAGGCTCGAGAGCGTCGCGTCGATCGCTTGAAGCAACGTAATCTGGCTGACGGCGACGGTGGCCGGGGCAATGATCGAGCTGCTCGCCGCGCTCGAGGCGGTGATGGAGGGTAGCGGCAGATAGTTGATGGTGGCGCCGCTCGATACACCCTTCACCCAGCATTCGGCGGTGCTCTGCACCACGTACCCGTCATCGCCGACGGCGGCGACGATCGTGGTGCCCCCGCTCGCGGTCGAGGACGGGGTGGTGGCGCTCGACAGGAAGACCGCGGTGCCGGACAGGACGCGGACGAGCATGGGGCCGGGCCCGAGGCTCACCCACGACGACGTCAGCCCGAGCGGGGTTGGTGCGGCCATGCTGCGCTTCCGTTGATGGTATGGGGGTGCGCCGGGCGGCGCGGTCGCGGGTGACGGGTCGCTACGGAGCGGGCACGATCGTGAACGGCAGGTCCGGCGGACTGTCCGTGATCGGCCAGAATTGGTGGAAGACGTTGCCCGCGCACCGATACGATCGCACGATGCGGAGCCAGCCGTCGCCCGGCGCCGCTTCGCGAGGCACGGTGAAGGTCCGCACGAACGACTTGTCGAGGCCGATCGGACCGCGCGCGTCGGCCCAGGGTAGCTCGGCGACCGTCATGCGTCCCTCGCCGTCGAAGATCTCGAAGACGGCCCTGGACTGGCAGACCCGGTGGCGGTCGGCCTGCATGCGGACGGCGAGCTTGCCGCCGGCGGGGACGATCGGCGTGGCGATGCTGGTGACCACGCTGACCGGTGGGTCGCGGTCGATCGCCTGCCCAATCACAACGCCCATGAAGACGACGATGGCGCCATAGAAGATGACGTCGAAGGTGCGCTTTCGGATCAGCTTGGCGCGGGACGCCCGCCGGAACCGCTCGATGGAGGCTTCCAAGTCCGGGGGCAGGTCGGCCGACATCGCGTCGCGCAGACCCGGCGCGATGACCTTGGCCAGCGCCATCCCGGCATCGGCGCTGGACTCCGGCGCGCTCAATGGATCAGTCCCGACTTGTAGACCAGCCCGGCGATGGCGCCGAGGAAGGACAGGATGATCCACTTGCCGTAGGCGTTCACGCCGGCGGCGAACTTGTCGGTTTTCTCCTCGAGCTTCTCAATCTTTCGAACGGCCTCGGCGACCTCGAGCTTGGTCGCGTACTGCGTCCCGAACTCCTCCACCCGGCGCTCGACGGTATCGAACCGCTTGTCCACGGAGGCTCGGAAAATCCGCTGCTCGGCGGTGAAGACGGAGAGCTTCTTGTCGATGGAGTACAAGGTCGGCGTGGCGCGCGAGTCTTCTATGTCGTGCACGTCGTCGACCTCGTCATCACTGGAATTTGGGCGGGGCATACGGTCAGTCCTTGGCGTGGAATGGGACGCGGCGAGGTGCGGTCGCCGAAGCGTCAGGCGCGCCTGGGGGCCGCTGCCGTCATCGCGCTGAGCGCGAAGGCGAGGTTCTGCGGCGTCACGTGGCGCGCGTCGGCGGCAAGCCCGGCGGGAAACACGCCGGCTTGGATCAGCGCGGCGGCGACGAGCTCGGAGCAGAACCAGCGGTCGGGCTCGGTCCACGCGCCTTCCGGACGCAGCTGCTCCGGGTGGACGAGGAAGGCCTTGGCGAAGTCGATGATGGCGTCGAAGTCGTAGGACTTGCCGACCTGCGCACGGAGGTACGCGTGGAAAGCGATCGCCTGCGCCTCGCCGATGTCGATGGTGAAGAAGCGCTCGAGCATCGTCGCGCCGGCGTCGTAGCCGATTGGCCGGACGGCGACGCCCCCATTCAGGTGCGCACCGAGGTACCCGCCCTCGACCGCGACCTCGACGTGGGTGAACGGCCACCCGAGCTGGGCGGCCCGGATCGCGTTCGACATCGCGTTGGCCGACGTGACGAAGCGGATGCGGAGCGTCGTCATCGCGCCGCTCACTTCCGGTGCAGCCAGGCGGTCGCGGCGGACGCCGGCGGACCGAGCGTCGCGACCACGAATAGTGAGGTGACCACGATCCGCTCGTAGTCGGCGTAGGCGCCGGGCAGCGGCGGCACGCCGAGGCACCCGTAGTGGCCGCAGCCGAAGCGCACCGTCGAATCGAGGAAGATCGCGGCCGTGTGAGTCGCCGCGGTGCCGCCGACGATCAGGTAGAGCAGCTTCGCGCCCCACCAAGAGTCCGCCGCCGCCTTCTGCGCGCCGATCGCCGTCTGGTACTGCAGCCAGGCCGCATAGGACGCCGCGTCGGCGCCCGTGGCGGTCTGAAAGCCGGCGAGCGTCGTGTCCTGCTTCTTGTTGAGCCAGGTGAAGAACGGGCTGAGGACGCCCGATAGGAGCCCGCTGGCGAGGCTTGAGACGAGAGCGAACATCGATGGCCGCCTTTGGCGAGGGTGGGGATTCGGCGCGGCCTGGCGTCAGCCAGAGGGGCGCGGGTGATCAGGGCGGCCCTGGGATGCGCCGGATGGGGAAGCGGCGCCGAAGGCCGCGTTGATGGCGTCGGCGACGTCGCGCGCCGCCCCTGCCTGGTCCGGCCGCACGAAGACGAGGACCTCGTCGGCGCCGATGATGATCGCCAGCGTGGTGACGCCGGCGAAGCACGTCGCCTTGGCGTGCCACGTCGCGCGTTCGGCGGCGGCGTGGATGTTGAAGCGGAGCGTCACGCGACGGGTGACGCGGCCGCCGGCACGATCTTGGCCGCCTGCAGTTTCGAGTGGATGGACAGGAAGGCGCAGAACAGCGTCACGCCGGAAACGACCTTCGGGACGATGGTGTCCGAGAAGAATGCGTGCAGCAGGCCGAGGTCCTTGAACGGGTCGAGCTGGTCCGGCGTCAGGCCGAAGAGGGCGTGCAGCGTGGTGTCGACCCAGTCCTTGGCGGCGGAGAAACCGGATACGAAGAGCATCAGGAGGGTGCCCTTCGCGCCCTCGAGCCGCAACATCAGCTTCGACCAGAGCCTGCCTTCGGCGGCGTCGATGCGCGCGGCGACGGAGGCGGTGACCTTGTAGGCGGCGAGCCAGCGCCAACCGAAGGGAGCGGCCACCACGAGTGTGACCAGCCAGAGCAGCGTGAACCAATGCGCGGCGGCGATGTGGGGTAGCACGCCGACGATCGCGAAGACGACGGCGACCACCAGCACGGCGATCAGGACGAGGACATCGAACATGGGTTGGCTCCTGGGCTGACGGGCCGGTCAGTGCCGGCCGAAGAAGAAGGCGAGGCGATCGCCGAGGCCGGGCTTCGGCGACGGCGGCTCGGCGCGGATGGCGGCCGACGGATGGTCGTCCGCATGGCGAGGCGCGGGTCGTTCGCGCGGCGCGGCGATCGACGACGCGGCGGTGGGCGAGGGTTCGGCCGCGGCGACCATCGTGGGCATCGCAGCGTCGCGCCGCAGGAACTGCGCGCGCTCCTCCCGGCGCCGGCCGAGCAGGGAGGACGGATGGGCCCACAGCAGGAAGGCGTCCGCCGCCCCGGCGTGGTCGCCCTTGTTGAGCCGGGACACGACGGTGGAGCGGGCGAGACCTCCATCGCCGATGTTGAAGCCCAGGCTGGCGAGCGCGTCGCACTGGTTCTGCGTCAGCGGCACCCGGACGTGCTTGGCGATGGTCGCCTCGACGGGCGCGAGGTCGTCCGCTAGGAAGGCGTCGGCCTCCGCCTCGGTGATGCGCATGCCGGCGTGGACGGCCGGCGGCGTCATGTTCACGTGCCCGACGCCGATCGTCCAAATGCCACGGCTGTCGCGATAGGCGGACAGCCGACATCCTTCGCGCTGGCGGATCGCCGCGCGGCCTGCGGGGGAAACTCGCATGGGGGGGAGGCTCCAAAGAAAAACCCGCCGGCAAGGGCGGGTCGACTTGAGATTTCGATGGGAAAGCGACGTCGGACTTGAGGAGCCGCGCCCCTCTCGTCTGTTCAGAGCGTGTTCTGATCTTCGTTGCGCTGGACGTTGTACCGGCGGAGGCCATCGCGCAGCAGCCGGTTGTCCGTGACCAGCGTCGGCAGGCCGTTGACGTCGGCGGCGAGGTCGACGTCGGGGTCGAAGCCGCTCTCGATCAGGATGTCCTTCCGGCCGAGGTAGTTGCGGTTCTTCTTCGGGCCGTGGAAGCCGTGAATCAGCGTGCCCGGCACGCAGCCGATGTCCTGGCGGATGTGCTCCTCGCAACGTTGCGCGAACTCGCGCAGGCGGCGGACGTAGCCGGGCGAGAGCCCCTTCTCGCGTTGGTCGGCGAGCTCGCGCTCGGTGACGGAGCGGAGCTTGCCGCAGAACCCGAGCGCCATGTGATAGTCGGCCGAGCCGGTCACCATCCAATCGAGTAACCGGCCGAGGCCCTTCAGCGCGTCGCGGCGGATCGCCCATGAGTAGCCGTAGTGTTGACGCCAGTCCTTCTCGCCGGTCCTGCGGGCGAGCAGCGCCCGCGACTGGGGCTGTCCGTAGCCGTCGGTGGGCTCGTCGATGTCGCCGGCGAGCCAGGCGGCGCAGAACGACCGGTCGACGTCGTGGCCCCACTCGTTCGTCATCACCTCGCCCTGCGGGCCGAGGTCGATCGTCTGCGCCCACGTCTGGCCGACGCGGTAGTGCTGGAGCATGTGCACCGTCTCGGCCGCCCAGTCGGGCCGGACGTGGCGCACGTCGGCGTCCTCCCAGCACAGGTACTTGGCGTCCTCGGGCAGCCGCGCGAAGCCGGCGTTGACCAGGCCCTCCTTGAGCCAGAGCTCGTGCTCGGGGCCGCCGCGCAGCGAAACGAGGTTGACGCCCCTGAGCAGCGGGTCGTCCGCATCGAAGTCATAGGGTCGTTCGCCGAAGGCGTGCTGCACGAGGATCAGGCGCACGCCCGACTCGCGCATGTGCTCGATCCACTCGCGCGCCAGGCGCAGGCGCGAGGCGAAGCGGCGGGGGTTGGAATAGACACCGACGACGTGGAGGAGATCAGCGCGCATGGATGGTACGGGCCCCTGGGTTGAAATTCAGCGATGGTGTCGGCGCACGCGGGCGTGGCGACGCCCCAGCACGGCGACGTCGACGATGCCGACGCCGATGGCTTCGAGGCCGATCGCGCGCGCCGCCCCGTGCGACAGGTCGAGATCGCGGTGCAGCCGGCGGGCGGGGCCGCGATCGTCGACGGTCACGGTCGCGCAGCCGCGGAAGCACACCGACAGGCGCGTCCCGAACGGCAGCGTCCAGTTCGCGGCGGTGAACCCCATCGGGTGGAACGGCCGCCCGGAAGCGGTCACGCGACCGGACTCCGCGCCGTAGAAGGATGCGCGCATCGTCGTCGCGTAGGCGCCGTCGATCGCGGAGAAGACGAGGAAGGCGAGCGCGCCGAGCACGGCCGCGACGCCCCACAGGCGCCAGAATCCGGCGCCGGGCAGCAGGATCATGTGACCTCGCATGGAAGGGCTCGCGCGAGGCGGACTGTTAGGCTGCGGCCCTACTGGGCGCCCCCGGCCGCATCGGCCGAGCGGTCGTCGGTGCCGGCGCCGTCGTCGGGCTGGGTGAAGGCCAGCGTGGTGATGAAGCCGCTTGAGCGAGCGAGCCGGTGCTTGACGCGGCTGACCGTGTAGCCGCCGTCGACGCCGGGTCGGATGCCGGCGACGGTGCAGGGCGCGGTGGGCTGCGCCTCGGGACAGCCGTCGATCGTCACCGTGTCGGCGCCGCCGCGATCGCGCTTGCTCTCGGCACCGTTCGATCCCGAGCGCGCTTGCGCCTGGTTCATGTCCGGCGCCTTGAATTGCTCGGTGTGGGTCGGCCCCGAGCCGGAGCCGGCCTGCGTCGCCGACTGCCACTGCGCCGCCACGGGATCCCAGAAGCGGGTGGCGAACTTCCCGAAGGACGGCCGGCTCAGCACGGGCGCGATCGACCAAGAGATGAGGTTGACGCCCCAGGTCGCGCTGATCGGCGTCAGCGCCTGGCCGCTCGCCGACTGACCGCCGCCGCGGGGCAGGAAGACGCCGGTGCCGCCGATGATCTTGAAGGTGGCGCCGAGCTCCTTCGCGGTGCGCGCGCCCCAGGTCATGAAGGACTCGTTGGCGATCGACCAGTAGGCGCGCTGGACCGACGACAGCGCGGACGCGACCGCGACGCTTGAGAGACCGGCCTTGCCGCCCCACAGCTGCGCGACCTGGCCGAAGGTCATGCCGTCGGCGTGGGCCTGCATGGGTTGCTTGACGTCGCCGGACAGGTCCGCCGAATGCGCGGTGATCGTCAGGGTGCGGCCGCTGCCGCGATCGCCGCCCGACAACAGCTGCTCGATGCTGCCGTCCTCCTCGTCCGGCTTCGCCACGGTGCCGCTGGACTTCGGCTCGTCGGTGAACCCCTCGAAGGACACGAAGGAGCCGGTGTCGGACCAGCCGAGCGCGACGCTGACGTTGGCGCCGACGCTGGGGAGCTGGATCTGCCCGTCGGTGTCGTCGAGCGCGATGGTGCACCGGTCGGTCTCGCCGCCGTCGGTCAGCTCGATCTCGAGCGACAGGAGCAGCGGGGCGAAGGCCGACGAGACGTTCACCCCATCGATGGTGATGGAGTAGACCGCCTGTTCCATCGTCGCCTCAGTCGTAGAGCTTGATGACCTTCTGAGCTGGCGCGCCCACCTGCGGCGTGGGCGTGGTCACGTTCACCACGGTGCCGGCCGGTGGCAAAGGGCCGAGGGCCGCCAGGCCTGGGTTCTGCGCCAGCGTCGCCTCGACCAGGCCGGGGATCTCCGCGCCGTATCGGCGATAGAGCAGCAGGTCGAGCGGCGTCAGGTCGTTGGGGAAGGTGAGGACGTCGACGCTCATGGCGCGACCGCGGTCAGCGCCCCAATGAGGCCCGTGAACAGGCTGGTGAGCGAGGCGGCGGACGGACCCTTCGGGCTCTGCACCAGCTGCAGCACGAACTCCTGCTGCCGTCCGACCCCGAACTGGCCGAGCTTGGAATGCTTCAGCTGCACCTTCTCGAGCAGGTAGAAGCCCATGCTGAGCCCGTCGCCGCGCAGGATCGGCAGCGGCTGCCCGGCGGCGGCGTAGCCCTTCAGCGTCGCGATCTCGCCCTGCCCGGAGCTGCCGCCGGCATTGGCGAAGCGGTACGGGAAGATAGTGCCCGACAGCGTGAGCCGCGTGTCGGCCGGCCCGACGAACTCGCGGGGCTGCTGGGCGCCGACCACCGGCTTGACCGCGAAGTCGCCGCCGAACTCCTCGACGACGTCCTGAGGGTTGAGCCCCATCGGGCAGCTCATCAGGACGGCGCCGACCATGTAAAGGTAGGAGGACTCCGTGGCCATGGAGATCCTCACAACGAAGAAGCGCCCGACGGTCTCTCGACCCGGGCGCAGCATTTGGACACTGGTGATTATCGAGGTTTTGCCCGACGGGTCAAGACCCGTTCCGCAGCCTGCCCGATGCTGGACGACGCGCCCCGCCGCGTCTAACTTGGCATACCATGCGACCATCCATCACCGCCTTCGCCCTCCTCGCTTGCGTCGCACCCGGCGGCCTGGCCGCGCAGCAGTTCATGGACGTGCGGCAGGCGACGGCGAGGGCCGTCACCCTGCTCAGGGGCGACCCCTACGGGGCGACCAACGCCGACGTCGCTAAACACATCCGCGCGTCGAGCCTGGTGACGAAAGGCTCGACCTCGTGCGGCAGGGTCAAGCGGCCGGTCTGGTCGTTCGCCGTCAAGGTCGACTCCAAGGACAACCCGATTGACGGGGTCCTCGACGTGGACGCCGTCAGCGGCACCATCGCCTGCGCCACGCTGCCGTTCCTGGACTGACCCGCCGGCGCGGCCCGTCACCCGATCGACAGGCCGCCGCTCGAGAAGTTGCCGCGCGTGCGGCTGCCGAGCCCGGCGACGCGCGTCGAGCCCGCGCCACCACCGGCGCGCGCCGCGCGAGCCGACAGCTGGCCGATCGCGCCGATCCGGCCATGGATGTGGTCCAGCAGCGCGGCCGTCTTCTCCAGGTGCTGGTTGTCGACCGCCGGCGCGATGGTCGCGCCGTGCAGCGCGCCGAGCCCGGCGTGGACCTGCCCCGGCCTCTCGTTCTCGTCGAGCCGCTGGCGCCGGAGCCCGAGCGGATCGTCCTTCTTGCGCAGGAAGGGGTTTTCCCGGCTGCGATACGCGTCCTCGTTGCTACGGTTCAGGTCTTCCGGCGTCGGCGCCTCGCCCACGGCCGGTGCCAACCCCTTCTTCAACCACGGCCGGACGCCGCGCCACTCGAAGTGCATGTTGTCCTTGTGGCGCCAGTCGCCACCCCAGGACAGGCCATTCTCCGCCGCCATCCGGCTGATGTCGCGCGGCAGGTCGGTGCGATCGGATCGGAACGGGTTGGTGTCCGGGTTGATGTCGATGGCGTTGCCGAAGGCGTGCTCCGACAGGTGCCGGGGGTCGCTCCTGTTGCCGCGATCCGCGTAGCCGCCGATCGAGTGGACCTTGTAGCCGGTCCCCTCGAGCTGGTCGATGAACCGCTTGAAGGACGGCGCGGCGTCGTGGTTGACGGTCACGCGCCGACCGTCGGGCGTGGTGATGGTCACCAGGTTGGCCCCCGGCTTCGCGCCGGGGTAGTGGCCGCCGGACATGAGGTTCGCGCCGCCGACGACCCTGGTGTCGGCCGCCGCGGTGGTGCCGGGCGTCCGGCCAGCCGAGCGTCCCTCCTCCACCGGTGCGTCGGTCGGGTCCGCGTCGGCGGTCTCGGGGTGGGCGTGCGCCGCCGCGAGCGCCTCGTTCATGTAGCGCGTTCGGCTGGGATAGTTCTTGACCCCTGCCCCCTCGAAGCTCCGCTCGAAGGCTTGGAGCTTCTCCTGCGGGGTATGGGCGGCCTTCAGCGCCGCAATCGCCCCCTTGTGGGTGTGGGTGAGCTCCCAGCGCAGGTACCCGTAGTTCGCCTCGTCGCTCTTGGGATCCAGGCCGTTACGCTGCGCGTACTCGAAGAAGCGCCGCTTGCGTCCCGGGTCGGTCCATTGCGCCCAGCCGCGACCGGGTCCGTGCCTGCCCTCGGCGAAAGCCTGGAAGCCGGCCGACTCGTGCCCGAGGTTGCCCAGCACCGCCGCGGCCTCGGTCTGGTCGAGGCCGAGGTCGCGCTGGAGGCGGGCCATGACCTGGGGCGCCTTCTGGGCGAACAGCCGGCCCGACTTGAAGGGCGCGACCGGCTTGTCCGACAGGTCGCCGGGACCACCGCCGCCGCCGGCGTCGCGCTCCGAGAAGCCGCGCCGCCCACCGAAGTGCCCGTGCCGTTCCATGAAGCTTCGCCGGCCGCCACGGAAGCCGCCGTCGTCGTCCGCGCGCCGGTCGGAGCCAGGCAGCCCTTCGGGGTCGTCCGACACTTTCGCGGCGGAGACGGCCCGCGCGACCCGTTCGACGGCGTCGGCCAGCGTGTACGACAGGGCGCGGACCGCCTTCGCGATCTCGGGGTCGCTCATGGTCGCCCGCCCGGTGAAGGACGCGCGCGACAGCAGGCGCTGGACGTCGGCGGTGGAGATCGCGCCGTTCATGCCCGGCGTGAACAGCTCCGGCCCGTGCTCGCCGACCAGGTAGGTCTTGCCGCGCGAGACCGGGCCGCCGGACGCGCGCTTGCCGGCGATCGGCGGCGCCCCATCGTCGGGGGTCTCGTCGCCGGCATCGGGCGACGCCTTGACCTTCGGCGGCGCGATCGGCGCTTCGGCGGCCTTCCTGGCGGCGATCTCCTCCTCCGAGGCACGACCGTGCAGGTGAGCCCACAACGTTTGGGCCGTCAGGACCGGGTGAAAGAGCGGATCATGAGCGGCGCTGACCTTCTCGCGAGCGGTGCGGTCGTTGCCACCCGGCAGCGCATCCAGGATGGTGTCGATACCGCCGGTCACCGCCTGATAGCCCAGATACTCGGCGATCGCCGCCGGGCCACCCGCAATGATCTTCTTGGGCACGCTCCTGACGCCGCCCTCACCGAGCAAGCCCCTCGGCTTCGGGGCCTGCCCTGGCGTGCCCTCCGGCGTGCCGCCAGCCGCGGCAGCCGGCGCCGGCCCCTTGCTCGCGCCGAGCTTGATCGCGGCCTGGTCGAGCAGCTCGGCCGAGGTCACCAGCGCGCTCGCCGACGTCTTCAGGCCGAAGCCCCCCTTGAGGAAGTCGACGCTCTTCAGCGCCGCGAAGGCGCCGGCGAGCAGCACCGCCTCGCTCCCGGCGCGCAGCAGGCGCGGGTTGGCCTCGCCGAGGATCTTGACGAACGTTCCTGCGGCCTCCGTCGCGCCCGTCAGGAAGCCGCCCTTGCCGTCGTTGTCGAAGGAGCGGCCGATCGAGGTCTCGAGGATCGCGACCTGGTTCGCGAGCTTGTTGAGCGCGCCGTTGAAGCCGGCCATGCGCTTGTCGGAGACTTCGTCGGAGAAGCCGTCCGCGTGGTGAAGTAGTTGGTCGAGGAGTTTACCATACATCTCCGGGTCGAGGCCGGAGGCGATGCGCCCGCCCTGCTTCGAGCCGAAGATCACGTTGGCCAGCGCCGGGTTCTTCGCCATGCCGGCCATGATGGCGCCGAGCAGCCCTTGCGTGTCGACGCCGGTCGCGGAGTCGTCACGGTACCGACCCGCGAGGCCGGCGATGCTCTTCAGCGACTTGGCGTCGTTGCCCTGGAGGTCGCGGCGCAGCAGGCGCGTGACGGCCGGCGTGAACCTGGCCGGATCCTTCATCAGCTCCGCGTCGGAGAAGATGCGGTGGAGGCCGGCGCGCACGCCGCCCTTGAGCTTCACGCCGTAATTGCGCGCGACCTCGGAGGCGAAGCCGTCCTCGTTGACCGGTCCGACCTTCTGGTACTTGCTGAAGTCGATCCCCGCCGCCGTCATGGCGGTCCGGGCCTCATGCGTCGGGTGCAGCAGGTTCTTCGTCAGGGCGACGAAGGCGGTCGCCGCCTCGTCGCCGCCGACGTTGACCTTCTTGGCCGTGCCGCCGAAGGCGAGCAGCTGCTCCTCGGTGAGGCCGGCCATGCGCGCGGCGGCCGCGCCGCGCTTGTAGAGCTGGATCAGGTCCTCGGCGTCGGCGCCGGACACCTTCGACGTCTTCACCTCGAGGTCGGCGGTGCGCCGCGCGCTGGCCTCGGCCGCGTCCTTGGTGGACACGTCCTTCTTGAAGCCCAGCATCGCGCCCTCGAACAGCTTGACGCCGTCCTCCATTGAGACGTCGAAGGCTTGTCCAAGCTTCGAGGCCGTCGGCGCGAAGCCGAGCACCTGGTCGCGATTGTAGCCACGGGCGGCGAGGTTGCGCTGGGCGGCGAGCCATTCGACGTCGTTGAACTTCGAGTTGGCGCTGCCGCGGATCGCCTGGTCGACGAGCGGCCTCATCTGCTCGTCGGACGCGCCCATCACCACCTGGGCGTATCGGCGCTCCTTGTCGAACTCCCGGTATCGCTCGCCGACCTTGATCGCGGCATGGCCGGCGGAATGAGCGGCGTAGAGCGCGGCGACGCCGGCGACGGTGTTGTCGGTGCGGGCCTGCTCATGGGCGAGCCTGGCACGCTCGCGCTCGGCCTCCCGGGCCGCCCGCTCGACGTCGCGCGCGGTCTCGCGGTTGCTACGGCGCTGCTCGGCGGCGGCGCGCTCGACCGACCGCTTGGCATCACGCTCGGCCTCGGCGGCGATGCGCCGCTCCTCGGCCGCCTGCTCCCTCTTGGTCCGGACCGCGTCGCGCGCCGCCTGTTCGAGGATGCGCTTCTGCTCGGCCGCCTGTCGTGCCACTGAGGCGATCGCCTCGTGCTCGGCCGCCTCCTCGGCCTTCTGGCGCTGCTTGGCGATCGCCACCTCGGCGGTCATCACCACCCGCTCGGAGGCGAGCGCCTGCCGCTCCCACGTCTTGAGGCCGGCGATCTCGGCCTTGGTCAGGTCGGCGTCGACTTTGCCGGCGACGCCGCGCTCCGTCGCGTAGCGCTGCCACGCGCGGCCGAGCTCGTCGACGTGTCCCGCGCTGGCGCCGAGCTTGGCGAGCTCGCCCTGCATGCGGTCGGACAGGCCGGACCGCGCCAGCGCCGCCTGCAGCGCTTCCGCCTCCCGCTGCACCTTTTCGAGCGCGGCGGCGACGCGCGGCCCGTTCTTGGTCGCGTCCTCGACGAGGTTGATGCGGAGCGTGGACGAGATCGTCGTCATGCTACGGCTCCAATGTCACAGCTCAAGGTCCTCGCGCAGCCGCATGGCCGTCACGACCTCGTCGAGGAAGGTGTCCCAGGCCATCGCGCCGATCTCGGCGATGCTGAAGCCGGCGACCCGGCTCACGAACTGGCGCAGGTAGCGGAAGTCCCCCGGCCCGATCAGGACCGAGGAGCGTCCGTCGGCACGCGGAACCGCGCGGGCAAAAAATCGGCGCCGATCTCCCCGAGCGCGAAGCGATCGTCGTCGTCCATCACGTCCCAGGCCGCGTCCGGCAACGGAACGCCGTCGACGAGGTACATGGGCCAACGCACGGGGCGCCCGGAGGTATCGCCGCGCATCGTCTCGATGAAGCGCTCGACCTCCCTGGCCGACATGCGCTTCACCGTGACGGTCCGGATTTCGAGGCCCTCGAGCGCGAACGGGTACTCGAGCGCGTAGCTCTCCACGAGCTTCTTGTCGGTCAGCCAGCGGACGGCCGGCTTGGCCGTGTCGTCGGCCGGCACCACCGCCGGCGTGGCGGCGGGTGCGGGGAGCCCGGCCGTGCCGTACGCCATCTCGGCGGCGCTCGGAGGCGCCGATCGACCCGGCGTCGGCGCGTTCTCATGCATCATCGGAGACCCCATCGGTGTGGTTGATCAGAGGACGTGGCGAAGACCGTCAGGCCGAGACGGCGCCGCTCGCGGACGGGATCGCCAGGTTGGTCAGCTCGTCCTGGTTCTGCACGACGCCGTCGACCATCCAGGTGCTTGTCGCCCAGTCCCAGTAGAACTTCTGCTGGTTGCCCACGTAGAGCTCGTAGTGCAGCAGCTCCTTGATCTCGTGGTCGACCTCCATCAGGTCGCCGCGCTTCAACTCGGGCCAGGAGATCTTGCTCATGCGGCCGAACATGACGGCCTTGATCGGCACGGCGGTCCCGGTGGCCTTGCTGCGGGCGTTGCCGTAGGCCGTGTAGGGATAGGACACGCGCCCGCCGATGCCGAACTGGCTCATGGTCTGCGGATCCCAACCGGTCTCCTTGAACGAGCACATCAGCTCCTTGTGCCCGAGGCCGGCGACGTCGATCGCGCCCAACGCACCGCCGGAATGGTGCTGCTGGGTCAGCTCCTCGAACTCGGGGAGCTTGAGGTTCTTGAGGATGAGGTGCTTCGAGTTGTCCGGGCCGGCGTCGCCGACGAACAGGTTGAAGCTCTCGTTGATGATCAGGTCCGACATGGCGCGGCGTCCTTCGATGGGTTGCTGGGGGGCCGGCGATCCCATGCTCCGGACATGGATTCGCCGGCGGGCGCCGGTCGGGCGCTCGTGTGCGGGTCAGGCGGGGATGCGGGTCGTCAGCTGGTGCGGGTCTTAGCTGGTTACCGAGGCGGTGGTGGCGGCCAGCGTCGCCAGCTCGGCCGTCAGGGCGCCCTGGTCGAGGGCGCGGTTGATGGTGATCTGGCAGATCGGCGCCGCCTCTTCCGAGTTATTGTAAACGGTGAACTTGCCGGCGCGCAGGCCCGCCGTGCTGTTGTCGGTGGACTTGAAGCCGATGGTGTAGCCGACCACCGGCATCTGGTTCATGATCTTGGTCATGGTGTTCAGCACGGCCTGCACCGCGTGCACGGTGATGTTCTGCTTGCCGAGCAGGGAGCGGATCGTCCTCAGCAGGGTCAGGTCGATGAAGTCGCGACCGCGCGTCTTGTTGTAGAAGTTGAGGTTGGTGTCGGTGCCGGCGTTGTTGACCGACACGGCGATGTAGCCGGAGCTGTCGAGCGACGTGTCGCTGAGGTCGCCGCGCACGGTGATGCCGATGCCGGCCGCGAGCAACTCCTGCCCGTCCGTCGCGCCGTCGACGAGGCTGAAGCTGTCCACCCGCTTGAGACCCAGCGCGCCCTGCACCGGGGTGTTGGCCCAGGAGAAGAACGGGAAGCCGCCGTTCTGGAAGTCGGTGCGGACCGCCAGGCCGATGCTGCGGGCGGCACCGTCGATGTAGGCGGTGCCGGCGCCGGAGGCGACGATCTCCCAGTCGTCCTGCGGGATCAGGCGCGGGGAGTTCAGCGTGGCGCGCCAGTTGAACGCGTCCTGCTTGCTGCCGCCCGGTCCGCCGACGATCGCGTGCGCGAGCAGCGAGCCGAGGATCGCCGGCAGCGCCGCGCAGATCGGGTTGGCGAGCTGCTCCATGGTGAGCGTGGCGGTCGCCCCGGCGCCGGCGCCGCCTGCGCTGTCGGAGATGGTGATCGTGGGCGTCTCGCCGGCGGGGTAGTTGCCCGGGTTGGTCAGCGTGATGCTCGTGATCTCCCCGCCAGCCGGCGCCGACAGGGTGACGGTCGGCGCCGAGGTGTAGCCGGTCCCCTCGTTGTCGACGACGATGCCCGTGACGATGCCGTTGGCGATCACCGCGTGCGCGGCCGCGCCGGTGCCGCCGCCACCGGCGAAGGTGACGGTGGGCGCGACCGCGTAGTCCTGGCCGCCGTTGTCGACGTCGACCCCGCTGACCTCCCCGCCGGTCAGCACGGCGTGGGCGAGCGCCTGGACGCCGGTGTTTCCGACCTGGGCGGTGGCGGTCGCGCCGGCGGGGGTGAAGGTCACCACCGGGTTCGAGTAGTTCGCGCCGGGCGCGGTGATGACGGGGTTCGTCACGGCGTACGACGTCTGTCCGGTGTAGCCCGGCGCGCCGATCAGGCGCGGCGTCAGGTTGCACACCTGCGGTGCCTGCAGCAGGGCGTAGAGGCCGGTCTTGGCCGCCGGATCGCCGACGATGTTGGCGATCGTGCCGGCGACGTTTTCCGTCACCCCGTCCTGCGCGAAGGCCATCGCGACGCGCACGACGATGACCTGGGCGGACACCTCGAGATCGGCCAGGTTCGCGTTGATGCGGGACACGGCGGCGAACAGCGGACCGGTGCCGAGCGCGGCGAGGACGGTCGGGTCGCCGGAGTTGACCGACACGGGCTTGTTCAGCGGGAACACGGAGGCGCTGGCGTCCTGCGAGGGCAGCACGAGGCCGACGATCGACAGGTCGGAGAGGACCGGGGTCGGGGCGTCGGTGTCTTGCTCGTTGATGACGATACCGAAGGTGGGCGAGGACATGGGCTGCTCCTGTCGGGGCACTGGGCGAAGATTGCGGAAAAGGAAAAGGCCGCCCGGGCGGGGCGGCCTCGTGGAGGCTGCGGGAGCGGTGCTGGCGGTGGCCGCTCGACGTCGCTAGGCGGCGGGCCAAGTGATGGCATCATGGGCGGCGGCGGCGGCCTCGGGCGTCGTCGTGGCCGCGATCGCCGCCTTGCCGGCCAATCGCGCCTTGCGGATCGCCGCGCCGATCGCCAGCCAAGCCGCCGAGGCGGCGGTGACCGCGCGAGCCACGCCGAGGACGTCCGTCGCCAGTGCGCCCGTCAGCGGGTCGACGTCGATGCCGATGGAGGCGGCGAGCATCGGATAGAGCGCGGTCGTGGCGGAGTTGGGCGAGGCGAGCGCGGCCGTGGCCTGTACCAGCGCCTCCTGGTACTCCATGGCCTGTCCGCTGTAGGAGCCGACGACCTGTGAGCGGATGCGTTCGGCCTTGGTGTCCACGCGGGCGCTCAGCGCGGCCTGCGCGGCCGACAAGATCGCGGCTTCCGGCACCTTGGCCGCTCGCAAGTCGACGACCTTGTAGGCCTGGTAGGTCATGCCGGCGGACGTGAGGGTGACCTTCAGGGAATTGACGTTCATGGATGGGCTCCAGCGCTCGGAAAGCTTCGCGACGTCGACGCGTCCGCTCAGGCGGAGGTGAGGTTCGACTCGTATTCGAAGTGATTGTTCGGGTTGTCGCCGGCCGCCACGCCGGCGAACACGTGACCAGCCGCGTTCACGCCGAATGCCATCGCCCCGTAGACCAGCGACTTGCCAAGGGATGACTCGACCAGGTAGCCCGCGTTCGGCGAGTCGCCGGTGAGCGTGAGATTGCCGAAGGTGAACGAGGCGCCCGACGACGTCGAGAACATCGCTTGGTCGCCGCTGGTCGGATCGACGTCGCAAAGTTCGACATTGACGTAGGCGGTTGTGAGGTGCGGTCCGTCGAACCAGATACCGGACGCGAAGGTGCCGATGATCGGGTTCGGGCTGTTGGTGGCCGCGCCTTGCATTCGCAGGGTGCGCTGCTGGAAGATGAAGCCGGGCGAGTTGTTCGCCTGCTGTATGCCCGTGAAGGTGACCGAGGCGGACAGCTGGGTTCTCTTGGTGAACGTATAGTCGTTCATGAGGAAGATGCCGGTGGTCGTGTTCTGCATCGCGGCCAGGATCGTCTCGACATTCTTCTTCGGGAATGCTGTCGATTGGCCGTCATTGGCATCGTTGCCGTTCACCGGATCGACGAAGTAGGTCGCCACGCCTGGCCGCGCCAGGAAGTTGTTGATGATCGTCTGCGACTGCGAGACGTTGGCCGCCAGCTGCGCCTGCACGCCGGCCTTGAACGTCAGCACGCCCTGCGTCGCGGCATTGAGCGCGTCGGTGGCGTTCTGAAGGGCTTCGACGATGGTCGTCATGGATGCGGGTCCTTCTTAGGGCTGCGTCACGAGGAAGGTGAAGAGGTCCGCCTGCCCGGTCAGCAGCGTCGCGAGGACGCCTGCCGTGTCCGGGATGTCCGGTTCCTGGACGGCGATCGCCATGGACCCGACCGGCAGCTGCTCGAGGAACAGGTCGAGGGCGATATCGATGTCGGCGAGCCCGGTCTTCGCGGCGAGCGGGAAGGCGGGCGTGGACCACACGGCCAGCAAGACGCCTGTGTCGAGGTAGAATCCGACCTCCCAGATCGTGTAGGAGGCCGGCGCCGACGAGGCCGGAACCCGCGCGAGCATACGAAAACCGGCAGGTGGGATCGCGGTGCCGGACAGGAGCGGCACGCGGATGACCTCGCTCTGCAGCGCGGTTGCCTGGGCCGAGGGCGTGTAGCCGACGCCGACGCCGTTGGTGACGATGCCTTGCCCGACACCGATCTGCGCGATCGTCGCTTTCACCCCGGTGGCCTGGGCGTTGACGACCGCCGCGAGGCCAGCGTTGGTGATGACGGGGACGAGGGCGTCGCTCATTGCTTGGGACTCGCGAAATCCATGGCCACGGAAACGCGCACGCGGGGGACCGCGGCGCAGGCGAGGCCGAGCGTCGCCGCCAGCTCCCGCGTGTTCGAAGGATGCATCGCGACCGACACGATGGACCTGGCGACGGCGACCGGTGCCAAGCCGATCGTGCCCGCCAGTTCGCGGCCGCTACGCGGATGCATGGCGACGGCGGTCCGCGAGCGGGCGACCGCCACCGGTGCCAGCGCCAGCGTCACCGGCATCTTGGCGAGGACCTGCAGGTCGAAGGCGCGGCTCACCGGCTTGGCGTGCAGCACCGAGGCGTAGACGACCTTGCTCAGCTGGGCGCTGAGCAGCGGCGCCCCGCTGTAGAGCGGCGATTGGACCAGCGCCTGCACCTCGAAGGTGTAGGGCACGCCCTTCGGCGTCGTCTGCCACCATTCGGTGATCGTGGCGTCGACGCCGAGCGCCTCCAGCGCCGTTTTCACGGCGTAGACGGTACCCTTGTAGCGGTGCACCTCGGGTGCGGCGCTAATGACCGCGCGCTGGACGCCGACCGGCCAGTTCGGGTCCCAAACGTCGACCGCTCGTTCCCAGGCGAGGTAGGGCAGGTAGGCGGGTGGCGTGTTCGCGACGTCGCGGACGGTGATGATCGGGGCGACGTCGAGGCTGGCGACGCCCGCGTCGGCGCCCTCGATGGCCTGCTCACGCTTGGTCGGCGAGGGGATCAGGCTCGCGACCGCGACCGGGTCAGTCATCGACGGACGCGATCGTCAGGGTGAAACCGCCGGCGACGAGCTGCGTCGTCGCGCCGTCCGGCGAGCTGATGACCGGGTCGCCCTGGAGGCAGTACGGCACCACGTAGGCCGGCCCGGGCGCGGCCGGCGTCGGGTCGACCCCGTTCACGTCCGCCCAACCGTTCAAGACGACCTTGCCGACGATCGGCGCGCCGGTCTTGTCCGGAACCTTGAGGGCGGCGTAGAGGTCCTGGTCGAGCATCTGGCCGCCCGGCCGGTGCGCGAGGTCGGCGGCGGCTCGCGCCCTGGCGTAGGCGGCGGTCAACACCGTGCCGGGATCGGCGCCGGAGCCGACGAAGAGCTGGGCGCTGACGGTGTAGACCAGGATCGTCGCTGGCGAGGCGACGACGTAGTCGGCGATCGGCCGGCGCTGGTCCCCTGATACCGCAGCCTGCACGGCTGCCACCATGGTCGATGGCGCCGTGCCGTCGCCAGCACCCGACATGACCGGGATGTTGACCTGGCCAAGCGGCGTGAAGGGCGCGGCGGGCGTGTCGCCGAAACTCATGGGACCGTACACGCCGACGGCGGCGACGTTCGGCACCGACAGCGCGAAGAACACGTAGGCGAGTTCGGGCCCGCAGGTGGACAGGGCATTGGGGGCCAGCGCGATGCGCTGCCTGTACGGGTCGTCCCCTTCCATCACCGCCGGCGTCGTGCCGCTCGCCGGCGTGACCGTGTTGCGCGCGACCGGCGGGTCCTGCGTCGCCCCGAGGTTGTCGAGGTAGGTGCCGTAGGAAGTCGGCAGCAGCACGGCGGCGATCGCGTCGTCGATCGACTGCGCGACCAGGGCGGTGCGGTAGGCGTACGCCTCGCCGGTGATGGCGTAGGTGTCGGTCTCGAGGGTGCCGACGTTGTAGGGGATGCTGACCGCGTTGAGGCGTGCGGTCAGGTCCGCCATGTAGTCGGCGTAGTACGTGTCGAAGGTCAGCGCCGTCTTCGGCAGCGCCGGCAGGCGCGACAGGTCGATCGGTGCGAACCGCATCAAGCCTCCTCGCCGTCCCCGGCCTCAGTACAGGTAGATCTGCTGCACGCCGGTGGTGGTGTCGCCGGTGAGCGCGTAGGGGCGGTATTCGGCCAGGATCGCGACGGCGATCCCGTCGAGACGCATCATGGTCGGGGTGTTGGGCGGCGCCGGGTAGAGCATCTGCAGGATGCGCAGCCGCGGCTCCCACAGGTACACGGCCAGGGAAACGGCCTGGTAGAACACCGCGAGCGTCGCCGGCACGAGGTTGCGGCCGAACAGCCCGGGCACGCCCGAGCCGAAGGTGCGGCGCATCACGCGGGTGCCGAAGTGCGTGCTGACGATCGCGCGGAACGACTGGCGGACGTGCGCCAGGTCGGACAGCGGGAGGCCGGTCTCGCGGTCGATGCCGGTGCTGATGGGCATGCTACTGACCGAAGACTTGGGTGGCGAGATTGCCCTGCTGCACGTCCCCGCGCGTGTCGACCGAGCCCTTGAGGGACAAGGGTCGGTTCGCGTCCGCGGAGCCGAGGTACACGGTGCCGGCCAGGACGATCTTCGGGCCCTTGATGGTGACGGTGTCCGTGGTCAGGTCGATCGAGACGGCGTCCCCGACTGCCTTCGTCCATTCGTCCTGCTTCAGCGTGTCGGTGACCTTGCCGAACTGGTCGACGTGCGCGTTCGGGTCGGTCGAGGGCGACTTGATCTTCGACGAGAAGCCATAGTGCATGGCCACCGCGTTCTCGAAGTTGCCGTCGGGCGCGAGCTGCAGCATCGTCTGGCCGACCGTGACCGGCGCGTGGATGGTGCGGTCGCCGGCGTGCGAGACCACCGGCACCCATGGGCCCTTGACCGGCTGGCCTTCGTCGTCGGTGCCGATCTGGATCCGGATGCGCGGCTTGGTGGCATCGGAATAGTCGACGTCGGTCACTGGGCCCGGCCGATGCGTCCGCTCGATGATGCCGGCGAGGTGCCCCACCATCTCGTAGAGCTTGGCGATGTGGGCGCCGGGATCGTCGCTCACGGCGTCGGAGCGCCGCCAGGCGGCGCCGGCATCGTGATCGGCAGCGGCCCGCCGTCGCCGGCGCTGGCGACGTCGACCTCCTGGAGGTCGATCTCGGACCCGCGCACGATCGGCAGGATGCCGACGACGGTGGCGGCGTAAGCCGACAGGCCGAGGTCGATGCGGTCGCGCTCGTCCTGGGTCAGGGTCGAGGGACCGAGGATCTCGGCGGCGATCCAGTCCGCGAGCGGCGCCAAACTGCGCTCACCCGTGTCGGTGCGCATCAGGGCGATCAGGTCGGCCCACATCCCGCAGGGCGGCGCGCCCGGGATCGGCTCGTAGACCGTTTCGCACTCCAGCGTCATCTCACGGGCGGACGTGCGGACCGCTTCGGACTCGACCAGGTAGGACGTGCTCTGGGTTCGAACCGTCCTGGTGATGAAGGTGGCCCGCAGGCACGACCACGGCTCGGCCTGCGCCAGGAAGGCGCCGTTGATGCGCCGTTCGACGACGTCGAGGAGCGTCTCCGCACCCTCATCCGTCGTGTCGAGCTCGAGCGCTTGGCCGGCCACGGTGATGGCGAACTGCGCCGGCAGGAAGATCTGGATCGCCAGCGACACCTTCGGGTCGCCGCTGAAGAGTTCGTTGCCCTCAAGCTTGTCCGTGTCGTGCCCTGTGTAGACCGCGATCAACGGCTTGCCGCTTTCCAGCACGCCGAGGGGCCGTTGCGGCGAGTCCGCCACCACGAAGTCCGACCAGACGGCTGCCCGGATCGCGCGCACGGTCGTCATCCGGATGGCGAAGGAGGCAAGGCTCATCGATGGTGCCTCACGATGCGGGTTTCAGCGGCTCGAGGCGCGCGATCGTACGGTCGGTGCCGAACGGGTCGGCGCTGTTGACCTTCAGCTCGGCCGAGCCGCGCTCGAGCAGCACGACGTGATCACCGGGACGGAGTTTGTAGGGCAGGTGCGTCGTGGTGAACTTCACGGTGTGCGAGGCCGTGCGCAGCTCGACGTTGTGGCCCGAGTTGGTCGCGTTGCCGGCGGTGCGCGTGTTCTTCGGCACCTCCGTCACGGCCGCCACGAGGTCGGATGGCGCGCGGCTCGGATCCGGACCGCCGACGATGATGCCGCCGGCGGTGTAAGGCACGATGCGGACGCGCTCGCCCGCTTGGCGGTCGACGGCGGCGTGCAGTCGGGCCAGGCGGTCGGGACGCATCGGATCAGTCGGCGAAGCCGCCGAGCAGCGCCTCGGGGCGGGTGCACCAGCTCATGGCGTTCATCTGAACCTCCATGTCGATGCCCTTGCCGTTGAGCTTCATCCACTGCTTGGCGTAACGCGGCAAGCCTTTGGTGTTGACCGTTTCCATGTAATCCGCCGGGGCGAAGCGGGTCAGGTAGAGCCCAGGCAGGCGCGGAATGAAGCGGACCTCGTCCGGCGCGATGAAGCCGACCGGGCTGTTGCCGACCTGCGGTGCGGCGGAGGCGGTGGCACGGCGACCGACGCGGTAGCGCTCGAAGGTGATGCCGCCGTAGTCGAAGAGGTCGTTGCCCCAGGCGTTGCCGCGCAGCTTGGCCGCCTCGACCTGGTTGAGGTAGGTCGAGCGGACCTCCGCGTTCTCGATCAGCGCGTTCCAGAAGGTCGGACCGCACAGCGCGTGAAGGCCGGAGATACCGAACGCCTCGTCGAGCGCATCCTCGATCTGCTGCTGCACCGCCGCGCAGGTCTTGCGCACCGGGAAGGTCGCGCTGGACAGCTGGAACTCGATCGGCGCCGGTACCGGGATGTCGTATGCCTGGTACAGGTTGGCGAGCGTGTTGCCGTTCTTGTCGACGACGAGCCCCTTCAGCGCGCCGCAACGCTGGTGTTCCAACGTCGCGTCAAGGGCCATGGTGTGCTTGCGCATTTTGGTGGCCATCACGTCCTCGAGGGTCACGACCTGATCGCTGCGACCGCTCTCGTCCACGGTGCCCTCCTTGCCGAACGCCCGGACACCTTGCACCTCGTCGGCGTTCACGCTGTCGTCGCGTTGGTAATGCGGGATCGAGAAAGCCTTTATGTTGCGCTTCTCGTTGTCGGTGGTCTCGCCCGGGCCACCGCGCGGGCTCGGCTCGACGAGGGCGAGATCCCCGTGCCGCTCCTCAATGGCGACGGTCAGCGTGGTGACGCCGTCCTCCTCGAAGATCCCGAGGTCACCGATCTGACCAGGGACGAAGGGTTGGCGATTGACGAGCGCGGTCATGCCGACCACCGAGAAGGCGGGGTCGGAGGCGAAGATGTCGAGCATGGTCGGGGCCTCTGCGGCGAAGGGATGGGGATGTTGGCCCGGAGCTGCCCGGGCTTAAGGGCGTGATCAGCGCAGGATGATGGAGCGGGCGGCGAGCTGCGCGGTCGCTTTGGCGAGGGCCGCAGGGTTGCTGGAGATCGAAGGATCCCAGGTCAGGCGCAGGCCGTAGACCTCGCTGTCGCGCGCGGTCGCCGTCGCGGCAACGTCGCCCTGTGTGGTGTCGACGTTGGCATAGGAGATGGTCGCCGCGTTTTGGCTGCCGTCGACGGCTCCCTCGACGCAGGGGACGTACTTGCCAGAGCCGACGGGCACGGTCACGACGATGACGTCGCCGGCGGCCATCGGCTTGGAGCCGGCGGCGAAGGCGAAGGACAGCTCCTGCGAGGTGAACACGCCATTCGCCTCGGTGCCGAAGGCGCGGCCGTCACCATCGGTAACGGTGAAGGCGGCGGGTCCGGAGAAGCTGACTGTATAGCTGCCGACCTTAGCCGTCGGGCCGAGGGCCAAGCCGCCGAGCGTACCATTGCCGGCGTTGGCGCCGCCCGACACCCCGACGGCCGCACCCAGCGCGATCTGGCCGAGCACGGTACCGGCGATCACGACGGTGGTGTTGGGGATCGGGCTCGGCATCGGGGTGCCGGCGCCACCGGCGATGACGATGTTATCGCGCGATCGCGACCAGTGCGCCTCGGACTTGATGTACTCGCCGGTGTGGCGACCTTCCGTGAACACGGCGGCGATGGTGAAGGGCATCGGGTTGGCTCCGGATCAGGTGAAGCCGGGCGAGCCGGCGAGGACGATGAAGGTCGTGACGGATGCCGTCAGCGCCGAGTTTTGCGGGCGGCGTAGACCGCGTTGGTGTCGATGGTGACGGCTTTGCGCGGCTGGTCGACGCCGGCAGCGTGGTAGCCCTGTTGGGCCTGGTGCATGCGCTGAGCGAGGCCGCTGGCCTTGCTGGAGGCCTTCAGGGCCGCCTCGGCGCGGGTCGGCTCATCGTCGGTGTTGTAGGCGTAGTGCGCGGCGAGCGACTCGCGATCCTTGGCCTCCGGCGACTCGACGATCGCCTTGATGCGGGCGCGCTCGGCGGTGGCGCCGAGCGCCTTGCCTTCGGCGATGCCTTCAGCCTTGCCGGCGGCGACACCCTCGGCGCGCGCGTCGGCGCGGGCGCGGTCCATGTCGGCCTGGGTGAATTCCTTATCCATGGCGGCTCTCCTGCTGGCAGGCGTCCGGCGGCCGGCCGCGCTGCGGTTCATGTCGTCGTGAAGGGCATCGAAGGTGGCGAGGTCGTCGACGAGGCCGGCGGCCTTCGCCTCCCTGCCGGTGAACACGCCGGCCTCGGTGTCCCGCGCGGCCTTCGCCGTCATTCGAGATCCTCGGCCGGTGGCGACCGCCTGCACGAAGTCCTCGCGCATGGCGTCGACCTCGGCCTGCAGGCGGCCCTTCGTGTCCTTGTCGAGCGGGGCGTAGGGGTTGCCGTCGACCTTGTGGGCGCCAGCGTGGATCAGGGTCGGCGTGATGCCGGCACGGTCGAGCGCGCGGGAGTAGTCGGCGTGCATCATCACCACGCCGATCGAGCCGGTGAGGCCGGACGGCACCGAGACGATGCGGCCGGCCCCGGATGCCATCATGTACCCGGCCGACGCCGCCATGCCGTTGACGAAGGCGGTGACAGGCTTGGCGACGTTGGCCTGGCGCACCAGGTCGGCGAGCTCGAAGGCGCCGGTGGCCTCGCCGCCAGGCGTGTTGAGGTCGAGCAGGATGGACGACACCTTCGGGTCCGCCATCGCGGCGCGGAGCTGGGCGGCGATCCCCTCATAGGAGGTCAGGCCCGAGCTGGCGCCGATCCAGGCGCCCCGGTTGACCAGGCTGCCGGTCACGGTGACGATCGCGGCGCCGGCGTCGGTGCGCATGTAATCCGGCCTGGCGCGCGGATTTGGGTTGTTGCTCTGTCCCACGAACCGAGAAGCGAGCGGCTCGGGTCGGTCCGCAACCTCAAGGCCGAGCTCGGGGGCCTCCAGGTCGAGGCCGAGCCGGCCGGCGAGCACGCCGACGATCACGTCGAGCTTCTGCGGCAGGATCAGCAGCGGACGGCCGAGGATGCGCGCGGCGACGTGCTCGAGCTGGGCGGCGGCGCGTGTCATTCGAAGCGTCCTCGGCCATGAAGTCTGCGCTCGCCGCGCAGGTAGCGCGCGGTGATGGCGAACCGTTTGCTGCTCTGCGGCCGGCCGGCCTGTTGGGCGGCGCAGGCGTCCTGCGCGTCCTGCATCTCCGTCCGCAGCTGGGCGAGGTTGCCCGGCTGCAGCCGCACGACCTCCTCGGCGTCGAGCGTCCGTGTGCGGATCTCGATCTCGGCGTCACCGGCGAGGAGCTTGTAGTAGGCTCCCATCAGCGCCTGGGCGCGCTGGCAAGGGTCTGTCCAGTTCACGGGACCAGCGGGTGGAACCGGAGCAGAGGTCGGCGTGACGGGATCGGTCATTTGCCCTTCTCCGTCGGCTTGTCGTCGCCTTTGCCGGGCGTCTGCTGCGCGTCGAGGTCGTCCTGGTCGATGATCGTGCCGCCCGACAGGATCGGCTCGGGGAGGCCCAGCGCCTTGCGCTTCGCCTTCTCCTCGGCGAGCTGCTCGAGCACGTCTTCCCAGTCGTCACCGTTGTCGCCGCACACCCGCTCGAGCGTCACGGCGTTCATCCGGTAGAGGGTCTCCGACGCCTTGGCGTACTTGAGGTCGTCGGCCTGCGGCTTCGGCGGCCCGCGCCACTTGGCCCTGCAGGCCTCGTCGCGGCTGGCGAGGAACGCCTCGAGCCCACCGCGGAATGGGATGTCGCCGCGGTCGATCTGCTCCTCGAGCCAGCACTCGTAGGCGTTTTGGTAGAAAGGCCGCGCGATGTGCTTGCGTCGGAACAGGGTTATCGGCCAGCGGGTGGTGGTGGCGATCCGAACCGACGTGTAGCTGGCGCCCGAGTAGTTACCGGTGACCTCCTCCACGGTGTGGCCGGCGCACACGGCGACCTCGCGCAGGAGGTTTTCCGACAGGGGCAGGTAGTTCGAAGACTGGTTGCCCGTCTTGAGATCCAGCTTCTCGCCGGGAAACAGGTGGATGAGCTTGATCGGCCCGTTTAGGTCGAAGTTGGAGCCCTCGTAGTATTCCGCGCGGGCGGCCATCATGTCGTCGATGCTCGAGCCCGTGCCTTGCTCGTCGGGATCCTGGAAGGCCTGCATCACCTCCTGGGTCGGCGCCGGCGACTCGATGGTGCCGGCGATGATCGCGCGTGCCAGTTCGGTGCTGAGCGTCGCCGTGCCGAGCCGGTCGAACTCGCGCAGCGACTTCAGCGCCGGTGCGAAGGGCGAGATGCCGCGCATCTGCCCGATCTCGCCGTCGAAGATGTGCGCCACGATCGGTCGATTGGCCGTATCGCGCGCCGCAAGCTCGAAGATCGTGCCAGTGTCGAGGAGCGGCATCGTGAGACGCAGCCGATAGGACACCGGCATGCCGTTCACGTCGACGCGCACGCCCTGGTACAGGTCGACCCCGTTCGACTCCTGCACCAGGCGCGGCGAGGGAACGAGCTGGATCTTGGTACGCGTGCGCGACTGCGGTCGACCGATCCAGCGCAGGTGCTGGACGATCTCACCGGTGGCGAAGTAGCCGCTCAGGGCAGCGTGGGCCTGCTGGTGCATGTCCCACTTGCCGGCGGCGTCACACTCGAGCGGCTTGCTCGCCCACGCGTTCCAGCGCGTCTTGACCAGGCGCGCCCAGTCGTTTGCCTCCTTGTTGGTCCAGCCGAGCGCCTGCCAGTCTGGTATGGCGACGAGCTCGAGCCCGTCGCCGAGGATCGAAGCCTTCGCTTGGCGCACCAGGCCGGCGAGCCAGCCCGAGTTGTGCATCATCTCGACCGTGCGGGCCGCCGATAGCCAGTAGGCCTGGCGGACGTCCTCGCGGCTGTCGCGTAGCGTCGGCATCCAGGAGCGGAAGATCGAGGTTTGCTCGCCGCGCATGTAGCCGGCGCGGGGACGCGGGCCGCCGATCGGCGCGGCCGGCACCATCGCGCCCAGGATGCGTGCGACCAGGCCCATCCGCGCCCCACCCTCAAAGATCAGCTGTTACGACGACGAGCCCAGCCCGCCATGGAGCGCTTCTTGATGACCGTGCTGCCAGCGGCTGTAGCGCCGACGACCGGCGGAGACGCTGGTTCGGTTCGGTCCTGCCCGGCACGCTCGGCGCGGCGCTCGGCAGCCCGGGCCGCAGCACCGGCGCCGAAGTACTCCGCGTTGATCTTGTAGGCGGCTGCTTGCAGCATCGCCTCGCAATCGAGGTAGTGGTTGTCTTTCTGCCTCTTCACCCAGGTCGGTCGTCCTGACGGACCGATGACCCGGGTCTCGGCGACCAGCTGCCGGCAATAGTCCTCGTCGACGTCGGCGTTGAGGTGCAGGCAACCCGGCATGTCGGCGGTCAGGCCGAGGCGCTCGTGCACCGTGGCCTTCCAATGGTCGGCGTCGAGCAGGAGCAGGCGCAGCCCAAACCTCTTGGCCTTGGCGTCCTCCGGCACGACTTCGATCGCCGACTCGACGATCGGCTTGACCCGCGGCCGGGTGCCTTTCGTCGCGAACACGAAGCGGCGGTAGCGTCGGCAGAACTCGTAGACGCGGTTGACCGGCAGCCACGTCTTTTCGCCGGGACGGAAACCCGAGTCGACGAAGGCGATTTTGATCAGCATCCCGTTGATCGGCGTGGTGAGCAGCTCGCCGAGCTCCTCCCACACCCTTGTGCCCGCGGTCGGGCCCCACAGCGTACCGTAGCGGATGAGCCACGACGTCCCGTTGGCGCCGAAGCCTCTAATCACGAAGGGTAGGCTGTTCTTCTGCACGTCGACGGTGGCCAGCAGCACCACCACACCCGGAGGGATGGTGCCTGCCGCATGACCGATCCTCTTTCCGGCGATGGCCTTGTGGTCGGGTGCGTCGCCTCCCGCTTGAATGGCCACCTCGCCGAACGCGGCATTGATCGCGGTCTGGACTTTCGGTGCCTCGTTCGTCGCTACCGCCTCGAGGTAGCGCTCGGCGCGCGCGCCGAAGCTCTTGAAGGGCGAGCAAAGGCCTGACACCCACAGCGAAAGGATGTTGACGTCCGCTGGAGCGCCCGACTTGCGGCCGTTGCGATCAATCCGCTCGCCCGGTGCCACGAAGTTGCCGCGGGCGTTCAGCTCCCGCTTCTGCTCCTCCACGATGCGGTACTCGCAACGCGGGCACTCGAGCCAGCTGTCCCGTCCGGCCTGGGCTGGAGTGGAGTTCGACGGGTAGCGCAGCCGGTCGCGGCGCGGCACGAAGTACTCGTCACAGCGCGGGCACGGCCAACACCAGTGATGGCGCGTGCCGCGCTGCCAGGCGCGCCAGATCGGCGATGTGACGTCTTCCTCGTCGGCAACGGCCCAAAAGTACAGGCCGCTGTCAGCGTCAAGCTCGGGCTCGACCAGGCCTTGCGAAGGCGTGGAAGTCAGCCCGGCGGAGAAGTCGGCGTAGGTCTCGCCACGCGCTTCAATAAGGCCCCACACGTCGCCCTGATCGCGCAGGTTTTTCAACATGTCGTCGTATTCATCGACGAGCACGAGGCCGGCCGGCGAAGACTTCAGCGAGGTCGGCGACCGTGCGGTGCCGAGGCGCAAGGTGACGCCAGCCACGCGCTTCAGGGTCTTCTTCTGGCACCTGCCATCGAGACCGCCCGTAACCTTGGCGCCCAAGCCTTCGGCCTGGGTGAACAAGTCTCGCAGCCGCGGCTCGAACTGGTCGGTGTTGAACTCCTTACTCGGCCCCACGTAGAGGATCGGGACCGGACGATTGTCGAGACGCTCACCGATGATATCGAGGAAGGTCTCGGTCTTACCGCTCTGCGCGGCGGTGACCAGAACCGTGATCATCTTGGTGCGATTGCCGACCGCTCGACCGAACGGGATGGCGTAGGGCGTGAAACTCGGGTCGCGCGGACCAGGCTTTCCGGCTTCCGGTCCATAGAGCCGGCAACGGCCCCAGTCGTCAGGGTTCTCCGTCTTCCAAGGCATCCAGCACGGGGCGACCGCCTTGTAGAGCCGCAACCGTTGCATCGAACTTTGCGCGGCAGCGGTCGAAAGCGCCATTGATCAGGGTTCCGATCTCGGTTCGCAGCTCGAGGTCGCGCGTCACGCCTGCCGGAACGGAGCCGATATCGAGGCGCAGCGTCGTGAAGATCTCGGTGAAGGTGACCTCGACGGTCTCGACGTCGACGAGCTCGTGCATCTCTTTCGCGATGTCGATCTCCAGCTTGCGCTGCCGAAGCTCCTCGGTGCGCTTTGCGCCTTCGGTCTTGCTTGAGCGCCGCGCTTCATCCTTCATCCAGCGGATGTAGCCCTGCACCGCTTCGGCGGGATCAAAGAGCTTGTCCTCGCCGCGTGTCACGAAGCCCTGCTGCTCGATCTTGCGCAGCATGGTGGGCGTGAAGCCGATGAGGTCGGAGACGGCCTGGCCGGTCAGCCGGGGTAAGTGAGCGGACGAGGCCGTCTCCGTCGAGGGATCGTCGGATGCACCAAGGGGGGAAGCTGTCATCCGGTTCGATCACTCGATCTCTGGGGTTCGAGCAGCACACCCGAACCGAACCAAGGATTCTAAAAACTCGAAAATTCAGAAAGGGGGCAAGTCGGGGTCGCGACCCGCCGGAGGGCGTTCAAAAGGTACCTTAGGGGGACCCCCGACCGTCGCCCGGGCGGCCCGCAAACACCCTCCCGGCGGCCGTCAGGCGCACCGGCCTCATCCACCCGCATCCGTACGGCGCCGCCGCCCCGACCGCGCGCCGAGCGTCAAGGCGCACCCCCGCGCTCGCGGACGGCGCGGGCATCGGCGAGCGCCGTCGGCATTCCTTGTCCCCTGCGCCGCGGTCTACGGCAGCAGCGAACCGAGCCGGGTGACCACGGTGCTCGCCACGATGGTCGCGACGCCCTTGTCGAACGCCGCCGCCGTCGCGCCGCTCACCATCTCCTTCGGGATCGCCACGCCCGACTTCACCGTGCGTAGCGGCAGCCGCTTGGCGCCGACGCGCTCGAACACCTGACCGTTGAGCTTGCTCACGCTCACCCGTTGCGGGAAGCGGCCGCCCTTCATAAAGGCATGGGCGAAGGTGCGCGCCTCGCTTAGCGGGTGCGCCACGACGCCCCCGCTGCCTTCTTCCGCCCCGAAGAACTTCAAGCGGACATCGCCGCCCTCCGAGCGGATGCGGTAGTCCAGGCTCGCCGGCGTCGAGCGCGACGCCTTCTGGGCCTTGTCGATCGTCCTCACCGGCAGGCCGGTCTGCCTGGCCTCGGCCTCGACGGTCAGCCGGCGGACCTCGGCGCCGGCGGCGTTCAAGGTCGACGACAGCACCACGCGGCCGGACGTGCCGAGCGCGCGGAGGCGCTCGGCGTAGTCACCGAGCGCGCGGTCCTGGACGGCGAGGACGAGGTGCATCGCGCCTCACACGATCTCGCTGAACACCACCTCGAAGGCGCGTCCTGTCACGAACGTGTCGGCGATCGCCTTGGACTCGATCACCATGGCGATCACCGCCTCCGGCTCGCCGGCGCCGAACACGCGGTTGTCGGCGTTGCCCTGCTCGGTCGCCAGGCCGTTGTGGATCGAGCGCGCCTCGTAGGCCGCCCGCAGCTTGACGTGGTGCCGGGTCAGCAGCTCGCGGCCGACGACCACGGGCACCTCGGCCTTGTCGACGACGACGAACTTCGTCGCGACCCGCATCCGGGTCGGCAGCATCGCCAGGCGCTCGTCGCGGTCGACGACCATCGACATGGGCGCCTCGGCGGCATCCGACGCTGTCTTGGCGTCGCCCTCCGCGCCAGCACCCGCCTCGGTCGGGACACCCTTTGCGTCCGCCTTCGGCTGCTGCGCGCCCAACCGCTCGCTCGGCTTGGCGGGATGGCGTGGCTTCGTCATGGGTCCATCCTGTTGTTGAGCAGCACGGCGCGCCGGCCCGTTTGCGCTTCCCAGCGCCGCACGGCGACGTCGACGTAGCCCGGGTCGATCTCGATCGCGTGGCAGCGCCGGCCGATCGCCTCGGCGACGATGATGGTCGTGCCCGATCCCACGAAGGGGTCGTAGACCGCGTCGCCGGGCCGGCTGTGGTTCTCCATCGGCCGCTGCATGGCGAGCAGCGGCTTCTGCGTCCCGTGGCCCGTTTCGGAGCGCCGGTGCGGGATCTGCCACACCGTCACCTGGCGGCGGTCGCCGGTCCACCGCGCGGTGCGGCCGCGCCGCACCGCGTACCAGCATGGTTCGTGACGCCAGTGGTAGGCGCCGCGCGAGATGATCAGGCGCCCCTTGTCCCAGATGATCTGCGACCGGATCAGGAAGCGGCAGGCCTCCAGGCCGGCGCGCACCACGTGCCCGTTCAAGGCGCCGTGCCACACGTAGGCGACGTCGCCGGGGAACAACGCCCAGGCGGCGCGCCAGTCGGCGGTGTCGTCGTTGGTCACTTTGCCGATCGCGCGGAGGGGCTTTCGGCCGCTCGCGGCATCGAGGACCTTCTCGCGCCAGGCCGGGTCGTAGTTCACCCCGTAAGGTGGGTCCGTCACCATCAGGTGCGGCGTGGCGCCGGCGAGCGCCAGCGCGACGATCGCGGGATCCGTGGCATCACCGCAAACCAGGCGATGATCACCCAACAGCCAGACGTCGCCTGGCCGTGTCACCGGCTCGGCCGGAGCAGTCTCGATTTGTTGCATGTTCTCGGGCTACATGCCCCGGCCGCAGGCGGCGACGGGGATGACCGGAAGACCGGCCGGCTCTTGTCATGCGGGGCCCAATCCCGCGCTTCGGGTGTTGCAGCACCCGAGCCCCCGTCACCGGGGCGCCGACCTCGCGGACGGCGCGCCTGGGACGGCGGAAATGTAGGCGATCTCGCCGCCGAAGGCGAGATCGCCTACCGTCGCCGGCGTGCGGCGAGGATCGCGACGGTGTCGCGCGCGGCGATGACCGTGAGCAGCACGATGGCGACAATCAGGGCGAGCCCGACGATGGCCATCTGGTCGGCCGTGTGGGTGTACGTCACCACGATCGACGGGAGGTCGGGCGGTGACGGGACCGCGTCCGGCACGTCAGGCATCGTCGGCCGGCGCAACCGCCGCGACGGTCGGAACCGTTGGCCGCGGCTCCTTCAGGAACCAGTCATGGTCGTGGACGAGCTCGAAGGTCACATCCGACCAGACGATGGAATGGCCACGGTCACACCGGAGGTGGATGTCGTTCCCGTAACCCGGCGCGCCGACGTCCCTGGCGATCGCCTCCATCACCAGCGCCTTCAGCGCCGCGCCGGTGAGCGTGCCCGTCCAGCGGGTCTCGTGCGCCTTGCTCGCCTCGATCATGCGCGCTCCGCCTCGCTCAGCGTGCGGGACGACCAGTACCGGTCCGAGCCGGGCGTGGCGTACTCGCGGAGGATCTCCGGTCGCTCGGCCCGCAACCGCTTCAGGTCGATCAAACCGTCGTTGCTCTTCCGCTCGACGACGCCGAGCGCGCCGACCGCGCGGGTCAGCTTGCGCCGGTCCAGCTCGGCCTCCACGGCGGCGAGGCGCTCGGCGGCGCGCCGCTTGGCGAAGCCCTGCCCACGGTGCTCGTCGGCGAGCTCGGCCTCGGTCATCGTGCCGACGTCGGCCGAGGCCTTGCGCCTCGACGTGTCGGCGGCGCGCCCCATCCCGCGCGGGGCGATATCGGCAACCTGGCTCATCAATCCCCCTTCAGCCATCGCGCGAGACGCGTGGCGCATTCGTGCATCTCGGCGCGCCGCAACGGATCGGGCGTGCGGTCCCGCGTGGTGAGCGCGGTCTCGAGCGAGGCGAACATCGAGCGCCGCCGCCGCAGGACGTCCGCGAGCAGCGGGTCGTAGCGCGTCGCCACCGCAGGATCGGCGCGGGGCGTGCGGCCGCTCACGAGGGCAAGTCGCGCGGCGCGCGTGTTGTCCCTTGGACGGCCGTGCGGGCGTCGGTGCGTCGGCAGGCCGCCGTGACGCCCGGCCGACGCCCGTAGCTCCCGGTCCACAGCGGCGCGGGAGCTGCGGCAATCGCCGGTGCGACCGATGAGCGGACGAGCACGCGTCGCAGCGCTTCAGCGATCTTCATGCTTCTCCCCCTTATTTGTATCTTCAATTTGTTTGACGAGCGCGCAAATCGCGTATACAAAAAACATATGAAGATCACCTGGGACGAACCGAAGCGGATCGCCAACCTGGCCAAGCACGGCCTCGACTTCGCGTCCGTCACCCCGGCGATCTTCGCCAGCGGCGTGGTGCAGGCCGCGCACGACGGGCGCCTGAAGGCAATCGGCTTCATCGACGGCGTCGCCGTCGCGATGATCTTCCGGCCGCTCGGGTCCCAGGGCCTCTCGGTGATCAGCCTGCGTCCGGCCAGCCACAAGGAAAGGCGCACCCTATGACCAAGAGTAAGCAGGCAGCGGCCGACGCCGCGCGTGACGAGGCGCGGGGTTACACCGACGCGGACCTCGCCGCCGTCAGCGACAACCCGGAATGGACTGAGGAGGAGTTGCGCACGGCGCAACCCCTTGACGCTTTCGCGCCGGAGCTAGCCGCCGCCATCAAGCGCGGCCGGGGCAAGCAGAAGGCGCCGACCAAGGTGGCGGTCAACCTGCGGGTCGACCGCGCCGTGCTCGACCATTTCAAATCCGGTGGACCCGGCTGGCAGGTCCGCATGAACGATGCGCTGAAGAAATCAGCCGGCGTCTAGGACGATCGTCGCTCGCGCGCGGCTGCAATCCTACGCGCGCCGTCTGCCACGCACCTCGACGACCACCTCGCGCTGGCCGACCCTGCGGGTGCCGGGCTTGATGGACGCGGCGTCGGTGGCGATCGTGGCGATCCTCGGCATGGCCAAGCGGTACGCGGCGGCCGCGCGCTGCATCGCCTTGGCCAGCTCGTCCTTGCCCTCGGCGAACAGGTGAGGCCGCGTCCGCGACACGCCCCGTAGTTCGATGACCTGCGAGGCGAAGCGCTCGAGGACGTCGGCGAACTCCGCTCGCATCACATGACGTCCATGTGCAAGCCCCAGAGACGACAACGCCCGGCCACCTTTCGGCTCCGGGCGCAACATTCGAACAATGGTGATTTTCCACGTTTTGCCCGACGGGTCAAGCCTCCTTTGGCGACGACGTCGTCGGTTCGGGCGTCGGCACTAGCAAAACCGCCCAGTCCGGCGGTGGACCACCGAGGAACACCCGATGGTAGCTCGCGCAAAGGTACACCGGCGCCGGCTTGACGCGGCAATCCTTGCACCTCAGGCGCGGAAGCAGTTTCTCGAACGACAAGTCGCCATGCTCCCCGCGCAACATGCGTACGGGATACTGCGTCATCCGCTCGCAGCCGGGGCACCTCAGCTCCAACACGCAGTCGGGCCAGTCGGACAGCAGCTGTTGGACTCGGAACGACGGCGGGTGCATGCCCGCCATTATGCAGGAACGAAAAGGGAACGCTAGCGCGCGCGGCGGGCGTGGGCGACCGCCTTCTTCAGCCTGAGGCCGGCGGCCATCGGCACGAGCTTCGCCGCCTCGGCGCGCGCGCCCTCCGCGTGCAACGCCGCGATCTCCGCCTCCACGTGCCCCAGCGTCGCGCCGCCGACGAGCGAGGCGTCCTCGCGCGCCGGCGCGTCGGCCGCCGCTGCCGCGTGGGCGTCGTCGGGCGTCGGCCGCACCTTGCCGACCGCCTGGATCGCCGCCACCGCGTCCTCCAACGCCACCCGGAAGCTTTCCGTGATGAACGCCTGCCCGCGCGGCCCGGCTTTGCCCTCGAAGGACGCGCATTCGGCGAAGCTCAACCGATCGCCGAGCACGCGCCGCAGGATCCGCAGGTTGCGCTCGCCGACGTACCCGCGCACGTGGTGCATCAGGACGTTCAGCTCCATGGCGTTGCTGATGGTCCGCACCATCACCTCGCTCTGAACCTCGCGCGGGTCGCGACGGCTGGTGCCCGCCCAGTTGCTGCCGCCGACGCGGCCCTGCCGCTCGAACGCCGCTTGCAGGACGCGACCGGTCGTGTAGGCCGCGTCGCTGATGCGATCGTGGCTGCGCTCGGTTTCCAGCACGTCGACGCGGCGGTTGACCGTGACGAGGACGCGCTCGCGGCCATCGCCCCAAGGGTCGGTGACCGCCGCCACCGTCGTGTCCGCGTTGGCGGAGGGCGGCATGCTGCCGAGCCCCTCGGAGGGATGCCACGTGTTCTCGCGCGAGCCGTCGTAGCGGCTGACCGGTGCCAAGGACGGTGTCTGTCGGCGCGGTATGGTCCGGCGAGCGTTGGATGACACGGCCCGCGAGCGGTTGGTTTCAGGGTTGTTGGTGGGACTGACGATGGCCATGGCTGCCTCAGGCGCCGGCGGGCTCGACCTCGGCCGCCTCGCGCACCTTTGATCCTTTGCTGGTTTTCTCGCTGTCAAGTGGGATTGACGTCGTAGAACGTAGATGGGCTGCGATCGTCGTGGCGGCGCGACGTCGGCTCGCTTCAACCGTCGAGCGCTTCCAACCGTTGCCCTCCACCAATTCGCTGAAGGACGTGCGCGTGGCCCGGCAGCGCGCCCAGGCCCAGAGATGCGTCTTACCCTCGCGGTCGTGCTCTAGGATGGCGGCCCAGGATAGCGCGGAGGTCACGGCGTTCGCGCCGCCGACGAGGGTCCTGACGTTGGAGCCCACGGTGTAGACCGGACAGTGCGGCATGGCGCGGAACGCCGCGATCAGCCGCGTCTCGACGCGCTTGGCCGTCCAATCGATCCCGTCACAAGTGCTGTCCACGTGAGAATACTTAACAGGAGTATCACGGCCACACTATTCGCCCAGAGGCCTTTCGCCGCCACTGTGTTGTCGTGCCTGCGCACCGTAGCCGAGGTCCGTCAGCTGGCACACGAGCCCGAACAGCTCCTCCTCGCGCCGATGGAGCTCGCGCATCAAGTCGAGGCTCACGAAACGCCGCTGCGAGAGGTCCGCGCGCACCTTCTGATAGGCCCGGTGGGTCTCCTCGCACGTGCGATGCTGCTCCCGCATGTCGGCCGGCAGACACGCGACTGCGGCGGCGTACTCGGCCAACAGCGCCCTTTCCAGCTCGTCCATCCTCACCTCCAGCCTCCCGCACATCCGGGGCGCCTCGGCGACATACTAGCGGGAAGGACTGCCTTGTGAGGGGGTGCCGTGCGCTCGCGATTCGCTCGCTCCATGACCAGGTGGCCACTCGCTGGGGAAGTACCATCCGCCCGCGCCCCCGGGGAACGACCGCTTGCCCTGGTGGGCGAGCCAGGCCTCGTACTGCGGCGTACCCGGCTTGTGGCAGACAACGGGGCGCACCGCCACGGCCGGGATGCCCTCGCGGCGGCTCTTGTCCCTGGCCCGACACGCCGCGTCGCGGATCGCTTGCGCCTTCCAGGTCTTCAGCGGCTCGCGCAGGCCGCCGGTGAAACCCCGGACCGCGGGGACGATGTCGCGCTGCAGGTCGCATCCCTCCGCCATCAGCTGTCGGACCGGCTCGATCGCCGTGGGCGTGAGGAGGATGTCGGGGATCTTGCCGGCGCCCGCCGTCTCCAGCACGGCCAGGATCTCCGACACGCTCGGGCCACGTTGTGCCATGAGTGCTGGCGCCGGTTTGCCATCGGCCTTTGCCATCGGTGCTTCGGTCGCCGGGGGCTCCGGTGAACCCGGTTTGCCATCCCCGTTTGCCAGGGGTCCCGCCGCCTGGGACACCGGGTCGGTGGCAAAGGTGCCATCCGGTTTGCCATCGGCCGCCTCCACGCGTTGCGCGTCCGTCCGTCCGTCCGTATCTTCAATACTACTTTTAGATTCAATTTCTTGGAGTCCGTCTGACAGACCGGGTGCGCCCGAGGGCGTTGCCATGCGATTTGCCACGTCAGAGGTGGCAAATCCGACGGCCTGGGCAGCCTCGGTCTTGGCAAAATCGGGCTCGTTTGCCATCCCGTTTGCCATCGGGCCATGAACCTCGGAGCCGATGGCGCTGCCCTCGATCACCTTGAGGTTTCGCTTGTTCCAGCGTGCCTGCGCGCCCCTCGCGCCGGCCGCGCTGCGGGCGTCGCTCACCCTCGGGTCGATGCTGCGAACCTTGGCGGCCGGCGCGATCGGGAGATCACCGCGCTGGGCCTCCATGTCGTACACCCGAAGCCGGCCCTGGTCGTCGCGGTCGAACAAGGGCTCCAACGCCGGCAGCATCTTCTCGAAGGTGCGCGGGGTGACGCCGGCCAAGGCGGCGAGATCGCTTACGCCGGTCGGAAGCACGCCACGCAGCCAGGCGTGGTACTGGAGGCGTTGCCACGCGCCGAACGCCAGCGTGGGCAGGCAGGCCATCGCCTCCAGCACGTCAACCGCGCTGAAGCGGATATCGCCGCGCTCGGCGACCCTGGGTCGTTGGTAGGGTACGCAGGCCACTGACTCGCTCACGCTCGCATCGCTCCCGCTGTCGTGGCGCGCGAGGGCGCCGGACGCTTGGTGGCGAGGCGCTAGTGCGCTTCGCAGTAGGGTCGGATCAGCTCCGGCTTCGTCGCGCCGCAATAGCCCAGCGTCTCGCCGGCGACCGGCCAGCGGCAGCGCGTGGCGGTCAGCTGCTCGAGGCCGATGCCGGGCGGGGCGTGGCGGATCGTCATGCTTTCACGGATAGCCATGAGGAACCCCAATGATGTCGACCGGAGCGCAGTGACAATGCCAATGCGCCAGTATAGGCGCATTTAAGCTTGACAAGCAAGCATCTATGCGCCATTTCAGGCGCATAGATGGAGCGCGGACGATGAAGCCGGAGATGAACAGGGCGAAGGTTCTGAAACGCCTGACCGCTGAAGGCTGGCTTCTCGACCGCCATGGGGCCGAGCACGACATCTACGCTCACCCGATCATACCGGACGCGATCTCGCTCCCTCGCCATCGCACGCTCACGCCAGGCGTGGCTCGTTCGATCGCCAAAACGGCCGGCTGGCATTAAGCCGCCGGTTCGCGCAACACCAAGGAGGGTACGCGCATGACTAGGTACGCGGGATTGATCGACGGCGAAGCCGGCGGCTACGGCATCGTCTTCCCGGACCTGCCGGGCTGCACCGCGATGGGCGACACCATCGAGGCGACGATCGCCAACGGTGCCGATGCCATGCGCCTGTGGTTCGAGGTCATGGAGGAAAAGGGTCGTGGGATCAGCCATCCCTCCACGCTCGCGGTGTTGCAGAAGGAGCCGGACGTCGCCGAGGCACTCAAGGAGGGTGCGCTCGTCGTCATGGTGCCGTTGGTGCGCGTCACCGGCCTGTCGGTGAAAGCCAACTTGTCGATCGACGAGGGCATCCTGGCCGCGATCGATGAGGAAGCCGCGCGGCGCAAGCTGACGCGCACCGGGTTTATCGAGGTAATGGCTCGCGAAATGCTGCCGAAGATGGCGCGGTAGCGATCTAACGAGCATCAGCTCATCCCCAACGCGGACATGTACAGCTCGAGGATCGCCTCCAGCTCCACGCGCTCCTCGTGGTCCTGCTTGCGAATAGCTAGGATGGAGCGCACCGCCTTCACGTCGAAGCCGCGCCCCTTCAGCTCGGCGAACACGTCCTTGATGTCGTTGGCGAGCGCCTTCTTTTCTTCCTCGAGTCTTTCGATGCGCTCGATGAACTGCTTGAGTTCCGCGCCGGCGACGCTTGTGTCGGCGATGTCTCGCGTCATGGCGCGGCCTTGGCGGTGATCGCGGCATTGGCCTGTGCATTGCCTCGATCGTGCTCATAGAGGCGCTCGGCGACGAGTTCGATCTGCCCGGCTGTCATGCTGCGACGGTCTCCGCCTCGTTCCCCCAAGCGTCCCAGCCCGGCCGCGCCGGTCCGCGCCGGTTCAGCTCGATCTTCGGCAGGCTCGGGAAGTACGCTTCGGCCAGTTCCAGGACGAGTTCTGGCTTTTGCGAATGACGGCCGACCGGCGCCTCCAGTATCGAGTCCCATTGCTGCCCGGGCGCGGGGCACGGGACGGTGCCGCGCAGGCCAAGCAGGAGGTGTTCGTGCCGGAAGCGGAACCAGTAGCCGGTGCCGACGCGGTCCTTCTCCCACACGGCGTTCGTCCGGTAGCCGAAGCCCCACGCGGCCATGACCCGGATGGCGTCGGGCAGCATGGGTGGGATGGCCCAGAGGAGCAGCACGCAGTCGTCGGCCGCTATGTCGGCAACCGGGCGCGCTTCGATCGCCGCCGTCGGGCTCGTCGGGTAATGATTGGCCGCCGCGCGGTCCATGCCCGTCTCTACAGACCATGGCTCGAACGCCCACTCCGGGTCGGCGAGGATCACGCCGTAGCGCCGTTCGGGCAACGCGCATTGGCGCGCGCCGAGCTCGGCTTCGCGCGCGGCGCGGCGCTCCGCCTTGTCATGCTGGTCGACGAGGAACAGGCTGACTCGCTTCTTCCCGCGCTCGATCGCTGTGCGCCGCGCCACGAGTCGATCCTCGAAGTCGGTCGCCGGCATCCGCGCGTACTGGCGCGCGCGGTCGGCGAGCCGGGGCTCGATGCCGGCGGCGACCAGGGTGATGCGCTCGGCGTCCGAACCGATGCTCCCGGTACGGGTTCGGCCCGGCGATCCCGGCCGGATCAGCCCGGCTGCCGCGTAGGCCAGCATCAGCTCGCCCAGCCGCCGTTCCGCCCGGATGCGGATCTCGGCCGCGCGGATCTCCGGGTCGCGATCCCCGGCCTGCCGCCAGTACACGCGCAACGCCTCCGCCTTGTCGCAGAGCGCCTTAGCCTCGGGCACCGTCGACACGGTCGCGATCTCTTGGGCCAGGCGGCCGAGCGGCGCGAGCGCGCTCACGCCGAGCCTACGCGCGTGAGGATGCCGCCGCGATGCAGGAACGTGACGCCGTCGCACCAGCTGTAGACCAGCACGTCGTACACGCCCGGCTCGTAGCCGCAATCGCGCAAGTGAACCGTGAGCGCGTCGACGCTCTCCGACACCGAGTCGAGGTCGCCGTCGATCGCCAGGCAGTTCGCCTCCGCCGCGACCACGCCGTCGATCGTCGCGGCGTGCGGATCGCCGGTCCAGCGCAGCCGCCCGCCCGGGAAGTTGGTCAGGCTGTGGAAGGTGACCAGTTCGCCCTCGTTGACCGGCACCGGCGCGAGGTCGTCCGCCGCCCCGTCGAGGTAGGCGTGGTCGCTGATCCGCAGCCACGCGTCCGGTGAAGGGCGCGGCGACGGGCAGATCTCGTCGAAGAAGGCGGCCGGCACCCAGCCGGCCAGCACGCCCGTGGTCCGCGTCATGCCGGCACCTTTCCGCCGTTCCGGACCGCCGGCGCCGTGCCGGGAGCGCCGCCCGCGCGCGGCGCTCGCCTGCTGTAGGCGAGGCGCCGGTGCGCCGGGCAGTAGGAGGCGAGCATGCCGCCCGTGTCCGCGCCGCAGTACCGGGTCGTCGGCTCGTCGAGCGGCCACCGGCAGCTCATCGCCCTCAGGCCGATCAGGTCGACCCCGGGTGGCGTCACACCATGCCGCGCGCTCACGAAGCCGTCCTCTCGACCTGGTCGCGATGCGCGAGGCAAGCCCATCGGTACGGGTGGCCGCGCAGCTCGCTGCCCCCGAAGCCGAAACCGCCCGGCTGGCCGCAAACCTGGCACGGGTGCGCGCTCGATGTCGGCCGACGCGGCGGTGGTGCGTTGCCGGGCGTCGCGTGAGGCGCGGGCGCGCCGCCGCTCACGGGCACACCCCCGCGCGCTCGACCGACACCTGGTCCGCCTCGCGTTGGAGCAGCTCGTAGGCCGCGCGGTCCGACACGTAGGTCGACGCATACACCCGCCCCGCCGCGAACGCGCCGGCGAGGTGGGACTCAGCCATCTCGGGCGTCATGCCAGCCCGCATGAGGCCGGCGAGCCAGCTGGCCATCACTGCGTAACCCTGGAAATAAGCGCGCTTGTGCTCTTCCGGTGTCATGGACCTTGCTCCCGCCTCGCCCCGGAGCGCGCCTCGGCTTCGGCGATCAGCTCCTCCAGCGCGTCGATCGAAGTCTTCGCTTTCGCCACCGCGCCTGGATCAACCGGGCGGTCTGTCGCCAGTGCGAGGGCCACCTCGCGATCCAGATCAGCGATCTCGCGACGCGCCGCGTCCACGAAGGCGTGGTCGATACGGGATCTCGCCTCGCCATAAAGGTCCTTGAGTTTGCCGGCCCGGATGTTGCGGAGCTGCTCGGGCGTGAGGCGCAGGGCGCGTGCCACACCGAGGCGCGCGCGCGTGAGGGAAACGTCGAGGCGCAGCGCCTCCGTCTTCTCCAGCCAGCGCAGGCGCCGCCGGTGCCCGTCGTAGGGGGTGGTGGTCGCGCAGCTCATTCGGGGTCCGATTGACCTGAAACGGGGTCGCATTTCCCATGTCCTCCATGGTTGCTTGAACCGTGGAGGACGGGACGGAAGGAGCGGGTGAGGAGCAGGGACGATCGGGCCGCGCGCGCTTGGCAAGGTTGGGCGCGGCCGGATCGGGAAACGGGACGCCGGCCGGTCTCACGCCCTCTCGGGCGACCCCGGCCGGCCCCTTCGGCCCAGCCGCAGGCGGCGACGGGCGAAGGCGAACCAGTGCAAGTTTGAGGCGCCCGGGACGGCGATTCGCCGTCGCCGTCCCGGACTATCGCGATCCCCGGCTCGGTCGGGAGATCGGCCCACCGCGTCGGGAGATCACGAATGCTCAAACAGGACGAAGACTTCCGCCACCTAGCCGTCCAGGTGCACGCGCAGGAGACCATGCTCGACGCCTTGGCGGTGGCGCTGTTCGCCATGGTGCCGCCGGGCGCGAGGTCGGACATCTTCGCGCAGTTGCGGCGCAACGTGGCCGACATCGGGCGCAAGGGCGCGCTCAGCGATCGGGAGGCCGAGTTCAAGGCCGACGTCCGGGTTCGGGCGCAGGTGATGGTGGAGCAGAAGCTCGCCATCCTCGAATCAGCCTTCCCAGGCGACGAAGACGGGCCGGAAGACTGACGCGCGGCTCGGGGCTCGTTGCCACCAGCATGTCCAGTCGTTCGTCGGTCAGATCTCCCAACCGACGAAGAGCTTCCGCCGACCTAGACCAGGGCGCCCTGGCGGTCGCGCCGGACTCCCGCTCAGCGTGCCGCCGCGCTCGCGCCTGCGTCCAGATCACGCCGGTGTTGACGACGGTCAGGACCGCCGCGACGGAAGCGAGCGCCGCAGGCGCGCGATCCCACCGCCTGTCTCGCCGCCGGTGCCGCTTCGACGCCGTGATCGCGACACAGCAGGCGAAGCCCGCCGCCAGGGCGATGAAGGGGAGGGAACGGCCGCGCGCGCTCACGAGGCGGCCTCGGCGGGGTTGGTCTTATTGCTGAGGTAAATGCGAACGAAGTCAGCTTCCGTGACCTCGATACCTTTTGATTGCAGGCCCTTAAGCAGCGCGGGCCAGTATCGGACAGGTATCTTGCCGCGCCGCCGCATAGAGCCGGCATGTTCCGTCGTGACGCCGATGACGCGGCCGACTTCCGCTGCACCGCCCAACGTCACGAAGATCGAATCCAGACTCACTTCCATGCGCAACGGTACGAAACGCACTGCTATGGCGTCAAGGCGAATTGTACCGGAGGGCGGCGTATGCCGTGCGCATGCGCGAACCCCATGAGCGATTGCAGCATGCGCGGCGCAAGGCCGGCTACGATGGCGCTGCCGCTGCGGCGGCTGCATTTGGTTGGAACGAGAACACGTATCGCAGTCATGAGAACGGCACACGTGGCCTTCGCGTGAAGGCTGCCGAGCGTTATGCCAAAGCCCTTCGGGTTTCCGCCTCTTGGCTACTGACCGGCGATGGTGAGGGTACGACGAAGGCCATCACGATTGACCCTGATGACCTCCGCAAAATCGTTGTTCTGCTGCTGAGGGCGCAAGGCACGAACGCCGATCTTGCTGACGAACTTGCTGACACCGTCGTAAGATCTCTTTCAGCCCCGCCGCTCGCCGCTGTAGGGCGCGATCTGGTCCGTTCGGTCGAAGTGCTGCTTGAGCTTCGAGAGCGTCAACCCTCATTGCTAGCAGCGCGATGAAGCGCTCTTCGGGGTCCATCGGCCGCCTTTTCCAACCGTGACGTGAATAGCTACCGGTGCATTCCCCAACGTTCTATCTTCGTTCTCTTTCAGTGGCGACCTCCAAATGGCTGAGATCGGCTTCTCGCTAGCGTCCTTCGCTGGCTTCTGCGCGCTGCTACTGATCTTCACGCAGCGCTTCAGGAGAGGCGCTTTTGCCATTCTACTGTGCGCGTTGACCGTCGGTTATCTTTCGTCTCGCTTCGTCGACTGGGACCAGACACCTCCCGTCCGCGCCCATGGCTCTTTTGTTCTCAACACCAAGGTGCGTCTAAAAAGCGCGTTTTATGGCTGCTTGGATCAACAAGATCTCGATCGAGTCGTGAGGATGCTAGACGCGGGTGATAGGCGGGCGATGATCAAGGCCGTCAGGCAAGGAGGATGCGCCGAACTTGAAGTTGGTACTCAAGGCACTGTCGCTGACTCGAGCGTGTTCCATGGTTCGACCTGCGTCCGCCGTGCCGGCGAACCGGACTGCTTATGGATTCCAACGAGTGCCATCGACGAGATCAAACAGCCAATACCTCCTACGTAGGTTAACGGTGCGTTTTGCATTGACATAACGGTACGTTTTGCACAGGCTCTGGTCGGCACCGGAGCTCAGCATGTGCTTTACTTACCTCACCAGTGAAACCCGCCTCATCGCGCTCGAACGCGCGCTGGCCGGCCTGACCGAGACGAGCCTGGCCTCGCCCTCCATGCGGCGCCTCGCCTTCGCCGTCGCCGACCTCTCGCCGGCGAGCGCGGCGGAGGACGGCGAGGCCCTGCGCCGCGGCCGGCTCTGGCGCACCCTGTTCACCACGCCCGATCGCCAGCCGCCGACGCCCGCCGCCACCGTGGACGCCCAGGTCCGCTTCGCCCGCCGGCGCGTCTTCGCCGCGCTCGACCGCGAGCTCACCGACGCCACCGCCGGGGCGCGGCGATGAACGCCCGCTGCCCGCCGCCGTCGCTGGACGCCGCCGCCGTCGATGCCGCGCTCCATCAGCAGCTCCGCGCGACGCTGTCGCCCGCCGTCTACGCCGCCTGGTTCGCGCGCCTGCAGGTCGCTTCGGTGCGCGACGTCGCGGTCCTCACCGTGCCGACCCGTTTCCTCGTGACCTGGCTGCGCCGCCACCACGCGGCGACGTTGCGCGGCGCGCTGCGACGGGTGGCGCCGAGCGTCGCCACGGTCTCGATCGAGCTTCGCTCGACCCGCGTCGACGTCGCGGTTCCGGCGCCCCCCGCCGAGGCCAAGGCGATCGCCCGTCCGCCCGAGCCCGTCGCGACCGCCGTGCCCCAGGACATGCATTTTCCCGAGGCGACGCCCGAGACCGATCGACTGGTCAGCGCCATCGTGCGGCGCGGCACGATCGTCGCGATCCAGGTCCACGTCGCGCGTCATTACGGCATCGAGCGCCGCGACATGCTGTCCACGTGCCGTCGGTGGGCCGTGGTCCGGCCCCGCCAGGTGGCGATGTACCTCGCCAAGACCCTGACCCACCACAGCCTGCCGGAGATCGGCCGACGGTTCGGGCCCCGTGACCATACCACCGTGCTGGCGGCCCTGCGTCGGGTCGAGGCGCGGATCGCGCGCGACCCGGCCTTCGCCGCCGAGGTCGAGGGTCTCCGTCAAGAGCTGGAGGCGCGCCCGTGACCGTCATCCCGTTCCCGGGCCGGTCCGGCCACGGCACTGAGCCGTCGACGACGCTGTCGCTCACGACCGCGCTCGACGTGATGGTCGAGTTCGACCGCCTGGCGCAAGCCCGCGCCGCCGGCGCCGAGCCGCCGAACACGCGGTCGCTGCGCGAGGCGATCGTGCGGATCGCCGCTCGGTCGCTGCTGCAGCTCGACGACCTCGATCGAGGTGCCACGTCGTGAGCCGCCTCGAGATAGCCGGCCGCATGGCCGGCGCGCGCCTCGTCGTTGGTTGGGACCAACCCATGCTGACGTACTCCGCCCACGTCTTCTATTCGACGGAGGGGCCGGAGAACGAAGGGCCTCACGTCTGGTTCGGCGGTCAACCGCGCGAGCTTCACGAGCTCGACGACTTCAAACGCGTGATCCACCCCTTCGTGGACCTGCCACAAAGCTTGGCGATCACGCTCTACGGTGATCGGGATGAAGGTCGCTGAAATGGGCACCAAGCTGCAGCCAAGTTCGTTCGACCTCTACGAGAGGGCGGAGCCCAACGAGCCCTCCTTCACCCTGCTCGCCCGCGATCCCCTGGCGCCCTTCCTCGTGTCGATCTGGTCGTCGCTGCGCTACGGCGACACCGAGGCGGCCGGCGTCAAGTTCGACGCGATGATCAATCGGGCGGCCGGGCGCTACATCCAGGAACCGGACATCGGTCAGGCGAGCGCGGCCATGGACTGCATGTTCGCCATGTTCGCCTGGGCGGAGGCGAACCGTTGAGCGACGCGGCGATCGGCGCGTTGCGCGCCGCCAAGGTGTGGCTCGACGCCCTGGTTCAGGCGGGCGACATCGATCCGGATGAGACGCGGCTCACCGTCTCCGCTGTATCGTCGAACGAAAGTCGAGAGCTCGCGATCGTCACGCTCGCAGAAACGCTTGTCCGCATCGACGCTGCCATCGCAGCGGGTGACCCATGAGGCGCCGCCGCATCACCTTCCGCGCGATCGACCGGGACGGCATGGTGCGCCTGCCGCAGATCTTCTGGCTCTACCTCGCCTTCCGCTCGACCTTCCCCCGCGCGCTGCCGATGCGCCAGCTCTACAGCTTCGTCGTCCTCGGTCCCCTGGCGATGGTGCGCCTGGGGGCCTTCGACGCGGAATGGGGCGACCGAACCCACGCCGAGGTGCGCCGCCGCGAGCAGCTGCGCATCGACGCCGATTGGGAGGCCTGCGCGTGAGCGGCGGGCGCGGCATGCCTCGGGAAGGGCGCGGCCGCTTCTTCTCGCGGCGCTGCCCCGATCCGAATTGTGACGGCGTGCTGGAGCGCGACGATCATCCGCTGCTCTTCCGTCGCTGGCGCTGCAACGGCCTGGTCCACGTGGAGGAGCAGGCGCCGATCGTCGCTTGCCCCGTTTGGCACCAGGATGGGGGACTACGCCCTTGAGCCAGTACGCCGCCAAGACCGAGGTGCCCATCGAGAAGACCCGGGCCGAGATCGAGACGTTGGTCCGCCGTTTTGGCGCCGACAGCTACTTCTCTGGTTATGAGGGCGCCAAGGCCATGTTGCAGTTCCGCTGCGCGGGTCGCTTCGTGCGCCTGAGCATGACCTTACCCGGGGAGCGCGAGGAACGGTTCACCACCTACCACCAGGGATCGGTCTCGTTCCTGCGCACGGAGTCCGCCCAGCGCAAGCTCTGGGACCAGGCCTGTCGCCAGAAATGGCGCGCGCTGCTCCTGCTGGTGAAGGCGAAGCTCGCGGCGATCGACGCCGGCATCGGCACCTTCGAAGAGGAGTTCTTCGCCCACGTCGTCCTGCCGAACGGCGAAACCATCTACGAGCGCGCGCAGGTGACCGTGGCGATCGCCTACGAGACCGGCGACATGCAGGCGTTCCTGCCGGCGCCGAGATCATGACGGCCAAGTCCGAGGTCCCCGCGCCCGCAAAGAAAGGGCCGCGCGCGCCACAGGCGCCCAGGAAGGTCCGTTTCAGGCAGTCCGACGTCGCGCGGGCGCTCCGCGCGGCAAAGGAGGCCGGCATGGCGATCGCTCGCTTCGAAATTGACGCCGACGGCAAGATCGTGGTCGTCTCCGCGCAAGCCGAACCGACGGGCGTCGTCGACGAGCTCGTGGCCTGGAGAGCCAAGAGACATGCGCGTGGTCCTTAAGGGCATCAACACTGTCGGCGTGACGTTGGCGAGCGGCAAGCGGGTGACCTACCATTACGCCTGGAAGGGCGGCCCGAGGCTCGAAGGCGCGCCAGGCGATCCCGAGTTCATCGCGTCCTACAACGAGGCGGTGAAGAACCGTCGCTCGGACCTCCAGCCGAAGACGATCTTCACCTTCCTGACCGACGGCTACCGTGACAGTCAGGAGTTCGCGAAGCTCGCGCCGCGCACCCAGGCCGACTACAGCAAGCTGCTTCGCTCGATCGACGCCGAATTTGGCGACTTCCCGATCAGGCTCCTCGCCGATCGACGGTCGCGCGCTGATTTCCTGGCGTGGCGTGACAAGCTGGCGAAGCGATCGCGGCGCCAGGCCGATTACGCTTGGACGGTCCTGGCGAGGGTCATGTCCTGGGCCGTCGACCGCGGGTTGGCGCCCGACAACCCGTGTACGAAGGCGGGCCGGCTCTACTCCGGCACCCGCGCCGACAAGGTTTGGACGGCCGACGACGAAGCCGCCTTCGCAGCCAAGGCCAGTTCGTCGCTCAACCTTGCCCTGCAGCTCGCCTTATGGACCGGCCAGCGTCAGGGCGACCTGCTCCGTCTCACCTGGTTCGCCTATGACGGCGCGTGCATCCGCCTCCAGCAAGGCAAGACGGGCGTGCGCGTCACCATCCCGATCGGCGCGCCAATGCGCGCGATCCTCGACCACCATCGCGTTGGCGCCGCCAAGGGCGACAAGATCCTCAGGAACACCGCCGGCGGCGACTGGACGCCCGATGGCTTTAGGGCGTCTTGGGGAAAAGCCTGCCGCAGCGCCGGCATCAGCGGGGTGACGTTTCACGACTTGCGAGGGACGGCGGTGTCGCACCTTCACGCCGCCGGCTGCACCGAGGCCGAGATCGCGACCATTACCGGCCACAGCTTGCGCGACGTCCGCTCGATCCTGGACGCGAACTACTTCCATCGCGACGTGGCGCTCGCCGAGTCGGGGATCGCGAAGTTAGAAAAGGCGCGGATGGATAGAGATCGCGTTCAGGTTACCTAAGAGCGTTCACGCGAGTCTTACGAATGACGGAGATGTAGCGCGTCGCCGCGTGATGGCATGAACGTGCCGCATCCAGCGATGCCATGCGATTGTGAACGCCAAAATCCCCGCCGGTCAGCGTACGGCTGAACTGAGACGCAGCTTGCTCGACAGCTGAAAATCGCAACTCCGGTGCTGTCGTTGACGCTAGCACTCGTACGTCTTCGATCTGACGAATACGCGATGTAATTTTAGTCTCGAGCAAGGATAACGTTTCATCGCCTGCATCTTGCAGCCAAAGGTTTGAGGCAAGGTCGGCTACAGACTTTATGTCTGCTACGATGTCATCGATCCTTTTGTCAGCGTGGTCAGCTCGTGTTTTAATCCGGTTTACGACATAGATTGTTATCAACGCTGAAGTAGCGGCCGATGCGGCGATCCGAATACTTTCAAAAACGATCCGTTGCGCCGTCGGCGGTAGCCACGCTAGATCCACAAGATCAAGCCTTCTTCAGCGCATCCTCAAGGTACCCTTTCGCATCCATGACATAAGGACGGAAAACTGAGTCGTTCGCCATTAGTTGTAGGGATTTTGCCACATCTGATCTTGAGAACTTGCTAATACGGATCAGCCCTCCGAAAGCTTCCTCCAGAAAAGATGAGGAGTAGCTATCGGCGTCATCGAAGTTGACGACAAGCGTACGCCCGTGCGCGATCGCATTCCTAAGTCTCGGGGCAAGAAAGTCATCGCGGAAACGCGCGCCGTTAAACGGACCGTCCCCTTTCGTGCGACCAGCGGGCGACGGTGAATAGTCGTGCGGAATGGAGATCCTGAACGTGTCGCTCATCACTGATCTGTCCATTTTATCAAGCAAATGATGCATCCAACTCGATGTACGTACCCAGCAGTGGAATCGGCAACGCTCTCACAACCGGAGCGCTGCCTGCTTGATATAGGCATTCTCCATGACGACTAATGATCCGCAAACGACCATCCGGACATTTAGTTACCAAGTCGCGAATTTTTGCCAAGCCCTTGCCTCTATGCGGATCGTCCGTTGAGGTGGCACCTATCGCCGTCGCGGCATCGATCGCTCGTCCGTCGAAGTCGGCTTCCTTGCGGTAGTCCACACCGAAGAGATTCTGACAGGCCGCTATGAGATCGCGCGGTGACCATCTGAGCGGTAATGAGGCTGGAATCGTGATTCCTTGATCGTAGATTATCATCGTGATCCGGGATTGCTTTGGATCTGCCGCTCCGACAAACCACCAGAAAGGGACCCTCATCGGCCGCTCTTCCCAAGACTCTGGATAGGCATGGCTGACCACGTTCTCGATCGCATCGGTCACTGCGCTGCCGAGATCTACTCGAAGGCCGTTGCTGCCGCCGATTTGATCGAACAGTCTGCGTATCGAAGCCGTACCTGGGCTTGCATCGGCGTTGCCTTGGGACACCATTCGCTCGACAAGAACAGCATCTGCTGGGGGAGCTTTATCGTAGTCCGGGAGTCGAAGGATCTCAAGAAACCCCAATCTGGACAGAAGCGTTGCCACATAGGGATCCCATTTCTGCACGTTGATCGTACTTGGGCGGGAGCCGTTAAGCCTAGCAAGTCGATCTTGGTCAGCAGCTAGAACAAGTGCGGCGCCTGGCGAAATATAGGCAACGTTTTCAAAATCGAAGTAGCTGGTGAGTGTCGCTATCTTACTGCGCTTTTTGCTATTAGGTACCATGCGGGCGCCGCCGACGCGATGATGCGAACGACGACGTAGGCGATAGAAAAACTCCATCGACTCGCTCCGCGCCCGATCAAAGCACAGCATTCTAGGCATGATACCTGGTCCGACCAACCTGACTGGACGTCGACCGTGTTCGAAGGTCCGCAGAGCAATCCTTGTGCTTCGCTTCAGCTTTTTAAGCTTGCGCTGCTTGGCGAGCGCGACGTGGATAAGCCAGGCACGACGTCTGGTTGAAAGCCTTTTCACGACGGTGAGCTTCCAACTAGAAAAGTTCGTCTCGACGTAACGATGCGGGCCTCAGAAGGTCGAGGCCTTTAGACCGGAACTGGAACGACTTTGCCAAACGCATGCCCAAATGGTTCATCGTTTCAAACAAGCCAACGTAAAAACACCAACAACTTCAATGGCTGGGGGACCTGGATTCGAACCAAGATTAACGGAGTCAGAGTCCGCTGTTC
>CAXSDP010000020.1:40088-58056 GCA_964235705.1 uncultured Beijerinckiaceae bacterium | reverse complement strand
GGAGGCCCCGCGCGACACCTTCGACCCCTCGAAGATCTCCGCCCTGCTCGACCGCGACGCGCCCCAGCACAAGGCGTCGACCGGCCGCGCGCTGACCCAGGTCGCCTCGCTCGGTGCGCCGAGCGGCCACGCCGAGAAGATGTCGCCCTCCATGATGGCGCAGCTCGACGGCTGGATGATCGACCATTACCGGGGCTGCTGGAGCTACTTCGGCCTGGGCGCGACGCAGGACTACGTGCCCGAGGTGCGGGTGCGCCTGGCGCCCGACGGCTCGCTGGTGGGCCAGCCGGCGCTGCTCAACCCGCCGCGCGACCCCAACCTGAAGAGCCTGGCCGACAGCGCGATCCGCGCCGTCAACCGGTGCAACCCGATGGACATGCCGGAGCGGTTCAAACCCTTCTACCAGTCCTGGCGGGACCGCACCGTGCGCTTCGACCCCAAGGAACTGTCTTGACGCGATCGTCCTGACCGCCGAGACCACCATGGAACCGACCACGCGGGGCACCGCCGCCGGCGCCACGGTCCCTCACCCCAGGGCCATCGGGTGAGGGACCTCGCCACGAATGGGTTGCCCGACGCCCCTCATGGTGAGGAGCCGGCGCAGCCGGCGTCTCGAACCACGAGGGCTCCAGGACGCGGAGTCTCGGGACCGTCGGCCCGAGGATGCGGGACGGCTCGGCCTCCTGGTTCGAGACGGCCTCCCAGGCCTCCCCGCCATGAGGCGCCCGAGGGGGCGCCTGGACACATCGACCCCGCGGTTCTTCACCCGAGCCCTGCCACCCGCCCCGCCTCGGCCGAACAAGGATCCCCGCCATGATCACCCCCACCCGCCGCTCGCTCGGCGCCCTGCTCGCCGGCGCCGCGCTCGCCCCGGTCGTCGGCACGCCGCTCGCCCCCTTCGCCGCCACCCGCGCCTTCGCGCAGGGTGCGCTCGACGTGCGCCGGGGCGGCTCGTTCCAGCCGATCCCGATCGTGGTCACCCGCTTCGTCGGCGAGGGCGTGTCCGGCGACAAGATCACGGGCGTGATGCTGGGCGACTTCAAGCGCTCGGTGTTCCTCACCCCCGTGGGCGGCACGCCCGACGTCGGCAACCCCGACGTGGCCCCGCCGATGGAGTCCGCCCGCTCGCTCAACGCGCAATACGTGTTGACCGGGCGGGTCGCCAACACCGGCGACGGCCGCCTGCAGACCCAGTTCCGCCTGTGGGACGTCGCCACCGGGGGCCAAGTCGCCGGCGAGCAGTACGTGACCGACGCCAACAACGCGCGGCGGGTGGCCCACCTCGTCGCCGACGCGGTGTTCTCCCAGGCGACCGGCGAGAAGGGGTTCTTCGACACCCGGATCGTGTTCATCGACGAGTCCGGCCCGGCGACGCGGCGGCGCAAGCGCCTCGCCATCATGGACCAGGACGGGGCGGGCGTGCGCTACCTCACCAAGGGCGACGACCTGGTGGTGACGCCGCGCTTCTCGCCGAGCACGCAGGACATCACCTACATGACCTTCGGCGGCGCCGAGCCGCGCGTGATGACCATGAACATCGAGACCGGGCAGCGCGCGCCGGTCGGCAACTTCCCTGGCATGAGCTTCGCGCCGCGCTTCGGGCCGGGTGGGCGCAAGATCATCATGTCGATGTCGCAGGGGGCGTCCACCAACCTGTACACGATGGCGCTGGGCTCGGGGCGGACGACGCGGCTCACCGACACGGAGGCGATCGACACGGCGCCTTCCTACTCGCCCGACGGCGCGCAGATCTGCTTCGAGTCCGACCGGGGCGGCACCCAGCAGATCTACGTGATGGGGGCGGACGGCGGCGGGGCGCGCCGCATCTCCTTCGGCGACGGGCGCTACTCGACGCCAGTGTGGTCGCCGAAGGGCGACTTCATCGCCTTCACCAAGCAGGGCAAGGGCGACTTCTCCATTGGCGTGATGAAGCCGGACGGCTCGGGCGAGCGCATCCTCACCGAAGGCTTCCACAACGAGGGGCCGACCTGGGCGCCCAACGGCCTGTTCCTGATGTTCTTCCGCGACCCCGGCAACGGCGCGGGCTCGCGCATCGTCATGACGGACGTGTTCGGCCGCCAGGAATTCCCGGTGGCGACGCCCAATTACGCGAGCGATCCGGCGTGGAGCCCGTTGCTGGGGGCGTGAGGGCGCGCGCGAGGGAGGCGGCGCGGCCAGGGTCACGCCGCCCGCGAATTATCATTAGTTGTGGCGCGATCGCAACAGCGGCGCGCTGAACGGTATACCTTTGCGGTCTTTATTGATTTCCACTCGGCTTTACTTCTATTGCCGCGAGTATGGCCGCACAGGGCTTCGCCCAGTGTCGTCGATTTTCAAGACTAAACATTTGTTGGGAGAATGGCGTCGTGAGTTCAACCACGCGGGTGTCGACGACCTCCACCGGCCAGCAGGCGAACGGCCCCAGCGCGCTGGGGACCGTCGGTTCCTACACCGGCAACAGCCAAGCGTTGACCGGCGTCTTCTCACCCGACGGCGGTGAGATCGTCTTCGAGACCGCGGCCGCCAACATCGCCGGCGGCACGAGCGCGACCGTCATCCTCAAGAACCTCGTCACGGGGCAGGACACGGTCGAGTCCGGCGGCGCCGGGGCCGCCACGGCGGCGACCCTGTCGCCCAACGGCAACGCCATCGTCTACGACGAGGCGCCGGCCGCCGGCGGCACCTCCCAGGTCGAGGAAGTCAATGTCGCGACCGGCCAAACGTCGGTGGTGTCGAGCAGCGGCACGGGCGCGGCCGGCAACGGGGCCAGCGCCCTCGTCGGCGTGTCGACCGACGGCAACAAGGTCCTCTTCGAGAGCGCGGCGACCAACCTCGTCTCGTCCCCCGTCAAACCGACCACCGCCGCCCCCGGCGTCTTCGTCAAGAACACCGCGACCGGGCAGATCACGCAAATCGGCGGCGGGAGCGGCACCTCCGACATCCTCAACGTCAACGCCAACATGACGGAAGCGCTGTACGCGGACATCCCGACCGCGTCGGGTGCCGCCTCGCAGATCTACGCCCAGAACATCGCGACCGGGGCCACGTCGATCGTGTCGAGTGACGCCGCCGGCAATCCTGGCAACCAAGGCGCGACGCAAGGTGCCGTCACGGCCGACGGCACGCGGGCGGTCTTCGGGAGCGACTCGACCAACCTCCTGGCGAGCGCCCCGGCCGGTGGCCTCTTCACGAAGGACCTGTCGACCCAGGCCGTGGGATTGATCGCCGCCAACCAGGTGACCAGCAGCGGAGCCAACAGTCGTTCCGGCCTCGAGAACAGTGCCTACGCGCTCTCGCAGGACAGCACCAAGTTGGTCTACGTGGCGGACACCTACGCCTACAACACCGCCAGCGATGGGACGCAGTCGAACAGCGACACGACCCAGCTCAAGGTCGCCAACCTCGGCACCGGCGCCACGACCAGCGTGTCCCCCGTCTTCACCAGCACGTCGAGCTTCTCCCCGCCCAACGCCACCGTCGAGCAGCAAAGCCAGAACGGTTCGAACGTCGGGCTGGCCCTCTTCTCGCCGGACGGGACGAAGATCGCCTACACCGTGCAGACGGCGACCAACGAGACGTCCTCCTTCAACACCGCCACCGGGCAGGCCTCGAACGGTGGATCCTTCTCCTCGCAGGTCCTCGTCTACGACGTCGCCACGGGCCAGACCACGGCCGTCTCCGGGGCGACGCCAAGTCCTTCGACGTCCTACGTGAGCGTGGCCTTCTCGCCCGACAGCCGGGACCTCGTCTACACCGCCTACTCCAACGCGGGAACGCAGACGGTCGTCACCAACCTCGCCACCGGCGCCCAGACGATCGTGCCGGCGAGCACGGCCGGCGCGGTCGCCTTCTCCCCCGACAGCGCCTCCATCGCCTTCGCCTCTACCGCGAGCACGCTCGTTCCCGGCGACACCAACGCCGCCTCCGACGTGTTCATCCAGCCGCTGTGCTTCGCCACCGGCACGGCGATCCGCACCGCGCGCGGCGATGTCGCGGTGGAGGACCTGCTGGTCGGCGACCGCGCGGTGACCGCGTCCGGCGCCACCCGGCCGATCGTGTGGATCGGGCACAGGCACCTCGACTGCGCGGCGCTGCCGGTGCCCTCCGAAGGGTGGCCGGTGCGCGTGCGGGCCGGCGCGTTCGGGGTGGGCCGGCACGGAACCGCCCGGCCGGGGCGCGACCTGCGCTTGTCGCCGGGCCACCCCGTCCTCGTCGACGACGGCGCCGACGGGGTGCTCGTGCCGATCATGTGCCTCATCAACGGCACGAGCGTCGCGCGGGCGCCGGTCGACCGCCTGACCTATTGGCACGTCGAACTCGACGCGCACGACGTCCTGCTCGCCGAAGGGCTGCCGGCGGAAAGCTACCTGGACCTTGGCGGCCGCGCCTGGTTCGCGGCGCGCGACGAGGGCTTGGACGGGGGCTTGGGTGAAGGTTTGGGTGAAGGCTTGGACGACAGGCTGACCAACCCCGACCTCCTCGCGCCGGCGGCGGGCGGCCGTTGCCGCGCCGTCGCCGTGGACGGTCCGCCCGTGGCGCGCGAAAGGCGGCGCCTCGACGCCCTGTTCGCCGCCGGCCTCGCCGCGCATTGTGACTGGACCGGCGCTCGCGGCGCCACTTGGACCGGCGGCTGGCCGGGGGCGGACGAGGGTTCGCCCGCGTCCTGAGGCGGCGGCCGATCGGCGGGTCTCCCTCCCCCGTCCCCGCGATGCTAAGCCTCCGTGCGGAGGCCCGCTGCATGAAAGACGTCACCGCATCCACCCTGACCCTCTACGGCGGCGAGCCGCGCCGCTACGCCTTGGGTGCCCGCTGGTTCCACTGGCTCACCGCGCTGCTGATGTTCACCGTGATCCCGCTCGGCTGGATCTTCGGCGCGTTCAAGACGAAGCCCGGCCAGCCGGACACCTTCGTGGCGCCCTTCCCGGGATCGCCGGCGGATTACGCCTCGCTCCACAAGACGGTCGGGCTCGTCATCTTCGTCGTCGTGGCGGCGCGCGTCGCCTACCGGATCGTCAACCCGCCGCCGCCGCTGCCCGGCCGCACGGCGGCGGTGGAGCGCGGCCTCGCCCACGCCACCCATTGGCTGCTCTACGCCGTGCTCCTCGCCATGCCGGTGTCGGGCTACGTCATGTCGTCGGGCGGCCCCTACCCCATCAGCATCCTCGGCCTGTTCGCCGTCCCCAAGCTGCCGGTCGGCCCCGCCCAGGGCGAGATCGCCGCCATGGTCCACGTCTACGGGCAGTTCGCCGTCTACGCGCTGATCGCCCTGCACCTCGCCGGCACCGCCTGGCACCTGTTCGTGCGCCGCGACGGCGTGCTCGACCGCATGCTGCCCCGCCAGATCCCCGCCGAGTGAAACCCGTGCCGATCGAGGAGCGGCCGCGCGACGGGTCGCCGGGCCGCGCGGCGCCGGTCAACTTCGGGCCGACCGCCGCCGACTACGGCCGCTACCGCGCCGGCTTCCCGCCCGCCTTCTTCAAGAGGCTGTTCGACGGGGGCTGGGTCGCCACCGGCGACCGCGTGCTGGACCTGGGCACCGGCACCGGCACCATCGCGCGCGGGCTCGCCCTGCGCGGCTGCCACGCCACCGGGCTCGATTCCGCCCAGCACCTGCTGACGGAGGCGGCGCGGCTCGACCGCGAGGCGGCCACCGGCGTCGCCTACGTCGAGGGCCGCGCGGAGGACACCGGCCTGCCCGCCGGGAGCTTCGACGTCGTCACCGCCGGCCAGTGCTGGCACTTCTTCGACCGGGCGCGGACGGCGGTCGAGGTGGCGCGCGTGCTGGTGCCGGGCGGCCGGCTGGTGATCGCCCACTTCGACTGGCTGCCGCTGCGCGACAACGTCGTGACCGCGACCGAGCGCCTGGTCGAGGCGACCAACCCGGCCTGGCACCTCGGCAACGCCACGGGCCTCTACCCGGCCTGGCTCGGCGACGCGGCGGCCGGCGGCTTCACCGCGCTCGAAACCTTCTCCTTCGACATCGACGTCCCCTACAGCCACGAGGCCTGGCGCGGCCGCATCCGGGCGTCCGCCGGCGTCGGCGCCTCCCTGCCGCCCGAGGCGGTGGAGCGGTTCGACGGCGAACTCGCCGCGATGCTGCGGGCGAACTGGCCGCGCGAGCCCCTGGTGGTCCCGCACCGCGTCTGGGCGGTGAAGGCGCTCTGGCCGGGCCAAGTACCCGCCACCCGTCAACCGTGACGCGCAAATGTTGTAAGCAAACCCGACGTGTCGCGTTCGGACCCGGAAGTCTTGGTTAAATAAACCTTGGCGCACCGAAGATGTTGTCGGAACCATGGCAGCGTGCGAGCGATGGCTTGATGGTGCTTCAGCGATCGTAGGCGAGGGTTGGCGATGAATATCCCCTGCAAGCTTGTTTCCCGCGGGTCCGGCGGCGGTCCGGCGCCGCTCGGCCGCGCCGCCCTGCTCGGCGCCACCCTGCTCGGCTCCGCCTTCCTGGGCTGCTGCGGCGCGGCCCACGCGACCGTGCAGGTCGCCATCGACCTCACCCACCAGCGCATGCACGTCGAGTCGGACGAGGGGACGTTCGACTGGCCGATCTCGTCGGCGCGCTCCGGCTTCTCGACGCCGCACGGCAGCTACGCACCCGAACGCCTCGAACTCATGCACTACTCGCACAAGTACCACATGTCGCCGATGCCCCACGCGATCTTCTTCCGGGGCGGCTACGCGATCCACGGCACGTATTCGACCGCCTCGCTCGGCCGCCCGGCCTCGCACGGCTGCGTCCGCCTGTCGCCCGGCAACGCCACCACGCTCTACGACATGGTCCGCCACGAGGGCGCACGCATCGCCGTCAACGGCACGCCGCCGGCCTCGCGGCCGTTCGCCACCGCCAGCTATCGCGGCGCCGACGAGGGCGACCCCCGCCCGCGCCGGACGCGCCGTGCCTACGGGGACGGCGATGGCAGCGGTTACGGTTACGGTGGCGACACCGGCTACGGCTACCAGCCCTACGTCGATCCCAACGGCGGCGGCTTCTACTCCTACGGCCTGGGGTACTGACCCCAAGCGCGCGGGCCGGGTCGGCCTGTGGCATGGAAAGCGCGCCCGCCGCCGAACGGGCCGGCCGCCCGGCGCGGGCATTTACCGTTAACCGATCGCGTGGAAGGGTGACGGCGACCCCGCGATCGTTTGATCCCAACCGAGGCTTCCATGACATACGCCAACCCCGCGCGCGCCCTCCTCTGCGCGGCGACGTTCGCTCTGCTCGCCGCCGCGCCGGCGCGGGCGGAGGTCGCGGTCGACGTCGACCTCGCGACCCAGCACATGCACGTCCAGTCCGCGCAGGGCAGCTACGATTGGCCGATCTCGTCGGCGCGCACCGGCTACGTGACGCCGGCCGGCACCTTCAAGCCGGAGCGCATGATGGAGGTGTACCACTCCAAGAAATACGACAACGCGCCGATGCCGCACGCGATCTTCTTCTTCTACGGCTTCGCGATCCACGGCACCAACGAGACCAAGCACCTCGGCAGCCCCGCCTCGCACGGCTGCATCCGGCTGGCCCCGGCCAACGCCGCGCGCCTGTACACCATGGTGAAGGCGGAGGGCGCCACCATCACCGTCACCGGCGCCGCGCCGGGCACGGAGCCCTACAACGTCGCCGCCGCCGCCACCGCCAAGCCGAGCGGCGGCCTGTTCTCGTTCCTCGGCCTATGATGAGGACGCGCGCCGCGTTGATCGGCGCTCTAGGTGTCGCGCTGACGAGCGGCGCTGCGCTCGCCGCCGACTACGACGCCCCGAACGGCAACGGCTACCGGCCGTTCACCGCCGCGCCGCCCGGGGGCCTTCCCTGCGAGGCGCCGGCGGTGCGGGCGTTCCCCTCGGTCTGGCTCGGCCATTTCAGCGGCGGCTTCTCCCACTACGCCGGGCCGGGCAGCGCGGTCGTGCTGGATTGGCGCGACGAGAAGCTCTGCTTCCCTGGTCGTCGCGCCTGCGATTACTATATCGCGGACATGCGACGCGACTACCACCGCCCCGAGGGCGAGTACACCTGCCTGCCGATCCGCTGATGTTCGAAGCGCTCAAAAGGTTCATCGCCGACACGACGTCCGGGACCGACGCCGATTTCGCGGAGGACGACTACCGGCTCGCCGCGTGCGCGTTGCTGATCCACGTCGCCAACGTGGACGGGGCGATCGACGCGGCGGAGCGGACGCGGCTTCGCGACGTCATCCACGAGCGCTTCGGCCTCGACGCCGTCGCGACGAGCCGGCTGATCGCGCGCGCCGAGCGGAGCGACGAGGAAGCGGTCGACTTCTTCCACTTCACCAACGTCCTCAAGCGCACGCTCGACAACGACGGGCGCTGCAAGGTCATCGAGATGATGTGGGACGTCGTCTTCGCCGACGGCGAGGTGAGCGAGTTCGAGGAGAACGTCGTCGCGCGTATCAGCGAGCTGCTCGGCGTCGCGCCGCGCGAGCGGGTCACGCTGCGCCAGAAGGTGGCGCGGGAGCCCCATCCCGCCGGGCCGGGCGCGGTGATCCCCCCGAGCTTCGACCCGGCCGATCCCTTTCCCGACCGGTCCGCCCCCGAAGGTCCCATCCCAGAAGGTCCATGGTCGGGCGGCGCCGCCGGCGGCAAGCGCGACTGAGCGGTGCGGCCCGTCGCGCTCGTCACGGGGGCGTCGGGCGGCATCGGCGCCGACCTCGCCCGCGTCCTCGCCCACCACGGCCATGACCTCGCGTTGGTGGCGCGCGGCGCCGACCAACTCGAAGCCCTGGCGGCGGCCATCGCCGCGACCGGACGCCCCCGCCCGCTGGTGATCGTCGCCGACCTCGCCGCCCTCGACGGGCCGGCCCGCGTGGTCGACGCGCTCGCCGCCGCCGGGGCCACCGTCGCGGTGCTGGTCAACAACGCCGGGGCCGGGCTGCTCGGCGACGTGGCGGCGCTCGACCCGGCCGCCCAGCTCGGCCTCGTCGACCTCAACGTGCGCGCGCTCCTCGACCTCACGCTCCGCTGCCTGCCGGGCTTACGCGCCGCGCGCGGCCGCATCCTCAACGTGGCCTCCGTCGCGAGCTTCATGCCCGGCCCCGGCATGGCGGTTTATTACGCCAGCAAGGCCTTCGTGAGCGCCTTCTCGCGCGCGCTGGGCGAGGAGCTGCGCGGGGCCGGCGTCACCGTCAGCGTGCTGCATCCCGGCGTCACGAGGACCGGGTTCCACGCCCGCGCCGGTCTGTCCCGCGCCGCCCTCGAGGCGAGCGCGGGGGCGAGCGCGCTGGCCGTCGCCGAGGCCGGTTACGTCGGGTTGATGGCCGGCCGGCGCACGATCGTGCCGGGCCTGGCCAACAAGGCGGCCACCCTGCTCCTGCCGCTGGTGCCCGACGCGGTGCTGCTGCCGCTCGTGCATCGCCACCAGCGTGGGCGGCTCTGAGGGCGGGTGCCGCTCAGGCCAGCGCCATCTCGCGCTTGGCCGCGCGCACGAGGAAGCCGGACCGGTTCATGCCCCGGCGCTCGGCGTGGTCGTCGATCGCCCGAAGCACGTCGTCGGGCACGGTGATGTTGATCCGCACGATCTTGGGCGACGTGCCCTTGACCGGCACGAGGACGGCGACGCCGTCCCTGTTCTCGCGATCCGCCATGATGGTTTCGAGGGACGAGGGGTCCGGGGCGGCCGCGCCGTCCTCGGCCATGCCGGCGAGGTGGAGCGCGAGCGCCTCCTCGGCGAGCGCGCGCGCCTCGTCCAGGCTGGCGCCGGCGGTCACGCAGCCCGGAAGGTCCGGGAAGGACACGCCGAAGTCCGATGCCGCTTCCTTGTGGATGAGCGCGATATAGGAACGCATGGCGACCTCAGCTTGATCCCGGCCTGCTTCTCGATGCTCCGCAAGGTTCCGGTGGGGGTCTCGCGGCTCGGATGGACGACCGTCACGCGGCCCGGCTTGATCGGGAGCTTGAACTGCTTGTGGCTCCCGACTTGGTTCACCTCGAACCAGCCGTCGGCCTTGAGCATGGATATGACGTCCCGACTGTTCGTAACGTGCATATCGATGCGTACCTCAACAAGTCGTGCGATCCATCCCGCCGCGGGCCCCTCCTTCGCCGAGGCCGGTTCCGCCGGGCTGATGGCCGGCCGGCGCACGATCGTGCCGGGCTTGGCCAACAAGGCGGCCGCCCTGCTCCTGCCGCCCGTGCACCGCCATCAGCGCGGCCGGCTGTAGGCCCGCCACGACCGGTTAGGCTTAAGACTACGCCGATCCGTCGGGGCGGGAACAACGGCTCAGCTTGCACATTCCATCATTCGATAACGGGCCGCGGATGGCTCGTACGACGGAAGGACGAGGTTCATGCTGAAAATCATGCTGATCGCAGCCACGGTGCTGAGCGCTGGGACGGCTTTCGCCGACGAGGTCGTCATCCATCGCGATGGCGTCGACGCGCCCCCGTCCTCCACCTCGACCACGGTGGAGAAGCACACGTCGTCCGACGGCTGCGCCTCCAAGACGGTGCACAAGGAGAACGACGCCGGCGACTCCAAGACGGTGCACGCCACCAACTGCGATTGAGCCAAGCCGCCCGTGAGGGTCACGTCACGGTGACGTGGCCCTTGCCCCTGCCCTCGCCCATCGCGCCGATGATCGCGGTGCGCGGGTAGCCGGCCGCCAGGCAGCGCGCGACGACGTCGTTGGCATGCCCGGGCGCCACGGCGACCAGCAACCCGCCGCTCGTCTGCGGGTCGCACAGCAGGCCGCGTTGCCAGTCCGCCATACTGGTCGGCAGGGTCACGTTGGCGCCGTAGCTCGCCCAATTGCGCGCCGCCGCGCCGGTGGCGAAGCCCCGCTCGGCCAGCGCCGCCGCGCCGGCGAGCATCGGCACCGCCTCCCAGCGCAAGGTGGCCTCGAGCCCCGCGCCGCGCGCCATCTCCAGGCAATGGCCGAGCAGGCCGAAGCCGGTGACGTCCGTCATCGCGTGCACGGCCGGCAAGTCGGACAGCGCCGTGCCGATCGTGTTGAGGGTGGTGGCGGAGGCGACCATCGCCTCGTAGCCGGCGGGGTCCAGTTCGCCCTTCTTCATCGCGGCGGAGAAGATGCCGACGCCCAGCCCCTTGGTGAGGATCAGCGCGTCGCCGGGCCGCGCGCCGGCGTTCCTCAGCACCTTGTCGGGATGGACGAGGCCGATCGCCACCAGGCCGTAGATCGGCTCGGGCGTGTCGATGGAATGGCCGCCGACCACCGGGATGCCGGCGGCCGCGCAGACGGCGGCGCCGCCCGCCAGGATGTCCTGCACCATGTCCACCGGCATGGCGCCGACCGGCATGCCGACCAGCGCCAGGGCGAAGATCGGCCGCCCGCCCATGGCGTACACGTCCGACAGCGCGTTGGTGGCGGCGATGCGCCCGAAGTCGCGGGGGTCGTCGACGATCGGCGTGAAGAAGTCCGTCGTGGCGACGATCGCCTGGCTGTCGTTCAGCCGGTACACCGCCGCGTCGTCGGCGGTCTCCGTGCCGACCAGCAGGTCGGCGCAGGGCACCGGCACCGGCATCTTCCGCAGGATGTCCTCCAACACGGCCGGCGCGAGCTTGCAGCCGCAGCCGCCGCCGTGCGCCATGGCCGTCAGTCTGGGTCGGGTGCTGGTCATGGGTCGCTCATCCATCGGGCTTTGAAAACAAGGGGCTGGGGGATCGATAGGATATGCGGGGTTTTACAGTGGCTTAGTTGGAAGTCTTTCGGCCTTGACGATGATCCGTGGAGGTCGCAATCGTGTCGAGCGAAGGCGAAATCCGAGGTTTCCTACATGATGACGCGCTGGATCGGCCTCGTCGCGGCCCTCGCCACCTCGCTCGGCGCCTTCGCGGTGCCGGCCGCCGCAGCCGGCCCGACCTTCGTGTTCACCGCCATCCCCGACCAGGACCAGACGCGCCTCGTCGAGCGGTTCGGCCGCGTCGCCGATTATCTTCAGGCCAAGCTCGGCGTCCCCGTCCGTTACGTGCCGGTGAAGTCCTATCCCGCCGCCGTCACCGCCTTCACCAACAACGAGGTCCAGCTCGCCTGGTTCGGCGGCGTCACCGGCGTCCAGGCCCGCGCGCTGGTGCCGGGCTCGCTGGCGATCGCGCAAGGGGAGGAGGACAAGCGGTTCAAGTTCTACCTCATCGCCAACGCCGCCACCGGCCTGAAGCGCGCGGCGACGATCGACGCCGGCGTGGCGGGAAAGACGTTCACCTTCGGCGCGCGCGCCTCCACCTCGGGCCGGGTCATGCCGGACTATTACCTGCGCCAGCGTTTTGGCAAGGCGCCGGACGACGTGTTCAGCCGCGTCGGCTTCTCCGGCGACCACAGCCGCACGATCCAGCTCGTCCAGTCCGGCGCCTACCAGGTCGGCGCGGTGGACTACAGCGTGTGGGACCTGGAGAAGAGGGCCGGCCACGTCGACGACGCGCAGGTGTCGGTGATCTGGGAAAGCCCGCCGTTCCCCGACTACCAGTGGACGATCCGGGGCGACCTCGACGCCCGGTTCGGCACCGGCTTCGCCGCCAAGGTGAAGGACGAACTCGTCGCCATCACCGACCCACGAATCCTCGAACCCTTCGGCCGCAGCCGCTTCGTTCCCGCCGACAACGCCGAATACGCGCCGGTGGAGGAGGTCGCCAGGCGGAGCGGCCTCCTGAACTGAGGCGGGGGTGATCGGGGCGGAAGTGGCAAGGGCCGGCGCGGAGCCCCCGCTCCTGACGCTCGACGGCGCCAGCATCGGCTATGCCGGCCGCACCGTCCTCGCCGACGTGCACTTCCAGCTCCGGCGCGGCGAGCGCGTCGCCCTGCTCGGGCCTTCCGGGGTCGGCAAGTCCACCCTGCTCAATACCTTGTTCGACGCGCTGGCCGGCGAGGCGGCGCTGATCCCGCAGGCGGCCGGGCTGGTGCCGCAGCTGTCCACCTTCCACAACGTCTACATGGGGCGGCTCGACCGCCATTCCGCGCTCCGCAACCTTCGCGAGCTGCTGTGGCCGGCGCGCGCGACGCTCGAGGCGGTGGAGGCGGTGCTGGCCGAAGTCGACCTAGCCCCCGCGCTGCGCCAGCGGGCCGGCTCGCTGTCGGGCGGCCAGGCGCAACGCACGTCCGTCGCGCGCGCGCTCTACAACGGGCGCCCGGTCGTGATCGGCGACGAGCCGGTCTCGGCGCTCGACCGGGGCCAGGGCGGCCGGGTGCTCCAAACGATCCGCGCCGCCGCCGCCACCAGCGTGCTCGCGCTGCACGACGTGGCGCTGGCGCTGGAACACGCCACGCGGGTGGTGGTGCTGAAGGGCGGCCGGGTGGCGCTCGACGCGCCGGCGGACGGCTTACGCGAGGCGGACCTCGCCGCGTTCTACCGGGCTTGAAGCCCTTGTCCGGCCGCGCGGTCGAGCATCCGACCCTCGAGCGCCGGAGGCCGGTCCTCGGCGCCGCCAACGTCACTTGGGCCTTCCTCGCCCTCGCGGCCATCGCCGCCGCGCTCGCCGACCTCCACGTCACCGCGCTGCACCCGTGGGCCGACCTCGCCGGCTTCGGCGCCGGCTTCGTGCGTCCGGACGTGGCCGCGATCGGGCTGCGGGCGATGGCGCTCACGGTCGCCTTCGCCGTCACCGGCGTCGGGCTCGGCGCGACCGTCGGCCTCGCCGCCTCGCTCGTGTTCGCCCACTCCCGCGCGGTGCGGGTGGCGGCGGCGGGCCTGCGCTCCATCCACGAGCTGTTCTGGGCGCTGATCCTGGCGCAGGTCACCGGCCTGAGCGCAACCACCGGCGTGCTCGCCGTGGCGATCCCCTACGCCGGGATCTTCGCCAAGGTCTACGCCGAGATGATCGAGGAGATGGACCGGGCGCCCGAGCGGGCGCTGCCCCATGGCACGGCGGCGCTGTCGCGCTTCCTCTTCGTGCGCGTGCCGGTCCTCTCTAGCTCGTTCCGCGCCTACACGTTGTATCGGCTCGAATGCGGCATGCGCTCGACCCTCGTGCTCGGCTTCGTCGGCATCCCGACGCTCGGCTTCGACCTCGACGGTTATTTCAAGGATGGCCACTACCGCGAGGCGGCGGCGATCATCCTCGCCTTCTACGCGCTGATCGCCACGCGCGGGCTGTGGGCGCGCGCCGCCACCCTGCCCCTGCTCGTCCCCGGCAGCCTGCTGGCCCTGGCGACGCTCACCACCAGCTACCCCGGCGACCCCGTCGGCGCGCGGCTCGCGCGCTTCGGGCACATGCTCGTTCCCCGCCCGCTCCGCGACCACGCCCTCGCCTCGCTCGAACCCTGGCGGGCGCTCGCCACCTGGGCCGGCGCGCTGGTGCGCGAGGCGGTCGTGCCGGGCACGCTCGCCACGCTGGTGCTGTCCCAACTCGCGGCGGCGCTGGCGGCCGGGGCGGCGCTCGTCCTCTTCCCGGCGGTGAGCCGGCGCTTTGGCGGCCCGGTGGGCCGCGCGGCGGCGCGCGGCCTGCTGATCCTGCTGCGCGGCACCCCGGAATACGTCCTCGCCTACGTCCTGCTCCAGCTGCTGGGGCCGTCCATGCTGCCGGCGGTGCTGGCGCTGGGCCTGCACAACGGCGGCATCATCGCCACCCTCATGGGACGGCACGCCGACGCGCTGGCGGTTCGCCGCGACGCGCCGGGGCGAGGGCTGGACCTCTACGCCTACGAGACGCTGCCCCGCTTGTACGGGCAGTTCCTGGCGCTGGTGCTGTACCGCTTCGAGATCATCGTGCGCGAGGGCGCGATCGTCGGCATCCTCGGCGTGCGGACGCTCGGCTACGGCATCGACGCCGCGCTCGACGACGGGCGGCTGGACGCGGCGCTGGTGCTGCTGGGCGTCACGGCGGCGCTCTCGCTCGCCATCGACGCGGGATCGCGGGCGCTGCGCCGCCGGCTGCGGATCGACGCGCTGCCGGTGCGGCTGGCGAGGGCGCCCTAACCGGCGGCTCTTCCACCCGCCGCGGCCATGTGATATTTGATGGTTTGAGACCGCCGTGCCACAGGTCCCCATTGTTGTGTCGCGCGGGTTCCGCGTCACGCCCTCGATGCCCTAAGCTGCGCCCATGATGTGGAAGCGGAAAGGGACCAAGTGGGTGTAGTTGGACGCGACGCGATCGGCGTCGTCACGGCCGGTGCCCTGCTCACGCTGGTTTCCCCGCCCGCCGCCCGCGCGGAGATGTCGGTCTCCGACCTGGCCGCGAAGATCGAGCGGCTGGAGGCGGAGAACCGCCAGATGCGCGACGACATCTCGAAGCTGCGCACGCAAACCCGCGCGAAGGCCGACAAGTCGCGCGCCGCCGCCAAATTTGACGGCAAGCCCGACACCCGGATCGACCAGGGATCCGACACCCTCGTGCGGACCGCCGACGCGCCGCGAGGGTCCGAACTGCCGCCGGCCAAGCCGACCGCCCTGGGAGGCGTGGCGTCGCCGCGGATGGCGGCGGGACCGCTGAACGGCCAGATGCGGGTCGGCGACATCACCATCACGCCCGGCGGCTACGTGGCTGCCGAGGGCATCTTCCGCACGCGGGCGCTGCAGGCCGACATCGCCACGCCCTTCGCCGCCATCCCGACGCCCAACCAGAGCTTCGCGCACACCAACGAGTTCCGCTACACCTCCCGGCAGACGCGGGCCGCCGTGCTGGCGGAGGCGCCCTTGACCCCGTCGCTGACCGCCGCCGGCTACGGCGAGATCGATTTCCTGGGCGCCGCCCCCACCGCCAACAACGTCGAGTCGAACTCCTACAACCCCAGGGTCCGCGTCCTCTACGGGACGCTGGATTTCGCCGACTCGGGGTTCCACTTCCTGGCCGGGCAGAACTGGACGCTCGCGACCACCAACACGAAGGGGATCCTGGCGAGGGACGAGGCGCTGCCGCCGACGATCGACGAGCAGTTCGTCACCGGCTTCGTGTGGACGCGCCAACCGCAACTGCGCCTGACCAAGGACTTCGACCGGAAGATCTGGGTGTCGCTGTCGGCCGAGCAGCCGCAGACGACGTTCGGCGGCACCAATTGCACGACCGGCGCCGGCGCCACGACGATCGGGAGCCCGGCCGTCACGGGGGTCGCCGCCCTCACGTGCCAGGTCGTCCCGCAGGGGACCGGCGGCTTCAACAGCACCACGACGCCCTACTCGCTCAACCACGTCCCGGACGTGATCGGCAAGGTCGCCGCGGACCCGACGGTCGCCGGACGCGACGTCCACGTCGAGGCCTACGGCCTGTACCGGGACCTGTTCGACCGCGTGACCTACACCAACGGCGTCAGCACCAACCAGGACAGGACCGGCTACGGCTTCGGCGGCGGCCTCGTCACGGACCTCGTCCCGAAGCGGCTCGAACTCCAGGTCAGCGGGCTGATCGGGCGCGGAATCGGTCGCTACGCGACGTCGACGCTACCGGACGCGACCTTCGCGCCGGACGGGTCGGTCAAGCCCATCCCCGAGGCGGCGTTCCTGGCCGGCCTGACGCTGCACGCCACCTCCTCGCTCGACATCTACGCCTTCGGCGGCTTCGAGCGGCAGCTGGCGACCTATTTCTCCAACGGCACCAACTCGTTCTACGGCATCGGGGTGCCGAACACCAACAACAGCGGCTGCAACACCGAGTTGAGCACCGCCTGCTCCGCCGAAACCAAGCAGACGATGGAGATCACCGCCGGCTTCTGGGACAACATCTACAGCGGCCGGTACGGGACCGTGAAGGGCGGCGTCCAGTACGGGTTCGCGACCCGCAGCCTGTTCCCCTCGGTGTTCAACGGCCAGTTCAGCGCGCCCAAGACCAGCGACAACCTCATCTACACGAGCTTCCGCTTCTACCCGTTCTTCCAGTGACGGGTGGGCAAAGGGGGCACCCGCCCGGCACCCCTTGCCCGGCGCGGATCTTGCTCGCCGTCCCGGCGGCCGCGCGCGTGGCCGACGCGATGGCAGAGGAAGGAACGCTCGATGGTTTCCCTGAAGATCAAGGCGGGTTGGGTGGCTCTGGTGGCCGGCGTCGCCGGCCCGGCCTTCGCGCAATCGCCGACGCCGCCCACCGCCAACCCCATGACCCACGCCGTCGGGGCGAACCCCGAGGTGAACGGACAGGCGGTGATGGAAACCGGCGCGGGCCTGTCGAGCGCCGCCAAGACGACGCCGGCGACCGGCGCCTACAACCCCAAGGCCGTCGGCAAGGGCGGTGTGCCCGCCACTCCCAAGTGACGTCCATCGCCAAGTGACGTCATCGCCAATTGAAATCGTCACCAAGTGGGGCCGCCTGCGAAGGCGCTTGAGCTTCGGCCCGCGCGCTTAAGCGTCCATGCCGAGCGTCGCGACCAGCGCGTTGAGCTCGGAGCGCAACGCGGCGATCGCCGGCTCGGACATGCCGAGCTGCTTGACGATGCCCTTTCGCACGTCCACGGCCTGCTCGCGCAGCGCGCGGCCGTCCGGCGTCAGGCTGATCTCGACCTCGCGCTCGTCGTGCTGGCGGCGGGTCCGATCGACGAGACCGGCAGCCTCCAGCCGCTTCAGGATCGGCGTCAAGGTGCCGGAGTCAAGGCTCAGCCGCCGGCCGATGTCGGACACCTTGAGCCGGTCGGTCTTCCATAGCACGATCAGCACGAGGTACTGCGGGTAGGTCAGCCCGAGCATGTCGAGCAAGGGGCGATACGCCTTCTTGATCGCGTGGGCGGCGGTGTAGAGCGAGAAGCACAGCTGGTTCTCGAGGGCCAGCGTGTCCGCGCCCGTCGGATCGAGGGGCGTCGGGTTCGAGGCCACGTCACCGTCATCCCCGCTCACGATGTCCGTGGTCATGCGTCACCGCTGGTGCGGCCGGATCCGGGCCGATGTCGGAGGGAGTCGCCTGTCACGGCCGGCACGCCATCGCGTGTAACATCCGGTCGCGCGACACGTTGTCAGGCCTTCATAGAAGCGATTTGGTCGAGGAACAACCGCTCGTCCTCCAGCGTGCGGAGGTCGAGCAGGAACCGGCCGTTGGTGACGCGCCCGATGATCGGCACCGGCAGCGCCCGGAACCGCTCCGCGA
>CAXSDP010000020.1:31088-39988 GCA_964235705.1 uncultured Beijerinckiaceae bacterium | reverse complement strand
CGGATCTCGTAATTGCTCTGGTGCACCTTCATCGCCGCCGCCGTGTCCGGCCCGATGGCGTCGGCGTAGTCGCGCAGGTGGGTGCGGTTGGTGGTGCCGACCTCCCGCAAGCGGCAGCCGGCCCGCGCCATCACGTCGGGGATGCGGAAGGCGCCGCCGATCTCGACGAGTTCGCCGCGCGACACCAGCACCTCCCGGCCCTCGGTCAGGGCGGCCAGCACCAGCAGCACGGCGGCGGCGTTGTTGTTGACGATCGTCGCCGCCTCCGCGCCGGTGAGGCGGCAGACGAGGCCCTCGATGTGGTCGTCGCGCTCGCCGCGATGGCCGGCGGCGACGTCGAACTCCAGGTTGGATGCCCCCGTCAGCACGCGGGCCACCGCGTCGGCCGCCTCGGGCGGCAGCAGGGCACGGCCGAGATTGGTGTGCAGCACCGTGCCGGTCAGGTTGAGCACCGGACGCAGCGAGGGGGCGTGGGCGCGCGCCAGCGCCGCCCCGGCCTCGTCGATCAGCGCGTCCTCGCTCGGCGCCTCGCCGCCCTCCGCCGGAACCGCCCCCACCAAGCCCGCGCGCGCCGCCGCCAGGCGCTCGCGGAGCGCGTCGACCACGGCGCGCCGACCGTAACGCTCGACCAGGGCGGCGGACCCGGCGTGAGCGAGCAGGCGGTCGACCGCCGGCAACCGCCTGCGGGCCGGCGTGGCGTGGTCGGGGGCACGATCGGGCGTGCCCGCGGCATCCGCGAGTTCGGGCTTCGTCGCACGATCCATGTGTCGGATATCCATGGGTTGAGGAATCGTCGGAATGGTCTTCGCTGGACTGGCACGGCTGGTTTCGGCACGCCGGCGAGGGAGGGCGGAGGCGGGATGGCGGAAGAGAGTGGGAGTCGAACCCACCAAAGACCGCCTGGCGGCCCCTCCCGGATTTGAAGTCCGGACGCCCCACCGGGGAACGCATCTCTTCCGTGCCCGCGTCCCTCATGCCCCGGGCGGGGCGCCGGTCGGGCCGGTGGCCCCTATAAGGCCCAGCGCGAGGCGGATTTCAAGCGGCGCCGGTGCGCCACCGCCCGCCTCAGTCGACCACGGCGAGGGTGAAGCCGTCCCACCCCTTGGCGCCCACCGTTTGCAGCGCGGTGGCACTGAGGCGCGGCTCCCCCGCGATCGCGTCGAGGAAGGTGCGGACACCGCGCACGCTCGCGTCCGAACTCGCGGGATCGACGACGGCGCCGTCGCGCACGACATTGTCGCCGATGATGACGCCACCCTCTCGGGTCAGCTTCAGCGCCCAGGCGAGGTAATGGGGGTTGTTGGGCTTGTCGGCATCGATGAACACGAGGTCGAACGGCGCCTCACCGGCCAGCGCCGGCAGGCTGTCCAGCGCCGGCCCCACGCGAAGGTCGACCCGGTCGGCCACGCCGGCGCGCTCCAGGTTGGCCCTGGCGATCGCGGCGTGCCGGGGATCGGCTTCCAAGGTGACGATCCGTCCGCCCGCCCCGAGCGCGCGGGCGAACCATAGGGTGGAGACCCCACCCAGCGTGCCGATCTCCAGCACGCGGCGGGCGCCGATCATGCGCGCGACGAGGTGGAGGAACTTGCCCTGGAGGGCCGACACGTCGTGCGGCGGCGTTGGCGGCGAGCGCGGCATCGAGGGCCGCGTCGGGCGGCACGAGGCGCTCGGTGAGGTAGGCGTCGACGGCGCCCCAGCGCTCCTGGTCCATTCGCCGCTCCTGGTCCATGGGATGTCCTGCGGCGGCCATCACAGCTTGCGAAGCTCGACGTCCTCGATGCGATGGGCGTCGCCCTTGGTCAGGATCAGGTTGGCGCGTTCGCGGGTCGGGGCGACGTTCTCGCGCAGGTTGGCGAGGTTGATCGTCGTCCAGATCTCGCGGGCCTTGGCCTGCGCCGCCGCGTCGTCGAGCGTCGCGTATTTCGTGAAATACGAGCGCGGGTCGCGGAACGAGGTTTCGCGCAGCCGCATGAAGCGCGCCGCGTACCAGCGCTCCAGGTCCGCCTCCGAGGCGTCGAGGTAGATCGAGAAGTCGAAGAAGTCGGACACCACGCCCCCCCTGCCCTCCTTCGACCGGCGCCCCGGCAGCAGCACGTTCAGCCCTTCAACGATCAGGATGTCCGGCCGGTCCACGACCACGCCCTCGCCGGGCATGATGTCGTAGGTGAGGTGCGAGTAGACGGGCGCGGCGACGTGGCGGCGGCCGGCCTTCACGTCGGACAGGAAGCGCAGCAGCGCGGCCGCGTCGTAGCTCTCGGGGAAGCCCTTCTTGCCCATCAGCCCGTCGCGTTCGAGCACGGCGTTGGGGTACAGGAAGCCGTCGGTCGTCACCAGCGCGACGCGCGGCGTGTTGGGCCAGCGCGACAGCAGCGCCTGCATCACGCGCGTGAAGGTGGACTTGCCCGCCGCCACCGAGCCGGCCACGCCGATGATGTAGGGCACCTTGCCGTCGTCCGCGCCCAAGAACCGCTGCGTCGCCTTGAACAGGCCCTGCGTCGCCGCGACGTAGAGCGCGAGCAAGCGCGACAGCGGCAGGTAGATCGCGATGACCTCCTCCAGCGTGATCGGCTCGTTGATGGAGCGCAGCCGGCCGAGGTCGTCCCCCGTCAGGGTCAGCGGCGTGTCGGCGCGCAGCGCCGCCCATTGCGCGCGGGTGAAATGATGGTAGGGCGAGAAGGTGAGGGGCTGGCTGGCACGCTCGTCCATCGGCACTCCGCCGCGCGTCGCCGAGCGTCGGGGAGACCATCCCACGGCGTGGCGGCACGATGCCACGTCCTTAGCGCCCGCGCTCCCCCGTTGTCGAGACCGTTGCCGCCACGATCCATCCCCGCGCCACGGCCTATCCCCCGCGCGACGCCTTCTCGGCCAGCCCGGACTGCCCCGTGCGTCGCTCCAGCTCGGCCAGCACGTCGGCCAGCGCCACGTCGGAGGCTCGGAGCAGCACCAGCAGGTGGTACAGGACGTCGGCGGCCTCGGCGACGACCGGCGCGGGCTCCCGTTCGAGCGCGGCGACGATCAGCTCGACCGCTTCCTCGCCGAACTTGCGGGCGACGTGGGCCGGGCCGCGATCGAGCAGCGAGCGGGTATAAGACGCGCCGGCGTCCACCCCCGCGCGCGTCGCGACGATGGCCGCGAGGTCGTCGAGCGTGAAGGCGCTCACGCGGCGGCTCCTCGGGATGGTCCGGGGGGTGTTCCCCGCGCCAAGGCCACGCCGTCGAGGCGCATCGGCACGCCGGCCGCCGCCATGTGGCGCTTGGCCTGCCCAATCGTGTACTCGCCGAAGTGGAAGATCGACGCCGCGAGCACGGCGGTCGCCCCGCCCTCGCGCACGCCGGCGACGAGGTGGTCCAGCGTGCCGACACCCCCGGAGGCGACGACCGGCACGGCGACCGCGCTCGCGACGGCCCGGGTGAGCGCCAAGTCGAAGCCGGCGCGCGTGCCGTCGCGGTCCATGGATGTCAGCAGGATCTCGCCCGCGCCCAGCGCCGCCACCTCGCGGGCGTAGGCGACCGCGTCGAGGCCGGTCGGCCGGCGCCCGCCGTGGGTGAACACCTCCCAGCGGCCGGGCGCGGTCGCCTTGGCGTCGATCGCCACCACCACGCATTGGTTGCCGAAGCGCTCGGCCGCGCGGCGCACGAGGTCGCGGTCCTGCACGGCGGCGGTCATGATCGACACCTTGTCGGCGCCGGCCCGCAGCAGGGCGCGGATGTCGTCCTCGTTGCGCACACCGCCGCCCACCGTGAGCGGCATGAAGCAGGCTTCCGCCGTGCGGCTCACCACGTCGAGCAGGGTCGGGCGCGCCTCATGGCTGGCGGTGATGTCGAGGAAGCAGAGCTCGTCGGCGCCGGCCGCGTCGTAGGCGACCGCCGCCTCGACGGGATCGCCGGCGTCGCGCAGGTCGACGAAGCTCACGCCCTTGACGACGCGGCCGTCCTTCACGTCGAGGCAGGGGATCAGGCGGGCTTTCAGCATGGGCCCTTCACACCATGAAAGGCGGCGGGATACAAAGCGCTTTTCGGACTCGGCGAGAAGGAACCCATCGGCCATGGCGGAGCACGAGCACGGCGGCGACTGGAAGGGCGATGGGGTCCGGGTGATCCCGGCCGGGTCGCTCGACGGCAACACGGCGCAGACGCCGGGGATGGACCGCCGCGCCGCCATCAACTTCGCCCGCGTCGGCGCCCAAAAGATCTGGGCCGGCACGGTGACGATCCATCCCGACGCCAAGACCGGCGCGCACCACCACGGTCCCCTGGAAAGCGTGATCTACGTCTTGAAGGGCCGGGCGCGGATGCGCTGGGGCGAGCGCCTCGAGTTCGTCGCCGAGGCGGGGCCGGGCGACTTCATCTACGTGCCGCCCTACGTGCCCCACCAGGAGATCAACGCCAGCGCCGACGACGTGCTGGAATGCGTGCTGCTGCGCTCCGACGGCGAGGCGGTGGCGATCAACCTCGACATCGAGCCGGCGGAGAAGCCGGAGAGCGTCAGGTGGATCGACCCAACGCACCCGGAATAGGCGTCACGCCCCCAGGATCGCGACGAGCTTGTCGAGCTGGTCGAGGTTGGCGTATTTCACCTTGACCTCGCCGCCCCCGCCCTTGTGCTTGATGGCGATCGCCAAGCCGACGCGCTCGGCGATGCGCTTCTCCAGGGCGAGCGTGCCCACATCCTTCTTCGACCGCGAGGGCCGCTTCGGCGGCGGCCCGTTCTCGCGGATGTCCGCTTCCTTCTTCACCAGCGCCTCCACCGCGCGCACCGACAGGCCCTTGGCGACGACCTGCTTGGCGAGGGCGTCCGGGTCGTCGGCGGCCAGAAGGGCGCGGGCGTGACCGGCGCTGATCTGGCCGGAGGAGAGCAGCGAGCGGGTGTGCTCGGGGAGTTTCAGCAGGCGCAGCGTGTTGTTGACGTGCGGCCGGCTCTTGCCGATGACCTTGGCGAGGTCGCCCTGCGAGTAGCCGAACTCGGCGCCGAGCCGCTCGTAGCCCTGCGCCTCCTCCAGCGCGTTGAGGTTGGAGCGCTGGACGTTCTCGATGATGGCGATCTCGAGGGCCTGCTTGTCGTCGGCCTCGATGGTGACGATCGGCACATCGTGCAGGCTGGCCCGCTGCGCCGCCCGCCAGCGCCGCTCGCCGGCGATGATCTCGTAGGCGTCGGCGACGCCCGGCACCGTGCGCACCAGGATCGGCTGGATGATGCCCTTCTCGCGCACGGAGGCGGTCAGCTCCTCCAAGTCCGCCTCGTCGAAGCTGGTGCGCGGGTTGCGCGGGTTGGCGCGCAGGTACTCCAGCGGCACCCGCTTCTGGCCGCGCGCGCGCACCACGGCGTCCGTCTCGTTGCCGCTGTCGCCGATCAGTGCGGCGAGGCCGCGGCCGAGACGCGAGCGGGGTTCCTCGTTGGTCAAAGCCTTCATCACTCGAATCCCGTCAGGCGGCGCGCATCCCGTCAAGCGGCGCGCAAGTGGCGCTCGCGCCGGATCACCTCCGAGGCGAGCTTGAGGTAGGCCTGGCTGCCGGTGCAGCGCAGGTCGTAGAGCAGGGCCGGCTTGCCGTGCGAGGGCGCCTCCGAGATCCGCACGTTGCGCGGGATCACCGTGTCGTACACCTTGTCGCCGAGGAAGCCGCGCACGTCGGCGACGACCTGGTTGGCGAGGTTGTTGCGCGCGTCGTACATTGTCAGCACCACGCCGTGCACGGACAGGTCAGGGTTCAGCGCGGCGCGGACCTGCTCGACCGTCGCCAGCAGCTGCGTCAGCCCCTCCAGCGCGAAGAACTCGCATTGCAGCGGCACCACCACGGCGTGGGCGGCGGCGAGCGCGTTGATCGTCAGCAGGTTGAGGGAGGGCGGGCAGTCCACCAGGACGTAGCTGTAGCCGTCCGCCCGGCCGGCCTGCGCGGCGTCGAAGTCGAGCACGGCCTGGCGCAGCTTGTAGGCCCGGTCGCGGTCGCCGGCGATCTCCAGCTCGACGCCGAGCAGGTCGAGGGTGGACGGCGCCACCGACAGGCGCGGCACGGCGGTGACCTGCACGGCGTCGGCGAGCGAGGTTTCGCCCATCATCACGTTGTAGGTGGAGATCGCCCTGTTCTTGCGGTCGATGCCCAGCCCGGTCGAGGCGTTGCCCTGCGGGTCGAGGTCGATCAGCAGCACGCGCTCGTCGATCGCGGCGAGCGCGGTGCCCAGGTTGATGGCGGTCGTCGTCTTGCCCACCCCGCCCTTCTGGTTGGCAAGCACGAGGACGCGCAGCGATTTGGCGAGCGGCACGTCTCATACTCCGCCGGGGATGGGGTGAAGGCCCAGGGAGCGGACGAGCAGGAGGCTCGCGCCATCCTCCGTCCGGCTGGGCAAGGATTCGACGCGGAATCTACGGTGAAGGTCGAGCTCGGTCAATTCGCCCGCCGCCGATCGTCCTTTGGGGAACACGCCGACCGCGCCGGCGCGCAGGAACGGCTCGCCGTAGGCGACGAGCTTGGCCAGCGAGGCCAGCGCGCGGGCGCTGAACGCGTCGACCGGCCCAAGGTGGCGCGGGACGAAGGCCTCGACACGCTCGGCGTGCACGGTCGCCGGCGCCCCTGTTTCACGTGAAACAGTGGCGAGGAAGGCCGCCTTGCGCTTGTCGCTCTCGACGAGGTGGACGCGCGCCCCGGCGACGTCGGCGAGCACGATGGCGGTGACGAGCCCGGGGAAGCCGCCGCCCGAGCCGAAATCGACCCAGTGCCGCGCGGCCGGCACCGCCGCCTGGACCTGCAACGAGTCGGCGACGTGGCGCGACCACAGGTCGGGCAGGGTGGAGGGCGCGACGAGGTTGATCGTGCGCTGCCAGCGTTCGAGCAGGTCGGCGTAGATCGTCAGGCGACGCGCCACGGCGTCGGGCAGCGCGGCGACGACGCCTCGCTTGGCGTCCGCGCGGGCGTCGGGGTTACGCGCGGGCACGGGCCGGTTTGCCGGGCGCGGTCGGCCGGCGAGCATCCTTGGGGTTGCCGACATCCTTGGGATGACGGACGTGCGAGGCGAGCAAGGTGAGCGCGGTCGGCGTCATGCCCTCGATCCGCCCGGCCTGCCCCATGGTCGCCGGCCGCACCAGGGCGAGCCGCGCGCGGATCTCGCTCGACAGGCCGGGCAGCGAGGCGAAGTCGAGGTCGGCGGGGATCGCCATCGCCTCGTCGCGACGGTGGGCGGCGATGTCGGCGTGCTGGCGATCGAGGTAGACGGCGTATTTCGCGTCGATCTCGACCTGCGCGGCGGTGGCGGCGGAAATGCCGGCGAGCGCCGGCCAGATCGGGCGCAGCGCGTCGAAGGCGATGTCGGGGAAGCCGAGCAGGGCGAAGCCGTCGCGACGCACGCCGTCGTGGTTGACGGCGAGCCCGTGCCGCGCCGCCTCGTTGGGGCTGAGGTCGACGCCGCGCAGCGCCGCGACCGCGTCGGCGTAGGCCGCCTGCTTCGCCGCGAAGTTTTTCGCACGCATCGTGCCGACCAAGCCCAGCGCCTCGCCCCGCCGCGTGAGGCGCTGGTCGGCGTTGTCGGCGCGCAGCGTCAGCCGGTACTCCGCGCGCGAGGTGAACATGCGGTAGGGCTCGCTGACGCCCCGGGTCACGAGGTCGTCGATCATCACGCCGACGTAGGCCTCAGCCCGGTCGAAGGTCACCGGCTCCCCACCATCCGCCCGGCGCGCGGCGTTGAGGCCGGCGACCAGCCCCTGCGCCGCCGCCTCCTCGTAGCCGGTGGTGCCGTTGATCTGCCCCGCCAGGAACAGCCCGGCGACGCGCTTCGTTTCCAGCCCCGCCGTCAGCTCGCGCGGGTCGACGTAGTCGTACTCGATGGCGTAGCCGGGCTTCAACACCGTGACGTGGGCGAGGCCGGGGATGGTGCGCAGGAACCGGTCCTGGACCTCCGGGGGCAGCGAGGTGGAGATGCCGTTGGGGTACACCGTCGGGTCGTCGAGCCCTTCCGGTTCCAGGAACACCTGGTGCGCGTCGCGCTCGGTGAAGCGGACGACCTTGTCCTCGATGGAGGGGCAGTAGCGCGGGCCCCGCCCGGCGATGGCGCCGGAATAGACCGGCGAGAGGGCGATGTTGTCGGCGATGATCGCGTGGCCGGCGGTGGTGGTCTGCGTGATGAAGCAGTCGACCTGCGGGTTGCGGATCTCGCGCGTCAGGAACGAGAACGGCTCCGGCTCCAGGTCGCCGCCCTGCCGTGTCAGCCCGTCCCAGTCGATCGTGCGCCCGTCGAGGCGGGGCGGCGTACCGGTCTTCAGCCGGCCGAGCGCGAAGCCGAGCCGGGCGAGCGATGCCGACAGCGCGAGCGAGGGCGCGTCGCCGTCCCGTCCGGCGGCGCGGCGGACCGGGCCGCAGTGGATCAGGCCGTTGAGGAAGGTGCCGGTCGTCAGCACGACCGCGCCGCAGGGCAGGGTGCGGCCGTCCGCCAGCACGAGTCCGGTGACGCGCCCCGCCGCGACGCCCAACTCCGCCGCTTCCGCCTCGATCACGTCGAGGTTGGCCGTCTCCGCCAGCGCCGCCCGCATGGCCTCGCGGTACAGGCGACGGTCGGCCTGCGCGCGCAACCCGCGCACGGCGGCGCCCTTCGAGCGGTTCAGCATGCGGAACTGGATGCCGGCGGCGTCCGCCACGCGACCCATCAACCCGTCGAGCGCGTCGATCTCGCGGACGAGGTGACCCTTGCCGAGGCCGCCGATCGCCGGGTTGCAGGACAGGGCACCGATCGTGGCGCGGCTCTGGGTGAGGAGGGCGGTGCGCGCGCCGGCGCGGGCGGCGGCGGCGGCGGCTTCGCAGCCGGCGTGCCCGCCGCCGACGACGACCACGTCATAGGATGGAAATGCCATGGCGCCTTATAGCAGGTCGCGGCCGCGCCGCGCCACAGGCGGCGGGGTGTTTCACGTGAAACAGGGC
>CAXSDP010000020.1:0-30988 GCA_964235705.1 uncultured Beijerinckiaceae bacterium | reverse complement strand
CAGGTCGCGGCCGCGCCGCGCCACAGGCGGCGGGGTGTTTCACGTGAAACAGGGCAGCCCGTCTCAGCGGCTTGCCCTACCCCCTCATGATGAGGAGCCCCGAAGGGGCGTCTCGAACCACGAGGGCTCCAGAGGGCACCATCACGGGACCGCCTCCTGGTTCGAGACGGCCCTGCGGGCCTCCTCACCATGAGGCTACTGGGACAATTGCCGGCCGATCGCCCTACTTGCCGATGCAGAAGCGCGAGAAGATGTCGCCGAGGATGTCCTCGACGTCGACGGTGCCGATCAGCCGGGCCAGCGCGTGCCGCGCCACCCGCAACTGCTCGGCCACCAGCTCGATCGGCAGGGCGGGATCGGTCGCGATCGCGTCGAGCGCGCGCAGCGCGGCGGTGAAGGCGACGCGGTGGCGCTGCCGGGCGACGAGCGCGTCCGCGCCGCCCCGGGCGATCGTCGCGGCGAAGGCGGCGAGACGCGCGCGCAGCGCGTCGAGGTTGAGGCCGGTGACGGCGCTGACCGGCATCGCGTCGTCGTCGGGGGATGCCGACCGCACGTCGGCCTTGGTCGCGAGCCGCCACGTCGGCGCGTCGCCGAGGGCGGGGCACGCCTCGTCGCCGAGCCAGAGCACGAGGTCCGCCGCGCCGGCCCGGTCCCTGGCGCGCGCGACGCCGATCCGCTCCACGGGGTCGCCGGCGTCCCGCAACCCCGCCGTGTCGAGCAGGGTGAGCGGGCACCCGTCCAGGTCGAGGTGCACCTCGATCACGTCGCGCGTCGTGCCGGCCACCGCCGAGACGATGGCCGCCTCGCGCCGCGCCAAGGCGTTCAGCAGCGACGACTTGCCGGCGTTGGGCGGTCCGGCGATCACCACCTGGATCCCCTCGCGCAGCCGCTCGGCGGCCGGCGCCCGCGCCAGCTCGCGGGTGAGCCCATCGCGCACCGGCGCCACCAGGGCCAGCACGTCGCCCCGCACGGTGGCGTCCAAGTCGACGTCGTCGGTGAAGTCGATCGCCGTCTCGGCCAGCGCCGCCGCCTCCACCAGCGCGGCGCGCCAGGGCGCGGTGGCATCCCGCATCGCGCCCGACAGCTGGCGCTGCGCCTGCCGGCGCTGCCACTGCGTCTCCGCGTCGATCAGGTCGGCGAGGCCCTCGACCTGGGCCAAATCCATCCTGCCGTTGCGGAAGGCGCGGCGCGCGAACTCGCCCGGCTCGGCGGCGCGCAGCCCCGGCATCGCGGCGAGCGCGCCGAGCACGGCGGCGACCACCGCGCGCCCGCCGTGGAGGTGCAGCTCGGCACCGTCCTCGCCGAGTTCGCTCCGCGCCGCCTCGAAGAACAGGACCAGCGCCTGGTCGAGCGTTTCGCCGGTGGCGGGGTCGCGCAGCCGCGCCAGGCTGGCCTGCCGGGCAGGGGGCACGCGCCCGGCGAGCGCGCGCAACACGTCGCGGGCCGCCGACCCCGAGACGCGGACGACGCAGATGGCGGCGCGCCCGGCCCCGGTCGCGACGGCGAAGATCGTGTCATCCAAGGGGCCGCTCCCTCCCCCGCTCGCCCGGGGCCGACGATCTCAGGTGGTGGGGACGCGTGCAAGGCCGTGGAGTCGCGCGACACCATGGAGCACGCAAGCAAAAGGGCCGCGTCGCGGCCCTTCGTCGTCGATCGGTGATGGGATCGGGCGGCTCAGGCTGGGGTGGCCTCGGCGTGCTGTTCGCCGTGCTGCTCGCCGTGCTTCTTGGCGATCTCGCGCTTCAGCACGCGCATGGCCTGCGAAAGTTCGGTCTCGCGCGCCTTGGCGAGGAACCCGTCCAGCCCGCCGCGATGCTCGACCGAGCGCAGCGCCGCCGCCGCGATCCGCACCCGCATCGAGCGATCGAGCGACTCGGAGGTGAGCGTGACGTTGACGAGGTTCGGCAGGAAGCGCGTCCGCGTCTTGCGATTGGAATGGCTGACCGTATTGCCGGTTTGAACGGCTTTGCCGGTCAGTTCACAACGACGCGACATCGTGGGATCCTCGAAGTATTCATGATGGTTGGGGAGCTTGGTTCGTACCGGAGGCGGTCGTAGTGGTCAAGCAGCCTCACTCCCCCATTATCTCGCGGCCGGGCGCGGGCGCGTGTGGTGCCAGGCGGCGCCACGGGCTACCAACGCCGCCGTCACGGAGCCGATCCCCCATGCCTCGATCCAACATGCCCCGCCTCCCCCTCCTCGCCGCGCCGCTGGTGGCGCTGGCGCTCGCCGGCTGCAACGACTCGCTCGGCGGCCCGGTCGCCTCCGCCCCGCCGCCCAGCGCGGTCGCCAGTGGGCCGGGCTGCACCGGCGAGATCGGCCGCTACCAGGCGGTCACCAAGGAGGACCTCGCCACCGGCAACCTGGAGGACAAGGTGTACGCCAAGATCCAGACCGAGCTGTCGCGCGCGTCGGCCGCCTGCTCGGCCGGGCGCGCCGCCGAGGCGCACAGGATCGTCGCCCAGTCCAAGGCGGCGCACGGCTACCGCGCTTAGCGCATCGAACCGAAAAGTGCGCAGCGGTTTTTGGATAGATTCGATGCGGTGACGAGAGGCTAGGGCATCCGCCCGACGAACCTAAGTGCCGAGCGCGTCCGCCAGGTAGCGCAGCATGAAGGCCGGCATGCGCTCGGCGTCGAAGTCGCCGGCGTCGCGCACCGGCACCAGGCGGTCGAGCTCCGGCTCGGCCTGCGTGGCGCGGGTGGCGGCGAAGCGGGCCTGCAACGCGCCCGCGTCCAAGGGCGAGCGCGCGACCTTGGCCAAGGCCACGAGCGGCCCGGCGCGGACCAACCGCCACGTGGGGTCGAGCGTCACGTCGGCGGCGGTCAGCCCGGTTTCCTCCTCCAGCTCGCGCAGGATGTTGGCGTCGAAATCGACGCGGCCGTGCGCGTCCGCGTCGGCCGGCTCCGGCGTCCCCGCCGGGAAATACAGCCGCCCGGCGTTGGCGGTGGTCGCGCTCATCTCCCCCAGCATGAAGGCGCCGCAAGCGGCGCGCAGCGCGGGCAGGGCGAAGCAGTTGAACACCGGCGCGCCGGGATACCCGAAGTCGCGCCAAGCGATGAACGAACGGTAGCCGGTCACGAAGCAGCGCCCGCGCAGCACGCCGCCATCCAGCTCGATCGCGTGCGCCAGCAGCACGAGGCCGTCGAACAGCGACGGATTCCCGACGCGCAGGTCGTCCCAATGCGCGTCGACCCGCCCCGCCTCCTCGCGCGCGAAGGCCCAGTCGTGGGGCTCGACGCGCAGGTCCACGCCCGTGAGCGTGGCGAGCCCTTCGCCCTTCCCTTCGTCCATGCCATCGCCCGTGCCGTGAGGTCGGCTCATACGCTCAGCGTCCCCTGCGCGACCGGCACCGCCGAGCCGCCGATGTCGGTGCGCGCGAGCCGGCCACCGGCGACGGCGAAGGCGAGGCCGATCGTGCTCGGCCGTCCCATCTCGACGCCTTGCAGCAGGTGGCAATCGTGCTCGCCGTCGGGGAGGCGCTCGGCGGCGAGCCACGCCCCGGCGAAGGCCACCGCCGCCGAGCCGGTGGCCGGGTCCTCGGCCACGCCGAGGCCGGACGCCAGCATCCGCGCCCGGAACGCGCGGGGGCGGCCGGGCTCGGACGGGGCGGGCGCGTAAAGGTAGTGGGCGTGGCGCGGGCCGCCCGCGCCCGCCCCAAGCCTGGCGCGGCCGAGCGCCTCCACGCTGGCGAGCGGCACGAAGGTGAAGGGATTGCCGGCGGAGAAGGCGCTCGGGCGGTGACCGGCGAAGCCGATGTCGTCGGCCGCCAGCCCGAGCGCGGCGGCCAGCGCGGCGGCGTCCGGCGGGTCGCCGGCGGGTTCCGCGAGCCGGGGCGCCTCGAAGCGGGCGTGCGCCGCCTCGCCCCGGCGGTGCCGCACGCTGCAGGTGACCGGGCCGATCGCCTCCTCCAGCACCAGGCCGACGTCCTCGCGGGCGAGCAGGTCGTCGGCGTCGAGCGTGGCGAGCAGCACGGCGGTGCCGACCGTCGGGTGCCCGGCGAAGGGTAGCTCGACCGTCGGCGTGAAGATCCGCAGCCGCGCGCTGTTGACGGGGTCGCGCGGCGCGCCGACGAACACCGTTTCCGACAGGTTGAACTCGCGCGCGACCGCCTGCATCCGGGCCGCGTCGAGGCCGTCGGCGTCGAGCACCACGGCGAGCGGGTTGCCGGCCAGCGCCGTGTCGGTGAAGACGTCGAGGACGTGGTAGCGGCGGCGCATGGTGACCTTGGGGGGCGGTGTCGTCCAGGGGCGATGTCGCGGCGGCCGGACGCGGCCGGCCGCGCGCGATGGCACCACGCCGCCCGGCGCTTGTCCACCGCTCACGGCGCCTCCGCCCTCACCTCATCCGCCGGCGGCGACCGCCCGACCCGGCCGCACCGCCGTTGCGAGGGCATCGCCACGACGCGACCGTCGCGGGGCGTGACGACCGGCGCCCCGCCGTCGTGGCCGATGACCGTGCCGGCCTTCGCCGGACCCTCGCCGCCACGCAGCGGCGGCGCGAACAGGAACCCGTGCTTGACCGTGACGGCGCGGGTGATCTCGACGAAGCGCTGGACGTCGCCGCGCGCGCCTTTATGGTCGCGTCGACGCCGATGGGAGAGCATGGACATGGCCGGAACGCCCGTGGAGAACGTGAACCGCGAGGAACTGAAGCGCGGCCTCGCCGATGGATCGATCGTCCTCGTCGACGTGCGCGAGCCCCACGAATACGCCGACGGCCACATCCCCGGCGCCACCCTCAACCCGCTGCAGGGCTTCGACCCCGCCGCCCTGCCGCCGGCGCGCGCCGGCACGCGCATCGTCCTGTCATGCCGCTCCGGCAAGCGCTCGCTCGTCGCCATGGCGCAGGCCCAGCAGGCGGGCCGCATGGACGTCACGGCGCATTACCCCGGCGGCATGCTGGACTGGAACGCCGCCGGCGAGCCGGTCGAGGAGTGACCACCCGGACGCCGGGCGGTCGTCGCCTCGGCAACCATCGGCGTCTTCGCCAGTTCGTCGCAGGCTCGGGTCGACCCGTTCCGTCCCGGACGGTTCGGAAGCGGCGACACCCTGAAGCCGCACTCCCGGGAGGACCCATGCTGCCTCGTTTCCTCGCGCTCGCCGCCTTCGCCTTGCTCGCCGCCCCCGTCGCCGCCGACGCCCAGGGCCTGGTGGGCGGGGCCCAGAACGGGTACCACGCCGGCGACCGCGCGCTCGGCCCCATCGGCGGCGTCGTCGGGGGTGCCGTGGGCGCCGGTGTCGGCACGGTCAACGGCGCGCTCGGCATCCATCCCCATTACGGCTCCTACTACGCCCATCACCGCCGCTACCATCGGCGTTACTACTACTAGGATCACCGTCGCCGAGGCGTGGCCTCGCCGCCGCATGGTGCCGGGTTGCCCGGTCGGCTCGATGCCGTTAACCATGCCTTAACCGCTCGTGCGTTTCCCTAGGGCGGCAACGAGGGGTTCCGGCTGATGGATGTGAAGTTCGAGCAAGCGGTGAGGGAGCGGGCTTACGCCTTGTGGCTCGAGTCCGGTATGGTCCACGGCATGGATCGCGCCCATTGGCTCACCGCCGAGACGGCGATGAAATGCGTGGACCAGGGCGTGGAAGTCGTCGCCAAGGGTGCCGCCCTCAAGGCCACCGCTGCCAAATCCGCTCCGCCCAAGCCTGCCTCGGACAAGCCTGCCTCAGCCAAATCCGTTTCCGCCAAGGCCGTCGCCGCCAAGAAGGCCTCGGTGAAGCCGGCCGCGCCGGCCAAACTCGCCAAGGCGGGGGACAAGACCGCCGCCAAGGTGATGGGTAAGTCCGGGAGGTCGACGAAGACGGCGGCCACGTCGGCCCCTCTCGCGAACTGAACCCTCAATTCATGTTAACGATGGCCGGTCCGAGCGGCCGTGGTCAATGGACGAACGGGCACGCGCGATGTATCAAATCGCGACCGCGCGGAGATCCGTTTGCCTCCCCTCCATCGACGTGATCTCATGCTGGGCGTCGCGACCCTCGCCGGCGCCCCGTCCCTCGCGTCGGCGGGCGAGGCGGGCATGACGCCCGGGTCCGTGCTCCTGCCCGGTTCGTTCGTCGATTTGTGGCCGGGTGCGCCACCCGGCGGTCCGGGGCCCGGCGGCGACGAGCAGGACGTGGACGGGTCCGTCCGCAACGTCGTGCGGCCCCGCATGTTCATGCAGCGGCCGTCCAAGCCGAACGGGTCGGCGATCCTGATCCTCGGCGGCGGGGGCTATCGGGGGATCAGCATCGCGGCCGAAGGCCGGCGGACGGCGGACTACCTGCTCGGCTACGGCGTCACGACCTTCATCCTGTACTACCGCCTGCCGAACGCCGGGTGGTCCGTCGACGCGCCGTTCCAGGACGCGCAGAGGGCGATGCGGCTCATCCGCGCCCGCGCGGAAGGCTGGGGCCTCGACGAGTCGCAGATCGGCATCATGGGTTATTCAGCCGGCGGCCACTGCGCCGGCATGACGTCCATGCGCCCCGACGCGGCCCTTTACGCGGCGGTCGACGACGACGACGAACGCTCCGCACGGCCGGACTTCTCCGGGTTGATCTACCCCGTCCTGACGATGATGCCGCCGAATCGGACCAAGATCACGACCTTGACGCTGCTCGGCCCCACCCCGTCGCTGGAGGTGTGCGCCGCGATGTCGGTGGAGAAGCAGGTGACGGACGATGCCCCGACCACCTTCCTCGCCCACGCCACCGACGACCCGATCGCCCCCGTCGAGAACAGCCTCGCCATGTTTGCCGCGCTGCGCCGCGTCCACGTGCCGGTGGAGATGCACGTGTTCCGCTCTGGCGGCCACGGCTTCAACATCGGCCTGGAAGGCAACGAGGACCACGCCTGGCCGCGCCTGTTCGCGACGTGGGCCGGCTTCGCCAAGAGCTGAGGACGCGAGGGGTTGGGGGCTACGCCTCCACCTTGACCTGGCAATGGTCGCAGCAGAACACGTTTCGCGCGGCGATCGTGAATCGGCGGATCCCGCCCTCGCAGCGGGGGCAGGTCGCCTTCTTGAAGATGTTGGTCCGCGCGCCGTAGCGGGAGGTTCCACGCGCGGCGCCGTCGATCGTGATGATGGCGCGTTGCTCCACGCCGATGCGCAGCAGCGCCGCCGAGTCCGCCCAGAAGGCGTCGAACTGGTCGCGCGTCAGCGACTTGCCGGCCGTTTCCGGATGGATCCTCTGCCGCCACAGGATCTCCGTCCGGTAGATGTTGCCGAGGCCGGCGATCACCGCCTGATCCATCACCAGCCCGCCGAACGGCGCCTTGCTCCTGGCGATCTTCACCCAGGCCTGTCCGGGGTCGGCGTCGTCCCGCAACACGTCGGGGCCGAGCCTCCCCTTCAGCTTGGCGACGCCGGCGGCGTCGAGCACCTCGCAGGCGGCCGGCCCGTTGCAGTCCACGACGTGGGTGGCGCTTTCAAGCCGGATGCGCACGGCGCCCTTCGGTTCGGCGGCCGGCACCTTGACCTTGAGGAACTTGCCGTAAAGGCCGAGGTGGACGTGCAACGTGTCGCCCCCATCGAAATTATAGAAGAGGTGCTTGCCGTAGGCTTCGACCGACGCGCAGACGCGGCCATCGATGAGCGCCGCGCCTTCGAGGAAGCGGCCTTGCGGGGAGGACACGCGCAGGGTTTCTCCCCGCAGCATGGGCGCCTGGTCCCGCGCCTCGCGGTGGATGGTATGGCCTTCGGGCACGGACGACCTGCGGTTGACGGACGGGCGCCCCGTTTTCCATGAAACGACGCGGGTGCGAACCCCGCGAGGTGCCGCACATTGCGGACGGCTCCATGATGTCCAGGCCCCGCAACGTCCAGTCAGACGATCCAGCGCGCTTCCAGCTTCAGCCGCGCCGCGAAGATCGACGCGCCGGACTCGTTGCGGACGGTCACCGTCAGGGTACGGTCGTCGTCGGTGGGCAGGGCGTCCCGCGCGAAGTCCGGCAAGGCGGACATCGCGGCTTGCCTCGCGAGGAGCGGGCTGAGGTAGGTCAGTCCCACATTATCGACGGCTTGATCCTCGCCGTCATCGAAATCGAAGTAGAAATGTGCCAAGGATACCTCCCGTCTCGCGAGAGGTCCACTAAGCACGCACGATGACAAAACGTCCGCAACAATTCATAGACTATTGCGGCCGTTATCTTGAAGCGGCACAAAAGCCAATATTGGGCACCAATGAATTGCCCGCAACTAATCTTGCCGACCCGTTCCCACGCCGTGGTGGTCCGTCGACGACCCGTGAGCCAGGACGTCCTTAACGTCGTCGCGCATGATCACCAGCGTTACGAGGTTGGATTCCGCGATCGCCCGATTGTCCGGGTCGGGAACGGTGCGGACGAACGATTTCTGCCGCTCGATCGCGCCCTCGATCCGCTCGAGCTTCGTCGTCAGACACGCGTTCGGCATGATAGCTCTCCCATCGAACTTTATAAATTTGTAATGTTGCTCCCCGCTTAACGTTCCACGCCCACCCCCGAGGCGTGCCCAAAATTCGCCGTCATGCCGCCATCCCCCGCGTGGTCGCGTCCCCTCTCGCCAACCCCCCGCGCCGCGGGCCGGCTCAACCCGTCCCGCGCGGGAAACCCACCCCGCCGATGAGGCGCGTGATCTCGGCGGCGGCGGCGGTGACGCGGGGTCCGAGCCGGCCGACGGTCGCGTCGTCGAGCCTCGCCACCGGGCCGGAGAGCGACACGCCCGCGACCGGGTCGCCATGCTCGTTGAAGATGGCCGCCGCGATGCAGCGCATGCCGGTGTTGCGCTCCTCGTCGTCGAGCGCCCAGCCGCGCCCGCGCGTCCGCGCGAGTTCGTCGAAGAGCGCGGCGGGATCGGTGAGCGTGCCGGCCGTGAAGCGCGGGAGCCCCCGGCTGGCGATCACCCGCTCGACCGCCTGGCGCGGCATGGCGGCCAACAGCGCCTTGCCGATGCCCGACGCGTGCGCCGCCCGCCGCTCGCCGCTGCGAAAGAAGGCGCGGATGGGCTCGTGACTCTCCACCTGCGCGACGAACACGATCTCGCCGTCCTCGAAGACGGCGATGTTGGCCGTCTCGCCGCTCGCCTGCACGAGGTCGCCCATGATGCCCCGGCCGACGGCGGCGATCGAGTACCGGCGCTGGAAGGCCATGCCCGTGCGGAACGCCTCCACGCCGATCGCCCAGAGCTGGTCACGCTCCATGAACTCGACGAAGCCGCGTGCCGCCAGCGTTTGCAGCAGGCGGTAGGCGGAGGAGGGCGCCAGCGCGGCACGGTGCGCGAGCTCCGACAGCGCGATGCCGTCCCCTTCCGCCAGCAGCGCGAGCAGGGTCAGCGCGCGGTCGAGGGCCTGGACCTGCCCGGTGTCCGACGTCGGCGCGGTCCGGGGTCGGCCACGCTGGCGGGCGTTCCCGCCGGTGTCACCAGTCGAAATGATTTTCCACTCCCGTGCGCGAGGTGGGCCAGGAAAAACGCGAAAGCCTTGCCGATCAAAGCTTAAAGCTTTCCCGCGATGAAACGGAAAACGTTTTCGGAAAAATTGACAGCCTCGCGCCACCGCTTCATCTAGCGGGGGCGCGCCCGGTGCGAACGGGCGAGGCACACGCTCAAGCCACCCGCGAGCCGAGACGGAGGATCGCATGACGACCATCGAGAAGAACGGGCTGACCATCGCCGGCGTGCTCCACGATTTCCTGGTGGGGGAGGCGCTGCCCGGCTCGGGGATCGACGAGGCCGCCTTCTTCGCCGGCCTGTCGGCCGTGGTCGGCGACTTCGCCGGGCGCAACCGCGCGCTGCTCGCCGCCCGCGACGCCATGCAGGCCAAGATCGACGCCTACCACGGGCAGCGGCGCGGCACGCCGTTCGACCAGGCGGCTTACGTGACCTTCCTTCGGGAGATCGGCTACCTCGAGGCGCAGCCGGCGCCGGTCGCCATCGCCACCGCGAACGTCGACGCCGAGATCGCCGCCATCGCCGGCCCGCAACTGGTGGTGCCCATCAACAACGCCCGCTACGCGCTGAACGCCGCCAACGCCCGCTGGGGCAGCCTGTACGACGCCCTCTACGGCACCGACGCGATCGCCGACGACGGTGGGGCGGGCAAGGGCGGGGCGTACAATCCCGTGCGCGGCGCCCGCGTCGTCGCGGAGGCGAAGGCGGTGCTCGACACGTTCGCGCCGCTCGCCAGCGGCTCCCACGCGGATGCCACCGGCTACCGCGTCGAGGGCGGCAGCCTCGTCGTCACGCTGGGCGACGGCATGGACACCAGCCTCGCCGATCCCAAGGGCTTCGTGGCCCATCGCGGCGCGTCCGACCAGCCCAGCCTGGTCCTGCTCGCCAGGCACGGGCTGCACGCCGAGGTCGTGATCGACCCGGCGCATCCGATCGGCCGCACCGACAAGGCCGGCGTCGCCGACGTGGTTCTCGAATCCGCCATCAGCACCATCATGGACATGGAGGACTCGGTGGCGGCGGTCGACGCGGCCGACAAGGTGGTCTGCTACCGCAACTGGCTCGGCCTGATGAAGGGCACGCTCAGCGAGTCCTTCCAGAAAGGGGACGCGACGGTCCATCGCCGCCTCAACCCGGACCGCGTCTACGAGGGCGCCGCCGGCGGCGAGCTGCGCTTGCACGGCCGCAGCCTGATGCTGATCCGCTCCACCGCCCACCACACGCTCACCGACGCGGTGCGGGACGGGCAAGGCCGCGACATCCCCGAGAACCTGCTGGACGCCCTCGTGGTGGCCCTCATCGCCCGCCACGACCTGTACGGGACGCAGGAGCTGCACAACAGCCGCACCGGCTCGCTCTACATCGTCAAGCCGAAGATGCACGGCTCGGCGGAAGTGGCCTTCGCCGACGCGGTGTTTGGCGCGGTGGAACGGGCGCTCGAGCTGCCGGCGAACACGATGAAGATGGGCATCATGGACGAGGAGCGCCGCACCAGCGCCAACCTGATGGCCTGCATCCAGGCGGCGTCCGCGCGCGTGTGCTTCATCAACACCGGCTTCCTCGACCGGACGGGGGACGAGATCCACACGGTCATGGAGGCCGGCCCGGTGGTGCGCAAGGCGGAGATGAAGGTCCAGCCGTGGATCCTCGCCTACGAGGACCTCAACGTCGACGTCGGCCTCGCCAGCGGGCTGCCCGGCCGCGCCCAGATCGGCAAGGGCATGTGGGCGGCGCCCGACCAGATGGCGCTGATGCGGGCAACCAAGCGCGCCCACCTCGACCAGGGCGCCAACACCGCCTGGGTGCCGTCCCCCACCGCCGCCACGCTGCACGCGCTGCACTACCACGAGGTCGACGTGGCCGCCCGCCAGAAGGCGCTGCGCGACCGCAAGCCGGCGGAGCTGACCGACCTGCTGACGATCCCGCTCGCGCGGTCGAACTTCGAGCCGGCGGAGGTGCGGGAGGAGCTGGAGAACAACGCGCAGGGGCTGCTCGGCTACGTCGTGCGCTGGATCGACCAGGGGGTTGGCTGCTCCAAGGTGCCGGACATCAACAACGTCGGGCTGATGGAGGACCGCGCGACGCTGCGGATCTCCTCGCAGCACATCGCGAACTGGCTGCGCCACGGCGTCGTCACCGCCGACGAGGTGATGGCCACGCTCAAGCGCATGGCGGCGGTGGTGGACAAGCAGAACGCCGGCGACCCGCTCTACACGCCGATGGCGCCCGGCTTCGACGGCACGGCGTTCCAGGCCGCCTGCGACCTCGTCTTCAAGGGGCGCGATCAGCCCAACGGCTACACCGAGCACATCCTCACCGCCCGCCGCCGCGAGGCGAAGCGGGCGGGCAAGGCGGCGTAGGGGCATCCCACCCCCCTGTCCACCGTGCAGGGGGGAGGGCCTTCACCCTCGCAGGGCCGCCGCCACCCGCGCCGCGACCGGCCCGGCCATCCCGCGACCCTCGCGGTGCGCGCCCAGCGCGTCGCGCTCGTCGCGCGGCGAGGCGCGGGCCAGCGTCGCCATCAACTGCGCGTCGAGCGGCTGGGCCGGGTCCCAGGTTTCCGCCACGGCGCCGATCTTGACCATGTGGTCGAGGCCCGGCGCGAACACCGCCGTTTCCTTCGACAACGCCCGCAGCTTGGCCTCCGGCAGCTTCGTCACCCGCGCCATGGAGGGCAGGTCCATCACCTCCGGCTCGGCGCCGGGCAGGGCGACGAGCACGTCGGTGGCGAGCGCGGTGGCGAGGAACGCGCCGGCCGCCGCGCGGCCATATTCCAGGCCGACCGTGCGGTGGCCGGTGTGGCTCGCCAGCAGCAGGCACTTGGCGAGGTGGGCGAGGTACTCGTTCAGCCCGAGCCGCTCGTCGCGTTGCGCCATCCGCTGCCCCTGCGTGTCGACGAGCACGAGGATCGGCGTGTCGCCGTCGCCGGCCACCACGTCGAGCACGTGACGCGCCAGCGGGAGGACGCCGTCGACGCCGAGCGGCTCGCCGTTGGCGACGCCGACCACGGCGATGAGCCGGCCGTCCTTCAGCGGCCCGGCGCCGGTGATGAGCCCGTCGTCGCCCACGCTCACGTCGTGGCCGGACGGGAAGAGCGCGCGCAGCACCTCATCGAGCGACATGGTTGGCCTCCCCGATCGCGTCGGCGACGCGGATGAAGTCCTCGTCGCCCATGTCCTTGATCGCGGCGGGATCGTTCACCCCCAGCGCCGCCCATAGGGCGGGGGCGTCGTCGCAGCCGCCCAGCCGATCGAGGCGGCGGGCGAGGCGCTCGTGCTCGGCGCGCATCGTGGCGAGGTCGAAGGCCGGCACGTCCGCCAGCACGGCGAGCGTCGCCGCGCGGAACCCGTCCATCGTGTCGCGGGCGAAGGCGTCGGCGCCGCCGAGCAGGCGGCGGGTCTTGCCGCCGTCCGTGCTCCACACCAGGGCCTTGTCGGCGGAGTCGAACTCCTCCACCCCCTTGTTGGTCTCGATCACCTCGGGGCCGGTGACGCCGGTGCGTCCTTGTTCGGAGATCACGATGCGCGAGCAGCACGCCGCCGTCAGCCCGGCGCCGCCGAACGCGCCGGAGCGGCCGCCGACCAGCGCCACCACGGCCACGCCGGCGGCGCGCGCCTCCGCGATGGCGCGCATCACCTCCGCCACCGCGAGTTCGCCGGCGTTGGCCTCCTGGAGGCGCACGCCGCCGCTGTCGAGCAGCAGCAGCACCGTGCGGGGCAGGGCCGCGTCGTCGCGCGCGGCGCGCAGCAGGCCGACGATCTTGGCGCCCGACACCTCGCCGAAGGTGCCGCCCATGAACTGGCCCTCCTGCGCGGCGACGAGCACGGGCCGGCCGTCGAGGGCGCCCCGGCCCACCACCACCCCGTCGTCGAAGGCGACCGGCAGGTCGAACAGGTGCAGGTGCGGACTGCTGATCCGCTCGGCCGGGCGCAGCGCCTCCGTGAAGCTGCCGGGGTCGAGCAGCCCGGCGAGCCGGTCCCGCGCCGTCGCCTGGAACCAGCTCGCGCGACCCTCGCTCCCGACCCGGTTCACGGCTCGATCCGTTTGCCCCGCCATCACGCCGCCCCCGCGCCCATCAAAGCCACGCCCTGGGTGAGCCGCAGGAACACGGTGTCCGGCCGTGCGCCGCCGTCGTTGACCGAGATGCGCAGGCCACCGGGCGACGAGCGCTCGACGAAGTCGCGCACCACCGCCTCCCACACCTCGCCGTAGCCCTTGACCGCCGTCGCGACGGCGACCTCGCAGGCCGTGCCGTCCAGCACGCGCTCCAGCAGCACCTCGAGGTTGCCCGAGGCGACCACGCCGACGATCGCCTCCGCCCGCTCGCCCCCGAGCCGGCTCTTCGCCTGGTGTTTGAAGGTCAAGGTTTCCATGGGCGCATGTCCTACCAGTTCCGGTACTTCTTGGGCGGATCGTACAGGTTGCCCGACCAGCGCATCAGGTCCTGCACCGAGCGGGCGGCGAGCAGGCTGCGGTGGGCGTCGAGCGGGTTGATGCCCAGGTCCTCCGGCCGCTGGATGATGCGCCGCTCCCGCAGGCGCTCGACCATGGCGCGGTCGCGCGCGCGGCCGACGTCGGTGTAGCCGGCGATGCCCCGGATCGCCTGCTCGCGCTCCCGCGCGTCACGGCACAGCAGCAGGTTGGCGATGCCCTCCTCGCTGACGATGTGGGTGACGTCATCGCCGTAGATCATCACCGGCGCGAGTTCGAGCTTGAGCTTGTCCGCGAGGGTGAGGCTGTCGAGCTTTTCCACGAAGGTCGGCACCATCTTGTCGCCGAAGGTTTCCACCATCTGCACCACCAGCTTGCGGCCGCGCGTCAGCGGGTTCCCGGCCTCGCCCGCCGCCTCGCGGCCGGCCTTCAGCCAGGGCTCGCTCGCGTGGCGCCGGCCGTGCGCGTCGCAGCCCATGTTGGGCGCGCCGCCGAAACCGGCGATGCGGTCGGCCGTGACGGTGGAGCTGTTGCCGGCGAGATCGATCTGCAGGGTCGAGCCGATGAACAGGTCGGTGGCGTAGAGGCCGGCCACCTGGCAGAACATGCGGTTGGAGCCCATCGAGCCGTCGCGCCCGGTGAAGTAGATGTCGGGGCGGGCGCGCATGTAGCCGTCCATGCCGACCTCGGAGCCGAACGAGTGGATCTGGTGGACCCAGCCGCTCTCGATCGCCGGGATCAGGGTCGGGTGCGGGTTCAGCGCCCAGTGCGTGGCGATGCGACCCTTGAGGCCGAGCGTCTCGCCGTAGGTCGGCAGCAGCAGCTCGATCGCGGCGGTGTTGAAGCCGATGCCGTGGTTGAGCCGCCTGACGCCGTAGGGCTCGTAGATGCCCTTGATCGCCATCATGGCGGTGAGGATGTGGGTTTCCGTGACTTGGGCGGGATCGCGGGTGAACAGCGGCTCGACGTAGAAGGGCTTGGGGGTTTCCACCACGAAGTCGACGCGGTCGCCGACGACGTCCACGCGCGGCAGTTTATCGACGACCTCGTTGACCTGCGCGATGACGATGCCCCCCTTCATCGCCGTCGCCTCGATCACGACCGGCGAGTCCTCCGTGTTGGGACCCATGTACAGGTTGCCGTCGCGGTCGGCGGCGCGGGCGACGGTGAGCGCCACCTTCGGCGTCAGGTCGACGAAGTAGCGGGCGAACAACTCGATGTAGGTGTGGATCGCGCCCAGTTCGATGTGGCCGGCGTTGAGCGCGCGGGCGATCGCCGCGCCCTGCGGCCCCGAGTACGAGAAGTCGAGCTTCCTGGCGATGCCCCTGGTGAACAGGTCGAGGTGGGCGGCGAGCACCAGGCCCGATTGCACGATGTGGAGGTCGTGGACGATTTTGGGGTCGACGCGGGCGAGGGCGGCGGCCAGCGCGTCGGCCTGCTTCTGGTTGTCGCCCTCCACGCACACCCGGTCACCCGGCCGGATCACCGCCTCCAGCAGGGCGGTCGCGTCGCCGGGCTTCACCATCTTGCCTCGCGCGAACGCGGCACCGGCCGCGAGGCGCTCCGCGCGGCCGCGTCGTTCCCGGTCCCATTCCACCATGCCGCCCCGTCCCTCGCCGATCGCCTCAACCGTACTCGACATGGATGCGTACCCGAAATGGATGGCCCCGCCGAGCCGGGTCACGGCGCCGTTCGGGGGAGCTTCGCGCGACGCCTCGTCGGCTACAATCCGCCGCCGACCACGATGCCGGTGGCGCTCACCTTGGCGTCGGGCGCGAGTTCGTGCAGCAGGCCCGAATCCCGCGCCGCCGCCTTGGTGGCGGCGAACACCTCCGCGCCAGGCCCGTGGTAGTTGGGATCGTCGGGCGCCTCCTCGTAGCCGTAGCGGGGGTCCTCCGGCCCGCTGTCGACGTAGCCGTAAGGGACTTGGCCGTAAGGGACTTGGCCGTAAGGGACTTGGCCGTAAGGGACCCGCGCGGGGGCGGCGACCGCGCGGCCGCGATGGGCGTGGGCGACCCGTTGCGACGCGACCGTCGGCCGGGGACGCGCCTCGGCACTTACCGGGGCGATGATGGTGGCGGCGATGATGGTGGCGATGGTCGTCGAGGCGACCAGGGCGGTCGTCGCGAGGGGGTGAAGACGCACGATGGTGACCTCCGGCGCGTGGCACCGGGATATTGGGCGCCGCGCGGTCCATGCCAACCGCGCGCGACGATCGGTGAGCGCCGCTCGCGCGTCGGGGCGCGCCCGCGCCGTCAGAGCGGGCCGATGAGGCGCCGGTACTCGGCCTCGGGTTTGCCATAGGCGTCGCCCGCGAGCCGTTCCAGCCCGATCCGGTCGCGGACCATGATGTTGCCGCGCTCGGATCGAATGAGCTTCCCGCCCTCCAGGATGTGCAGCGCCTGCGTCACGCTGGGCCGGCGCACGCCCAGCATGATGGACATGTACTCGTGCGTGATCGGGAAATCGTCGCTGCAGGAGCGGTCGTGGATCATGAGCAGCCAGCGCGCGAGCCGCTGCTCGACTTGGTGGACCGCGTTGGACAGCGCGGTGTAGCTGGTTTGCACGAGCGTGACCTGCGCGAAGCGCAGGAGCAACCTCATCAGGGACGGGCTGCTTCCGAAGGCTTCGGCGAACATCGCGTAGCGGACGCGCTGCCCGTGCCCCTGCACCTGCATCTGGCTGCTGTGGGGGATGCGGTCGGTGTCGAGCGCCATCGCGGGCACGGTGAACCCTTCCCTCCCGATCATGCCGGCTTCCACGCGAAGGCCGTGCGGCGTTTCCGCGATGAAGGACGCGACCCCGCTTTCCAGGAAATACACGTAGGGGATCGGCTGGTCGGCGACGGCCAGGAGCGTGTGCAGCGGGAGCTCGACCGGCTCCAGGTGGTCGGTCAGCAACGCGAAATCGTCGGCCGACATCATCGACAGGAGCCGGTTCTGGAAGGTCGATCGCTGCTTTGTCATCGAACCTGTCCGCGTCATCGTCGCTCCCAGTCGGAGATGACCGCGTACGGCCTACCATATTTAACGTTTTATGGAAAACTTTCTCGTGCGTCCCGGAGAGGGTACGGTCCGATCCTTCCCCTCCGACCCGACCGCCTCCCCTCGGCTACGCGACGCTTCCCGGTCTAGACGGCGCCCGGCATCCTCCAGCCGCCGAAGTCGCGCTCCAGGCGGGCGGCGAGGGCGAGGGCGACGTCCTCGCGCCAGGGGCGCGCCACCACCTGCACGCCGATCGGCAGGCCCTCGGGCGCCGTGCCGACCCGCACCGTGGCGGCCGGGAAGCCGGTGAGGTTGTGCATCTGCACGTAGCCGGCGCCGGCCTGCTTGTCGGGCTCGAAGCTGGTGCCGTGGGGCACGGCGACGTAGGGCAGCACCGGCGACAGGATGGCGTCGTAGTCCCCCATGAAGGCGAGCAGCGTGTTGCGGTACACGTCCCAGCGATTGAAGGCGGCGAGCGCGTCGGTGATGGTGGCCATCGCCGGGGCGGAGCGGGTTGTGAGCGACTGCTCGAACAGCGGCGAGATGCGGTCCGTGCCGATCGACTTGAGGAACGCGCGCGTGCCGGCGCCGCCATCCCCCCGGCTCATGTCGTAGTACACGGTGACGGCGTGTTCCGCGCCGGGCGGGCGGCGCTCGGTGGTCGTCACGCCCGCCGCCTTCAGCGCCGCCGCCGACGCCCGCACGGCGTCCCTGATCCCCGGGGTCGGGGTCGCCGCCCCGTCGTCGTCGTAGAAGGCGAGCCTCAGCTTGCCCAGGTCGACGGCGCGCATGTCGCCGATCGGCATGTCCACGATCGCGGAGTCGTGGCCGTCCGGGCCGGCCACGATCGGCAGCGCGAGGGCGAGGTCGGCGACGTGTCGGGCGATCAGGCTGGGGTGGAACACGCTCGAGCGGACCCCGAGCGGGCGCGGGAACTGGCCGGTGCGCGGCACCCGCCCGCTCGTCGGCTTGAGGGCGGCGAGCCCGCAGTAGTGCGCCGGGGCGCGGATGGAGCCGCCGGCGTCCGTGCCGATGCCGAGCGGCGAGCCGCAGGCGGCGATGATGGCCGCCTCGCCGCCGCTGCTGCCGCCCGGCGTGCGGGCGAGGTCGTAGGGGTTGTTGGTGCGCCCGTAGACGAGGTTGTCGGTTTCCAGCGCGCCGGCGAGTTCGGGCACGTTGGTCTTGCCCAGGATGACCGCGCCGGCGGCGCGCAGCCGCGCCACGGCGGTCGCGTCGGCCTTGGGGACATAATGGGCGCGGCCCAGCGTGCCGCCGGTGCAGACCACGCCGGCGGTCTCCAGCGTGTCCTTGATCGTCATCGGCACGCCGTGCAGCGGCCCGTGGTTCTCGCCCCGCGCCAGCGCCGCGTCCGCCGCCGCGGCGTCCCGGCGCGCGGCCTCGCCCGTCACCTGCACGACCGCGTTCAACTTCGGGTTCACCGCCGCGATGCGCGCGAGGTGGGCATCCACCACCTGCGCCGACGTCAATTGCTTGGACCGGATCGCCGAGGCCAGCGCGGTCGCCGAGGCCTGGATGATCGCGGCCGGGTCGCTCGACGCCGGCGCGGTGGCGGAACCGCCCGGCGTCGCGGCCTTCGCCGTCACGGTGGCGGCGGCCATCGTCGCGCCGGCACCGAGCAGGGCGCGGCGTCCGATCGTGTGGGGCAAGGGTGTCTCCGGGCTGTGAGGATCGTCGCGTCGAGGCGAGCGAGGACCATGCCATCCTACACCACGGCGGCTCCGGGCTCGACGCGCACCCGGGTCCGCAACAGTCCCTCGGGCGCGGCGGAGAAGCCCACGAGGACGTCGAGGTCACCCGCCTCGACGATGGGCTCGCCGTCGGCGCCGGGGAACGCCGCGTCGGCGACCGTCAGCGCGAAGCGCAGCGTGTCCCGTCCGCCCGGCGCCAGGGTGGCCTTGGCGACGCCGCGCAGCTCCAGCACCGGCCGCGTGACGCTCGCGACGGGGTCGCGGATGAACAGGAACACCGTGGCCTCGCCGGCCCGCGCGCCGGCGTTGGCCAGCGTGACCGAGACGCCGAGCGGCGCGTCCGGCCCCAGGGCGCCGGCGTCGGTGGTCAAGTCCGCGAGGGTGAACGCCGTGGTCGCCAGCCCGTGGCCGAAGGGGAACAACGGCGTGTTGGGGCTGTCGAGGTAGCGGCTGGTGTAATGGTCGTCGGGGTTCAGGGGACGTCCGCCCGGCCTCGCCCCGTGGAAGATCGGCACCTGCCCCATCGAGCGCGGCCACGTCATCGCCAGCCGGCCGCTCGGCGCGCGGCGCCCGGACAGCACGTCGGCGAGCGCGTGGCCCACCTCGTCGCCGCTGAACCAGGCGCAGAGCAGCGCGTCGGCGCGCTCCGCCAGCCAGGGGATGATGGGCGGCCGGCCGCAGAAGACGATCGCGATCACCGGCTTGCCGGTGTCCCGGGCGGCGTCCAGCACCGCCTCGGCCAGCGCGCGTTGCGCGCCCGGCAGGTCGAGCACCGTGCGGCTGGTGGCCTCGCCCGACAGCGCCATGCCCTCGCCGACGCAGAGCACCACGAGGTCGGCCCGCCGCGCCGCCTCGACCGCGCGGGCGATGCCGGCGGTGTCGTCACCTTCGATCGCCACGCCGGCGGCGTGGTCGAGGGTGGCGTCGGGGTAGGCCTCGCGCAGGCCGGCGAGCACGCTCACACCGGCGTCGCGGTCCGCCATCACCGCCCAGGGGCCGGCCATCTCGCGCGGCGCGTCGGCCAGCGGCCCGATCGCCGCGATGCGCTGGCGCCCCGGTGCCACCGGCACGAGGCCACCCCCGTTGGTGAGCAACACGACCGACCGGCCGGCGACGGCGCGGTTGAGGCGGCGGTTCCCGGCCGTGCGGGTGGCGCCGGGGACGGCGCGGCAGCGGCGGTACGGGTCGTCGAACAAGCCGAGGCGTCGCTTGAGGGTCAACACGCGCCGCACGCAGGCGTCGACGTCGACCTCCGCGACGAGGCCGCGCCGCACCGCCTCGGGGAGGTGGTCGACGTAGGCGTAACCCATCATGTCGATGTCGCAGCCGGCGCGGATCGCGGCGGCGGCGGCCTCCGCCTCGTCCCCGGCGATGCCGTGGTTGACCAGTTCGCGGATCGCCCCGTAGTCGCTGATGACCACGCCGTCGAAGCCGTGCCGCCCGCGCAGCCAGCCCTGAAGCAGGGCGGAATTGGCCGTCATCGGCACGCCGTCGAGGTCGCTGAGCGCCGGCATGATCGTGGCGACACCGGCCGCCACCGCCGCCGCGAAGGGCGGCAGGTGGACCTCGCGCACGGTGCGCCCCGACAGCTCGGTGGCGGCGTATTCGCGCCCGGCCGTGACGGCGCCGTAGCCGCAGAAGTGCTTGGCGCAGGCGGCGAGCGCGTCGGGCGCCGCGAGACCCGTCCCCTGGAAACCCCGCGTCTTGGCGAGCGCGAAGCGGCTCGCGACCCAGGGGTCCTCGCCCGGTCCCTCCATGGCGCGCCCCCAGCGCGGGTCGCGCGCCACGTCGAGCATCGGCGCGAAGGTCAGGTCCTGCCCGTCCGCCGCCGCCTCCGCCGCCGCCACCCGCGCGGTCTCCTCCCAGGTCGCGGGGTCGAACAACCCGGCCTCGGCGAGCGGGATCGGGAACACGGTGCGGTGCCCGTGGATCACGTCGAGGCCGAAGAACAGCGGGATGCGCAGGCGCGTTTCCTCCACCGCCACGCGCTGGACCCGCCGGACGTGCTCCGCCCCGACCAGGTTGAGGAGGCTGCCGACCCGGCCGGCGCGCACCTGGTCGGTGGCGTCGCCGGCCGCCGCCGCGCCGGTCAGGGGCGCGCCCCAGGCCAGCATGTTGAGCTGCCCCGCCTTCTCCGGCAGCGTCATGGCGGCGAGCAGCGCGTCGATGTCGGTCATGTCGCCTCGAACGGCCCGGGATGGTCCGCTCCCCGCGTCCGCCGCGTCGGAGGGGAACGGTTTGCGGCGGCCTGTCCCCACACCAACTAGGGTGCGACGGCGGCGGGGCCATGAGATGACGGGGCCATGAGATGACACGATCGGGGATGACACGATCGCCGATCGAGCCGGACGCGCCCGGCCGCGACGCGCGGGCGGCCGACACGGGAACGTCTGGCGCGAAGCCGCCCCTGCGCTTCCGCGCCCAGGTCGCCACGCTGAGCCGGGGGTTGTGGGCCTCGAACGAGCGGTGGGTGCTGCTGGCCCTCGCCGGCGCGGTGCTCGCCGTGATCCTCATGACGGCGGCGGCGCAGGTCGCGCTGAACGCCTGGAACACGCCCTTCTACAACGCGGTCTCCGCGCGCGATGTGCCGGAGTTCGTCCACCAGCTCGGCGTGTTCTTCGCCATCGCCGGGGCGCTGCTCGTCCTCAACGTCGCGCAGATGTGGCTCGCCATGAGCGCGCAGCTGAAGCTCAGGGCCGGCCTGATGCACGCGCTGCTCGACCGCTGGCTGGCGCCGCTGCGGGCCTTCCACCTCGCCCACGCCGGCGTGCTCGGCGTCAACCCGGACCAGCGTCTCCACGAGGACGCCCGCCACCTCACCGAACTCTCCACCACGCTCGCCATCGGGCTGCTGCAGGCCTCCGTGCTGCTCGGCGTCTTCATCGTGGTGCTGTGGCGCCTCTCGGCCGGCTTCGCCTTCACCCTGGCCGGCCACACGATCGTCATCCCCGGCTACATGGTGTGGGCGGCGACCCTCTACGCGTTGGTCGGCTCGGCGGCGAGCTGGTGGGTCGGCTCCTCGCTCATCCGCTACAACGCCGAGCGTTATGGACGGGAAGCGGAGCTGCGCTCGGCGCTGGTGCGGGTCAGCGACCAGGTCGACACGATCTCGCTGTATCGCGGCGAGGCGAGCGAGCGACGCCTGCTCGACGTCGACCTCGCCCACGTGTTCGCCGCCATGCGCGAGCTCGTCACCGCGACCACCAACCTCACCTGGGTCACGGCCGGCTACGGCTGGCTGACCCAGGTCGTCCCCATCCTGGTGGCGTCGCCCATCTACTTCACCGGGCACATCAGCTTCGGCGGGCTGATGATGTCGGTGGGCGCCTTCAACCAGGTGCAATCCTCGCTGCGCTGGTTCGTCGACAACTTCGGCGCCATCGCCGATTGGCGCGCGACGCTCTACCGCGTGGCGACCTTCCACGAGGCGATCCGCGCCGCGCCGGCTGCGGCGGAGGTGGCGGCGGCGGCGGGCGGGATCGCGGTCGAGGAAGGGGAGGGCGGCACCATGGTGCTCCACGACCTCGCCGTCGCCTCGCACGGGCGCCGCGCCAGGTTGAAGGAAGCGGACGTGCGGATCGCGGCCGGCGAGCGCGTGCTCATCACCGGGGAGTCCGGCGACGCGCAGACCGTGCTGTTCCGGGCGCTGGCCGGCCTGTGGTCGTGGGGCGGCGGTCGCATCACCCTGCCGGGCAAGGACACCTTCGCCCACGTCGCGCGGCGCCCCTACGTGCCGCCCGGCCGCTTGCGCGACGCGCTCGCCTACCCGAGCGACCCCGCGCGCTTCGGGGCGGGGCGCTACGCCGCCGCGCTGGAGGCGGTGGGCTTGTCCGACCTCGCCCCCCGCCTCGACGAGGCCGCGCGCTGGGACCAGGAACTCGGCGAGCAGGACCTCCAGCGCCTCGCCTTCGCCCGCCTGCCCTTGCAGGAACCGCGCTGGATCGTCATCGACCAGGCGCTGGACACGCTCGACGAGAAGGTGCGCGACCAGGTCGTGACCATGCTGGCGGCGATGGACGGGTCCGCGATCATCGCGACCGGCCACGCCATCGAGGGCGTCACCCTGTTCGGACGGACGGTCGAGCTGGTGGAGGAGACCGACGCGGTGCCGGACGCGACGGGGCCGGCGACGACGTGACGCCCCAGGGCAAAGCGGCGTACCTTGCGACATCGCCCGGCAAGCGCGAGATAGCACCCCATGCAGATCCAACTCGATGCCCTCGGCGGCGTGGCCGGCGACATGTTCGTGGCGGCGGCGCTCGACGCCTTCCCCGCCCTCGAGGCCGGCGTGCTCGCCAGCGTCGCGGCCGGCCTCGCCCCTTCCGTGGCCGGCGAGGCTTCTTCCGTGGCTGGCGAGGTCACCTGTCGGCTGGTGCCGCACAACGACGGGGTGCTCCAGGGGCGCCGCTTCCTGGTGGAACGGGGCGCGCCGGCGGAGGGGCCGGCCGGCGATCAGCACCATCACCATGGCCACGATCACCATGACCATGGTCATCATGACGGTGGCGGCCATCATCCGCACGGCGGCCACCGCCCCTGGTCCGCCATCGCCGCCGACCTGGGCCGAGCCGACCTGCGCGCCGCCGTGCGCGACCACGCCCTCGCCATCTTCGGCCACCTCGCCCGCGCGGAGGCGAGCGTGCACGGGATCGCCGTCGCCGACGTCGCCTTCCACGAGGTCGGCGCCTGGGACTCGATCGCCGACATCGTGGCGGCCGCCCACCTCATCGACGCGCTCGGGGCCGAGCTTTGGCACGTCGGCGCGCTGCCGCTCGGCTCCGGGCGCGTACGCACCGCGCACGGGCCGCTGCCGGTCCCCGCGCCGGCGACCGTGCTGCTCCTCCAAGGCTTCGCCACGCTCGACGACGGGATCGCCGGCGAGCGGGTCACCCCCACCGGCGCCGCCATCCTGCGCCACCTCCGTGACATCCATCCACGCGATCCGGGATCGGCGACACTGCCCGCGCCGCGCCTGCTCGGGCGCACCGGCATCGGCTTCGGCACGAAAACCTTGCCCGGCATCAGCAACTGTCTGCGCCTCCTGGTGTTCGACGAGGTGAAGGCCGACGCTTCGTCCGCCGATCCTTCGCGCGCCAAGCCCGCGACGCACCGCGAGCTGGCGGTGATCGAGTTCGAGGTGGACGACCAGTCGGCGGAGGATCTCGCGATGGGGCTCGACCGTTTGCGCGAACATGAACACGTCTTCGACGTGGTGCAGGCGCCGATGTTCGGGAAGAAGGGGCGCATGACGACCCACGTCCGCGCGCTCGCCCGCGTCGACGGCGTCAACGACGCCATCGCCGCCTGTTTCCGCGAGACCACCACCATCGGCCTGCGCCACCACGTCGTCGAAGGTGCCGCCCTGCCGCGCACGGCGGCGACGGTCGCCGTGGACGGGCACGCGGTGCGGGTGAAGGTGGTGGACCGGCCGGGCGGCCGCACGGCGAAGGCCGAGGCCGACGACGCGCTCGCCCACGCCACGCATGCCACCCGCGCCACCATCCGCCGCGAGGCCGAGCGGTTGGCCCTCATCGAGGGCGACCGCGAATGAGCGACCATCCCGCATCGGACGCCGCGTTGCGTGAGGTGCTGGGTGGGATGGCGCCGCTCGCCGTCGCCGTCAGCGGCGGGGTCGACAGCCTGACGCTCGCCACGGTCGCCGGCCGCTCGCTCGGCGCGGGAGCGGTGCTCGCCGTTCACGCGACGTCCCCGGCCGTGCCGGCGGAGGCCACGCGCCGCGTGGAGGCGCGGGCGGCGGCGGAGGGCTGGGAGCTGCGCGTGATCGCCGCCGGCGAGTTCGCCGACCCGCGCTACCGCGCCAACCCGGTCAACCGCTGCTTCTTTTGCAAAACCAACCTGTACGGCGCGATCCGCGCCGTCACCGACCTGCCGATGGCGTCCGGCGCCAACACCGACGACCTCGGCGAGTACCGGCCGGGCCTGGACGCGGCGCGCGAGCACGGCGTGCGCCATCCCTTCGTCGAGGCCGGCCTGGCCAAGGCCGACGTGCGGGCGCTGGCCCGCCGGCTCGGCCTGCCGGCGATCGCGGAGCTGCCGTCGGCGCCGTGCCTGTCGAGCCGGGTCGAGACCGGCATCCGCATCGAGCCGGCGACGCTCGGCTTCATCCACGCCGTCGAGACGCTCGTCGCCGCCGCGTGCGGCGAGACGGGGACCAACCGGGCGGGGGCGAAGCAGGCGGTGCGCTGCCGCGTGCGGGCGTCGGGCGTGGTGGTCGAACTCGATCCCACCAGCCTCGCCGCGCTCGACGCCGGGCGGCGCGAGGCGCTCGCCGCCGCCATCGCCGCGCGGGCGCCGGAGGACCTGGCGGCGCGGCCGGTCGGCTTCGCGCCCTACCGCACCGGCAGCGCCTTCCTGACGGGGCAGGCCGGGGCCGTCGCCCCCATGAGCGTGACCCCATGAGCGTGACCCCATGAGCGTGACCGACGAGTTCGTCCTCGACTTCGCCCGCGAGGACCGCGTCGGGCTGGAGGAGGCGATCTTCGCCGCCGGCAAGTCGGTGGCGCAGCTCGACGCCATCTGCGACGCCGTGGCCGAGCGGGGCGCGCCCCTGCTGCTGACCCGCCTCGATCCCGACAAGGCGGCGGCGATGGCGCCGCGCCATCGGCTCGATTACTGCGCGGACTCGCGCACCGCCGTGTTCGGCACGCCCCGCGCGCCCAACGCCGGCGGTCGGGTGGCGGTGGTCTGCGCCGGCACCTCCGACGTGCCGGTCGCGCGCGAGGCGCTCCGCACGCTCGAGTACAGCGGCGAGCGGGCGACGCTGGTCGCCGACGTCGGCGTCGCCGGGCTGTGGCGGCTCACCCGACGGCTCGACGAGCTGCGCGCGCACCCGATCCTCATCGTCGCCGCCGGGATGGACGCGGCGCTGCCGAGCGTGCTCGGCGGGCTGGTGGCCGGCGCGATCATCGCCGTGCCGACCTCGGTCGGCTACGGGGTCGCGGCCGGCGGGCGCGCCGCGCTCGACGCGATCCTCGCCAGCTGCGCGCCCGGCTTGAGCGTCGTCAACATCGATAACGGCTACGGTGCCGCCTGCGCCGCGTTGCGCCTGCTGCACGCGGCGGACCGTTTGAAGGACCATCCTGTCTGAAGGACCTGCCCTCATGACACCAACCCAAGGAGACTTCCCATGGAACGTCGCAGCTTCATCCAGGGCGCCGCGCTCGGCGCCGGCCTCGCGGCAACCGGCGGCGCGGGTGCGGCCGTGAACGCCCCCACCTCCAACGGCCTGCCGCAGACCCGGCCGGCCGACCCCGCCGACCTGCCCTTCGTCACCGATCCCGGCGAGCGGCGCGGCGACATGCTGTACCGCCGCTTCGGCCGCACGGACGAGATGATCTCGGCGATCGGCATGGGCGGCTTCCACCTCGGCAAGAACGCCGTCACCGACGCGGAGGCGACCCGGTTGGTGCATGAGGGCATCGACCGCGGCATCACCTTCATGGACAATTGCTGGGACTACAACCACGGCCGCTCCGAGCTGCGCGTCGGCGCCGCGCTGTCGCAGGGCGGCTACCGCGACAAGGTGTTCCTGATGTCCAAGATGGACGGGCGCACCAAGAAGGAGGCGGCCCGCCAGATCGACATATCGCTGGAGCGCCTGCGCACGGACCGCATCGACCTCGTCCAGCACCACGAGATCCTGCGCTACGACGATCCCGACCGCGTCTTCGCGGAGGGCGGCGCGATGGAGGCGTTCGTCGAGGCGAAGCAGGCCGGCAAGCTGCGCTACATCGGCTTCACCGGGCACAAGGACCCGCGCATCCACCTGCAGATGCTGCACGTGGCGGAGGAACGCGGCTTCCACTTCGACTCCTGCCAGATGCCGCTCAACGTCATGGACGCGCACTTCCGCTCCTTCGCCCACCTCGTGCTGCCCTACCTCGTCCAGCACGGCATCGCGGTGCTCGGCATGAAGAGCTTCGGCGACAGCGTGCTCTTGAAGAGCGACGCGCCGATCAAGCCGATCGAGTACCTCCATTATTCCCTCAACCTGCCGACGTCGGTCGTCATCACGGGGATGGAGAGCCAGCGCGACCTCGACCAGGCGTTCGAGGCGGTCCGCACGTTCAAGCCGATGGACAAGGCGCAGGTGGCCGAACTGCTCGGCCGCAGCCGCCCCTACGCGCTCCAAGGCAAGTACGAGCTGTTCAAGACGAGCGCGACCTTCGACGGCACGGCCAAGAACGCCAAGTGGCTCGGCGACGACGTGGCCGACGTGACCAAGCTCGCGCCCACGATGGAGTGAGGGGGGCTCATTTGCGCCAAGGGCCATCCGGCCGGTCGACGCCGCGCCGGGCGGCGGCCAATGCCTCAATGAGGCCGTCAGCCCGAGGCCGAGGAGGGGTTCCGGATCGATGATGGGAGGGCGCATCAGCCGTCCCATCCCCATGCCCCCACCCCCGCACCGGACAGGCGCCCCTGACGCGGCCGGTGCGAAGTACCAAAATCGCCCCGTCTCGAACGATTGACGCGTGACGGTTTTCGACGCCCAATGCGCGCATGCCGAGCCCGAACTGCGTCGGCGCTTCGCTCCCCCACCCTTTCCCGCCGCCGTCCCGAACGCCATCGCGCGTGGGCCGACGCGCGCCTGAAGTCAGGATCCACCCATGGTGTCGTTCAGCGCCGGGCAGGAGGCCGCGCGCCTGCTGCTCGACGGGCCGCAGCGCATGACCTGCCTCGCCGGGGGCGCGCGCTCGGGCAAGACGTTCCTGATCGTGCGGGCGATCCTCGGGCGGGCGGTCGCGGCGCCGGAGTCGCGCCACGCCATGCTGCGCTTCCACGCCAACGCGGCGCGCGCCTCGCTGGCGCTGGCGACCCTGCCCCAGGTGGCGAAGCTGTGCTTCCCCGGCGTGGCCCTCAAGGAGCACCGTGGGGACGGCGTGTTCGCGCTCCCCAACGGGTCGCGGATCACGGTCGGCGGCCTCGACGACGCCGACCGGGTCGAGAAGATCCTCGGCCTCGAATACGCGAGCGTGTTCCTCAACGAGGCCTCGCAGATCCCCTACGCCTCCGCGCTCGTCGCCTTCACGCGGCTGGCGCAGGTGGTGCCGGACCTGGTCCAGCGCGCCTACGTCGACCTCAACCCCACCGCCAAGACGCACTGGACCAACGTGCTCTTCGGCGAGAAGCGCGACCCCGTCACCATGCGCCCGCTCGCCGAGCCCGACGAGGTCGCCCGCGCCTTCCTCAACCCGGTCGACAACGCCGCCAACCTGGCGCCGGCCTTCGTCAAGAGCCTGGCCAACCTGCCGGAGCGCCAGCGCCGACGCTTCTACGAGGGGGTGTACGTCGACGCGGTCGACGACGCGCTGTGGTCCCACGAGGTGATCGACCGGCACCGCGTGGACGCCGACGCGATCCCCGTGGAGGCGCGCAAGACGGTGGTGGTGGCGGTGGACCCCTCCGGCGCGGCCGGGCGCGACGACCTGGGCGCCGACGAGATCGGCATCGTCGTCGTCGCGCGGGGCCAGGACGGCGACGCCTACGTGCTCGCCGACCGCTCGCTGCGCGACGGGCCGGTGGCGTGGGGGCGGCGCGCGGTCGTCGCGTACCACGAGTTCCGGGCGGATTGCATCGTGGCGGAAAGCAACTTCGGCGGCGACATGGTGCGCGCCACCATCCAGGCGGCGGACCCCCACGTGTCGGTTCACCTCGTGGCCGCGAGCCGGGGCAAGGCGGTGCGCGCCGAGCCGATCTCGGTGCGCTACGCGCTCGGTCAGGTGCACCACGTCGGCCGCCTGCCCAAGCTGGAGGAGCAGCTCTGCGCCTTCTCCGGCGCCGGCTACGGCGGCCCCGGCAGCCCCGACCACGCCGACGCGGCGATCTGGGCGCTGACGCACCTGTTCGCCCACGAAGAGAACCCCGCGATCACCGAGTTCTACAAGCGATCGGTCGAGCGTCCGCAGGACTGAAGACGGCACGCGCGCCCACATCCATTTGAACGGAGACACCACCCATGGTCGACCGCACGGCGGGTCGGGCGTCCTGGACGCTCGACCCTTATCAGGTCAGCGTGTCCTACGCCGCCGCACGGGGCAAGGGCGCCCGAGGGGCCGACGCCGACTGGTTCGGCCCGCTCGCCCCGCCCGCGCCCGGCGCGCCGCCCGACGTCGCCGGCCGGCAGTGGGATTACCCGTCCGGCTACAACCTGTCGCTCGCGCCCCGGCAGGCCGAGTCCGTCTCCTTCGCCACCCTGCGCCAGCTCGCCGACGGCTACGACCTGCTGCGGCTGGTGATCGAGACGCGCAAGGACCAGGTCGCCCGCATGGCCTGGTCGATCAAGCCGCGCGGAGGTGTGACGGGCATGGGCACGGCGGGACCCGCCGACGCGGCGGCCGCCACCGCCTTCTTCCGGCGGCCGGACGGCATCCACGGCTGGGCGGACTGGCTGCGCCTGGTGCTGGAGGAGCTGTTCGTCATCGACGCGCCGGCCTTCTACTGCCGCCGCGACCGCGCCGGCCGGCTCATGGCCCTGCTGCCGCTCGACGGCGCCACGATCAAGCCGGTGATCGACGCCTGGGGTCGCACCCCGCAGCCCTACCAGGACAACGGCGTCACCGTCTGGCCGACCGCCTACCAGCAGGTGCTGAAGGGCTTCCCGGCGATCGACTACTCGACCCGCGACCTGCTCTACCGGCCGCGCAACCCTCGCGTGAACCGGGCCTACGGTTACGGGCCGGTCGAGCAGGTGATGACGACCGTCAACATCGCGCTGCGCCGGCAGCTGTTCCTGCTCGAATACTTCACCGAGGGCAACATCCCCGACAGCCTGATCGGCGTGCCGGACGGGTGGACGCCGGACCAGATCGCCACCTACCAGAAGTACTGGGACGCCTACTTCTCCGGCGACGCGGGACGGCGGCGGCGGGCCAAGTTCGTGCCGGGCGGCGTCGCCAAGACGTTCATCCAGACGAAGGAGCCGGAGCTGAAGAGCGCCTTCGATGACTGGCTGGCGCGCGTCGTATGCTTCGCCTTCTCCGTGTCGCCGCAGGCGCTGGTCCAGCAGACCAACCGGGCCACCGCCGAGACGCAGAAGCTGTCGGCCGACGAGGAGGGGTTCGAGCCGATCCTCGCCTGGGTCAAGGCGCTGGCCGACGACCTGCTGGCCGCCGAGTTCGGCGCGCCGGGCCTGGAGTTCGCCTGGAGCCCGAGCGCCCCGATCGACCCGGCCGCGCAGGAGCAGGTGCTGTCGGCCTACACGGGGCGGGGCATCCTGACCATCAACGAGGCCCGCGCGATGCTGGGCCGCGACCCGCTCCCCGACCCGGCGGCGGACCGGGCGATGGCGCTGACGGGGGCGGGCTACGTGCCGCTGGGGCAGGCGGCGGGCGTGGCCAAGCTCGGCAAGGATGCTCCCTGGGATGAGCAGCAGCACCCGCGCTGGCCAGCGGGGGCGGGCGAAGGCCAGGGTGGCCGCTTCGCGCCGGGAGGGTCAACTGCTCAAACGGCCGATGTGGCCATCGCTCCAAGCGGAGTCGTACCCGCAGCCGATGGGACGACGGATGATGCGGGAGGCGGATACTGCGCTCCTTCTCCTCTCCCTCCGCCTGGCGATTGCACGGAAGAGCAGTTCAGGGATCTTCAACAGCGGGTGGAGAACGCTTGCGGCACCGCAGCCAAATGCGTGGGCGGCGAAAGCCGGAGGTCTTGCAATACAAGATCGCTGGGCAGTACGCGTGCATACGGGCCAGAATGCGGATAAACGATGCCTGTTTTCGCGGTGGGGACAGCGGGCATAATAACGAGATCACTCAACGGTACAACGCGATCAAAAACTGCTACAGTATCGGCGGAGGAATACCGAAATGAATCACGAGGAGGAACAGCTTCTCTCAGACATCCAAAAGGCTTTCGCCGATCGGTCCATGCCGGCGGGGCGCTTGATCGAGGACGGAGTGGATCTCGGTTACCACCTCGAAGCGCAGCGCGTCGATGCGTACTTCCGCAAGCACAAGGCGGTCGTCGACCGCCACAACTCGGCGCTCTGCGCTTTCACTTACATGAATACGGAGGCGTCATTCTGGCTCCTTCCGCTCTACATGAAGTCGATCATTACCGATTATAAAAGGGACGACTTCCTCATCGACGTCTTCTTCAATGTCCTTGCAGGTAAGGTTTCCCCGTACAAGAAGTCGCCGGGGGACCGGGACCTCGACATGCGGAGGATGGCGACGGATCGGGAGGCGGAGGTGGTCTGCCAGTTCTGCCGATGGCTGAAGCGCAAGCAGGACATCCCCGCGATCATCGACGAGTACAGCGACGCCGCCATCGCGATCTGGTGCGGGCGGCCCTGAGAATCGCGACGATGTCCCGTTCGGAAGGCTGAGGAAGCCGCCGACGAGGAAGGCTTCGAGCCGATCCTCGCCTGGGTGAAGGCGCTGGCCGACGACCTGCTGGCCGCCGAGTTCGGCGCGCCGGGCCTGGAGT
>CAXSDP010000019.1:0-58308 GCA_964235705.1 uncultured Beijerinckiaceae bacterium | reverse complement strand
GGCGGCGCGGGCCGTGGCGAAGGCGGCGTGCAGCACCGCGATGTGCCGCTGCCGCCCGATCGCCAGCACCTCGCGCGCGCCCAGCACCGCCAGCGCCAGCAGGGCCAGGGCGGCGAGCCCCAGGGCCAGCGTGCCGAAGGCGGCCGAGCGCGCGAAAAGGTCGTCGACGAGGCGGGTCAGCCACAAGCCCAGGCTAAGCGAGACGAGGCCGCCCAGCGCCGACCAGAACAGCCCGGCCCAGGAGAGCAGCGAGCGCCGGGCGATGCCGCGCCGTTGCGCGACCTCCACCGCCCGCTCGTCGGGTTCGAGTTCCAGGCCCTCCAGCGCGAATGGATCCGGCAGGAACTCGACCACCGGCGTTCCCGCGCCATCGGGGCGGGGCGGGGCGGGGCGGGGCGGGTCGTCGGTCGTCGGGCTGGTCGTGGCCGGCTCCGGCCCGATCCGGACCGCGCGGGGCCGCCGGCGGATGTCGGCTTGATCGCCACTCATGCCAATCGATCCCCCAGGAGGAACTGCAGCGCCCGGTCGAGGCGGATGTGGGGCAGGGGCAGCGCCCGCCCATCGTCGTCGAGCGCGGGGAGCGGCGGCCGGAAGCGAACGAAGCGGATGTCGGCCTCGTCCGGCGAGGCGTGGTAGCCAGCGCCGCGCAGCACCTGTTTGGGGTCGCTCGGCAGGTCGCCGGGGAAGATCGCCGCCTCCGCGACGCCGTCGAAGGTTTCCCCGTCGATCACCTCGCCGCGCGTCGGGATACCAACCACGGCGTCGAGCGCCTCCTTGCCCTTGCCGATGCGCGCCTCGCGCGTCGCGCGCACCCCGGCGAGCGCGATGACGTCGATGGTGGCGCCCGCGTCGTCCGCCCGCGCGATGGCGCGCCCGACGATCGTCCGCAGGATGGCCTCCAGCCGGTCGTGGCTGACGTGGTTGAGGTGGTCGGCCTTGGTGGCGGCGAACAGGATGCGTTCCACGCGCGGCTTGAAGAGCGACGCCAGCATCGAGTTCCGTCCGGCACGGAAGGCTTGCAGGATGTCGGCCAGCGCCGCCTCCAGGTCGCGAACGGCGGCCGGCCCGGCGTTCAGCGCGGCGAGCGTGTCGACGAGCACGATCTGCCGGTCGAGCCGGGCGAAGTGGTCGCGGAAGAACGGGCGGACGACGTGCGCCTTGTAGGCCTCGTAGCGCCGCTCCATCATCGCGGCGAGCGTGCCCCCGCCGTGCCGCCGCGACGCGTCGAGCGGGAGCGGCGCGAAGGTGAGCGCCGGCGAGCCTTCGAGGTCGCCCGGCATCAGGAAGCGTCCCGGCGGCAGCGTGGACAGCGCGTAGGCGTCGACCCGGCAGGAGTGGAGGTAGGCGGTGAACAGCTCCGCCGCCCGCCGCGCGTGCTCCTCGTTCGCCTCGGCGCCCGGGTCGAGCGTCCGGGTGAAGTCGCGCCACGCGGCGGCGAGGCTCGCGCGGGCGGCAGACGCGCTCGCTTCCAACGTTTCCGCCGACCATTCCGCGTAGCTCTTGCCGAGCAGCGGCAGGTCGAGCAGCCACTCGCCGGGGTAGTCGACGATGTCGAGGATCATCGCCGCCGGCCCGGCGCGCAGGCCGCCGGCCCGCTCGAACTCCAGCCGGATGCGGACCTCCGACACGCGCCGCGTCGACTCCGGCCAGTGGCGGGCGCCGCCGTCGGCGCCACCGCGCAGGGAGGCGCGATGGTCCTCGTAGGCGAAGCGCGGCACCGCGTCGTCGGGCTGCGGCTCCAGCCGGCCCCTGGTCAGGCGGCCCTCGGCCATCACGCGGAACACCGGCAGGGCGCCGCGCCCGCCCGCCATCCCGCGATCCGTCGCGTGGCCGCGCTCCGTCAGGTGCTGGATCAGCGCGGTGATGAACACCGTCTTGCCGGCGCGCGACAGGCCGGTGACGCCGAGCCGGAGCACGGGCGTCCCGACCGCCTCGGTGAACGTCTGCGCGATGGCGCGGGCTTCGAAGATGAGATCGGAGAAGAACGGCAAGCGGGCCTCGCGACGCGAACCCCCTGGCCGCGGCTCAAGCTATGTAAGGGGTGCTGGCGCCGCCGTCATCACGAGGCGGGGGATGGACTCGCCGGTGCCGCGAGGGTTGGCGCGCCGCGCGGCGCGGCGAACAGGGCCCTGTTGGCATCGCCCCACGCCTTCAGCGCCCCGAGCACCGGCTCCAGGCTGCGACCGAGCGGGGACAGGCTGTACTCCACCTTGGGCGGCACGACGGCGTAGACCACCCGCGCGATCAGGCCGTCCGCCTCCAGCTCGCGCAGCTGGTTGGTCAGCATGCGCTGCGTCACGCCCGGCACGCGGCGCCGGATCTCGCTGAAGCGCATCGTGCCCTCCAGCAAGTGGAAGAGCACGATGCACTTCCACTTGCCGTCGATCAGGCTGATCGCCGCCTCGACCGCGCAGCCGGGGCTGCAATCGGACCGCAAGTGCCGGGTCTTGGCCATGACGGTATCCTTCTCGATACTAGGGGCGAAAGATGTGCGTATTTTTGAAGTGCGTCGTACGGCATATCATTGGCCCCAGGCAAACGTGGAGGTTCGGGATGCGCGCGGTCGGTTACAGGCAGCCGGGGGCCATCGATCGCGACGAGTCCCTCGTTGACGTCGAGTTGCCCAGGCCGGTGGCTAAGGGGCGGGACATCCTCGTCGAAGTCCGGGCGGTGTCGGTCAACCCGGTCGACACAAAGGTGCGCCGCGGTGCCGCCCCGGACGAGGACGGCTGGAAGGTGCTGGGCTGGGACGCAGCCGGCACCGTCGCCGCCGTCGGCGCCGAGGCCACCCTGTTCCGCCCCGGCGACGCCGTGTTCTACTCCGGCACGCTGAACCGTTCCGGCACCAACGCCGAGTTCCACCTGGTGGACGAGCGCATCGTCGGCGCCAAGCCGGCGTCGCTCGACTGGGCGGCGGCCGCCGCCTTGCCGCTGACGGCGATCACCGCCTGGGAAGCCCTGTTCGACCGCCTCGACGTGCGCCGCCCGGTGCCCGGCGCCGCGCCGGCGATCCTGGTCGTCGGCGGCGCCGGCGGCGTCGGCTCCATCGCGGTCCAGCTCGCCCGCGCGTTGACCGACCTGACGGTGATCGGCACTGCCTCGCGGCCGGAAACGGCGGCCTGGGTGACCGCCATGGGCGCGCATCACGTGATCGACCATGCCAAGCCGCTGGCCGGGGAGGTCGCCGCGCTCGGCATCGGCGCGCCGGGCTTCGTGTTCTCGACCACCCAGACGGCGCGGCACCTCGCCGACATTGCCGCGATGCTGGCGCCGCAGGGCCACTTCGCGCTGATCGACGATCCCGCGACGCTCGACGTCAACGCCTTCAAGCGCAAGTCGGCGTCGGTGCACTGGGAGTTCATGTTCACCCGCCCGATGTTCGACACGCCCGACGTCGCCGAGCAGGGTCGGCTGTTGAACGAGGTGTCGCGCCTGGTCGATGCCGGCGTGCTGCGGACCACGATGACCGAGCGGTTGGCACCCATCGACGCCGCCACCCTGAAGCGCGCCCACGCGCTGATCGAGAGCGGCACGGCGCGGGGCAAGATCGTGCTGGAAGGGTTCGGTCCGGTCGGCTGACACAGCGCCCGTCGCCGCACGCACCGCCGCGTTGACCTAGCGCCGGATCGAGTGTAAGGTATCCTTACCTAAAGACGCGTGTCTGGCCTTCGGTCGCTCCGTTGGCTGGTCACGGATTGCCGGCCGTGCTTCCACGGACCGACGAGACCAGCGAGACCCGTCCATGACCAGCTACTCCCTCTTCCTCCTGCCCGGCGACGGGATCGGCCCCGAGGTCATGGCGGAGGTCGAGAAGGTAATCGGCGTCCTGGAGAAGGGGGGCGCGGCCCGGTTCGACGTGATGCGAGGCCTGGTCGGCGGCGCGGCCATCGACGTCCACGGCGTGCCGATCTCGGACGAGGACGTGGCGCGCGCGCAGGCGGCCGGCGCCGTGCTGCTCGGCGCGGTCGGCGGCCCCAAATGGGACGGCGTGCCCTACGAGGTGCGTCCCGAGGCGGGATTGCTGCGCCTGCGCAAGGACATGGCGCTCTACGCCAACCTGCGCCCGGCGATCTGCTACCCCGCGCTGGTGGACGCCTCCTCGCTGAAGCGGGAGGTCGTCGACGGGCTCGACATCGTGATCGTGCGCGAGCTGACCGGCGGCGTGTACTTCGGCGAACCCAAGGAGATCCGCGACCTCGGCAACGGCCAGCGCCGGGCGATCGACACGCAGGTCTACGACACCTACGAGATCGAGCGGATCGGCCGGGTCGCCTTCGAGCTCGCCCGTCGACGGGGCGGACGGCTGTGCTCGTCGGAGAAGCGCAACGTCATGAAGTCCGGCGTGCTGTGGCGCGAGGTCATCACCGCCATGGGCGCGCGCGACTATCCCGACGTCGCGCTGGAGCACCAGCTGGCGGACTCGCTCGGCATGCAGCTCGTGCGCAACCCCAAGCACTTCGACGTGATCGTCACCGACAACCTGTTCGGCGACCTGCTGTCTGACGTGGCCGCCATGCTCACGGGGTCGATCGGCATGCTGCCCTCCGCCTCGCTGGGCGACGTCGACGCGGCGACCGGGCGGCGCCGCTCGCTCTACGAGCCGGTGCACGGCTCCGCCCCCGACATCGCCGGCCGTGGCCTCGCCAACCCGCTGGCGATGATCGGCTCGCTGGCGATGGCGCTCCGCACCACCTTCGATCGTGCGGACATCGCCGACCGCGTGGAGGCGGCGATCGCCGCCGTGCTGGCGCGGGGCCTGCGCACCGCCGACATCAAGGGGGAGGGGCAGACCGCCGTGTCGACGGGCGCGATGGGTGACGCCGTGGCCGCCGCGCTCGTGCCGGGCTAGCCAAGGGGGCGCGGCTGGTGTAACAGGCCGCTTCCCAGACCTTTGCGCGGGTTGCCCCAGGCCGCCGCGTGGCTTTTCCCACGAGGGACGAGCGCTCCCCCGAGGATTGATCCCATGGCCGTTCCCAAGCGCAAGACGTCCCCGATGAAGCGCGGCTTCCGCCGCTCCGCCGACGCGCTCGCCGCGCCGACCTACGTCGAGGACAAGGATTCCGGCGAACTCCGCCGCCCGCACCACGTCGACCTGAAGACCGGCATGTATAAGGGTCGGCAGATACTGACGCCGAAGAAGACCGCCGAGGCGTAGCGCCGCCACGCCCTTCGGCGCCGAGCCCGCCGCGCGCGGGTTACCTAGTCTTAAGGCCATTCGCGATGCCACTCGCGTCGATCCAGCAGCACGTCGAAGCCCTCGCACAGGAGCGCGGGTACCCGGCCGAGGCGGTCGAGGCCTGTCTGCGCCAGCCCCTGCAGTCGGTGCCGATCCTACGAGCGTTGCTCGGGCGCGCCGCCCGTGGCCTCGCGCTGAGCGACGCGGAGCTTTCGCAGCTCTTCCTCGGCCTGCACATCCTCGCCCAGCTGCGCGACCAGCCCTCGTGCCCGCCGCTGCTGCGCCTCCTGCGCCGGCCGACCGACGAGGTCGAGGCGGTGCTCGGCGATGCCCTGACCGAGACGCTGCCCAAGATTGTCGCCAGCCTCTACGACGGCGACGCGGACGCGCTGTTCGACACCATCGCCGATGCCGCCGTCGACGAGTTCGTCCGCGACGCCCTGTGGCGGGCGGCCGCCTTCCTGACCTTCCAGGAGCGCATCGGGCGCGACGTGATGGCGGCCTTCATCGTGCGCTACGACGACGAGCGCCTGGCGCCGGCCCGCGACATGGGTTGGTACGGCTTGTTGGAGGCGATCGCGCAGCTCGGGCTGGAGGATTTGGCGTCCCGCGTCGAACCGTTGTGGAGCGACGACCGACTGCCGGAGAACCTGCTCGATCGCGAGCACTTCGACGAGGACTTGGCGATCGCCCTGCGCGATCCCGGCGACGCCGCCCGTTTCGAGCAGACGCAGGCGGGTACCATCGACGACGTCGGCGCCGCGCTCGCCTGGGCCGATTGGAACGGCGCGCCGGAGCCCTACGTCAATCCCATGCGCGACGTCGGCCGTAACGACCTATGTCCTTGCGGCAGCGGCAAGAAGGCCAAGAAGTGCTGCTTGGCGCCCGCTTAGGCGTCACGGCCGGAAGCGGCGCCGGTAGTCGGCGTCGTACAAGGCGCTCGGGCCGAAGTCGTCCGCCGCGAGCGCCGGTCCGACCAGGATCAGGGCGGTGCGCTCCACCGGGTCGGCGGCCATCGCGGCGACGACCGTGGCGAGCGTGCCCCGTTCCACCCGCTCCTGCGGCCACGACGCCCAGGCGACGATCGCGACCGGGCAGTCGGGGCCGTAGAAGGGCGTCAACTCGGCCACGACGCGCTCGAGCGCGTGGATCGACAGGTGGATTGCCATCGTCGCGCCGGCCGCCGCGAAGGTGGTGAGCGTTTCCTTGGGCGGCATGGCGGAGGCCCGTCCGCTCGTCCGTGTGAGCACCACGCTCTGCGCGACGCCCGGTAGGGTCAGCTCGCGTCGCAGCGCGCTGGCGGCGGCGGCGAAGGCCGGGACGCCCGGCGTCAGCGTGGAGGGGATGCCGAGCGCGTCGAGGCGGCGCAACTGCTCGCCGACCGCGCTCCAGATCGACAGGTCGCCCGATTGCAGCCGCGCCACGTCGAGCCCGGCCTTTTCCGCGCGGACCATCTCCGCGACGATGCCGTCGAGGTCGAGCCCTGCCGTGTCGACGATCCGCGCGCCCGGCGGACAGTGGTTGAGCAGCGCGCGCGGGATGATCGAGCCGGCGTAGAGGCACACCGGCGAGGCGGCGATGAGGTCGCGCCCGCGCAAGGTGATGAGGTCGGCCGCGCCCGGGCCGGCGCCGATGAAATGCACGGTCATGGCGTCCTCGGGCCGGCGATGGCGCAGGTCGCGCGCGGGTTGGCGCGGCGTCCCACCAGCAGCACGGCGCCGGGACCGGCACCGGCGAGCGCCGCCGTCTCGGCGACCGAGGGCAGGCCGAACATGGCCTCGACGCGGCGGGAGACGCTCCGCACGTCGCCGGCGACGTGCCGCAGCGCGGGGCGATCGAGGAAGACGAGCGGCAGGTCGAGCGCCGCCGCCGCCGCCGCCAATCCCGGCTCGCCTCGCTTCTCCGTCACGGTGAACAGGCCGGTCGGCGTCGAGCCGGGCAGGGCGGCGAGCGCGTCGCGAACCAGCGCGAGGATGTCGCCCGGCGGACAACCTTTGCGGCAACCGACGCCGATCGCGATCATGGTCCGCCGATCATGGTCCGCCGATCTCCGTTCGTCCGTCACGGTTTACTCGCCGCCCATTGCGTGACCGGCATCGCCGGACGCCAGCCGTGGAAGCCGCCGACCGGTTCCGCGCGGGCCACGGCGATGGTGGTCAGGTCGCCACCGTACCGGGCGCGCGTCCCGATCAGCAGCGCCTGCGTTTCCAGCGTCACGGCATTGACGACGAGGCGGCCGCCGCGCGGCAGCGCCGCCCAGGCGACATCGAGGAGGGTACCCTCGCCCACGCCGCCACCGATGAAGACCGCGTCCGGCGCGGTCAGGCCGGCCAGGGCGGCGGGCGCGCGCCCGGTCACGACCGCGAGGTCGGGCACGCCGAGGGTGCCGGCGTTGCGCGCCGCCCGCGCCGCCCGGTCCGCCCGCGCCTCGATGGCGGTCGCCCGGTTGCGGGGATCGAGCAGGCACCACTCGATCGCGACCGACCCGGAGCCGGCCCCGACGTCCCACAGGTGCGCGCCCCGGAACGGGCGCAGCGCGGCGAGCGTCACCGCGCGGATCTCGCGCTTGGTGATCTGACCGTCGTGCTCGAACCACTCGTCCGGCAGCCCTGGCGAGAGGGGGATCGTGCGGGCGCCGTCGGCGGCCACGACGTCGAGGGCCACCACGTTCAGCGCGTTGATATCGCCCAGGTCGAAGTGCGCTGCGGTGGTGCTCGCGACTGCCTCGCGCGGACCGCCGAGGCTTTGCAGGACGTGGATCGTCGTGCCGTCCATCCCGCGCTCGCGCAGCAGCGCGGCGAGCAGGGCCGGCGTCGTCCCGTCCCAGGTCAGGCACAGCACCTTCGCGCGGGGCTGGAGGTGCGGGATGATCCGGCGCAAGTCGCGGCCGTGCAGCGACACCTCCGCGCAATCCTGCCGGGTCCAGCCCAGCCGGGCGGCGGCCAGGCTGAGGCTGGATGGCGCCGGCAGGCAGGCGAACTCGTTCGCCGGCACGTGCGCCGCGAGCAGGGTGCCGATGCCGTGGAAGAACGGGTCGCCCGACGCCAGGACGCACACCGGCTCGCCCCGCCGCGCCAGGATCGCCGGCACGGCGTCGGTGAGCGGGGAGGGCCACGCCATCGTCTCCGCGTCGAGGGGGGCGGCGAGCGCCAGGTGCCGCCGACCGCCGATCACGAGGCGCGCTTGCGCCAGCGCCCTGCGCGCGGCAAGGGAAAGGCCGTCGCGGCCGTCCTCGCCGATGCCGATGACCGTCAGCCAGGGGGTATGCGGTGTCATCGTCGTTCGCGTCGTTGCGCGTGCTGATCCTGGGTGGCTCGACCGAGGCGACCGCCCTGGCCCGCGCGCTCGCAGGGCGGGACGACCTCGATGCCCGCTTGTCGCTCGCCGGCCGCACGCGGGCGCCCGCCCCGCAGCCGTTGCCGACCCGCGTGGGCGGCTTCGGCGGTGCCGCCGGCCTCGCCGCGCACCTGCGCGCGGAAGCGATCGACCTGCTGGTGGATGCCACCCATCCTTTCGCCGCGCGCATGTCTGCCAACGCGCGCCTCGCGGCAAGCGAGGTCGGCGTGCCGCTTCTCCGCGTCGGGCGGCCGCCCTGGCGCGCGGGAGCGGACGATCGCTGGGAGGAGGTTCCCGACATGGCCGCCGCCGCCGTCGCGCTGGGCGCCGCGCCGCGCCGCGTGTTCCTGACCGTGGGGCGCCTTCAGCTCGCCGCCTTCGCCGCGGCGCCGCAGCACCATTACCTCGTTCGCACCATCGACCCGCCGAGGATGGGCCATGGCCTGCCGGACGCCGTCGTGGTCGCCGCGAGGCCGCCCTTCGACCTCGCGAGCGAGCACCGCCTGATGGTCAAGCATCGCGTGGACGTGCTCGTCACCAAGAACAGCGGCGGCGAGGCCGCGGCGCCCAAGCTGGCGGCGGCGCGCGCGCTCGGCCTGCCGGTGATCCTGGTCCGGCGCCCCATGGAGGCCGATGGCACGATGGGCGTCGACGAGGCCCTGGCGGCGATCGCCGCTCATGCGTCCGCCCGTCGCGGCGTGTAGAGGATGGGGGGCAAGCCGGGGCGCGGCAGGAGCCGGGTGGCGCCCGAGCCGATCAGGACGAGCGTGCTCATGTCGGCGAGGCCGGGGTCGGCGTCGCGCAGCGTGGCGAGCGTGACGCGCTCGTCCGCTCGCCCGACCGCGCGGGCGAAGGCGACCGGCGTGTCCGCCGCCTTGACGTCTCGCAGCAGGGCGAACGCGTCGAAGATCTGGGTCGGCCGTGCCCGCGAGGCGGGATTGTAGAGCGCGATGACGAAGTCGCCTTCGGCGGCGGCGCGCAGGCGCTTGGCCACCAGCGGCCAGGGTTTCAGGTTGTCCGAGAGCGAGATCGCGCAGAAATCGTGTCCGAGCGGCGCGCCGAGCCGCGCGGCGGCGGCCTGCATCGCCGTGACCCCTGGCGCGACCGCGACGTCGAGCGCCAGCCAAGCGGGATCACCCGCCTCCATCGCCTCGAACACGGCGGCGGCCATCGCGAAGACGCCGGGGTCGCCGCCCGACACCACCGCCACGGACGCGCCGCGCGCGGCGAGGTCCAGGGCGTCGCGCGCCCGGTCGATCTCCACCCTGTTGTCGCTGGCGTGGATCGCTTGGCCGGGGCGCGGCACCAGGCGCGCGAGGTAGGGCGCGTAGCCGACGAGGTCGGTCGCCTCGGTCAGGATGGCGGTGGCCTCGGGCGTCACCCACTCCGCCGGTCCCGGCCCGATGCCGACGATCCGCAGGCGCCCGCTCACGCCGGCACCAAGATGGCATCGCGGGCCCGCGCGAGATCGAGACCGCGTCGCCGCGGGGCATCGCCGGCGCGAGCTTCGCGCGCGAGGTCGTAACGTCCCTCACGAGCGACCAGCGTGAACGTGGAGGGCGCCGCCTTGGCGCAGCCTTTCGCGCAGCCGGACACGTGGAGCGACGCGCCGGCCGGCAGCGTCGCCGCGAGCGCGGTGGCGTCCACGCGGGTGTCGGTCGTGCCGCGCGCGCAGCCGTTCCGCCCGACGCAGGCGGAGATGGCGAGGCGCGGGTCGCTTCCGTCGATGATGAAGCCGGTCGCTTCCGGCACCGGCTCGTCGAAGCCCGGGATGAGGATCGTGCGCCACGGCGTCAGCCGCAGCTCGCCCAGGGAGGTCCGCGCGGCGAGGACTGCGGCGCGTCGCAGCATCGCGGCATCGAGCGCCCCGTAAGGTGCGGCGAGGCCGAGGGTCGGCACGCCGCCGAAGGTGCGCCGCCCGACCACGACGGTGCCTCGCGCGTCGACGTCGCCGCCGATGGCGGACGGCGCGAGCACGCCGCCGCAGGCGCGCGCGACGACCTCGGCGCCGAAGGCGTCGAGCAGGCCGCGCATGCGGCGGACGTCCGTGCGGGCGAACAGGCCTATGGCTGCCACGGCGATGGAGGCGGCGCGCGGGACGAGGTCGCCGGCCCCGCACGAGCCGATCGCGGCGCCCCGCGCGCCGCCGAGGCCGATCGCGTAGGCGTCCCCGATCCAGGTGAAGCGCACGTCGGCGTTCACGTCCGCGAGGCTCGGCGTACCGCCGTCATCGACGAGGAAGCCGAACTTGGTGGGGAGCGCGTGGAGCGCTGGATCGCTCGTGAGGCGCGCTTCCAACGCGGCAACGAGCGGCCGGATGTCCGGGCCGGCGCCCAGCCCCGCGAGCGGGCTGGCGACCACGTTGCGGACGGCCTCACCCGCTGTGCTCGCGTCGAGCAGGTCGAGGTCGCGCAGGGTGGCCTGCAGCGCGGGGAGCGCCCGTTCCGTGACGCCGCGCAGCTGCAGGTTGGCGCGCGCGGTGAGGTCGAGCGCGCCGTCGCCCCATCGCTCCGCGCAGTCGGCGACCGCCCGCGCGGTGGCGGCCGACAGGATGCCGCCGGTCGGGCGCAGGCGCACGATGAGCCCGTCGCGCGCCATCATCGGCCGCAGCGCGCCGGGGCACCAACCTTTGCGCGAAGGCTCGCTCACGCGGCCACTTCCAGCATGTCGTCGAGGGTTGCCGCGTCCGAGTTGCGGCGGCTCGTCCACAGGCCGCGCCGCGCCGCGTCGCGGAACCGGGTGGCGATCGCGCGGGCGGCGTCGCGGTTGGCCCCGAGCAGGAAGGCGCGGACGTGCGGCGCCCCGCAGGTGGCGGCGAACATCATGTCGAAGTGCCGGCTCGCCACCGCGTCGCTCATCACCGCCATGGCGTAAAGGTTGTCCACCGTTTCCGCGATCTCCGCCGCGCCGCGATGGCCGTGGCGCATCTGGCCGGCGATCCAGCGCGGGTTGGCGGCACGGCCGCGCATCACGCGAGCGATCTCTTCCGCCTGAGTCCGGACGGTGAGGCGGTTCGTCTTCCCGCCATCGAGGTGGTAGAGCGCCGGTGTCGTGCCGAGCGCGTGGGCGGCGGCGGCGAAGCCGCCTTCGGCCTCCAAGCTCGCCTGCGCGTCGAGCACGTCGGCCTCCGCCATGTCGCCGACGTGGACGAAGGCGTCGGCGGCGGCGACGCGTTCCTCGAAGGCACGCCCCGCGCCGACCCCCCGCGCGTCGGCACCGCCGTAGCTGTGCGAGCCGGCCCCGAGGTAGGCGCGGCCGAGATCCTCGCGCGTCGCCATCGGATCGGCGTCGAGTGTCCGGCCGAGCCCGATGCCGTAGAGCGAGGGTGCCGCGCCGAAGATGCGCGCGCCAAGGCCGTCCCCCTTGCCCTCGCCGGCCCGGCGCGCGGCGGCGAGCGGGTTGATCGCGTCCTCCTCGTCGAGCGCGGCGACGGCCCGCACCGCCTGGTCGAACAGCGTGATCTGCGCGGGGAAGACGTCGCGGAACAGGCCGGAGATGCGCAGGGTGACGTCGACGCGTGGCCGCTCCAGGTTGGCGTAGGGCAGGATCACGAAGCCGGACACGCGGGCGCTCCCGTGGTCCCAGGTGGGCTGGACGCCGAGGTGCACCATCGCCTGGGCTAAATCCTCGCCGCCGGTGCGCATGGTGGCGCTGGCCCACAGGTCGACGACCAGCGTGCGGAGCCAGTCGCCGTGATCCTGGGCGTAGCGCTCGGCCACCGCGTCGGCGGCGCGGCGGCCGATTTCCGTCGCGGTGCGGCTCGGCACGGCGCGCGGGTCGGTGCCGTATAGGTTGCGCCCGGTCGGCAGCACGTCCGCCCGGCCGCGCGAGGGCGCCCCGGCCGGGCCGCCCGGCACGAAGCGGCCGTCGAGCGCGGCCAGCAGGCCCCGGCGCTCGCCGTGGGCGCAGGCTGCATCCTCACCCCGGCCGAAGGTGTGGAGTCCGTCGCGGATCGCCATCTCCTTGACGTCGCAGAGCCAGGCGTCGAGCGCTTGGAGCGCCGAGCGGCCGGCGGACGGGTCCACCCCGGCCTCGGCCGCCAGCCCGGTCTCCGTCGCGCGCTCGACCAGGGTGCGGGCGATGATGGCCGCGCGCTTTGGGTCGAGCGCCTCGGCGGCGGCGTATTCGTCGAACAGGGCTTCCAGCTCGATCGCCGCGCCGTGCGTGCCGGCCTCGACCAGCGGCGGGGTCATATGCCCGAGCGTCAGCGCGGCGAGGCGGCGCTTGGCCTGCGCCGCCTCGCCGGGATTGTTGACGATGAAGGGGTAGATCACCGGCATCGGCCCGAGCAGGGCCTCGGGCGCGCAGGTGGCGTCGAGCGCGACCGGCTTGCCCGGCAGCCATTCCAGCGTGCCGTGCGTACCGCAGTGGATCAGCGCGTGGGGACGCGCGCTGTGGCGCAGCCACAGGTGGAAGGCGACGTAGCGATGGCAGGGCGGCAGGGCGGCGTCGTGGTAGTCGCCCTTGCGGCTGTCGCGCGCGCCCCGGTCCGGCTGCAAGGCGAGCACGAGGTTGCCGGTCTCGATCAGCGGCAAGGCGAAGGCGCCGTCCACCAGCGCGGGATCAATGGCCGGGTCGCCCCACCGCTCGGTCACGTGGGTGGCGAAGGCGGCGGGCAGCGTGGCGAGGAGGGTGCGGTAGTCGGCGAGCGGCAGGGACGCGCCCGGCCGTTTCAGCGCCGCCATCATCTCGGCCGTCGACGGCAGGTCGCCGATCGCGTAGCCGGCGGCGCGCAGGTCAGCGAGGATGGCGGCGACGCTCGCCGGCGTGTCGAGGCCGACCGCGTAGCCCTCGCGCCCGCCCCGGCCGGGATAGTCCGACAGCACGCAGGCGATCCGCCGCTGGTCCGCCGGGGTATGGCGCAGGCGCAGCCAGGCGGCGGCGAGGTCGGCCACGTGGTCGACCCGAGAGGCGATCGGGCGGTGCACCAGCCGGGTGAATTGGAGCGCCGCGCTGCGCGGGCTTTCCGCCTTGCACGAGATGGCGGCGGTGACGAGCCGCCCGTCCATCTCAGGCAGCACGACGTTCATGGCGAGGTCGGCCGGCCCGAGCCCACGCGGGTTGTTGCGCCATTGCTCGGCGGTGGCGCCGGCGAGGATCGCCTGGAGCACGGGGGCGTCGGCGGCATCCAACACGCTCGGCGTCGCGTCACCGCGACCCGAGAAGGCGGTGGTGTTGACGATCACGCCGGGCGCGCCGTCGGCGATCGCCTTGGCGAGGATGGCGGCGGCGGCCGGGTCCTTCAGGCTCGTGGCATAAAGGGCGGTGACGGCGATCCCCCGCGCCGCCAGCGCGTCGGCCAGCGCGACCACGGGGGCGCAATCGCCGGCCAGCACCATCGAGCGGTAGAAGACGATCGCGGCGCGGCCGACCGCGTCGGGTACGTGGCGGCATCCCGCGATGTAGCGGCCGGCCGGGGGCACGGCGCTCGGCTCGGACCAGGGCGCGGCGCCGCCGCCGTGGCTGTCGATCCATCCGAGCAGCGAGCCCATGTTGCCGGTGCCGCCCTCCTGGAAGTAGCGCCAGATGCGGCGCAGGTCCTCCACCGGCAGGGTGGAGGCGGCATCCAGCCGTTCGTCGGCGCGGGCGTCGCCCGGCACCACCGCCAGCGCGAGGCCGCGTTCGCGGGCGACTCGCGCGAACTCATCCACGCCGTAGCGCCAATAGTCGAGGCCGCCCAGCAGCCGCACCAGCACGAAGCGCGCCTGCGCCAGCATGCGCCCGGCGTAGAGGTCGACGGAGTAGGGGTGTTTCAGCTGCGCCAGCGACGCCAGCCGCAGGCTCGGCCCACCGTCGCGCCCCTGCGCGGCGGCGGCGAGCGCGCCGAGGTCGCTGTCGGAGAACGAGAGGATCACGACGTCGCCCGGCGTCTGACCGAGATCGACCGCCGCCTCCGCCTCGGCGATCGTCCGGCCCTCCGTGCGCAGCAGGTGCATCGGCTAGGCCGCGAGCGCCGCGCGGATGGCGCCGGCGTCGAAGCCCTTGGCGCCGATGACCACCAGGCGCCCCCGCCGGTCCTCGCCGGGTGCCCACGGCCGGTCGAAGCTCTGGGCGAAGCGCGCGCCCACCCCCTGCACCAGCAGGCGCATCGGCTTGCCGTCCACGCTGACGAAGCCCTTCACGCGCAGCACGTCGTGGGTCGCCGCCACGCTCGCCAGCTTGCGCAGGAAGGCGTCCGGCTCGGCCACCGCGTCGACCGCCATCACGAAGGTGTCGAAGTCGTCGTGGTCGTGATCCGGCTCCGCGTCGTGGCACGAGGGGCGGGCGGCGAGGTCGTCCTCGGCCCTGGCTGTGAGGCCGAGCAACACGGCGGCGTCGACACGGCCGCCGGCGGTGGCGACGACCTTGACCGCGCGGGGGATGGTCGCGCGGATCTCGCCTTCCACGCGCGTCATCGCCTCCGCATCCATCAGGTCGGTCTTGTTGAGCACCACGAGGTCGGCGCAAAGTAGCTGGTCCTCAAACACCTCCTCCAGCGGGTTGTCGTGCTCCACGTTGGGGTCGGCCGCGCGCTGCGCCGCGAGCTTGGCGGGATCGTCGACGAAGCGGCCGGCGGCGACCGCCGCGCCGTCCACCACCGCGACCACCCCGTCCACCGTCAGGCGGCGGCGGATGTCCGGCCAGTCGAACGCCTTGACGAGCGGCTTGGGCAGGGCGAGCCCCGACGTCTCGATGATGATGTGCTCGGGCGGCGGGTCGGCGGCGAGCAGCGCCTCGATCGCCGGCACGAAGTCGTCGGCGACGGTGCAGCAGATGCAGCCGTTGGCGAGTTCGATGATGGCGTCGTCGCGGCAGGCATCGGTGGCGCAACCGCGCAGGATCTCGCGGTCGACGCCGAGGTCGCCGAACTCGTTGATCACGAGGGCCAGCCGCCGACCCTTGGCGGAGCGCAGCACGTTGGCGATCAGCGTCGTCTTGCCGGCGCCGAGGAAGCCGGTGACGATGGTCACGGGCACCTTGCCGGCCGGCCGTGAGGGGACAGGCTTGGTGCGGGGCGAAAGGTCGTGCATCTGACACCTCGGGGCTTCCGCCAGCGCGCGGGAGCGGATCGCGGGTGTCATGACGGTTCGCCCGAGCGCGCGACCCAAGCCGCGGTCCGGGCATCGGGACGGCTCGGGACACCCCGCCCAGTCGTCGACGATCGCAGCGGCAGGTCTCCTGGCTCGCGGAGTGTGCCGGCGCGTCGCCTTCCCGGTTTCCCAGTGGCCGGGGATGGACCCCTGACGCGCCTCTCCGCCGACAGTTGCGGGGGCAGCCGTGGTTTTGGTGACGGACCTTGGCCCGACGCCGCACCACATTCCCTTTTCACCCTCGGATCGAGGGACCGTTGCTGGTCGCACCCTACGCCGGGACGCGGGGGTGTCAATGGTGGGTGCGCGCTGTCCCGAGCGACGTCGGCGCGCATGATCCTACCCCGTTCCGGTGGTCGGTAGGAAAAATCTCTTCGCTCGGGCGTCCGCCGGAGCATTCGTTTCGCGTGGCTTGACGACGCGCGCGGCCGTGCCGGACATCTGCGCCGACCGGGGCCGCACGGCCCCGCCGAGACCTTCGCATGACGGATGCAACGCTGGCGCGAACCACCACGATCGATCCGCTCACGGAGGATTGGCTGGCCGTCATCATCGGCTTCGCCATCTTTGCGGCGGCCCTCGCCGGGCTCGTCGGTCCCGACCTGCTCGGCTGGGTCGTCACGACGGCGGTTTGGACGGACGCGGCGAACGCGTTGAAGCCGGCCGATGCCGCCTTCGCCGGGCTGGGCGGGGGCGGGTCGCTGCTCGCCACCTTCGCGGCGCTGCTCGTCGCGTTGACCGCCGGCGCGGCCACGCTCGGCCTTGACGCCAGGCGATTCGCCCCGCGCTTCGCCGCCCTGTTCCTCATCGCCTACGCCGCGTGGGCGCTCGGGAGCTACGCCCACGTCGCCGCCGTGACCTCGGCGGACTACGCGAAGTTCGGCCTCGGCTGGTCGCTGAAGCTGACCAACGAGGGCGGCTTCATCGTGGCGCTGCTCGCCGGCCTCGTCATCGCCAACGTCTTCCCCCGCTTCGCCGCCTGGCTCGGGGAGGCGGTGCGGCCGGAACTCTACATCAAGATCGCCATCGTGATCCTCGGCGGCTTCGTCGCCACGACGATCGCCGGCAAGTTCAACCTGGCCGGCTCGATCCTGCTGCGCGGGCTGGCGGCCATCGTCGAGGCCTACCTCATCTATTGGTCGGTGGTGTACTTCGTCGCCCGCACGTGGTTCGGGCTGAAGCGCGAGTGGGCGGTGCCGCTTGCCTCGGGCATCTCCATCTGCGGCGTCGCCGCCGCCATCGCGACCGGCAGCGCGATCCGCGCTCGGCCGGCCGTACCCATCCTGGTGTCGTCTCTGGTTGTCGTCTTCGCGATGGTCGAGGTGCTGGTCCTGCCGTTCCTGGCGCAAACCTTCCTGTGGCGCGACCCGTTCGTCGCCGCCGCCTGGATGGGCCTGGCGGTGAAGAGCGACGGCGCGGCCGTGGCGAGCGGCGGCATCACCGAAGCGCTGATCATGGCGAAGGCCGCCGCCGCCGGCATCAAGTACCAGCCGGGCTGGATCCTGAGCACCACCGCCGCCATCAAGATCTTCATCGACGTCTTCATCGGCGTTTGGGCCTTCATCCTGGCCTACATCTGGACGAACCACGTCAACGTCGCCACCGGCGGTGCCAAGGCGCGGCCCGCCGAGATCTGGGAACGCTTCCCCAAGTTCATCCTGGGCTTCCTCGTCACCTTCGCGATCGGGCTCGCCATCGCCGGTTCGGCCGGGCCGTCGACCGTCGCCCGGCTCACCCCGTCCATCGCGGACGCCAACGCGTTCCGCGTCATCTTCTTCATCATGACCTTCTTCTCGATCGGCGTGCTCTCGGACGTTCGCAAGCTGTGGCAGGAGGGCTTCGGCAAGCTCGTCGCCATCTACGTCGTCAGCCTGTTCGGGTTCGTGGTGTGGGTCGGGCTGTTCATCTCCTGGTTGTTCTACAGCGGCGTCAAACCCCCGCTGGTCGGCTGAACGAGGATCCACACCATGGCCCGCGACATCCCCACCGGCGATCCGCGCATCGACGACCTGCGCGCCGCCGCCTTGCGCGAGGAGATGAGCGCCGGCGGCGCGGAGCCGCTCCTGCCCATCGAGAAGAAGTTGATCGCCTACAGTCTCGGTTTGGGATTGGCGCTGCTGGTGATCTTGGCGGTGGTGAACCGCTTGGTTTGAGGACGGCGGGGCGACCATGCCCTCCTCGCTTGCCAGAAGGCGGGCGCCAAGATGCGTTTGATGCGCCAGGACGCCTGAGACACCAGGTGGACTTGAGGCGCCGGAACTCGTGGGGCAAACGCACGCGTCGGCCTTCGCGGAGACTGCCGACGCGTTATACCGCGAGGACCTCCCCGCTGCCGGAACCCGCGTCCCATGTCCCCAGGCCTGTCCCCGTTCCTCGACGCGCTGCGCCTCCCCGCCCACCTTTGCACCAACTGCGGCTGGTGGCAGCGTCACTTCACCACGCCGCCGTCCTGCCCGATGTGCCTCGACGCCCGCCACGTCGTGCCGCGGGACGGCTGGCGGTTCCTCCCGCTCGAAGCGGCGCGCGCGGCCTATCCATGCCACTGGGAGGAATTGGAGCCGGGGGCTTGGCGGTTCTGGAACGAGCCGGTGGACGGCATCGGGCCGTCGGCCTACGTGCTCCAAACGCCGAACGGCAACGTCATGTTCGAGGGCTGCACCGTGTTCAGCGAGGCGGCGCTGGCCCACGTCCGCTCGCTCGGCGGCGTGGCGGTGCTGAGCGCCTCGCACCCGCACGCCTACGGGGCCTTGTGGCAGGTGCAGGACGCTTTCGACCCCGAGCTGGCGCTCGCCGCCGCCGATTTCGCGTGGTCGTCGGCCCTGCAGGTGACTTGGCCCTTCGACGACGACCTCGAACCCTTGCCGGGCATGACGCTGCACCTTACCGGCGGTCACTTCGACGGTCACGCCGTCCTGTACGACGCGGCGCGCCACCTGCTGCTGTGCGGCGATGCGCTCAAGTTCGAGCTGTCGCCGGCTGACCGGCGGCAGGCCCTGACGATCTCGGCGCACAAGGCCTTCGTCCGCGCCGTGCCGCTGACCCACGGCGAACTCGCCCGCTACCGCGCGGTGTTCGCGCCGCTCGACTTCCGGCAAACGTGGACGCCCTTCGAGCAGGCCCGCAACAGTGGTCGCGCGGAGGCGCTGGCGCTGATCGACGCCATGCTGGCCGGCCGTCCCCACCCCCACGCCGTTCCGCTCGCGGCGCTGCGCGGCGACGGGTCGACCGCTTGAGCGCCGCGGCTCCGCAAGCCCCTCGCAACACAACGGTGCAGCCTTCGTGACCAACGCCAACGATCCGTCCGACGCCGACGACCGCCACAAGCGGAAGATGGCCAATCGCAAGGCCGCGCAGGACGCCGAGGTCGCCTCCAAGACAATCGACACGAAAGGGCTGCTGGTCGTCCACACCGGGCCGGGCAAGGGCAAGACGAGCGCCGCCATGGGCTTGGTCCTGCGGGCGCTCGGCTACGGTTGGCCGGTCGGCATCGTGCAATTCATCAAGGGGGCGTGGGACACCGGCGAGAAGCACGCGCTGGCCCGCTTCGACGACCTCGTCGCCTGGCACACGATGGGCGAGGGGTTCACCTGGGAAACGCAGGACCGCGCACGCGATGTCGCGGCCGCCGAACGCGCCTGGGACAAGGCCTGCGCGCTGATGGACGATCCCGCGATCCGGCTCCTGGTGCTGGACGAACTCAACATCGCGCTGCGGTACGACTACCTCGACCTCCAAGCGGTGGTGGCGCGCCTCGCCGCGCGGCGGCCCGACCTGCACGTCGTCGTGACCGGGCGCAACGCCAAGCCGGCCTTGATGGAGGCGGCCGACCTCGTGACGGAGATGGGGCTCGTCAAGCACCACTTCGCCGCCGGCGTGAAGGCGCAGCGGGGCATCGAGTTTTGAGCCCGAGCCGCCGCGCCCTCCTGCGAGCCGGCGTCCTCGGGGCCGGCATGGCCCTCGCCCCGCCGCCGGCGAGGGCGGAGGCACCGGTCGTCGTCGCGTCCAAGCTCGACGTGGAAGGGCCGATCCTGGGCGCGATGATCGCGTTGGCGCTGCGTGCCGGCGGGATCCCGGTCCTCGAGCGGCAGGCGCTCGGTCCCACCGCCATCCTCCGACGCGCGATCCTGTCCGGCGCCATCGACCTGTACCCGGAGTATACCGGCAACGCGGCCTTCTTCTTCGGCGAGGACGGCGGTGCGGTTTGGAAGAACCCGGCCAGCGGGTACGAGCGGGCGAGGACGCTCGACCAGGCCGCCAACGGCCTCGCGTGGCTGCGACCGGCGCCGGCCGACAACACCTGGGTGATCGCGGTGCCCGAAACGTTGGCCCGCGCGGAAGGGCTGTCCAACCTGGCCGATTTCGCCCGCTGGTCGCGCGGCGCGCCACGTCCTGGGGCGCGGGGCCTCAAGCTCGCCGCTTCGGCCGAGTTCGTCGAGAGCGCGGCGGGCCTGCCGGCGTTCGAGCGCACCTACGACTTCCACCTCGACGCCGCGCAGCTCCTCGTCTTGTCGGGCGGGGAAACCTCGGCGACGATCAAGGCGGCATCCGCCGGCATCTCGGGCGTCGACGCGGCCATGGCCTACGCGACGGATGGGGCGCTCGCCGCGCTGGCAATGCGCGCGCTGGCGGATGAGCGCCATGCCCAGCCCGTCTACGCGCCGGCGCCGGTCGTGCGCGGCGCCGTGCTACGGAATCGTCCGACCATCGCCGGCTTGCTGGCACCGGTCTTCGCCGGGCTCGACCTCGCGACCCTGCGGACCCTCAACGAGCGCGTCGCGGTCGATGGCGAGGCGGCGGACGCCGTCGCGCTCGACCACCTCACCGCGAAGCATTCCGGCCGCGGTCCGGACGGCGTCCGTTCCGCGCCGGGATGATCCGCGCCTACTCGGCGGCCGACTGCGCCTTCGCCTTGGCGCTGGCCTTGGCTTCCTTCTTGGCCGCCTCGCGCGTCGCCTTGGCCGCGGGCGTCTCCAGCCGTTCGGCGATGCGGGCCGACTTGCCGCGACGGTCGCGGAGGTAATACAGCTTGGCGCGCCGCACCTTGCCGCGACGGATCACCTTGATCGAGTCGATGTTGGGCGACACGATCGGGAACACGCGCTCGACGCCTTCCCCGTAGGAGATCTTGCGGACGGTGAAGCTCTCGTTGAGGCCACCGCCGTTGCGGGCGATGCAGACCCCCTCGTAAGCCTGGACGCGGGTGCGCTCGCCTTCCTTCACCTTCACGTTGACGATCAAGGTGTCGCCCGGCTGGAACTCGGGGGTCGGGCGCAAGGCGTTGAGCTTCGCGACCTGTTCGGCCTCGAGGGTCTGGATGATGTTCATGGGGGTCTTCTCGGCCGTTCCGTCCCCGGAGGGACGAGCGTTTCGGGACGCTGTTCTGAGTTGGAGCCGGGTGCATACAGGAGGGCGCCCCCCCTGTCGAGGGGGCGCCCGCCGACCTGGGGCGCTTAGGGGTTCATGGCCGGCTTCGAGGCGCCGGTCATCGGTGTGGCGGCCGCCGGTCCGCCCTTCGCGGGCGCGCCGCCCTTGGCGCCATCGGGCGTGCCGACGAAGTCGACCAAATCGTAGCGCGTGCTGTCCTGGACCTGCCGCAACTGCTGGCTCGCTTGGTAGAACTTGCCGCCGTCGATGAGCGTCGCCGCCTGGTGGACGTCGTTGATCGTCTGGTCGAGCGGCACCACCGCCACCACGTAGTCGAGGTCGACCTGGGCCAGCTTCAACTTGGCCATGGCACCTTGGCGATCGCCGTTGGCGAGGCTCTTGTTGGCATCGGTCACGGCAGCGGCCTTCGCTGGGTTTCGTGAGAAGTCCTCGTTCACGCTGATCTCGCCATCGACCGGCAGCCACGCCTTCGGCGTCGCGGCGCCCTGGGTGCCATTTGGCGCCTTGCCGGCTTGAGCTTGACTGTCCTGGATCTGTCCATTCTGTGCCTGGTCGGCGGGTGCCGCGTTGGGCTGGGACGATGGGGTCGCGTTCGACGCGCCCTGCTTCGTCGCGGCGGCGGCGTTCGATTGGTCGTTGGCCGGCATCATCGCGTCCTCGGCCTTGATGAAGACGGTGCGGTCGGTCTTCGCCTTGCCGAAGGCGGCATCGGCCGCGTCGACGAACGTCTTCGCGTCGGCGGTCCGCCCATCGAAGATGGCGAGGCGGGCGAGCGCGACATCCTGGTAAGCGTGCGCCCCGTCCATCGAGAGCTTGCCGACGTCCTTGTCCACCGCCTTACCCCGCGCCGACATCGGCGTCCCGGCGTTCGGCGTGGCGCCGTTCGTGGCTTGGTCGGCCGCGAAGGCGTAGCCGGCGGTCAACATGGAGGTCGCGGCGACCGCGACCATGAGGGACTGCCTGGTGATCTTCTGTTTGGACATGATGTTTTTCCTCCTGGGTCTGGGACCATCGATCTTCGAGATCGCCGTCGACCTGTCCGAGGAATGGTGCTGGACGCCGCCTCGTTTCATGAACTCGCGTCCACTTCATTACGCTCGCGTTAGCTTCACCTAGTCACTCGATCGGTCGGTCGGCCTGGGTCGTTGGTCGTGACGTCCGTGACGGCTTCAGGCCGTCCCTCCGTCCGGACGCCGCGTATTCTTCGAGCGCCGTTCGTGCTAACGCGTCCGCGGGCCGGTCGAAGGACGGGAGTGAGGCGACGTGCTGGAATCAAGGGAGACGCGGATGAGGCTCGACGCTTACCTCGCGGCGGCGGTCGAGACGGATGCCGCCCTCGTGCCCGTGGCGGACACGATCCGCGCCATCGCCGGTGCCGCGATCGCCACCGCCACGCAGATCGCGCTCGGGCCGTTGGCGCAAGACGTCATGCCCCAGGGTGGTTCGCGCAACAGCGACGGCGACGTGCAGAAAGCCCTCGACCTGTTGACCGATCGCTTGTTCACGGAGGCGCTGGCCGGCGCGCCGGTCGCCGTGCTCGTTTCCGAGGAGTTGGCTGAGCCGAAGGTGCTGAACGCCGGCGCGTCCCTCGTCGTCGCCATCGATCCACTCGACGGCTCGTCCAACATCGACGCGAACGTGTCGATCGGCACGATCTTCTCCATCCTGCCGGCGCTGCCCGACGCGAAGGATCCGGCCGCGCACTTCATGCAGCCCGGTCGCGCGCAGCGCGGGGCCGGCTTCGTCGTCTACGGGCCGCAGACCATCTTCGTGCTATCGATCGGTGGGCCGACGGCCGGCTTCATCCTCGACCCGCGCGTCGGCCAGTTCGTCCAATTGCCGAAGGCCATGACGATTCCGACCGACAGCCATGAATACGCGATCAACGCGTCGAACTACCGGCATTGGGACCCGGCGGTCCGGGCCTTCATCGACGATTGCACGCATGGCGAGGACGGCCGCCTTTCGCGCAACCACAACATGCGCTGGATCGCCTCCATGGTCGCCGACGCCTTCCGTATCTTCACGCGGGGCGGGGTGTTCCTGTACCCCGGCGACGCGCGCGAGGGCTATGGCGCCGGACGCTTGCGACTCCTCTACGAGGTCAGCCCCATCGCCTTCCTCGTCGAGCACGCCGGCGGCAAGGCGACGGATGGTCGGCGGCGCATCCTCGACGTCACGCCGACGGAGATCCACCAAAGGTCGCCGCTCGTCTTCGGATCGGCGCAGGTCGTCGACACGATCGCGGCCTACCATGCCGATCCGAGCCTCGCCGCCGACCGGGCGCCGCTGTCATCGCCGACGGCGTGACGCCCATTGGCATCGGACCGCATCGTGGACGCGGTCCGATGCCATGGGTCGTTGTCATCGCGTCAGCTTTGTCCGAAAGCCGCCGCGCATTTTTCGGACCGATGCTTTAACGCGCGTCCGGCACCAATCGCGCGACGAGGGCGTCGACCCTTTCCCGCCAGGGTGCGGCCCGGATGCCGAAGGTCTCCGCGAAGCGCCGCGAGTCCAGCCGCGAGTTGGCGGGGCGTCGCGCCGGTGTGGGATACTCGTCCGTGGTGATCGCGTCGACCGGCGGGTGGCGGCCGGTGCGCGGCGCCTGCGCCGCCACGATCGCTTCGGCGAAGCCGTGCCAGCTCGTGTCCCCGGTGCCGGCGAAGTGATACGTGCCGTAGGGCCGTCCGCCTTGGGCCAAGGTCCGGTCGACGGCGAGGATCGCCTCGGCGATGTCGATCGTCGCGGTGGGGCAGCCGTGCTGGTCGCCGACCACGCGGAGCCGGTCACGCTCGCCGGCGAGCCGCAGCATCGTCTTCAGGAAGTTGTTGCCGTAGGCGCCGTAGACCCAGGCGGTGCGCAGGATGACGTGACGCGCGCTCGCCTCGCGCACCCCGGACTCGCCGGCCGCCTTGGTGCGGCCGTAGACGCCGAGCGGGGCGATCGGGTCATCCTCCGCGTAGGCGCCGTGCTTGCTGCCGTCGAAGACGTAATCGGTCGACAGGTGGAGCAGGGGCACGCCGGCCGCCTCCGCCGCCCGCGCCAGGACCGTCGGTCCGAGGGCGTTGCCGGCTTCCGCCGCGTCCGGCTCGCCCTCCGCCCGGTCCACCGCCGTGTAGGCGGCGGCGTTGACGAGGAGGCGCGGCCGCGTCGCCGTGACGAGGGCGATCACGGCGTCGGCGTCGGTGATGTCGGCCTGCTTCCGCGTGACGCCTGTCGCCTGAACGTCGCGCGCGGTGGCGAGCGCCAGCAGCTCCTGGCCGACTTGCCCGGCGGCGCCGAAGACGAGCAGCGGGCCGCTCACTCCGCCGCCTGCCCGAGCCGCTCGCCCTGGTAGACGCCCGAGCGGATGCGCCCCCACCAGGCGGGATTGTCGAGGTACCAGCGCACGGTCCGGCGCAGGCCGGTTTCGAAGGTTTCGCGCGGTGTCCAGCCGAGGTCGCGCTTGATCTTGCTGGCGTCGATGGCGTAGCGCGCGTCGTGGCCGGGTCGATCGGTGACGAAGGTGATGAGCGCGTCGCGCGGACCGATCGCGGCATCGGGCGCCATCTCGTCGACGAGTGCGCAGATGGTACGGACCACCTCCAAGTTGGTGCGCTCGTTCCAGCCGCCGACGTTGTAGCTGTCGCCGACCGCGCCGCGCTCGGCGATCGTCACCAGCGCGCGGGCGTGGTCCTCCACGTAGAGCCAGTCGCGGATGTTGGCTCCCGTGCCGTAGACCGGCAGAGGCTTGCCCTCCAGCGCGTTGAGGATCACCAGCGGGATCAGCTTCTCGGGGAAGTGGTAGGGTCCGTAATTGTTGGAGCAGTTCGAGGCGACGGTGGGCAGCTTGTAGGTATGGTGCCAGGCGCGCACGAGGTGGTCGGAACCGGCCTTGGTGGCGGAGTAGGGCGAGTTCGGCTGGTAGGGGCTATCCTCGCGGAAGAAGTCGTCGGCGCCGAGCGAGCCGAACACCTCGTCGGTCGAGACGTGGTGGAAACGGAACCGGGCCTTGGCTTCGCCCTCGAGCGCCATCCAGTGCCGACGCGCCGCCTCCAGAAGCACGAAGGTGCCCACCACGTTGGTGTGGACGAAGGCGCCCGGACCATCGATCGAGCGGTCGACGTGGCTCTCGGCGGCCAGGTGCATGATGACGTCCGGCGCGGTCCCCTCGACCACGCGGCGCACCGCGTCGGCGTCGCAGATGTCGACCTGGTGCAGCCGGTATCGCGGGTCGTCCGTCACCGGTTCGAGGTTGTCGAGGTTGCCGGCATAGGTCAGCTTGTCCACCACATCGACGTGGTGCGGCGTGTCGGCGATCAGGTGGCGCACCACCGCCGAGCCGATGAAACCGGCGCCGCCGGTGACGATGAAACGAAGTGCCATTTGGACCGCCTCCCGACTCGATCGCCTAGAACGTCAACGAAGGGGCGACGTCCTTCAGGTACGGCAGCGCGGCGTCCTTGTCCGACACCACGATCCCGTCGACCGGCCAGCGGATGGCGATGTCGGGATCGTCCCAGCGCACGCCGCCCTCGGCCCCCTTGTTGTAGAAGCCGTCGACCTTGTAGGCGACCACCGTGTCGGGTTCCAGCGTGCAGAAAGCGTGCGCGAAGCCGACGGGGATGAAGAGCTGCTCGCCGCCGTCCGCCGTGAGGTCGGCCCCGCACCATCGACCGTAGCTGGCGCTGCCGCGGCGCAGGTCGACGGCGACGTCGAAGACCGAGCCGACCAGCACCCGCACGAGCTTGGCCTGCGGTTCCGGTGCCAGTTGGAAGTGCAGGCCGCGGATCGTGCCGCGCTGGCGCGAGAGGGACTGGTTGTCCTGCACGAAGGCGTTGGCGATGCCGGCCGCCGCGAAGTCGCGCCCGTTGTAGGTCTCGACGAAGAAGCCGCGCGCGTCCGCGTGCTTGCGCGGGGTGACGAGGAGCACGTCGGCGATGGCGAGCGGTTTGATGGCTGGTGCCAAGCGGATCTCCTAAGGCTGCGACGTTTTCCCCCTCGGTAAAGGCATCAGGCACCGTGGGCAAGCCGGGCCGCTCACGCCCGCGCGCCCCGCCGGCCTTCGACGATCCAACTGGCGAGGATGCCGGCGAGCAACGCCACCAAGCCGGTGAAGCCGATGGCGAGGGGGGCGAAGCCGATGCCCCGCACCTCGCTCGCGCCGGTCCGGTGGATCGCCACGTAGTCCGAGCCGCCATAGATCGGGCTGTCGCGCATGGCCACGACGCGGGGCATGGTGACCGCGCCACCGTTCCCCTCGCCGACGCGCCGGACCGTGCCGCCCGTCGCGTCCGCGATGGGCTTCAGCTTGTCGGTGGTGGACACCACCTCCTGGAACTCGCGCGGGTTCTCCGGCCCGACGTTGGCGAGGATGGACAGGGTGCCGTCCCCCACCTTGTAGAGGCCGAGTTCCTTGACCTCCATCGAGCCGCGCCACAGGCCGGGTTCGCCGGCCTCCAACCTGACGGTTCGCGTCTCACCCGAGGGAAGGGTCACGGTGGCGGGGGGCACGGCGTCGCCGAGGCTCTGGCGCGTGATCGTGAAGGTCTTGCCTTCCACCGACGCGCGCAGGGCCTCCTCCTCGAGGTCGGGCTCCTTCATCAACCAATGGGCCAGCCGACGGAGCAGGTCGAGGTAGGGGCCGCCACCATCGTAACCCCTCGCCCACAGCCACATCTGGTCGGACAGCAACTCCGCGACGCGGCCCTTGCCTTCCCGCGAGAGCACCAGCACCGGCTTGTCGTCGACGCCGTCCATGATGGCCGTGCCGCGCGTCACGTCGGCGGAGATCTGGCGGAACCAAGGGCTCCAGGCCGGCGGTACCTGCTCCGAGCCGATCAGGCCGCGTGTCACCGGATGCTTCTTGCCGATGGCCGAGACGGTGGCGCGGAAGCCTTGCTCGACCAGCGTGCCGTCCGGCCGCGCCGGCGCGATCCGGCCGATGGGCGAGAAGAAGATCCCCTCGCTCTTGGCGAAGTCCGGCCCGGTGGCGAGCAGCAGGGCGCCGCCGTCGCGCACGTAGCGCACGATGTTCTCGAGGTAAACCGGCGGCAGCACGCTCTGGTTCGAGTAGCGGTCGAAGATGATGAGGTCGAAGTCCTTGATCTTGCGCCCGAACAGGTCGGCGGTGGGGAAGGCGATCAGGGACAGCTCGTTGATGGGGGTGCCGTCCTGCTTCTCCGGTGGCCGCAGGATCGTGAAATGGACGAGGTCGACGTTGGCGTCGGACTTCAGCAGGTTGCGCCACATGCGCTCGCCCTGGTGCGGCTCGCCCGACACCAGCAGCACCTTGAGCTTGTCGCGCACGCCGTCGATCGTCACGACGGCCTTGTTGTTGAGCGTGGTGAGTTCGCCGGGGATGGGGGCGACCTCCAGCTCGACGACGTTCTGCCCCCCGTGCTCGATGTGAACCGGCACACGGATCGTCTCGCCCACGGCGGCCTGCACGCTCGCCACCGGATTGCCGTCGCGGCGCACCGACACGGTGACCGGCTCGCCGTGGTTGTCGGTGTCGAGGACCTTGAGGGCGATCGTCTGCTCCTTGCCGACGATGCCGAAGCGGGGCGCCTCGATCAGCTGGATGCGGCGATCGCGCTCGCCCCGGTGGCCGGTGACGAGGACGTGCAGCGGCGCCTTGAAGCCTAGCCCGGCGGCGTTGGCGGGGATGTCGTGGACGATGCCGTCGGTGATCATGAAGACGCCGGCGACCTGCTCGGCCGGCACGTCGGCCAGTCCGGCGTTGAGCGCGGTGAACAGCTGCGTGCCGTCGTTGGCGCCCGCGTCCTGCCCGGCCTCGATGACCCGGACGTCCACATCGCCCAGCGCTTTCAGCCGCGCCTGGAGGTCGGCGAGCGCGTGATCGGTCTGAGCGGTCCGCTCGCCGATCGTCTGCGACCCCGAGCGATCGACGACCACGGCGACCACCTGCTTCAACGGCGTGCGGTCCTCGCGCACCAGCGAAGGGTCGAACAGGGCAAGCAGGATGAGCGCGAGCCCGAGCGCCCGCAGCCACACCGCGCGCTGCCGCAGGGCGAGCCCGAGGGCGACGATGGCGACGCCCAGCGCGCCGAGGCCGACCAGCACGGCCAGCGGCAGCAGGGGCGTGAAGGCGAGCGAATAGTCGGTCATCGCTTCACCTTAAGGAGCTTTGCGGCTTCCGTCAGGCCGAAGCGATACCGGGGGTGTGACAATCAGGCGTCGCTGTCAGGGGGAGTCAGCTGCCCAACGCTCGGCGATCGTCGCCGCGATGGCCGCGCGCCTGGCCCTGCCGGGCGCCAGCTGCGCCTCGACCCGCGCCAGCACCTCGGCCGGCGCCGTGCGGGGATCGCCGGCCTCGAAGGGCGGCGCCGGCGCGTATTCGAGGCGGAGCTGCGCCGCCTCGGCCGCCTCGCGCCCAGCGAGTTCGGCCACGACGGCCAGCGCGAAGTCGATGCCGGCCGTGACGCCACCGCCGGTGAACACATTGCCGTCGCGCACGACCCGGCCGCGCGTCGGGATCGCGCCGAAGGCGCACAGCAGATCGTGCGCCGCCCAGTGCGTCGTCGCCCGGCGCCCCTTGAGCAGGCCGGCCGCACCCAACACCAACGCGCCGGTACAGACGGAGGTGACGAAACGCGCGCCCGCCGCTTGTCGGCGAAGGAAGGCCAGCGTCGCCTCTTCGGTCATCAGCGCGTCGACCCCGCCGCCGCCCGGCACGCAGACCACGTCGAGTTGCGGGCAGTCGTCCTGGCGGATCGTCGGCAACATCACGATGCCGCTCGAGGTCCTCACGGGATCCATCGTCGATGACACCAAGTGCATCACCGTGCCGGGGACGGCCGCGAAGACCTCGTAGGGACCGGTGAGGTCGAGTTGCGTGACGTCGGGGAACAGCAGGAAGCCTATCCGATGAGCCATGGTCGACCTCCAGGTGACGCTTCAGCCTTGGAAACGCGGCGCGAGCTCCCGCTTCGCGTAGCGACGCGCCATCTCCGGCAGCGGGATCGACTTGATCTTCGAGGCGTGGCCGGCCGTGCCGAATTCCTCGAAACGCTGCTTGCAGAGCTTCGTCATCGCGTCCATGGCCGGCTTCAGGTACTTGCGCGGGTCGAACTCGCCCTTGTGCTCGGCCAGCACGCGGCGGATCTGCCCGGTCATGGCCATCCGGTTGTCCGTGTCGATGTTGATCTTGCGGACGCCGTGCTTGATGCCGCGCTGGATCTCGGCGACCGGCACGCCCCACGTTTGCGGCATGGCGCCGCCGTACTGGTTGATGATGTCCTGGAGGTCCTGCGGCACCGATGACGAGCCGTGCATCACCAAGTGGACGTTGGGCATGCGCTTGTGGATGGCCTCGATGACGTGCATCGCCAGGATGTCGCCGTCCGGCCTGCGGGTGAACTTGTAGGCGCCGTGCGATGTGCCCATGGCGATCGCCAGCGCGTCGACCTCCGTGCTCTTGACGAAGGCCACCGCCTGGTCGGGGTCGGTCAGCAACTGGTCGTGCGAGAGTTGACCCTCCGCCCCGTGCCCGTCCTCCTGCTCGCCGGTTCCGTGTTCGAGCGAGCCGAGCACGCCGAGTTCGCCTTCCACCGAGACGCCGCCCCAGTGGGCGACGTCGGCGACCGACTTGGTGACCGCGACGTTGTAATCATAGTCGGCCGGCGTCTTGCCGTCCGCGCGGAGCGAGCCGTCCATCATGACGGACGTGAAGTTGGCCTGCATGGCGGTGACGCAGGTCGCCTGGTCGCTGCCGTGGTCGAGGTGAACGCAGACCGGGATGTCGGGGTAGATCTCGACGAGGGCGTCCATCATCCGCGTCAGCATCACGTCGTGGGCGTAGGCGCGGGCACCCTTGGAGGCTTGGATGATGACGGGGGCGTCCACGCTTCGCGCCGCCGCCATGACGGCGAGGGCTTGCTCCATGTTGTTCAGGTTGAACGCGGGAACGCCGTACCCGTGTTCGGCCGCGTGATCCAAAAGTTGGCGCAACGTTATGCGTGCCATGGTCTTCTCCTTGATCGAGGGTGCGTTGTTCCGGGCTTCGCGCGGGTTTATCTCGGTTCTTCGACTTTCGCGTGCGTTTCGACGCCCTTCGATGTCGCCGGTTCGCGGATCGTCAGGGCCCACGTGACGCCGTAGGCGAAGGCCAGGCCGAGCAGGCCGGAAACTCCGTTCCCCGCCGCCTCGGGCAGCGCCTTCCCCAGGAGCAGCGGCACCGCGCAGGCGACCAGCGGCGCGACGCCGATCACGAGCAGGTCGAGGCCGAGCCTGCGGAGCAGCAGGTCGAGCGGAAGCAGGATCGCCAGCAGCACAGCCGCCGCCGGTAACGTGTAGGTGAGGTACAGCTTGCCCAGCAGCGGCACGGAACGCGCGAGGAGGTCGGTGGCGACGCCTCCCTGTTGGCTCCCGACGTAGACGCCGACGGCACGCCACAGCAGGGGCGCCAGCACGAGCGTCAGGATCAGTCTCACCCACCAGGCCATGTCGACGTCCCCTTCACGTTCCGGCAGGCTTGGTACGCCGGCTGCGATGGCGCCGCTACTTGCAATATTTGGTATCACCTGTCCTGCCGCGCTGTTCCAGGTCGAAGTGCCAGTGGTTGCGATGGTAGCTGTCCGAGCCGGGACCGAGCGTGGTGTGGAAGTAGCCGCAGGCGGCCGCCCGTGCCGCCGTCTCGAAACCCTGGTCCGTCGGCGTCCGGGGATCGCCGACCTCGATCCTTCGCCCGTCGGTGAGCTTCAGCTGAGCGATGTCGATGGCCAGGCCCTGCCCGTGCGCCGACAGCTTGGCGCCGCGGACGTGATCGCGGGCGCGGCATTCCAGGCCGGGCCCGGTCCACACCGCGTCGATCGGCGAGCCGTAGCTGCCCTTGGCGAGCGGCACCAACAGCTCGCGGACGTAGCGCGCGAAGGTGTCGGCGGTTTCGCAGGCGATCGTCGGGCGATCCGGGAACGTCACCTTGAGGCCGTCGGCCAGGGTCATGCCGCTCAGCCGCACCGGCTGCACCACGGCGCAGCGCGCGTCGGGCTGCGGACCGATCGCGACGGCGTCCGCGCCGACGTCGCCGGCGGCGAGCCGTCCCGGACACCCGTCGTCGACCGGCACTTGGCGCGGGTTGAAGCCGGTGTCGGCGCCACTCGGCGCGATCGGCGCCTTGACGGGCTCGTTCGACGCGGCCTTGGGTGCTTCGGCGGCTTTCCCGTCAAGCGGTGTCGCGTTCAGTTCGGATGGTGTCGGTGCCGATGATGTCGCTGGCGTGGACGCCGCCGCCGCGCTCGACGGCGGCTTGCCCGCAGTGTCCTCGGCGAAATGCGGGCGCGGCACGGGCACGGGCAAGGGGACGGCGACCGCGGTGCGTACCGGACGCCGACGGAAGGCGCGGGTGGGGCGGTGCGCGGGCCGATCGAACAGGAAGCCGAAACTTTGCGCAGCCGCCGGACCAGGCAGCGTGACGCTCGCCAAGCCAACTAGGACGAGGCTCGCGAACACGGGCTTGGCCAGGCAAGTCGTTCGATGCACCCCTGTCCTCCGCCACCACGCCGACCCGATGGTTTCCATCGGCACGGAAGCCGCCGCCCCGCCGATCGTCAAGGGATTTCCCGGCGGGCGACCCTTGCGATCGGAAGTCCGGCGGAGGCGCCTGTCCCATCCTTGATCCGATCGACGGCGGTGCCATATGGCATTCATGGCCTTGGTGGTGGGGCGCCTTCGGGGCTCCGCCGTGACCAAGGGCTCTTAAGCAGATCGCGAGACTTCAAGGCCGTAGGACATCAAGGTCGCAAGGCTTCGGCAAGATCCGCGTTGGCCCCGTACGCCGACCCCGAACTTCCCCGTACGTTGGGGTTCGACGAGATCGGGTGTGCCCACGGGGTCGTCGCGCCGCCTCCGGCGAGGCGGCCGAATTTTTGAGGATCACGCTCGTCGTCGCGGGTTTTGACCGAAGCCGGATCGACGCCCTGATCAAGGACGGACGGTCGCTGATCCGGGGCCGGCAGGTCGAGAGGAAGCGGCGCGTCCATCTCCACTGGGGCATCGCCGCCCGACGGTTCCGGCGCGTGTTCCCGCTGGTCCACGGTATGCGGGTGGTGGGCGCCGAGCTCGTCGACGGTCTGCTCCGGATCGACCCGCACAAACCCGAGCCGTAGGAGCGAGGGTGATTGATGTCGAGGTACGCGATCGAAGTCGGCAATGGTGGGCGTGGATGCGAGACATCGCGCCGGAAAGGATGAGAAGATGTTGGACGCAATCAATCGGCAGCCCGAAGCGGCCCTCCTGAGCGAGGAGCAATTGGCTCAGCTCGGTGAAGGTTTGGTGGCCTACGTCAGGCCGATCCGCTCGGAGGATATCGGCGCCATGTTCCCCGACGTGTCGGAGGTGGAGCCCGGCATGCAGCTCTTCGCGCTCCTGGGCGCGAGCGGCAAGCCGCTCATCCTCACCGACTCGCGCGATGCCGCTCTGGCCAACGCCATGCAGCACGAGTTGCACATGGTGAGCCTGCATTGAACGGTGCCGTCGCCGTGCGCCGGCGGCGGCCGACCTTGCGGGGTCGGCCCCGCTGGCCTATGGCTTAGCGAGACTTTTGACGCGCCATGCGCACCGTTGGCGACCTACCGGAAACTCGTTCGATGAAATCCGACATCCATCCAGCCTATCACATGATCAAGGTCGTCATGACGGACGGCACGGAGTTCATGACGCGTTCGACCTACGGGGCCGAGGGCGATACGATGAACCTCGACATTGATCCGAAGACGCATCCGGCATGGACCGGCGGATCGCAGCAGCTCCTCGATCGCGGTGGGCGGTTGTCGCGGTTCAACTCACGCTTCGGCGGCTTGTCATTCGGCAAGAAGGACGCGTCCTAACCCCACACGGTTCCGTGGTTCTTCGCGCCGCTCCCGACCGGGACGCGGCGCTTTTCCTCGACGATCACCCGTTTCGCCGTCATCGGTGTATGACGCGAGCGGGGACGATCGCGGAGGCGCCGCGCCACGACGCGCTCGTTCAAGCCCTCAGAGGGCCGTCCCGAACACCTTGTCCAGCAATGACCGTTCCGGCGGCAGGGCGCCGGTGCGGCGCCGACCGGTGGAAGCGCCGGGTATCACCGATGCCTCACCTGACGGCGCGGGGCGGCGCACGGCGGCGGGTTCCAGGTAGTCGTAGGCGTCGCTGTGGTGCGCGGCCGGCTGCGCGGCCATGCCTGCGGTTTCGCGAACGGGAGCGGCGCCGGGCACCGCTGCCACCAACGCTGGCGCGACCTCATGGAGCGTGCCGAGCGGCAAGGGCGTGGGCGCCTGCCCGGCCAGCGCCTCCTTCATGAAGCGGGACCAGATTTCCACCGGCAGGTTACCGCCGGACACCTTGCGCGTGGGCGATGAATCATCGTTGCCGAGCCACACGCCGGCGACGAGGCGGCTGGTGTAGCCGATGAACCAGGCGTCGCGCCAATCCTGGCTGGTGCCGGTCTTCCCCGCCGCCTGCCAGCCCGGGATCTCGCCCTTGCGCGCGGTTCCGGTGAGCAGCGTTTCCGTCATCATCGTATTCATCATGGTGACGGCGCGGGGCTCGACCACCCGCCCGTTGTTGCCCGCCTTGCGCTGGTACAACAGGCGGCCGCCGGCGGTCTTGATGCGCGTGATGATGTGCGGTTGCACACCGATGCCGCCATTGGCGAGGGGCACGTAGGCCGTCACCATCTCGAGTGGCGACACTTCGGACGTGCCGAGCGCGATCGAGGCGTTGGGCTGCAGCTCCGAAACGATGCCCAGCCGGTGGGCGACGCCGACCACCGCCGCCGGCCCCGCCTCCAGGCAGACCCGCACCGCCACGGTGTTCAGCGACAGGGAGAGTGCCTTCGTCAGCGTCACCGCGCCGAAATACTCGTGGCTGTAGTTCTCCGGGCGCCAGCCCTTGACGTTGATCGGCGCATCGTCGAGCACGCTATCGGGCGTCAACCCCTTCTCGATGCCGGCGAGGTAGACGAACGGCTTGAACGCCGATCCCGGCTGCCGCTTGGCCGACACCGCCCGGTCGTACTGGCTGAGGGCGTAATCCCGGCCGCCGATCAGCGCCTTGATCGACCCGTCCGGTTCCATCGCGACCAGCGCGCCCTGGCCGACGCCGTATTTGCCGCCCTTCCTGTTCAGCTCGTCGGTGAGCGCCCGCTCGCCGTCCGCCTGCACGGCGCGGCTGATCGTCGTCTGCACCACGATGTCCTCGTCGACCGCGCCGATCGTGTCGTCCAGCGTGTCGACGACGTAGTCGGCGGCGTAGTTCAACGATCCGGCGCCGGGCGCGCGGATCACGCGGGCCGGGTCCGCCAGCGCCGTCCGCGCTTGCGCTTCCGTGACGTAGCGCTCGTCCCGCATCGCGGCCACGACCTGCGCGGCGCGTTCGACGGCGGCGGGGAGGTTGCGGTTGGGCGCGAGCTTGGTCGGCGCCTTCATGAGACCGGCGAGCATCGCCGCCTGGGCCACGCTCAAGGCACGCGCGTCGGTGTTGAAGTATTTGCGCGCCGCCGCCTCGATGCCGAAGGCGCCGGACCCGAAATACACGCGATTGAGGTAAAGCTCGAGGATCGCCGCCTTCGTGTACTTGTGCTCGAGCCACACCGCGAGCACCGCCTCCTGGATCTTGCGGGATACGGTGCGCTCCTGCGTCAGGAACAGGTTCTTCGCCAGTTGTTGGGTGAGCGTCGAGCCACCCTGTGTCGAGCGGTGCAGCACCACGTTGGAAACGATGGCGCGGACGATGCCGACCGGATCGATCCCGAAATGCGTATAGAAGCGGCGGTCCTCGATCGCCACGAACGCGTGCGGCACGGTGGGCGGCAGCTCGGCGAGCTTGACGGCCGCGCCGCCCGTGTCGCCGCGGTTGGCCAGCAACCCTCCGTCCGCCGTCAGGATCGCGATGTTGGGCGGACGCGGGGGGATCGCGAGTTGGTCGATCGGCGGCAACCGGGACGCTTCGAAAGCGACCACGCCGACGCAGCCGAGCGCGCCCCAGATGCCGAGGATGAGCCCACCGCGAACGAGCGCGCCGACCGGGGATCGCCGACGTCGCCTCTTCGCCTTCGTCGGAGGCGTCCTGGTGACGGGCGGGCGCCGGAGGACGCGATCCTCCTCGTCGTAGTCACGATCGAGCCGTGGCTCGCGCCGTTCCGGCTTGCCTCGTCCTGCCATGGGTCCCGCACCAAGCGCCGCCGCGGACCCTGGCGCCAGGGCTCGACGTCGACCATCCTAGGGCGTGGCCCTTAAAAGCGGGTAAAACCGGCCGGCGGTGGGGCCCGACACCCTCGTACACCATGGGGTCGGGCGACGGGGATTTGTGCGTCGCGCCTTCTTGCGCTTCCGGCCAAGCCAAGCCAAAGTCCCGCCCCCTGGTCGACCTGTTTCCAGACCCGGGTGAGGTGGATTCGGCGTCATGAAAGTTACCCTTGAACGAGCCGTCCTGCTGAAATCGCTCGGCCACGTGCACCGGGTGGTGGAACGCCGCAACACGATCCCGATCCTGTCGAACGTCCTCTTGCGCGCCGAGGGCCAGTCGCTGACTTTGAAGGCGACCGACCTCGACCTGGAGATCACCGAGATCGTCGGCGCCGACGTCGGCCAGAAGGGCGCGACGACGCTGCCGGCCCACATCCTCCACGACATCGTCCGCAAGTTCCCGGATGGGTCGCAGGTGTCGCTCGAGACGACGGGCGACAGCGGCCAGCTGGTGTTGCGCTCGGGTCGCTCGCGCTTCAACCTGCAGTGCTTGCCCGAGACCGACTTCCCCGACCTCGCCGCCGGCGACATGACGCACGGCTTCGCGATCGGCGCCGGCGACCTGCGCAAGCTGATCGACAAGACGCAGTTCGCCATCTCCAACGAGGAAACCCGATACTACCTCAACGGCATCTACATGCACGCCATCGATGTCGACGGCCGCGCCATGATGCGCGCCGTCGCCACCGATGGTCACAGGCTCGCTCGCGTGGAGGTGCCGGCGCCGGACGGCGCGTCCGGCATGCCCGGCATCATCGTGCCCCGCAAGACCGTGGCCGAGGTGCAGAGGCTCATCGACAACGGGGGCGAGGACATCAAGGTCGAGGTGTCGAGCGCGAAGATCCGCTTCACTTTCGGCGACGTCGTCGTGACCTCGAAGCTGATCGACGGGACCTTCCCCGACTACCTCCGCGTGATCCCCAACGGCAATGACAAGCGGCTGGTCGTCGATCGCGCTCCGTTCGCCGCGGCGGTCGACCGCGTCTCGACGATCTCGTCCGAGCGGGGTCGCGCCGTGAAGCTCGCCGTCGCCGACGGGAAGCTGACCTTGTCGGTGACCAACCCGGACTCGGGATCGGCGGTCGAGGAACTCGAGGTCGACTACGACAGCGCGCCCATCGACATCGGCTTCAACGCCCGCTACCTGCTCGACATCACCGCGCAGATCGACAGCGACACGGCCCTGTTCAAGCTCGCCGACCCGGGGTCGCCGACGCTGGTCCTCGACAAGGACGGTGCCGCCGCGCTCTACGTCCTGATGCCGATGCGGGTCTGACGCCTTCGGCCGGATCGTTTCCAGATCGTCGAGACCGCCCCTTAACGGAAGGCGGCGCACGAATGGTTGAGCAGCGCCTCGCCGTGCGCCTCGTCGAGGCTGCGGCTTGACCGCTGTCTGGCCAGGACGATGAAGCCTGGACCATCGCGTCCCCCCTCGCTGCCGGCGACGACGATCGTCATGTCGTCCATGCGTTCGGGGCTGACCTTGAGACCGTTCGCGACGAGGCTGAAGACGTTGACACCGGCCAAGTCGCCCTTGGCGAGGGCCAAGGCCCAATAGCGTGGCGCGTGCGGCGAAACGCTGATCTGCGTCCAGTCCCGGACGTGGATCGACGCCATCTGCCGCCGCAACGATTGTTTCACGATCGGCCGGATGCAGTCGACGTGGATGTGGAGCTGGTCCTGGCTGCGGCCCGGCTTCGAGTTGACCGCCATCGCGAGGTCATCGCGGGCGGGTTGCCGCGCCAATCCGTCGGTGACGAAGTGGCGAGCGCTCCACGCATCCTGGAAATAGTTCGGGGCGTCGTTGACGCGAAGCTGATCGGCCTCGATGCCGACCGTCCGCACCGTGGGTGTCAGGATGACGTGCGTATCTTCCAGCGGGGCGCGAAGCACGGCGTAGCCGGTCGACGCACCATCCGCGGTCTCGACCTGCAAGCACGGGAACGCGGCGCCGGTCACGTAGTGGTTCGCCAGGCAGACCTGTACCACCCGCCAAAGGAGGCCGCGCCCACCCGTGTTCGTTCCCGCCGCGGCGGAAACGATGAGGATGACGAGGATGACGGAAATCGTGACGAAGCGGACCATGGGACGACGCAGGGGACGGTCAGCGTCTTCTCGCTGAATAACGCTAATTTTTGGACTCCGACATCTCAAGAACTAACGCCTCGAACCGGCCGAGCGATGGGGAACCACCGGCAGCCGAAGCCCGTCATCCCCACGTCGCGATCAAACCCGCACGCTGCCCTCAGATGCCGGATCGATCGTGATCCGGAAGACCTATCAGACGCGCGTTCGCCTCGGCATCACCGCGCGAGCAGCGCCCGTTAGGCGGCTTCCTGGACCAAGGCGGCGCCAACCGCCGCGATCGCTTTGTCGGAGGCGCCACCATCCGGACCGCCGGCCTGCGCCATGTCGCGACGGCCGCCGCCGCCCTTGCCACCGAGTTGCTCGGAGGCCAGACGCACGAGCGCCACGGCATCGAACCGGCTCGTGAGATCGGAGGTGACGGCGACGACGACACCGGCTTTCCCGTCCTCGGCCACACCGACGATGACGACAACCCCCGAGCCCAACGACTGCTTCGCTTCGTCGGCGAGCGCCTTCAGATCCTTCATCTCGACGCCGGACACGGCTTTGCCGAAGAACTTGACGCCGCCGACATCCGTCGTGGCCGGCGCTTCCGGGCCCGTGTCCGCCGCCATCGCGAGCTTGCGGCGCGCGTCGGCTAAGTCACGCTCGAGCTTGCGGCGATCGGCGATCAGGGCGGCGAGGCGCTCGGCCGCGTCGTCGTCCGGCGCCTTCAGCAGGTTCGCCACCGTTTGGAGCCGCCCCGCTTTGGCGTTGAGATGGTGCCGTGCCGCAGCGCCGGTCTTCGCTTCCAGGCGACGGACCCCGGCGGCCACGGCGCTTTCCGACAGGATGGTGATGAGGCCGATGTCGCCGGTGCGCGCGACGTGGGTGCCGCCGCACAGTTCCACCGAGAAGGCCCGACCGTCTCCGTCGCTGCCGTCGGACGCGTTGCCCATGGATACGACGCGGACTTCATCCCCGTACTTCTCGCCGAACAACGCGCGCGCACCCGATTCGATCGCCGCGTCCACCGCCATCTGGCGGGTCACCACCGGCGTGTTGCCCAGCACGGCACCGTTCGCCAGATCCTCGATGACGACAAGGTCTTTGGGGGAAATCGGCTTCTGGTGGGCGAAATCGAAGCGCAGGCGATCGGGGGCGACGAGCGAGCCCTTCTGCGCGACGTGGTCGCCGAGCGTGAGGCGCAACGCCTCGTGCAGGAGATGGGTCGCGGAATGATTGGCGCGGATGGCGGCGCGGCGCGCGTGGTCCACGACGCAGTCGAACGTCATGCCGAGCTTGACCCGTCCGCTCTCGACGGTGACATCGTGGACGAACAGGTCGCCGACCTTCTTCTGCGTTCCCGTCACGACGAGGCGCGCGTCGGTCGCCAGCATGACGCCCGTGTCGCCGACCTGTCCGCCGGATTCGCCGTAGAACGGCGTCTGGTTGAGGATCACGGACACCCTGGACCCCTTGTCGGCCGTCTCGACCGCGGTGCCGTCGAGGAACAGGCCGACGACCTTGGCCTCGACGCGCTCGGCCGCGTAACCGAGGAACTCGGTCGCGCCGACGGCGTCGCGCACGGCGAACCATTGAGTCTCGGACGTGGCGTCGCCGGAGCCGGACCAGGCCGCGCGCGCTTCCAGCTTCTGCCGGGCCATCTGCGTCTCGAAGCCGGCGAGGTCGACGCCGAGGTTGCGCGCCCGCAGCGCGTCCTGCGTCAGGTCGAGGGGGAAGCCATAGGTGTCATAGAGCTTGAAGGCGACCGCGCCAGGCAGGATCCCTTGTTCGGGCAGCGCCCTGGTTTCCTCGTCGAGGATCGCCAGGCCGCGCGACAGGGTGGTACGGAACCGGGTCTCCTCCAACTTGAGCGTCTCGGTGATCAAGGCCTGCGCGCGCGACAGTTCGGGGAAAGCCTGTCCCATCTCGCGGGTGAGGGCTGGCACGAGGCGCCAGAGCAGCGGCTCGGCGGCTCCCAGGATCTGGGCGTGGCGCATCGCGCGGCGCATGATCCGGCGCAGGACGTAGCCGCGCCCTTCGTTGCCGGGCAACACGCCGTCGGCGACGAGGAAGGCGCAGGAGCGCAGGTGATCGGCGATGACGCGGTGGCTGGCCTTGAGCGGGCCGCGCGGATCGGTGGAGGTCAGGTCGGCCACGGCGTCGATCAGCGCGCGGAACAGGTCGATGTCGTAGTTCGACGTCACGCCCTGGAGCAGGGCGGCGATGCGCTCCAACCCCATGCCGGTGTCGATGGACGGCCGGGGCAAAGCGCGGCGCTCGTCCGCCGACACCTGCTCGTACTGCATGAAGACGAGGTTCCAGAACTCCAGGAAACGATCGCCGTCTTCTTCCGCGCTACCGGGCGGTCCGCCCTTCAGCGCGTCGCCCTGGTCGTAGAAGATCTCGGAGCACGGCCCGCAGGGTCCGGTCTCGCCCATCGACCAGAAGTTGTCGGACGTGGCGATCCTGATGATCTTCGAGTCAGGAAGGCCGGCGATCGACTTCCACAACCCGAAAGCCTCGTCATCGTCGTGGTAGACGGTGACGAGGAGCCTGTCGGCCGGGAGGTCGAGGACCCTGGTGATCAGCGTCCAAGCCAGCTCGATCGCGTCCGCCTTGAAGTAGTCGCCGAACGAGAAGTTGCCGAGCATCTCGAAGAAGGTGTGGTGGCGCGCGGTGTAGCCGACGTTGTCGAGGTCGTTGTGCTTGCCGCCGGCCCGCACGCATTTCTGCGAGGAGGTCGCGCGCGCGTAGGGGCGCTTCTCGTGGCCGGTGAAAACGTTCTTGAACGGCACCATGCCGGCGTTCGTGAACATCAGGCTCGGATCGTTGCGCGGTACGAGCGGGGCGGAGGGAACGATCTCGTGCCCGCTCCGGCCGAAGTAGTCGAGAAACGCCGCGCGGATCTCGTTGACGCCGTTGCCGATCATATCCGTCTCTGAACCCGTCGCCTGAGCCGACCCGCCCCTGGAGTGCGAGGGCACCGAACACCAACGTCCGGCAGGTGAACCGCAGCCCCGTTCTAGCGAGGCTGCCCGCAGGTGTCGAGACTTGGGCAAGGGCCGAACCATCCTCGGGCGGCACGGCCGCTACCCGGCCGTGCGCCCGTGATCGTCGCTAGCCTTCGTCAGCCTCGCTCGGATCGATCTGGTCGAGGATGCGCTCGGCGATCAGGCCGGAGTTCTCGCGGATCGAGCGCTCGATCTTCTCCGCGGCGGCCGGGTTGGCCTTCAGGAAGGCTTTGGCGTTCTCGCGGCCCTGGCCGAGGCGCTGGCTGTCGTAGGAGAACCAGGCGCCGGACTTCTCGACCACGCCGGCCTTGACGCCGAGATCGACGAGCTCGCCCATCTTCGACACGCCCTCACCGTACATGATGTCGAACTCGACCTGCTTGAACGGCGGCGCGACCTTGTTCTTGACCACCTTGACGCGCGTCTGGTTGCCGACGACCTCCTCGCGGTCCTTGATCGATCCGATGCGCCGGATGTCGAGGCGCACGGACGCGTAGAACTTGAGCGCGTTGCCGCCCGTGGTCGTCTCAGGTGAGCCGTACATCACGCCGATCTTCATGCGGATCTGGTTGATGAAGATCACCATGGTCTGCGAGCGCGATATCGAGGCGGTGAGCTTGCGGAGCGCCTGGCTCATCAATCGTGCCTGGAGGCCGGGCTGGCTGTCACCCATCTCGCCGTCGATCTCGGCGCGCGGCGTCAGCGCCGCCACCGAGTCGATGACGAGGACGTCGATGGCGCCCGAGCGCACCAGGGTATCGGTGATCTCCAACGCCTGTTCCCCGGTGTCGGGCTGCGAGATCAACAAGTCCTCGAGGTTGACCCCGAGCTTGCGCGCGTAGACCGGATCGAGCGCGTGTTCCGCGTCGACGAACGCGCAAACGCCGCCTTTCTTCTGGGCCTCGGCGATGACGTGGAGGGTCAAAGTCGTCTTGCCCGATGATTCCGGCCCATAGATCTCGATCACCCGACCGCGCGGCAAGCCACCGACGCCAAGCGCGATGTCGAGGCCGAGCGAGCCGGTCGACACCGTCTCGACCTCCAGCGCCTTCTGGTTCTTGCCCAGACGCATGATCGAACCCTTGCCGAAGCTTCGCTCGATCTGCGAAAGCGCCGCGTCCAGCGCTTTGGTCTTGTCCAAGGAATGTCCTTCCACAACGCGGAGGTTTGCTGACGACATCGGGTGTCCGATCTTTCTGGCACGAGGCGGAGGGGTGCGCAATCGCGCCACCGCTGCCATAGATGTACATGCTTTGTTCCGCTGCGCAAGGCCGAAGACCGGTAACTCATCCGGAACGGCGGGCGCGTTCGACGAGATCGTCCCACTCCTCGACGGTCGCTCGTTCAATCGATCATCCTGTAGCGATCACGAAGGGTCTCGTGAATCGAGCGAAGGGCCATCTTGCAGCGGTAACGGTCGCCTTGCCCGGGATCGAAGTGCCCCACCCGCCAATTATAGGACAGGGCGGAATCATCGACGAGATCCAACACGATGAAGCGGGCGTCGGCGCAGGACTGTCGTGTCAGGAGCAGCGCCATCACCTTCTCGTTGAGCGCCTTCTCGCTGATCCGCTCGGGGAGCGCATCCGTCCCAGGGATCGTCGCGTCCGGCGTGCTCACGCCTTGCCCGCACGTCGATCATGCGCGGCGCCTTCGAGCGACTCGCGGCCGATGCCGAGCCGTGCCGCGAGCATCATCGCGCGGTCATGAGGAAGTCCGTGCTTGGTGGCGAGGTCGCCGACGATGGCGTCCCTCTGTTCGGCGGTGCCGGCGACGATCGCGTCCGCCGCTTCCATCAAGCGGAGATCGTGCTTGATCTCGACCGTGGACGGCATGGGGATCTTACGACCGAAACGGGTAGCGTTCGACATGGCGGCGGTCCTATGACCGCGAAACCGCCCGTCGCCGGCGCGCATGCGCCGGCTCCTCGAAGCCGTTCCACAGTTCATGAAGGCAACGGTTCGAACGACGGAACGACGTGCCGCCCCGGTTTTTATTTCAGGGGGATGAGGGACGACGAACTGGATGGTCCTTGAGCGTCGCTCAACCCTTGAGCATCCCGTCCAGTTCGCGCTTGAACGCAACGGCGACCGCCGGGTCGGCGAGCGCGAAGGCGACGTTGGCGGTGAGGAAGCCGAGCTTGGAGCCGCAATCGTAGGTCTTGCCGTCGAAACGCACGCCGTTGAAGGCCTGGGTCCGCGCCAGCGCCTTCATGCCGTCGGTCAACTGGATCTCGCCGCCGGCGCCCTTCTCGACGCCGCCGAGGATGTCGAAGATTTCCGGGCCGAGCACGTAGCGGCCGGAGATGATGCAGTTGGAGGGCGCCGTGCCCAGCGGCGGTTTCTCGACCATGCCGGTGATCTCGAAGGTCGCGCCGCGATCCTCGCCGATCGAGACGATACCGTAATTATGGGTTTCCTCGTCCGGCACTTCCTCCACCGCGATGATGTTGCCGCCGTGGGCCTCGTAGGCTTCGATGCATTGCGCGAGGCAGCGGGTCTTGCGCTCGCCGGACGCCCGCGTGACCATGTCGGGGAGGAGCACCGCGAAAGGCTCGTCGCCGACGATCTCGCGCGCGCACCATACCGCGTGCCCCAGGCCGAGCGGCACCTGCTGACGGGTGAAGCTCGTCGCGCCCGCCGTGGGACGCTGGCTCGTCAGCAGCGCGGCAGCCGCCGTCTTGCCCCGACTCTTCAGCGTGTCCTCGAGTTCGTAGGCGATGTCGAAGTAATCCTCGATCACCCCCTTTCCACGTCCGGTGACGAAGATGAAGTGCTCGATCCCCGCCTCGCGCGCCTCGTCGACGACGTGCTGCAACACGGGTGCGTCGACGACGGTGAGCATTTCCTTGGGGATCGTCTTGGTCGCCGGGAGGAACCGGGTGCCGAGACCGGCCACCGGAAAAACGGCCTTGCGGATCTTCTTCGTCATCGTGTGGCCCGGTTCCTCGTGCTGGCGCTGTCGCGTGATTCGGCAATCGCAGATTAGACCGGACGCGGCAAGCGGGGGTGAAGGTGGCAGGCTCCCCCTTTCCGGAGACTTAAGGGTGGACGCGCCTTGCCGCCGCGCGGGGATGGTGCCAGTCTCGGTGGCCCCGGCGCGACCGCGTTCGTTCTTTCTCAATCCTCGCGGGTCAGGGTCGAAGCGCTGACGCGGGAGCGGAACGGCCGATGAGCGTACTTGTGACGGGTGGGGCCGGCTACATCGGCGGCCACATGGTGTTGGCCCTGCTCGACGCCGGCGAGCGCGTCGTCGTGCTCGACAACCTTTCGACCGGGTTCCGCTGGGCCGTGCCACCGGAAGCCACCTTCATCGAGGGCGACTTCGGCGACGAAGCGCTCGTCGCCGCGCTCATCGACGACCATGGCGTCGACGCGGTCGCGCATTTCGCCGCCAAGATCGTGGTGCCGGAGTCCGTGAGCGACCCGCTCGCCTACTACCTCAACAACACCGCCAAGGCCCGTTCCCTCATCGCCAGCGTGGTGGGCGGCGGCGTGAAGCACTTCATCTTCTCCTCGACGGCGGCGGTCTACGGCGAACCGGCCGCCAGCCCCGTCGGCGAGGACGTGCCCCTTCAACCCATCAACCCCTATGGTCGATCGAAGTTGATGGTCGAGTGGATGCTCGCCGACACGTTGAAGGCGCACGACCTGCGCGCCGTGGTGCTGCGTTACTTCAACGTCGCCGGCGCGGACCCGCGGGGACGCCTTGGGCAATCGACGCCCAACGCCACGCACCTCATCAAGATCGCGGTGCAAGCGGCACTCGGCCATCGCGACGGCATGGACGTCTACGGCACGGATTACCCGACGCCGGACGGGTCCTGCGTGCGCGACTACATCCAGGTGTCCGACCTCATCGACGCGCACGTGCTGGCGCTCGCCCACCTGCGCGCCGGAGGCGGGAGCCTCACCTGCAATTGCGGCTACGGTCGGGGGCTGTCGGTGAAGGAGATCGTCGCGGTGGTGAAGGCGGTGTCGGGCGTCGACTTCCCTGTGCGGGTCGCCGGGCGTCGTCCTGGTGACCCGGCGTCGCTCGTCGCCGGCGCCGACCGCGTGCGGAACGCGCTCGGGTGGCGACCACGCTTCGCCGACGACGTCCACGGCATCGTCAGCCAGGCGCTCGACTGGGAGCGGCGGCTGCACAACCGGAGCTGACGTGGATCGTCAGCGTGGCGTCGGGCGACCCCCGTCGGCGCCGGCGTGTCCATGCGTGCCGATGCCGGCGGCCCCGCCTTGCCTCGACCCTGTCCCGTTGGTCATGCCGGCCGCCGACCCGCTCTTGCCGGCATCACCGGGCGTTGCAGGGGCCGACGCCTTCGCGCCCGTTTCCGCCGGTGCCGTGCCACCGCTCGCCGCCGAGACGGGGGGTACGGGCAACGACAGGGTGGCCGTTGCGATCAGGACGAACGCCATCACCCTCGGGTTCATGTGGGATTTTTTCCTCGTGACCATGTTCGAATGGGGCGTTGCCGCGATGCGAGCTAATGGGGAAGGGGGCCGGTCGACGTGCCGGCCGGCGCGCCGAGCGGTCCCGCCTCGATCCGCGCGTCACCGTGGACGGGGCCGAGCCGTGGGACGTCGGTCTCGGTGCGGTCGGATTTCTCACCATCGGCCGGCTTCATCGACCTGACCGCGCCGGTCGGATCGCCCGCCTGGGTCTCCGTCGGGTCGGACGTCCCCGGCACGTGGGTGGACGAGGCGGCGAGCACCATGAACGCGAGGATGATCTTCGACGACATGGCCGCTCCGGGGATTGTGGCACCGCGCCCGGGGGCGAACGCGTCGAGCCGCACGTGAACCCTAATGGGTGACGTCCCCGGCCGTTCCCAGGTGGACCGGCAAGGCGACGAGGCCCCGCAGCCCGCTCGCGTGTCGCCAGCGAAGCGAGTCGCGCGGGGCGGCGAGGCGCATGGCGGGGAAGCGCCGCACCAGGGCGGCCAGCGCCACGCGCGCCTCCAAGCGCCCGAGCGCGGCGCCGAGGCAGTAATGCAGGCCGAAGCCGAGTGCCAGGTGCCTGTTGTCGGCCCGGTTCACGTCGAACGCGTCGGCGTCCACGAAAGCGGCCTCGTCGCGGTTGGCGGAGGCACCCAGCGCCAACACCATGTCGCCCTTGGCGATGAGGGTGCCGGCGATGGTCACATCCTTCGTGGCGAAGCGCATCGTGCCGTATTCGACCGGGTTGGTGTAGCGCAGCATCTCCTCCACCGCCCTGTCCATCGCGTCGGGGTGGGCGCGCAGGTAGGCGAATTGCTCGGGATGGTCCAGCAGGGCCAGCACGCCGCTGCCGATCAGGTTGACCGACGTCTCGTGTCCGGCGAACAGCAGGAGGAAGATCAAGGCGATCAACTCGTCCCGGCTGAGACGGTCGTCGCCGTCCCGCGCCGCGATGAGACGGCTGATCAGCCGGTCGTCGGGTTCGCGAAGCTTCAGGTCGATGAGCGCCTCGAAGAAGCGGGTGAACCTGGGCAGCGCCGGGATCCAGCGGACGGCGCGCCGCACCGGCTGGTCGTTGACCTCGATGAGACGCGTGATGCGATGGTGGAAATCGAGGCGCCAGCCTTCCGGGATGCCGAGCATCTCGGAGATCACGGTCAAGGGCAGGGGCAGGGCGAACGCGCCCATCAGGTCCACCGTGCCCCGGCCGGCCGCGTCATCGAGCATCGTGTCGACGACGCCCCGCACCCAGGGCTCCATCTCCCCGATCGATCGCGGCGTGAACGCCTTGCCGACCAGTCGCCGGAAGCGCGCGTGCGCCGGGTCGTCGACGGAGATCATGGATTGGTCGACGAGCTTGATCAGGCGTGGCGCGAACCGTCCACCGAAGCCGAACAGCGGCGACCTGGACGCGTTGCGTGGGTCGGCGGAGAAGCGGGGGTCCTTCAGCACCAGCAGCACGTCGTCGTAGCGCGACACCACCCACCCGACCCCCCGCGTCGGGATGCGCGCGCGGATCACTGGCGCATGGCGGCGCAGGTGGGCGTAATAGGCATAGGCGTCGCGCGTCTTGTCCGGGCTCCACGCCACCGCTCTGGGCAAGGTCCTCACCTCACATCCCCAACGATCGCGGTTCGGTGCTTCCGGCGCGCAGGCTGCGGTAGCGCGCCATGGCCCAGAGCGGGAAGAACTTGGGATAGCCGCCGTAGCGGAGGTAGAACACGCGCGGAAAACCTGTCGCGGTGTAGCGTGGCTCGTCCCAGAACCCGTCGGCCCCCTGATGGGCGACGAGGTAGCCGATCCCGCGTCGCACCGCCTCGCCGTCGACCTCGCCCACCGCCATCAGGCCGAGCAGCGCCCAAGCCGTCTGCGACGCGGTGCTTTCGCTCGCACGGTAGCCGGCGTAGTCGAAGGCGTAACCCGCGTCGTCCTCGCCCCATCCGCCGTCGGCGTTCTGGATCGCCTCGAGCCAGGCCACGGCGCTCCGGATGGCGGGGTGGCGCGGATCGAGCCCGATCGCCGCGAAGGCGATCAGCACGCTCCAGGTGCCGTAAACGTAGTTCAGGCCCCAGCGACCGAACCAACTGCCCTCGGGGTGCTGTTCGGCGAGCAGGTAGGCGACGCCCCTCGCCAGGACCGGGCTCGTTTCCGCACGCTCGCCGAGTTGGCCCAGCATGGAAACGCAGCGCGCCGACACGTCGACGGTGGGGGGATCGAGCAGGGCGCCGTGATCGGCGAAGGGGATCGCGTTGAGGTAGGAGGCGGTGTTGTCGACGTCGTAGGAGGCCCAGCCGCCGTTCGCGCTCTGCATGCCCACGACCCACTCTCGCGCGCGGGCGATGGCCTCGTCGTAGGCGCCGGCGCCCTCGCGCCGGCGCGCCCGGTCCAGCGCCATCACGATCACGGCGGTGTCGTCGAGGTCGACGTAGTAGGGGTTGACGTACTCGAACGCCCAACCGCCCGGCCGCAGGTGGGGGCGGCGGACCGCCCAGTCACCGCGAAGGTCGAGCACCTGCAGCGGGATCAACCAGGCCAGCGCCCGGCCGACCCGCGTCCGGTGGTTCGGGGATGCCTCCATGAGCGCGTGACTCGCCAGCACGGTGTCCCACACCGGCGACAGGCAAGGCTGACAGAACGCTTCCTCGCCGTTCACCGCGACGAGCTTGTCGAAGGCGGCCGCGGCGTCGACCATGTCGGGGTGCTCCTCCGGCAGGCCGAGCACGGTGAACATCATCAGCGTGTTGGCGATGGGCGGATAGATCGCGCCGAGCCCGTCCTCGCCGTTCAGCCGTTCCCGCACGAAGGCCACGGCCGCCGCGATCGCCGCGTCACGGCTCCGCTTCGGGAACCACGGCTCCGCCCGGCGAAGCACCGCGTCGAGGCCGGCGAACACGAAGCCCCAGGCGCCGGTCTGGTTCGCCGTCTTCGGCCAGCGTCGCACGGTGTGGGGCGGCGCGACGAACAACTCGTCGAGGCCGACGCCGCGAGGGTTCGCCGCCCGGGGCTTCAGGGCCATCAGCACCATCAGCGGGATCAGGGTGGTGCGCGCCCAGTATGAAACCTTGTAGATGTGGAACGGGAACCAGCGGGGGGCGAGCATTAGCTCGACCGGCATCGTGGGCACGGCGCGCCAGGGCACGATGCCGAAAAGCGCGAGCGTGATGCGGGTGAAGATGTTGACGCCAACGGCGCCGCCGGCCGCGAGGATGGCCTCGCGCGCCCGAACCATGTGCGGCGCGTCGACCGGGTCGCCGGCGAGTTTCAAGGCGAAGTAGGCCTTGACGCTCGCCGACATGTTGAGGGGACCCTTGGCCAGCATGGGCCAACCACCGTGGGGTTCCTGGATGCGACGGAGGTAGTTCGCGGTCCTCCGCTCGTTCTCGGGATGGGGCTTGCCCAGGAAGTGGCGCACGATGACGTATTCCGCCGGGATCGAGGCGTCGGCCTCCAGGTCGAAATGGAACCGCCCGTCGTCGCGCTGCGCGCCCAGGAGCGAGCTTTCGGCGCGCGCGATCGACGCGTCCAACGTCTCGGCATCGCCCGTTTCGGCATCCAAGTCGTCGGTGATCGAGGTGTCTTCGGCTGTTCCAGCGCCGTGGGCGACGGATGGCGCGCGGCGCCCGCCGCGAGCCAACGTGTCGACGGTCGATCGAGTCGGAGGCGCCTTCGCGTCGTCCTCGAAGGAATGATGACTCGACAAGGACCTAACGCTCCGTTTCCGCGACGAGACACTTCGGCCAAACCCGTGCCATCTCCGAGCTTCGCCAATCCGCACCGGCGCGCGAAGGGTTGGGACGCCGTTCGGACGTCGTGGTCTTGGTGATGCGGAAGCTCAAACTGCGACCTCGTTGATCGTGCCCCGGCGACGGCCTCGTGCCCGTAGGCCTCGCGGCCGCGTACCCGCGGCTCGCCGACCCCATGCATGATATCGCCGTTGATCGCAAACAAACGGCGGCATCACGGTCGCCGCGAGCGAGTGGGGATCATCACATTCTCGCGCGCGTGATGCGCGATACCGGCGGCCCGGCTTGGTGGGTGCGGCCCCCAGGCGGGTCGATCAGCGTTCGCCGCGGTAGCCGTTGAGGAACACGTCGACGGCCACGTCCAGGCGCTGCTCCAATTGTTGCGCGTCGAGGGGCACGCCGTAGAGGGCCGCCTTCGCCGCCCGGCCGAGGGTAATGGAGAGGAACAGGTCGGCCGCGATTTCCGGGTCACCGACGCGGGTGGGATGGCGATCGGCGAATCGCTCGAGGATGGTCGCGACGAGCCTCACCTGCCGCATCAAGCCCTCGCGGACCGCCAGCTGTCCCAGTTCGGGGAAGCGGAAACCCTGGGCGGCGAGGATGCGCCCGAGCGCGGCGGCGTCGGGCGTCACCGTGCGCGCGAGCAGCCGTCGCGCCACCGCCCGCAGGGTGTCCCGAAGGTCCGCCCCATCTTGCACGAGGGAGAATTCTTCCTCCAACGGACCGTAGATCTGCAGGATGCGACGGCGCAGGACGGCGCCGAACAAGGCGGCCTTGTCCGCGTAGCGCGCGTAGAGGGTCGCTTTGCCGACTGCGGCCGCTTCGGCGAGCGCGTCCATGGAGGTGCCCTCGAAACCCTGCTCCATGAACATCACCGTCGCGATCGCGAGCAGGCGCTCGTCGCGCTCCAGCGCCGCCAGCCTGGTGGGACGACCACCCCCGTGCCGCGCCCGCTCAATGGCGGGCACGGTCCCGGCCGATGGGCTGGCCGATTTGCCACGATCGGCTTCTTTCGTCATCGGGACATCGACCTTTAACCTTGCCGCATCAGCCGCCTTGGTAATAGAACGGATCGGTTCCGTTTAGAAGGCGCTTCACGGTGGATGCATCGACTTCGACGTTCGAGCAAGACCCCGTCCGGGTCGAACGCGATGACACCGCAATGGCACACGACGATGTCGAGGCGGCAACACCGATCCTGCGCCACATTCGCGTCGAGGCGCCGCCATCCCCTCCGCTTCCGGCGCTTCCCGCAGGCGCCGTGGTGGAGCGACCCGTGCCGGTCGGCAAAGGTCGTCGGACGCGCAAGCGCGTCGCGCTCGTCGTTCTGGCGCTCGGAGCGGGTGCCCTGGGCCTGCATGCTGGCTGGCAGTGGTGGACGATCGGCCGGTACCAGGAGATGACGGACGACGCCTTCCTTCAGGCCGACAAGGTGACGGTCGCGCCCAAGGTCGGCGGCTTCGTCGCCGACGTCCTCGTCACCGACAACCAGCCGGTGCGCGCCGGCGACGTGCTGGCCCGCATCGACGACCGCGACTACCAGGTGGTGCTGCTGCAGGACCAAGCCGACCTCGACAAGGCGCGGGCCAGCCTTCAGGGCATCGGCTCGGCGCTGGTCCAGCAGCAGGCCCGCATCGTCGAGGCGCGCGCCGACGTCGCCAACGCGACCGCCGCGCTCGCCTTCGCCACCCAGGAGCACAAGCGCTACACCGACCTCGTCACGAGCGGCGCCGGCACGATGCAGCGCTCGCAGCAGGCGGTGTCCGACCTCCAGATCAAGCGGGCCGCGCTCGACCATGCCGATGCCGCCTACGATGCCGCGCAGAAGCAGACGGACGGGTTGCGTTCGCTGGAGGACGGCGCCCGCGCGAGCCTTCGCCGCGCGGAGATCAACCTCCAACAGGCCAGGCTCAACATCGGCTACACCACCATCACCGCGCCCATCGACGGCGTGGTGGGTGACAGGTCGCTGCGCCGCGGCCAACTCGTGCAGCCCGGCACCAACCTCCTCACCGTCGTGCCGATGGGCTCCGCCATCTACCTCGTCGCCAACTTCAAGGAAACGCAGACGGGCGCGATGGAACACGGCGGCGTCGCCAGCTTCACCGTCGACGCCTTCGGTCCCCACGTCTTCCACGGCCGCATCGACAGCCTCGCGCCCGGCACCGGCTCGCAGTTCGCGCTGCTGCCGCCGGAGAACGCGACCGGCAATTTCACCAAGATCGTCCAGCGGGTGCCGGTGAAGATCACCCTCGACGCCGGTGACCCCTTGGTCGCCCGCCTCCGGCCCGGCCTGTCGGCCGAGGCGGTGGTCGACCTGCGCGACCAACCCGCCCCGGCACCGGCCGACGTCCCGTCGCGATGAGCGCCGCGCAGGGCATGGCGAGCCCGCAGGATAAGGCCAGCCTCAAGGACTGGTTGGCGACGATCGGCGCGATCCTCGGCGCGTTCACCGCCATCCTCGACATCCAGATCACCAACTCATCGCTGTCCGACATCGAGGGGGCGATCGGTGCCTCGCCGGACCAGGGCAGCTGGATCTCGACCGCCTACCTCATGGCCGAGATCATCGTCATCCCCCTCACCGGCTGGCTCGGCTCGCTGTTCGGGCTGCGCCGCTACCTCAGCGTCAACACCGGGCTGTTCATCGCCTTCTCGGTGGGCTGCGCCTGCTCCACCACCCTGCCGCAGCTGATCCTGTTGCGCGCCGGCCAGGGTTTCACCGGCGGCGTCTTGATCCCGACCGCCATCACCATCCTGCGCACGCGCCTGCCGAAGGCGCAGCAGCCCATCGGCATCACGATCTTCGGCCTCACCGCCACCTTCGCCCCGGCGATCGGTCCGACCGTCGGCGGCTGGCTCACCGACAATTTCTCGTGGCACTACATCTTCTACCTGAACCTCGTGCCCGGACCGATCGCCGCCGCCATCCAACTGACGGCCCTCCCCAAGCAGGCCTCCCGCTGGGGCGACCTGGCGAAGGGCGATTGGTTCGGGATCCTCGCCATGGCGATCGGCCTTTCCAACCTGACCTTCGTCCTGGAGGAGGGGCAAAGGCGGGAATGGTTCGAGTCTGACCTCATCACCCGCAGCCTCCTCGTCGCGGTCGTCGGCATCGTCGCCTTCATCATCCGCGAGCTGACAACGACGGCGCCCTTCATCAACCTCCGCGTCATGGCGAACCGCACGGTCGGCGCGGCCAGCCTGCTGCAGATGGTGGTCGGCGCCGTATCGCTCGGCTCGACCTACATCATCCCGCTCTACTGCGCGCAGATCCAGGGCTACAACGCCGAGCAGATCGGTTACGTGGTGATGTGGAGCGGCCTGCCGCAGCTCCTGTTGTTCCCCGCCATGCCGTTCCTGATGAGGCGCTTCGATCCGCGCCTGCTGGTGACGGCTGGCACGCTGCTGTTCGCCTACAGCTGCTACCTCAACGTCAACCTCACGCACGACGTCGGCATGGACCAGCTCATCCTGCCGCAACTGCTGCGCGCTGCCGGCCAGCCGCTGTTCTCGATCCCGCTGTCGCAGCTTTCCACGGCGGGGTTGCCGCCGCGCGACACGGCGGACGCGTCCGCGCTGTCCAACATGATGCGCAACCTCGGGGGATCGTGCGGAATCGCGACCCTCTCGACGATGGTCGACCGGCGCGAGCACTTCCATTTCTCGGCACTGGCCGAAGCGATGACGCAGAACGCCGTCCGCACGCAGGAACGGCTCACGACACTGGTCGCCGGGCTGCGCGGCACGCTCGATCCCGCGCTCGCCCGAGGTCGCGCGCTCGCCACCTTGGCGGCGCAGGTCAGGCGCGAGGCCTACGTGGCCGCCTACGCCGACGCCTTCTGGGTCGTGGCCGTCGGCCTCGTCCTCAGCCTGGCGGCGGTGCTGCTCCTGAAGAAGCCGCGGCGCGCGGTGGGCCCGGTCGAGGCGCACTGAGGCGACCTCGACGCCCTTCACCGCATGAGGCGACGCGGCGCTCAGGCGGTCCCGTTGCCGCCGGTGGCGCCGTATACCTCGCCGGTCACGTAGCTCGCTTCCTGGGACGCCAGGAACACGTAGACCGGCGCGAGTTCCACCGGCTGGCCGGGCCGACCCAGCGGGACCTCGGAGCCGAACTTCTCGACCGCCTCTTGCGGCTGCCCGCCGGAGGGCTGCAACGCGGTCCAGAACGGGCCGGGCGCGACCACGTTGACGCGGATGCCCTTGGCGACGACCTGCTTGGCGAGCGCCTTGGAGAAGGCCACGATGCCGGCCTTCGTGGTGGAATAGTCGAGCAGGATCTTCGGCGGGGTGTAGGCCACCACCGAGGCCGTGTTGATGATGGAGGCGCCGGCCGGCATGTGCGGCAGGGCCGCCTTGGTGATCCAGAACATCGCGTACAGGTTGGTCTTCAGCGTGCGGTCGAACTGCTCGGTGGTGATGTCGGCGATCGACGCCTGGTTCGTCTGCTTGCCGGCGTTGTTGACCAGGATGTCGATGCCGCCGAGCTGCGCCATCGCCCGCTTCACCAGGATTTCGCAGAAGCTTTCGTCGGTGATGTCGCCCGGCAGCAACGCCACCTTGCGTCCGTCCGCTTCGATGAGCTTGGCGACCTCCCGCGCGTCCGCCATCTCGCTTTCCAGGAAGCTGAGCGCGACGTCGGCGCCTTCCCGCGCGAAGGCGATCGCCGCCGCGCGCCCGATCCCGGAATCGGCTCCCGTCACCAGCGCCCGCCGACCCGCGAGGCGTCCGTGCCCCCGGTAGCTCGTCTCGCCGTGGTCGGGTTTCGGCTGCATGGCCGCCGCCGATCCCGGCGCGTCCTGCGGCTGGTGCGGGAAGGGCGGCTGGGGATACTGCTTGCGAGGGTCCTGCATGCGCAGGCGTTCGGCAACATCGTCGGTCATGGATGGCTTCCTGGTTCGAGCGGCGTCGTGCTCATCGTGCCGCGAGCGCCGGGCGCCCGCGAAAGTTCCAGCCTGGCTCCGATGAGCGGCAGCACGCCGCGTCCAAGGCCGCGCGACGGCGGCGCTCGCCCATCTCACGCCCTCGTCGCCTTCGCGTCGCGGCGGCAGCGCTCCGAGCAGTAGCGCACCTCGTCCCAGGTCTTCTCCCACTTCTTGCGCCAGCTGAAGGGACGCCCGCACACGGGACACACCTTCGTCGGCAAATCGGCTTTGGCGACTCGCTTGGTCATAGGGTCGCTCCATGGGCGGTCGACACGCGCACCAGCGCCTCGATCAGGGTGGCGAGGTCCTCGTGGGGAATCGTCAAGGCCGGCGTGAGATAGGCGATGGTGCGGAACGGCCGCACCCACACGCCGGCCGACAGGAACCGCGCCTTCAAGGCGTCCACGTCGTCGATCCGGTCGAACTCCACCACACCGATCGCGCCCAGCACGCGCACGTCCCTGATCCCGCGCCGACCGCGCAGGGGTTCGAGGCCCGCGCGCAAGGCCGCCTCGATCGCGGCCGCTTGTTCGAGGCGCGGCTCGCGCGCGAAGAGGTCCAGCGACGCGTTGGCGGCGGCGCAGGCGAGCGGGTTGGCCATGAAGGTCGGGCCGTGCATCAAGGCGTGACCGGGATCGTCCGACCAGAAGCCGGCGAAGACCGTCGCCGAGGCGACCGTCGCCGCCAGCGCCATCGTGCCGCCGGTGAGCGCCTTCGACAGCGTGAGGATATCGGGAACGACGCCAGCCGCCTCGCAGGCGAACATCGCGCCGGTGCGACCGAAGCCGGTGAACACCTCGTCGAAGATCAGAAGGCAGCCGTGCCGGTCGGCGGCCGCCCGCAGCCTTGCCAGCACCGCCGCGTCGTGGACCAGCATGCCGCCGGCGCCCTGCACCAGCGGCTCGACGAGGATCGCCGCCACCCGGTCGCCCTCGCGCGCCAGCAGCGCGTCGAAGGCGGCGTGGCTCGCCTCGTCGACCGGCAGGTCCGCCACGATCTGCTCCGGCATCACGCCGGCGAAGAGCGCGTGCATGCCCTCGGTGGGGTCGCACACCGCCATCGTCGCCAGCGTGTCGCCGTGATAGCCGCCGCGAAACGAGAGGATCTTCATCCGTCCGCGCTCGCCGCGGTTCAGGGCGGCCTGGATCGCCATCTTCATGGCGACCTCCACCGCGACCGAGCCCGAGTCCGAGAAGAACACGCGGTCGAGGTCGCCCGGCAGCAGGCCCGCCAGCCTCGCGGCGAGCGTCGCCGCCGGCTCGTGGACGAGCCCGCCGAACATGACGTGCGGCATGACGTCGAGCTGCCGCCGCACGGCGTCGGCGATGTGGGGATGGTTGTAGCCGTGGCACGCCGTCCACCAGCTGGCGATGCCGTCGATCAGCACGCGTCCGTCGGCGAGGGCGAGGCGCGAGCCGCGCGTTCCCACCACCGGCAGCGGGGTGGCGGCCGTCTTCATCTGGCAGTAGGGCCGCCACAGGTGGGGCAGGCCGGCTCCGAACCAGGACGGGGGCGTCGGGGACGGGCGAGGCTCGGCGCGGGTCATGCCCGCGACTTTGCATTTCGGCGCGCATCGCGCCAGTAAGATGCGCCATGCCCTCTCTCGACCGTTACGCGCGCAGCAAACTCGACCAGTTGGACGCCCTCGCCCTGCGGCGCACGTTGAGGGACACCGATCGGGGCGACTTCCCGTTCGTGGTGCGCGAGGGGCGCCGATTGTTGTCGTTCTCCTGCAACGACTACCTCGGCCTGTCGCGCCACCCGGCGGTGAAGGCGGCGGCGATCGCCGCGATCGAGGCCTACGGGGCGGGCGCCGGCGCCTCGCGGCTCGTCACCGGCAACCACCCGCTCTACGCGGCGCTGGAAGCCGAACTCGCCGCGACGAAAGGCACGCGGGCCGCCTGCGTCTTCGGTTCGGGCTACCTCGCCAACGTCGGCGTGATCGGCGCGCTCGTCGGCGCCGACGACCTGATCGTCATCGACGATCTCGCCCACGCCTGCCTCAACGCCGGTGCCCAGCTCTCGCGCGCCAAGGTGTGCCGGTTCCGCCACAACGATGCCGGGCAGGCCGGCGCGCTGCTGGACACGCACCGGGCCGCCCACCGCCACGCCCTGATCGTGAGCGAAACGGTGTTCTCCATGGACGGGGACCGTGCCCCGCTCGGCGCGCTCGGGGCACTGGCGGAGCGGTACGATGCCTGGTTGATGACCGACGACGCGCACGGCACCGCGTTCACCGTTCACGAGGACGGCGAGGCGGCCGTGCCATTGCAGGTCGGCACCTTGTCGAAGGCGCTGGGGAGCTACGGCGGTTACCTCTGCGCTTCCGCCGCGGTGATCGACCTGGTGAAGACGCGCGCCCGCTCGCTCATCTACTCGACGGGCCTGCCGCCGGCGACCGTCGCGGCGGCGCTGGCGGCGCTGCGCCTCCTCGCCGCCGAGCCGGGGCTGCGGACCCTGCCGCTGGCCAAGGCGCGGCTGTTCACGTCGCTCCTGGGCCTTCCCGAAGCCGCGAGCCCCATCGTGCCGCTCATCGTCGGGCCGCCCGAAGCCTCGCTGCGGATGTCCGCCGCCTTGGAGGCGGACGGCTTCCTCGTCACCGCGATCCGACCCCCGACGGTGCCGGCCGGCACGGCGAGGTTGCGCTTCGCCTTCTCGGCCGCGCATCGGGACGCCGACGTGGAGCGCCTCGCCGACGCGGTTCGCGCGCTCCGGCCGGGGGCGACATGGGTGGAACCATGCCCGGCTTCTTCGTAACGGCGACGGGGACGGACGTCGGCAAGACCTACGTCACGGCGGGGCTGATCCGGGCCGGGCGGCGGGCGGGGCTGACCGTGGACGCATTGAAGCCCGTCCTCAGCGGCTTCGCGCCGGACACGCTCGCCTCAAGCGACGCCGCCGTGCTGCTGGGCGCCCTGGACCGGCCGGTCACCACCGCCACGGTCGCCGCGATCGCGCCCTGGCGCTTCGTCGCGCCGTTGTCGCCGGACATGGCGGCGGCGGCGGAAGGGCGTCGCCTCGCCTTCCCGCGCGTCGTCGAAGCCTGCCGCGAGGGGGTGCGGCCCGACTGCCTGACCCTCATCGAGGGCGTGGGGGGCGTGATGGTGCCGCTCGACGAGCGACACACCGTGCTCGACCTCATGGCGGCCCTCGACCTGCCCGTGGTCCTGGTGTCGCCGACCGGCCTTGGCGCGATCAGCCACCTGCTCACCGCCCTCGCGGCGCTGCGCACGCGTGACGTGTCGCCCCGCGCCATCATCCTCAACGAGACCGCCGGCGGCACGGTCCCTTTGGCCGCCACCAGGGCAACGCTCCTCCGGTTCTGCGGCGGGGTTCCGTTGATCGACATCCCGCGCCACGCCGCCGCCGAGGCTTTCGACGCGGTTCTGATGGCTTTGCTTCAGGTCGAGGGGACGGACTCCACTTCACGCCGGACGCGAACTGCGCCATAACGCGCTGCGCGCGGGTGTAGCTCAATGGTAGAGCAGCAGCCTTCCAAGCTGAATACGAGGGTTCGATTCCCTTCACCCGCTCCAACGTTTTCGAGAAGAGTTCAACACCATCGGGCCGACGATGTCGGATTGGTCGCGATACATTCTGCGCCGCCGACCTTTGGTGATGATCATCCGCAACGAGCGGCCGCGATGCGGGCGGCGCTGATCGAGCCGCTCGCGCACCTGCCCGGGACAGGCCCGAAGCCGTGAGCGACGATCCTCGGCGAGGTGCTGCTGGCCGGCGCCCCCGCCGCAAAAGCTGTATAACCACGGGACATCGATCATCGCGATGGACAGCCTCGTCCACGGGTTCTCGCACCGGACCGTCATCCTTCTCGTCGCCTCGGCGCCGATCATGGTCACGGCGCGTTGGTCTACGGCCCGGGCGACTGTGCCGAGGTCATCGCCATCAATGTGACCTCGAGCAAGTTGAACGACGCCTTGGACGCCAGCGAGCGCCGAAAAGGTCAGATGTCGGCGGCGCCGACGAGCGTTACCGGTACCGGCCGCTGACTGATGATCGCAATGCGGCGCCGTCGCGTTCAAGGATCCTTCGCAGTCCGCGAGCGGCGCGATGTATGGACCCCAAGGCAAAGCTCGATCGCACAATGGTCATGCTGCCGATAAAGGCGACGCGCTGTCGGATCGTGGAGGCGCCAAGCCCATGATCTCAGCACTGCCCAACGACTCGAACGTTTTTTCCAATGCGCCAATCGCTGCCAGATCCCTCTCCAACGAGAGTGAAGCGCATTTGCAGGCGGCTTCCAGGCTAGATGCCCGATCTTCGACGGCCTCGGACCGTCGACGTGCGGCGATCATGTGCGTCATGAGCATGATCTGTTGACGATAGACCTCGAAGATTTGGTCATCGACCATAGCAGCACCCTAAGCTGTCGACCAGAATGAACGTACGATTACGAAGTGCTGTTCTTGCCACGATCGGCGCGATGGTTAACGACTTATTAACGAATGGTGCTGATGCGTTTTTGAAGGTGACAACGGCGCGGCGGTCGCCTTAGGCGGCGACGTCCTCGACGCCAGCCTCCGTAAGGATCAGGCTCGGGACGTCCATCACTTGGGTGTCTTTGGGAGGGGTGCCGTTTCAAGCGATGGGCATTCGACGCGGCGGATCGCGACCGTACCAAACTCGAAGCACGACGGTTTCAGTCCCATTTGGGATCAAGGCCGTTGGAAGTCCGTGACTTGGCGGCAGGCCTCAACGCTCCAGCCACAGACGCCACGCTATGTCTTCCACGTTCACGATGGCGTTCAACACGTTGACGGGCGAGGCACGGACCTCGCCGGACCTGAGAAGCCTCACTCCGAAGCGGTGATCGTGGCAGGCGGGACGCTGAAGGAGTCGCATGGTCACTTCGCGCGCGGAAACCGGAGCCTGTGCGCCCTCGACGAGGATTGCCGCGTGGTCGGCGA
>CAXSDP010000018.1:2699-59470 GCA_964235705.1 uncultured Beijerinckiaceae bacterium | reverse complement strand
GCCCAACGCCGGCTGGCCGGAGGCGGCCATGGCCGGCGCGCTCGGCGTCAGGCTAGGCGGCCCCCGCGCCTACGCCGGACGCCTCGTCGCCGACCGGGGCATGGGCGACGACACCAGCCCGGTCGACGCCGGCACGATCGGGCGGGCGCTGCGCGTGTACCGGGTCGCCTGCCTCCTCAACGGCATCGCCGTCTTGACGGCGCTGCTGGCGGTGGCGCTCCTCGCCGCCGCGTGACACTTGTCATCGCCCCGTGACACCCGTCATCGGGCCAGGCCGAGCAATCGGTCGAGGTCGACGTGGGCGGCGACGTGGGCGGCGACCGCGTCGAGCGCGGCTTCCTGCGCCGCCTCGTAGTTCAAGGATCCTTGGCCCGCCCCGTCGCTCGTCCCGCCCAGGCGCGCCAACAGCGCCGCGCGCTGACGGTCGTCGGCGAACAGGCCGTGGACGTAGCAGCCCGCCACCCGCCCGTCGGGCGAGATCGCGCCGTCCGTCCGGCCATCGTCGAAGCGGACTGGCGTGGACGGCGCGGCGCCTTCCACCGGCACCGTCTCGCCCATGTGCATCTCGTAGCCGGCGAAGGGCGCCCCCCACGCCTCGCCCCTCACCGGCGCCAGCCGCTTGGTGCCGGTAAGCACCGTGCGGACGGGGAGGTAGCCCAGGCCGTCCACCCGGCCGGACGGCCCCTCGACCCCGCCGGGATCGTCCAGCGACATCCCCAGCATCTGGTAGCCGGCGCACAGGCCGGTGACGTGGCCGCCGCGCCGGACGTGGGCGGCGAGGTCGATGTCCCAACCCTCCCGGCGGAAGGCGAGGAGGTCGGCCACCGTCGTCTTCGAGCCGGGCAGGATCACGAGGCTGGCCTCGGCCGGCAGCACGGCGCCCGTCCGCACCGTGACGAGGCGCACCGCCGGCTCGTGGCGCAGCGGGTCGAGGTCGTCGAAGTTGGCGATACCGGGCATCAGCGGCACGGCGATCACCAGCGTGCCATCGGCGTTGGGGCGCCAGCCCCGCAGCGCCAGCGAGTCCTCGGCCGGCAGCAGCGCCGCCGCCGGGCAATGGGGGATCAGGCCGAGCGCCGGCCAGCCGCTACGCTCCGCGATCAGCGCCATGCCGTCCGCGAACAGGGTGGGGTCGCCCCGGAACCGGTTGACGAGGAAGCCGACCACCATCGCCGCGTCGGCGGGGTCGAGCACGGCGCGCGTCCCCACGATCTGGGCGATCACGCCGCCCCGGTCGATGTCGCCGAGCAGCAGCACCGGCACGTCGGCGGCGCGGGCGAAGCCCATGTTGGCGATGTCGTTGGCGCGCAAATTGACCTCCGACGCGCTGCCGGCCCCTTCCACGATCACCAAATCGGCCTCCGCCTTGAGGCGGGCGAAGCTGTCGAGCACCGCCGGCATCAACCCCGGCTTCCACGCCTGGTAGGCCCGCGCCTCCGCCTGCCCCGCGACCTTGCCCTGGACGACGACCTGCGAGCCGGTGCCGGAGTGCGGTTTCAGCAGCACCGGGTTCATGTGCACGCTCGGCGGCACGCCGCAGGCGCGCGCCTGCACCGCCTGCGCCCGCCCGATCTCGCCCCCGTCCGCCGTCACCGCCGCGTTGTTGGACATGTTCTGCGGCTTGAACGGCCGCACCCGGTGACCGCGCTGGGTGAAGGCGCGGCACAGCGCGGCGACGACCAGCGACTTGCCGACGTCCGAGCCGGTGCCCTGGATCATCAGGGCGCGGGTCACCGGACCACCACCGGCGGGGTGGTGATGTCGCCGCCACGCGCGACACTCCCGTAGGAGTCACGCGGCGCACACGAATTCGTGTCAGGATGCGTCATGCGTTCGCGTGCCGATACCGTTCATCCCGCGTGGCGAGCCAAGGTAACAATACCTTACACCGGCCTCGTCATGATCGCAAGCCGGTCGGGCGTCCGGCTTCGCGCCGATCCAGCGGTCCGACACTTGTGACAGGGGCGGACGTCCGAACGGGCTCAGGCGGCGGCGATCAGCTCCTTGATCCGGCTCGCCAGGGCTTCCATCGCGAACGGCTTGGTCAGGACGTGCATGCCGGGATCGAGGTGGCCATGGTTCAGCACGGCGTTCTCGGCGTAGCCGGTGATGAACAGCACCTTCAGCCCCGGCCGCGCCACGCGCGCCGCATCCGCCACCTGCCGGCCGTTCATGCCGCCGGGTAGGCCGACATCGGTCACCAGCAGGTCGATGCGGGTGTTGGACTGGAGTACCTTGAGGCCGGACGGACCGTCCGCCGCCTCGATCGCCGCGTAGCCGAGCTCCTCCAAGACTTCCGTCACCAGCATGCGCACGGTCGGCTCGTCGTCGACCACGAGCACCGTCTCGCCGGCCCGCGCGCGCGGCGCGTCGGCGAACTCCGGCGGGGTGTCGACATCTTCGACCGCGCCGACGTGCCGTGGCAGGTAGAGGCACACCATCGTGCCGTCGCCCAGTTCGGAATAGATGCGGACCTGCCCGCCAGACTGCCGGGCGAAGCCGTAGATCATCGACAAACCGAGCCCCGTGCCCTGGCCGATCGGCTTGGTCGTGAAGAACGGGTCGAACGCCTTGGCGATCACGTCGGGCGGCATGCCGGTGCCGGTGTCGGACACGCAGAGCGATACATACTGGCCTGGTGGTAGCTCACGCTCGCGGGCGGCGCGGGCATCGAGCCAACGGTTACCCGTCTCGATCGTGAGCCGGCCGCCGTCCGGCATGGCGTCGCGGGCGTTGATGCACAGGTTCAGCAACGCGTTCTCCAGTTGCGGCGGGTCGACGAGCGTCAGCCACAGCCCGCCGGCGGCCACCGCCTCGAGTTCGACCGCCGGTCCGATGGTCCGGCGCACCAGCTCCTCCATGCCGGCGACGAGACGGTTCACGTCGGTCGGCTTGGGATCGAGCGTCTGCCGGCGCGAGAAGGCGAGCAGGCGGTGCGTGAGGGCCGCGGCGCGCTTGGCCGCGCCTTGGGCCGCGGTGGTGTAGCGATCGACGTCCTTCAAGCGTCCCTGCGCGATGCGCGTCGACAGAAGGTCGAGGCTGCCGGTGATGCCGGTCAGCAGGTTGTTGAAGTCGTGCGCCAGGCCGCCGGTCAGCTGGCCCACCGCCTCCATCTTCTGCGATTGCCGGAGGGCGTCCTCCGTGCGCCGCAGTGCGGTGACGTCGCGGCCGACGACGTGGAAGAAGTCGCCGTCCGGGCTGGCGTTCCACATGACCGCGCGTCGGCTGCCATCGACGTGGATGACGTGGTCCAGGAAGTCGGCGACGCCCTCCCCGGCGGCTAACCTGCCAACGACGTCGCCAGTCTCCTCGTGGTCGGCCGGGTCGACGATCTCGATGAAAGGCCTGGCCAGCAGCTCGTCCTCGCTCCAGCCGAGCATGCGGGTCCAGGCCGGGTTGACCTTCTTCAGGTAGCCGTCGAGACCGGCGGTGCCCATCAGGTCGCTGGTGGTGCTCCACACCCGGTCGCGCTCGCGGGTGCGCGCCTCGACCTCGTCTTCCAAGGTCGCGTTGAACCGCCGCAGCTCCGCGGCTTGCCGCCGTTGATCGTCGATGTCCGTGTTGGTGCCGACCCAACGGGTGATCCGACCATCGGGGTCGATGACGGGCTCGGCACGAACCAGGAACCAGCGATAGGCGCCGTCGTGACGGCGGATCCGGAATTGCGTCTCGTAGACCGTGCCGGCCGCCACGGCGTCCGCCCAGGTCGCACCGGCGGCGGCGAGGTCGTCGGGATGGAGGACGCGCGCCCAAGTCTCGACGCCGTCCATCGAGCCGTGTTCGGCTCCAGCGTAGTCATAAACCTGGTCGTTGAACCAGTAGAGGTATCCGTCCGGGCGAGCCGCCCACACATGGTTCGGCATGGCCTGGGCGAAGACGCGGAACTGCTCCTCGCTGTCACGGCGGTTGGCTTCCGCTCGGACGCGCTCGATCGCCGAGCGGGTCCGTTCCGCGATGTTGCGCGCGAAGCCGATGTCCGGCCCGGTCCAGGCGCGCGGCTCGGCGCAATTGACGAACAGGAGCGCCACCAAACGCCCGTGCTCGATGATGGGAAGGTTCAGCAGGGCTCGAACGTCGATCCCCCGGAGGGCAGTCGCGTCGGCGCTGGTACGCGGATCCAGCGCGGTGTCGACGATGACCACGGTTTCGCCTCGACGAAGGTCCTCGATGTAGGACCCGTAGGTTCGCATGCGATGCCGACCCGCGATGGAGGCCATCCCGGGTGCGGTCCAGTCGCTCACGACATCCACGTGGTCGCCATCGGCGCTCACAGTGCCGTACCCGACACGGTCGGCGCCGAGCGTCTCGCCGATGATGGAGGCGGAAGCAAACGACATGGTCGCGATATCGGTCAGGTCGCGCAGCCGATCGTTAAGCGTCAGTAGGGCCTCGCGACGGGCGTCGGCGAGCTTGCGTTCGGTCACCTCGAAGAAGAGGATGGCGAAGCGGTCGCCCTCCAGGGCGAACGCCCGCCCCTCGTACCAGCGGCCGAGCCCGCCGACCTGGCGCGTGAACGTCAAGGGCTGGCCCGTCGCCACGACGGCGGCCATCTCGTCGACCCAACTATCTTCGATGTAGGGGAACAGCTCGCGGATGGTACGGCCGACGGCGTTCTCGGGCTTGACCCCGACCAAGTCCCCCCAGGCCGGGTTCACGTCGAGGTAGCGCCAGTCGGCGACGTGACCATCCGGCCCGCGCACGAGCTCACCGAGGATGAAGCCTTCGTGAAGCTTCTCGAACAATCCACGCCAGCGAGCCTCGGCTTGCAGGGTCGCCAAATCCGCCTGACGCAGTTCGGAAATGTCGCGCGAGACGGACAGCAGCTTCTCAGGCAGCCCGTCGGCACCGAGGATCGGGGTGATCTTGACATCCCACAGCTTACTGGCGCCGGCCATCGTGTCGGCCAAGCCGCGGAAGTGACCGGTGTCGCCCGCCCTGGCAGCCTCGACGGCGGCCCTGGCGTCGGCGTGCAGCGAGCCCTGCCAGAAGTCGGTCCACGTGCACCCTTTGATCGCCCCGAAGTCTCCGACCTCCATAAGGCGTTGACCGCCGTCGGTCATGAACTCGAGCCGACCGTCGAGGTCTAGCACCTTGATGCAATCGGCCGACGACGCGAGGACGCTGCGCAGGAACTCGGCGTCCGCCCGCTGCTTCTCGGCAGCCTGGCGCTGCCCGGACCGGTCGCGAAGCACCTTGACGAAGCCCTGCACCAGCCCGGCCTCGTCGAGGAGCGGCATCATCTCACCGCTGGCCCAGAACGACGTACCATCCTTGCGGAGATGCCAACGCTCGTCGTCGCCGCGCCCGTGCGTGAGGGCGTTCTGCATCTCCGCCTGCGGAACGCCGTTGCGGCGATCGTCCATGGTGAAGAAGGTGCTCGCCGGACGGCCGAGCATCTCGGCCTCGGTCCAACCCAGGACGCGGCGGGCGCCCTCGCTCCAGAGGGTGACGAGCCCGTCGAGGTCCATCGCGATGATGGCGTAGTCGACCACACTCGCCAGGATCAGCCTGGTCCGAGCCTCCGTGGTTCCGCGCGCCGGTCGGTCAGCCTGCGCTTGCGAGCGCTTGGGACCCTCAACACCCATGGGTGCCAACCACCGCCGTTTCCCGTGCGTTCGGCCGCACCCGCCAAGGTCCCTGTTCCACCAGGGGGCGGAGGCCGGCCCGGACGACCTCGCCGGCACTGCCGTGGCGACCCGCCGCGAGTTCGGCGGTCATGGACAGGTTTGTCGGGATGCGCTTCGACATCCCGGGGCTGTACACCGGGCGAAACGATGGTGCCAGCCTGTGACACCGCTTTATCGACAAGCTCTCGGCCTCGGGAGACGACCCTGCCGTCGCGGACCATCAAAGCCCACCCATCGAAAAAGGGGCCGCTTATCGCGCCAGAACGTCGAAAGCCACCGGCCGGATCGGCCGAAGGGCGGGCAGTCGGCTTCGCACCCAGCCGGCCGTTGCCGCTGCCGGCTTGATGCCCGCATGGCGCTCATTCCCGGCGAAGATGGCGGCTGGGAAGGGCGAAGGTGGCGGCTGGGTTTAGTACTGCGGACGCCGCTCGTTCCACGACGAAGCCGCGCCCATTGCCCGACGCGCGACCATCCTCGAGGCGCGCCCGAGGTCCAAGACCTCGATCCGCTTGAGGATGAAGCGGAGCCTTTGCGCCGGCTTCTCGACGAGGTGCCAGGACACGGCGGCCACGCCGAAGGCGAGCGGAACGGTCAGCAGGATGTTCAGGGACCAGGCGTGCGGCTGGGGGAGGACCTGCATCAGCGTCTGCTGGATCACGAAGCCATAAAGGAAGACGCCGTAGGAGTAATCCGCGCCCAAGAGGTACTTCCGGCTCGGGTCGAGCAATCCGACGTAGACCGTGACGTAGGCGCAGGGAAAGGCGACGAAGAAGGATCCGTAACGCAGATCGGTCAGGCACAGGACCGCGAGGAGGGCGCTCGCGATGCAGAGACCAAGGCTCCAGGGCAGCTTGTCGCGATAAACGTACACCGAGACGCCGGCCAGGAAGCTCGCGATGAGGATGGCGCCATTCACGGCCTCGAAGACCGGCACGATCGCCATGCCATGCCGTGCGAGCGTGACAGCCAGGTACGCGAGGATCACGGCGATGCTCGCGACCGGCGCGATGATACGCATGCGGCGCAGGCCGAGCGTCACCATCAGCGCCAAGCTGCAGTAGCAGTAGAGCTCGAAGGGGACGGTCCAGAGTTGTCCGTTGACGACGTTTGGCAGCGGGTTCTGCGCGAAAACACCCGGCAACGCGTAGTGGACGTCGCCGAGCGCGTTCAGAAGGTACGTGAGGAACTGCCTGTCTCGGAAATAGTCATGCCACGATCGCGTGGTGAGGAGCGGACCGATGACGAAGGCCGACAGCACGACCTCGCAGATCAGGGCCGGGTAGATCCGGATGAGGCGCAGCCCGATGAAGGTGGTGAGCGTCCTCGATCGTTCCAGGCTTCCGGCGACGAGGAAGCCGCTGAGCGCGAAGAACGCCGGCAGTATGAACCGGAGGATCGGGCGTCCCGCGCCCGCGAACAAGGACATGTTGGCGGCGCCGCCGTAGCTGGTGATGACGCCATGGACGAGGATGATGGACACCGCCAGGATGATCCGCATGTAATCGAAGCCGGCGGCGCGACCGCCTGTTTGGCGTAGGCGATCCCCGATCGTAGGCGTGGGCAGCATCCTCGTTGATCCCCAATTGTTATTGGCGCATCGACGCACGTCCTTCGGCGATTGACCATCGAAACACTTTGTTAATCTTAACGCGTGCGTCGGGTGGCGCGGTATCAAGCTCCATGGCCGCCGGACGTGACTGACCTGCCAAGGTCTTCGGAACGTCGAACCGCTGGTCGGGCAGCGACATGTTTTCGAGGCGTTTGCCGTGGCAGACGCCCTTGTCACCGCACCGCGCGAGCATGGCCGGACGCGCCGGGCTGGCCGGGCGTCGTCCCGGTGGGATGCGTCACCGGGCTGTTCCGGGCACGCCGTGAGCGGTGGCGGAGCCGCCAGCCCGCCTGCCTCCACATCGCCGGTATCCTCGGCCTCCTCGCCATGGTGGCCGGTTCCGGCCTGGATGATCGCATCGGGCGTGCGAGCCCACCCTTGCCGCCGCCCGACCCGGCCCGCGCCCGGCTTCGGCGCTCCGGCCGGCTGACGGCGCCGCCCGCCTTCGCGGTCATGGCCAACGGCGTGCCCGCCCTGTTCACCCCGCCCGCAGCCTGGCCGAGAGCACCGGCCTGCCCCTCCCTACCGGCTAAGGGCCAGGACTTCCGTCCGCCGGCGACACCCTGTAGGGAAGCATAACCCCACCGCCGGGACCTTGCCATGGATCGCCCCTTCCCCCTCCGCATCGGCACGCGCGGCAGCCCGCTGGCCCTTGCGCAGGCGCATCAGGCCCGCGACGGGCTCCGTGCCGCGAACGGGCTCGACGAGGGGCATGTCGCCATCGTGGTGATTAAGGTGACCGGTGACGCGATCCAGGACCGGCCGCTGTCGGAAGCCGGCGGCAAGGGGCTGTTCACCAAGGAACTCGACACCGCCCTGGTGGAGGGCGTCATCGACGTGGCGGTGCATTCGGCGAAGGACCTGCCGACGGTGCTGCCCCCCGCCATCGCCATCGCCGGCTACCTGCCGCGCGAGGACGTGCGCGACGTTTGGATCTCCCGAACCGCGCCCAGCCCGCGCGAGTTGCCGGCCGGCGCGATCGTCGGCACCGCCTCGCTGCGCCGCGCCGCCATGCTGCGGCGGATGCGGCCGGACGTCCACACCGCCTTGCTGCGCGGCAACGTGCAAACCCGGCTACGCAAGGTCGAGGAGGGCGCCTTCGCCGGGACGCTGCTGGCGCTGGCCGGCCTGCGCCGCCTCGGGCTGGAGGACCACGCGACCTACGTCCTCCCCGTCGAGGACTTCCTGCCGGCGGCGGGTCAGGGCGCGATCGCCATCACCGCGCGCGCCGACGACGCCGACGTGGCGGCCCTGCTCGCGCCGATCCTGTGCGCCGCGACCGGCGCCTCGCTCGCGGCGGAGCGGGCGTTCCTCGGCGCACTTGACGGCTCCTGCCGCACGCCGATCGGCGCGCACGCCACGCTCGATGGTCACCAGCTGACCCTGCGCGGCACCGTGCTGCGGCCGGATGGATCGCAGGCCTACGACGAGGCGATGTACGGCGAGGCCGGGGACGCCGCCCTGATCGGCCGCACCGCCGGCGAGGCGATCAAGGGCCGCCTGCCGAGCGGCTTCTTCGCGGACTAGCGCGGTGCACCTGCTCCTGACGAGGGCCACGGAGGACGCGGCCCGCACGGGCGCTGCGCTCGTCGAGGCCGGGCATCGGGTATCGGTGTCGCCGGTGATCGCCATCGTCGGCACGGGGGCGGGCCGCCCGCCCGGCGTCGTCGACGCGCTGCTCGCGACGAGCGCGCACGCTTTCGCCTACCTCGACGGCTGGCCGACGCCGGAGGCGCGCCGGCTGATGCCGCTGATGCTCGTCGGGCGGCGCACGGCGGAGGTCGCGCGCACGCACGGGTTTGTTGGGCGGAGCGTGGTCGCCGCCACCGCGACGGACCTCGCCGTCGCCATTCCCGACGCCATCCCCAACCTGCCGCGACTGGTGTACGTCGCCGGTCGCGACCGGAAACCGGACCTGGAGAACGCGCTCGCGATCCTCGGACGGACGCCGGAGGTCGTGGAAGCCTACGAGGCGCGGCCGACCGCGTCCCTGGAGCCGGGGGTGGTCGAGGCGCTGCGGGCGGGACGGATCGAGGGCGCGCCGCACTTCTCGCGGCGCGGCGCCACCCTGTTCATCGACCTCGCGCGGCGCGACGACGTCGACGTGACACGGCTCGCCCATTTTTGCCTGTCGGAGGATGTCGCCATCCCCCTGCGCGAGGCCGGGTGCGCGAGGGTCGTCGTCGCGGACGCGCCGAACGAGTCGGCGCTCCTTCGTTTGGTTGGAACCTGACCTAAGCCTTGCGGGCCTTGCGGGCGGCGTAGCGGGCGTCGCGCTTGGCCTTGGCCTCGGCGAGTTCGGCCAGCACGCGGCTGGCGCGGGCGGTGGCGTTGGCGGCGTAGGCGGCGCGCTCTTCCTCCAGGCGCAACTCCTCGGCGAGGCGCTCGGCCTCTAGGCGCTGGCGCTCGACCTCGCGCTCCGCCTCGAGCCTGGCTTCCTCGGCGGCGCGGATGGCGGCAAGCCTAGCCTCTTCCTGCCGGCGGAGTTCCTCCTTCTCGGCAAGGCGCTGGTTGCGAGCCTCGACGATGGTGCGCCGCTCGGCCAGCTTGGCCTCGATGTCAGGGCTGGCCAGCCGCTCCTGCATCTTCTTCATCAATTCCATACGCTTATTGGCGGCGGACTCCCGCCGTTCGGCGAAGCCGACATCTGCTAATCGTGCCAATCCTGGTGCCTTCGGTTCGTGGGAAACAGGCTCTAGATAGGATGGAGCCCATGGAAATCTATGGCGCCGACCGCGCCGGATCGCAATATGGTATTGGTATGGTGACACGCGTTTGACGGGCCGATAGAGCCTTTTCAGGGTGCTGTCGCTGCCAGAACGCGATGCGGGTGCCTCGTCGGCCCGATCCCGCGTGCCTTGACCAACCCGGAACCCCCAATGTCGTCCGCCGCCCCTCCGGCCCCTCGTCCCTCGTCATTCATCGAGCCGCATCCGCCCGCCACGGACCTCGCCAACGCCCAGGATTTGCTGGCGAACGCGAAGGATCTCCTGGCGAACGCGAAGGCTTGGCCCTTCGAGGAGGCGCGCAAGATCGTCGCCCGCGTGGAGCGCACGGGACAGCGGGACGTGTTGTTCGAGACCGGCTACGGCCCGTCCGGCCTGCCGCACATCGGCACCTTCGGCGAGGTCGCCCGCACGTCCATGGTGCGCCACGCCTTCCGCGTGCTGACCGGAAACGCGATCCCGACGCGGCTGCTCGCCTTCTCCGACGACATGGACGGGCTGCGCAAGGTGCCGGACAACGTGCCGAACCGCGAGTTGCTCGCCGCCAACCTCAACAAGCCGCTCACCCGCGTGCCCGACCCCTTCGGTACGCACGAAAGCTTCGGGGCGCACAACAACGCCCGGCTGCGCGCCTTCCTCGATCAGTTCGGCTTCGACTACGAGTTCGCCTCCGCCACCGACTACTACGCGTCCGGTCGCTTCGACGCGGCGCTGCTCCACATGCTGCGCGGCCTCGACGCGGTGATGGCGATCATGCTGCCGACGTTCCGGGCCGAGCGTGCGGCGACCTACTCGCCGTTCCTGCCCCTCCATCCCCACACGGGCCACGTCATGCAGGTGCCCCTGGATGGTGTCGACGCGGCGGCCGGCACGATCAGCTGGCGCGACCCCGCGACCGGCGAACCCTTCACCACGCCCGTCACCGGTGGCCACGCCAAGCTGCAATGGAAGCCGGACTGGGCGATGCGCTGGTACGCGCTGAAAGTCGACTACGAGATGGCCGGCAAGGACTTGATTGACTCGGTCAAGCTATCGGGCCAGATCGTCAGGGCGCTTGGGAGCACGCCGCCGGAGGGCTTCAACTACGAGCTGTTCCTGGACGAAGAGGGGCGCAAGATCTCGAAGTCCAAGGGCAATGGGCTGACGATCGAGCGATGGCTGGACTATGCCAGCCCGGAGAGCCTGGCGCTGTTCATGTACCAGCGGCCGAAGGAAGCGAAGAAACTGCACTTCGACGTCATTCCGCGCTCGGTCGATGAGTACCTCGCCTTCCTCGACGCGGCCGCGAGGCAGGCGGCGGGCGGGGACGCCAAGGCGCTGCTCGGCAATCCCGTGTGGCACCTGCACGACGGCCATCCGCCGGCGCCCGAGGTGCTGAACGCGGGGTCAGGTGCCACCGCCGTCTCCTTCGCGATGCTCCTCAACCTCGCCACCGTCGCCAACAGCGACGACCCCGCCGTGCTGTGGGGCTTCCTGGAGCGCTACGCCCCGGACGTGACTCCGGCGACCCACCCGCGCATCGACGCGCTGGTGCGCCATGCCGTGCGCTACTACCGCGACGTCGTGGCGCCGGCGAAACGCTACCGCGCGCCCGACGACGTCGAGCGCGACGCGTTGGGCACGCTCTCCGACGCGCTCGCCGCCTTGCCGGCGGGGGTCGACGCGGAGGCGATCCAGGCCGCCCTCTACGACGTCGCCCGGCCGATCCCGCGCTACCAGAATTTCGCCGCCAAGGGCGCGACGCCGGAGCGTCCCGGCGTGTCCAACGATTGGTTCGCCATGCTGTACCAAGTGCTGCTCGGCGAGGCGAAAGGCCCGCGCTTCGGGAGTTTCGTGGCGCTGTACGGTGTGAACGAGACGCGGGCGCTGATCGGGCGGGCGCTGGCGGGCGGGTTGGTCGAAGGGACGGGCGCGTGAGAGCCCCGGTCTTCCCTTCTCCCGCTCGCGGGAGAAGGTGGCCCGACAGCGTCGGGTCGGATGAGGGCTCTCGCCGCCGGACGCCGGCATGATCGTCAAGCGCCCGGACCGACAGCTCCGACGCGCCCTGTCCATGCGACGGGCCATGACGAAGGCGGAAGCGATCCTGTGGAACAGCGTGCGGGGTGGCCAACTCGGCGTGAAGGTCCGCCGGCAAGTCCCATCGGTCCCTACATCGCCGACTTCGCGTGCCTGGCGGCAAAGCTGGTCATCGAGCTGGACGGCCCGCCCCACCAGCAGCTTGAGCAATGGGATCACGACCGCCGTCGCGACGCCTGGATGCGGGAACGGGGCTGGCGCGTCCCCCGCGTGCCCAACGAGGTCGTGCTCGGGGGTGGCGGGATGGTTCTCGACCTCATCAGGAGGGTCATGCGGGAAGAACCCTCATCCGACCTCGCTTCGCGAGGCCACCTTCTCCCGCTGGCGGGAGAAGGGCAGGTCCCGGCCCCTTATGAAGGTTTGCCATGTCCTTGATCTATAAGATCGTGCCCGCCTCCCTCTGGCGCGAGGCCGGCAGCGCCTTCGCCGGCGCGCCGGTGGACCTCGCCGACGGCTTCATCCACTTCTCCACCGCCGCCCAGGTCGCCGAGACGGCGGCCAAGCACTTCGCCGGGCAGTGCGACTTGCTGCTCGTCGCCGTCGATCCGGCGGTGCTCGGCGATGCCCTGCGCTGGGAGCCCTCGCGCGGCGGCGCGCTGTTCCCCCATCTTTACGGACCGCTGCGGCTGACCGACGTCGCCTCCGTCGAGCCGCTGCCACTCGGCGATGACGGCCGGCACGAGCTCGCGGGGCTGCTCGCGTGAGCGGGCACGTTGACAAGCTTTGGCCGCTCGCCCGCCCGCTGCTGCACAAGCTCGACCCCGAGCGCGCCCACGACCTCACGCTGCGCGCCCTCGCGCTCATGCCGATGCCCGCGCCGGCGCCGGACGACCCACGCCTGGCGGTCGAGGCCTTCGGGCTCGCCTTCGCCAACCCTCTCGGCCTCGCCGCCGGCTTCGACAAGGACGGCGTGCTGGCCCACAAGGCGCACGCGCTCGGCTTCGGCTTCACGGAGGTCGGCACGCTGACGCCGCGCGCGCAGCCGGGCAACGCCAAGCCCCGGCTCTTCCGATTGCCGGAGGAGGGCGGCGTCATCAACCGCTTCGGCTTCAACAACCGCGGCCACGCCCACGCCCGCGCCACCATCCGCAAGGGCGCGGCGGTGCTCGGCCTCAACATCGGCGTGAACAAGGACGCGGGCGACCGCGCCGCCGACTACGTCGCCGGGATCGAGGCCCTGTGCGGGCTCGCCGATTACTTCACGATCAACGTGTCCTCGCCCAACACGCCGAACCTGCGCGAGCTACAGAAGCCGGAAGCGCTCGACGAACTCCTCGCCCGCGTCCTCCACGCGAGGGAAGAAGCCACCGCGTCCTGTGGCCGCAAGCCGGTGCTGCTGAAGATCGCGCCCGACCTGTCGTCGGCCGAACTCGACGACATCGTCCGCGTGGCGCGCGCGCGCGGCGTCGACGGGATGATCGTGTGCAACACGACGGTCGCCCGCCCCAAGGCCGTCCAAGGCGCCAAGCACGGTGGCGAGGCCGGCGGCTTGTCCGGGCGGCCGCTGTTCACGCCCGCGACGCGGATGCTCGCCAAGACCTACCAACGGGTGGAGCGGCAGTTCCCGCTGGTCGGCGTCGGTGGGATCGACAGCGCCATCACCGCGCGGGCCAAGATCGAAGCCGGCGCGAGCCTGCTGCAGATCTACTCCGGACTGGTGTTCAAGGGGCCGGCACTGGTCGCCGACATCAAGGCCGGGTTGCTGGAACGGCTCGCGCCGGGGGAAACGCTCGCCGGGTCGGTGGGGGTGCTCGCCGACGCGATCGCCCGCACGGGGTAGGATTCAACGCCCGCGATAGCTGAACAGCCGCAAGACGAGCCAGACCGGGACCACGATGATCGCGCCGGCGACGATGTAGCCGCCGAAGTCCCGGATGGATCGAAAGCCGAGCGCCCACAGCCGGTCGGCGAGGTCGGATAGCTCGCGGTAAACCTCGGCCGGCCGGATATCGAGCCACATCAGCAGGGCGCCGACGACGAGCGACACCACCACCAGCCTGGCGGCGACGACGAGCGGCGGGCCACCGAGGAAGCGGCGCAGGGCGGAGTCGTCGCGCCCGCGGTCGGGACCCCACCCGGCAGGAGGCGCGCGGCGGGCCCAGGTGCGGTGTGGCTCGGTGGGCTGCTCGGTCACGATGTCCGTCCGTCGCTGGTGGCGCCGGGGTTGCGCCGTGACGTCAACGCGCCTTCGATCCTTGAAGATGCATCCGACATCATGCTCGAGGTCGCGCATCCCGCGCGCCGCCCCGATCGATGCTGGCGACCGCGAGGACCGCCTGTGTCCGGCCCTCGACACCGAGCTTCTGGAGGATCGCCGACACGTGCGCCTTGATCGTCGCCTCCGACACGCCCAGCGCGTAAGCGATCTGCTTGTTCAGGAGCCCCTGCGACAGCATCATCAGCACGCGCAACTGTTGCGGCGTCAGGCTCGTCAGCCGCCGCATCACGTCGAGGGCGCCAGGGTCGGTCGGCTCGCCCCCTTGTTCGTCCCCTGCGAGGCCGCTCGGCGTCCACGTCTCGCCGGACAGCACGGCGCGGACCGCCTGGCGCGTCGCGTCGACCGGCGTGCCGTCCGGGATGAAGCCGGCGGCGCCGGCCTCCAGGCAGCATCGCATGAGCGTGCGGTCGACGCTCGCCCCGACCACCATCATGGGAACATCGGGGTTGCGCGTGCGAAGGTAGAGCAGCCCCGCCACGCCGCCAACGCCGGGCGTCGTCAGGTCGAGCAGGACGAGGTCGACCGGTTCGCCGCTCCCCAGCGCCCGGCCGAGCGCGGCCAGATCGTCGACCTCGTGGACGCGGGCATCCCTCAACGCTCCCGTCAGCGTCCGACCCAGGGCGCCTCCAGGCGGCCGACCCTCGGCTATGATGATGTGCGTCACGGTGACGGCGACGTCTTCGAGAACCATGGTCATCTTTCGCGCTCCCGCAGGCCTTTCGGCACACGTCCCGGTGGCACGTCCAAGTGGCACGCCTTGGTGGCACGTCGGGCATCCGACTTCGGACGGAACGCTTGGGACAACCCGCGTTAACCGTTTGTGAACGATCCCTTCAGCCGCCATTTAGGGCGTGGCGACCCGCGCGCGTCGAACGGCGGCGACCGCCCGTGGCACACCGGCAACGGGGTGCCACGCCGGCCGCGCCGACCGGGTCCGTCCTTTCACCCGGCGGCGAGACTTGGTATAGGACCGCCAAAGCCCTGCGGACGCGCCGAACCACGATCCGGCTTCCGGCCCGCGGAAGTGCGAGGCATCATGACCCATTCGTCCGACCTGTCACCCGACGCGCCCATCAACGCCGCACCCGTCGACGCCGCGCCCTCCGCGCGACGCGTCACCACGGCGGTGGTCGTCGGTTCGGGCGAAGGGGCCGTGACGGTCGGCGGCGGCGCGCCGATCGTCGTCCAATCCATGACCAACACCGACACCGCCGACATCGACGGCACCGTGCGGCAGGTCGCGGCGCTGGCCCGCGCCGGGTCGGAGATGGTCCGCATCACGGTGGACCGCGACGAGGCCGCCGCCGCCGTGCCGAAGATCAAGGAGCGGCTCGCCCGCATCGGTTGCTTCGTGCCCCTGATCGGCGACTTCCATTACATCGGTCACAAGTTGTTGAGCGACCATCCCGCCTGCGCGGAGGCGCTCGACAAGTACCGCATCAACCCCGGCAACGTCGGCTTCAAGGCCAAGCGCGACACCCAGTTCGGCACCATCGTCGAGAAGGCGATCCAATACGGCAAGACGGTGCGCATCGGCGCCAACTGGGGCTCGCTCGACCAGGAGCTGCTGACCCACCTGATGGACGAGAACGCCGCGTCCGCCGCGCCGCTTGACGCCGGCGCGGTGATGCGCGAGGCGATGCTGCGATCCGCTCTGCTGTCGGCCCGCCGCGCGGAGGAGATCGGACTCGGGCGTGACCGCATCATCCTGTCGGCGAAGGTGTCGGCGGTGCAGCAGCTCGTCGCCGTCTACAAGATGCTGGCGGCGCGCTCCCCCTACGCGCTGCACCTCGGGCTGACGGAGGCCGGCATGGGCTCGAAGGGCATCGTGGCGTCGGCGGCCGCGCTCGGCGTGCTGTTGCAGGAGGGCATCGGCGACACGATCCGCGTGTCCCTCACCCCGGAACCCGGCGGCGACCGCACCACGGAGGTCAAGGTCGCGCAGGAGATCCTGCAGACGATGGGCTTCCGCACCTTCGTGCCACTCGTCGCCGCCTGCCCCGGCTGCGGGCGCACCACCTCCACCGTGTTCCAGGAGCTCGCCCGCGACATCCAGGACAACATCGTGAACTCCATGCCGGAGTGGCGCGTCCGCTATCCCGGCGTCGAGAGGCTCAACGTCGCGGTGATGGGCTGCATCGTGAACGGCCCCGGCGAGTCGAAGCACGCCGACATCGGCATCTCGCTCCCCGGAACCGGCGAGACGCCGGCCGCCCCCGTATTCATCGACGGGGAGAAGGCGATGACGCTGCGCGGCACCAACATCGCCGCCGAGTTCAAGGTGCTGGTGGAGGAGTACATCGAGAAGCGCTTCGGCGCGGGGGCGAAGGCGGCGGAGTAGCGATCCCTCGCTAGCTGGCGAGGTCGCCGCTGCTCGCCCGAGTGGCGCGGTTCGGGGCACCGCCCGGCGACGGGAAAACGAACCCGGCCGGCGGCCGCGACGGGCCCGTGCTGAGGTGGCGGACCGAATGGCCGCTCAGGAAGAGGCGATAGCGGATGAGGTCGACCTGCACCAGGAAGTCCGGGGTCATGTCGACGCCGAGCTGATCGGCGATGGCCTCGGCGAGAGCGATGGTGATTGACTCCGCCATGATCGACCTCACCTCAGCGTATGATGGACCACCACCGACTCGTTCGCGCGCGGCCCCAGCGTAGATTTAACGAAAGATGTTGCCGTCTCCTTAAGCCCGGAGGCACGATCCTCGATGTGGCCGCCCGACGCCATCGCGCGGAGCAGCGCGCACTCGACGATGGCGATTCGATCGGCCGTGAAGGCCGCCGCGCCGGCACCGGGTCGAAGGAGCCCCGTGCCGCTGGAGCGCGCGCGCCGGGAGGGTCACGTGGCGGAGGTGGGACGGCCCGGCTCCGTAGGTCCTCGTGAGCGCGTGCGCGTCCCGGGCAGACGCTACGTCAGCCCGGCGGCGATGTTGATGGTCAACGCCAGGATCGCCGAGTTGAAGAAGAACGCGACGACCGAATGCGCCAGCGACGTGCGGCGGATCCGCTTCGCCGTGATCGCGACGTCCGCCGTCTGCGCCGCGACGCCGATGATGAAGCTGAAGTACAGGAAATCCCAGTAGTCCGGTTCCTCCGTGTCGGGGAAGGTGAGGCCGCCGCGTCGCTTGGGCGTCTCGCCCGGCATGGCCTTGCCCTCGTCGAAATACTCGTGCGCGTAGTGCAGCGCGAAGGTCAGGTGGATGAAGACCCAGGCGCTGACGATCGTCACGCCAGCGAGCGCCAAGTGCAGGCCCTTGGCCAGGCCGGCCATGTCCTTGGCGACGTGGAGCTGGATGAAGATCGCGCCCATGCTGGCGAGCGCCGCCCCCACCACGAGGATCAGGATGGCGAAGCGCCCCTGGTCGGTGACGCCCGCCCGCCGGCGGATCGTGCCCGGCGTCGCCCCGGCGACCGCCACCATGTTCAGGGTGATGTAGAGCCCGGTGCCGATGTTCCAGGCGACGAGCATGCGGGTCGAGCGATCCGACAGCGTGCCCGGTTGGACGAGGAAGACCACGACGGCGACCGCCACGCTGGCGATCAGGCGTGACCGGCCGAGCAGGAGGCGTCCCACCAACGATGCCGGTCGCACCGACGCTCGGCGATCGTTCGTCAGCCCTCGCCCATCAGCTCTTGCGTTCCACCGCGAAGCGCGCCGCGTCCCTCAGCACGTCGGCGTGCATACCCTGTGGGATGGTGTCGAGGGCGGCGACCGCCTCGTCGGCCAGGCGGTCGCGCCGCGCGCGCGCCGCCTCCAGGCCGAGCGCCGCCACCAGCGTCGCCTTGTTGCGTCCGGCATCCTTGCCGGCCGCCTTGCCGAGCGCCGCGCTGTCGGCCTCGACGTCCAAAATGTCGTCGGCGACTTGGAACGCGGCGCCGACCGCGCGGCCGTAGCGCGACATGGCGGAGCGCGCCGCCGCGTCCGCGCCGCCCAGCAGCGCCCCGGCGATTACGGCGTGGTGGAGCAGCGCGCCGGTCTTCATGGCCTGGACGCGGATCACGGTTTCGGCGGTGTGGGGCGCGGTGGAGGCCTCGGCCTCCAGGTCGAGCATCTGGCCGCCCACCATGCCACCCAGGCCGGAATGGCGGGCGAGCTGCAGCACGAGCTCGGCGCGCACGGCGGGATCGGGGTGGGTGGCTGGGTCGGCGGTGACGTCGAAGGCATAGGTGAGCAATCCGTCGCCGACCAGGATGGCGGTCGCTTCGTCGTAGGCCTTGTGGGTGGTCGGACGGCCGCGCCGCAGGTCATCGTCGTCCATCGCCGGCAGGTCGTCGTGGACCAGCGAGTAGCAGTGGATCATCTCGAGCGCGCAGGCGGCGCGCAGCACCCCATCGCCACTCGCGCCGAACAGGCGGGCCGTCTCGACGAGGAGGAAGGGGCGCAACCGCTTGCCGCCGCCGAGCGTCGCGTAGCGCATCGCCGCCATGAAGCGCGCCGGCCTGGCCTCCTCGCCCGGCAACGGCGCGTCGGACAGGAGGGCCTCCAGCATGCGTTCCGTCGCGTCGGCGACCGCCGTCAGGCGCTCGGAAAAGTCATCGCTCTCGGCCCACCGGGTCATGCTTGAACTCGCTCGAACTTCGGTTCCGCTTGCCCGATCGGTCGGGTTGGGTCAAGGCTGCCACATGGTGAGACGGCATCGGGGGCGGGGGCTCACGGGGATTGTTGGGCGCTGCGTCCTTTTCGGCGCAATCGCCGTCGTCCTGCTTTTCGGCGGCGTTTTGGCGTGGGACAGCCTCCTCCCGCCGACCTCCACCCTGATGCTCGGGCGGCTCGCCACGGCCAGGGGCTACACGCGCGACTACGTCGGGTTGGAGGCCATAGCGCCGGTGGCGGTCGCGTCCGTGATCGCGTCCGAGGACGCCCAGTTCTGCCGCAACGACGGGGTGGACTGGGACGCGCTGCACCAGGTGATGGCGGAGGCCGACGAGGACGGGCCATCGCGCGGCGCCTCGACGATCACCATGCAGGTCGCGAAGAACCTGTTCCTTTGGCCGGGCCGCTCCAAGGTCCGCAAGGGGATCGAGATCGCGCTCGCGCTCGGCCTCGACAGGCTGTGGTCCAAGCCCCGCACGGTCGAGGTTTACCTCAATGTGGCGGAATGGGGCGACGGCATCTTCGGCATCGAGGCGGCGGCGCGGCACTACTTCGGTCGACACGCGGCCGACCTCGACGCGCGGGAAGCGGCCCTGCTGGCGACGTCGCTCCCCAACCCGATCCTACGCGATGCCGCCCATCCGCGGCCGTTCCAGCGCCGGCTCGCCGCCCTCCTCGCCGCCCGCGCGCGGGGCAGCGCCGAATGGCTGGACTGCCTGCCGAGGCAGCGGGCGCGGTTGGAACGAGCCGACCGGGGATGAGGAGTCCGGCATCGGCGCGGGGAATGGTTCTTGCTGCGCGATCAGCGGACCTCGGGCGGGACAGCTTGCGCAAGCGGATCAACACCCTCATGTAGGACCGCCTGCTCGTCGAGCCGGACGGACAACTCCCGTTGCAGTCGCAGGTGCGGAGCCTCCTGGTGTCCGCCATCTCGCGCCAACTGATCCAGCCCGGCGGCGCGGTGCCCTCGTGCCGCGAGATGGCGGAAACGTTGGGGATCGCGCGCAACACGGTGGCGCTCGCCTACGATCAGCTAGTCGATCAGGGATTCCTGACGGCCAAGGCCCGCAGCGGCTACTACGTCAGCGTCGCCGTGCGCCCGCCGAGCGGTCCGGACATCCCGGAGCCGGGCTCCAGACCGCCGGACTGGACGTCCCACCTCGCCATCCGCCCCGCCGACCAACGGAACATTGAGAAACCGGCGGATTGGCAGAAGGCGCCCTACCCCTTCCTCTACGGTCAATTCGACCCCGGCCTGTTTCCCATCGCGGCGTGGCGGGAATGCTGCCGCCAAGCCTTGAGCATGCTCGACGTGCTCGACTGGGCGCCCGACCTCGTCGACGGCGACGACGGGCAACTCGTCGAACAGATCCGCGTCGGCATCCTGCCCCGCCGCGGCGTCTTCGCGCGATCGGCGGAGGTCATGATGACGGTGGGGGCGCAGCACGCGCTGTTCCTGCTCGCCGAACTCCTCACGCGGCCGGGCGACGTCGTCGGCGTCGAGGATCCGGGCTACCCCGACGCCCGCAACATCTTCGAGCTGAAGGGGTGTCGCGTCCGGGCGTTGCCGGTCGACGAGGGCGGCCTCGTCGTCGGCGACCACCTGAAGGGTTGCGCGCTCATCACGGTGACGCCGAGCCACCAGTGCCCGACCACGCGGACCATGCCGCTCGAACGCCGCCTCGCCCTGCTCGACTTCGCCCGCGCCCACGGCATCATCCTGATCGAGGACGATTACGAGAGCGAGATGAACGGCTCGGGCCGTGCCGTGCCGGCGTTGAAGAGCCTCGATCGCGACGGGCGCGTCGCCTACGTCGGCAGCGTCTCGAAGATCCTCGCGCCGGGACTTCGCCTGGGTTACCTCGTCGGCGCCGAGGCGATGATGCGGCAGGCCCGCGCGCTGCGGCGGCTGATGGTCCGGCACCCGCCGCTCAACAACCAGCGCGCCCTCGCCCTGTTCCTGTCGCTCGGCCATTACGATGCGTTCAGCCGGAGCGTGTCGGACACGCTGGAAGCGCGCGCCGCCGCCGTCAGCGCGGGCCTCGCGCGCCACCTGCCGTCGTTCTCGTGGGACGGCGACCGGGGTCGCTCGAGCGTGTGGCTGAAGGGGCCGGATGGCCTCGACGCCCGTGCCCTGGCGGCGGGCGCTAGGCATCGCGGCGTGCTGATCGAGCCGGGCGACGTCTTCTTCGCCGGGGACGCACCGCCGACCAATTTCGTCAGGCTCGGTTTCGCCTCGATCCCGACCGCGCGGATCGAGGCCGGCCTCGCCCAATTGGCCGCGGCGCTGCGCGACATGGGTTGACGCGACGTGGATTGACTCGGGGCGCGCCCCCGACGGGAACTGGCCAGCTTCCGGGTCCGATCTGGCGCTACCGGCGAGCCGAACCCCATCCTAAGGGTGGCGAACACGCGGGATCGATGGCTTTGGATATGCTTGAACCATCAACGTCGCCGGCACGGCTGACCGAGGAGCGCCACGCCCTGTTGGAGCGTTTGTTCGCGGCGTTCAACCAGCACGACATCGACGGCGTCCTGTCCTGCTTCACGCCCGACGTCGTCTTCGACGCCGCCGGCGGACCGGACGCCTACGGACGACGCTTCACGGGTCGCGAGGAGGTCGGCCGCGCCTTCGTCGCGGTCTGGACGACCTTCCCCGACGTGGCTTGGCACGTCCACCGTCACACGGTGGCGGGCGACCGGGCCTTCTCCGAATGGCGCTTCGCGGCGACGCAGCTCGACGGCGGGCGCGTCGACGTCGAGGGCGTCGACCTCTTCACCTTCGCGGGTGCGCTGATCGCCTCCAAGAGCGCGATGCGCAAGGAGCGGCCGGTTCAGCCGGCGCTCGTCAAGGACGTCGCATGACCCTTCACGCCACCGTTCCGCCGCGCACCGCCTACGACCCGCTCTACGACCCCCTCGTCGCCCGCACGCCCGGCCTCAACAGCGAGTACGCGCCGACCTACTGGGTGGCGACCGCCGGGACGCCGCCCGCCGACGACGGCCCGATCATGGGCGACGCGGACGTCGACGTGGTGATCGTGGGATCCGGCTTCACCGGCCTGACCTGCGCGCTGTTCCTCGCCCGCGAGCACGGCATCAAGGCGACCGTGCTCGACGCCAACCGCGTCGCCTGGGGGTGCAGCACGCGCAACGGCGGCCAGGCGCAGAACGCCGCCGGCCGGCTCACCCGCTCGCAGTGGATCGCCCGGTACGGCGAGGAGGCCGCCAAGCAGCTCCACGCCGAACTCCGCGACGGGTTCGAGCTGTTCGCCGAGCTGATCCGTGACATCCCCTGCGACGCCGAGCCGGGCGGCCACCTCTACGTCGCCCATCGCCAGCACCGCCTCGACAAGCTCGCGCTCGAGTCGGAGGTGTGCAACCGCGTCTTCGGCTATCCCACCCGCATGCTCTCGCGCGACGAGGTCCGCGGCGAGTGGATGGACGAGGCCGAGGCGGTCGGCGCCCTGCACGAGCCGCTTGGCATCGGGGTGAACCCGGCCAAGGTCGCGTTCGGCTACCTCCGCGCGGCCCGCGCCGCCGGCGCGACGGTGCATCCCGCGAGTCCCGTCCTCGCGGTGGAGCGGCGGGACGGGGCATTCCACGTGCGGACGCCGAACGGCACGCTGCGCGCCCGCGCGGTGGCCTTCGCGACGGGGGGCTACACCGGGCAGAACCTGCCGGGCCTGCGCAACAAGATCATGCCGATCCTGTCGAACTCGCTCGTCACGCGCCCCTTGAGCGCGGCGGAGCTGGCCGCCACCAACTTCAAGACCCGCCAGGTCATCACCGACACGCGGACGCTGCGCCACTACTACCGCCTGCTGCCCGACGACCGCGTGCAGATCGGCAGCCGCAGCGCGATCACCGGCGCCGACGCCGCCAACCCCCGGCACCTCGACCTGCTGAGGGAGGGGCTCGCGCGCAAGTTCCCGGCGCTGCGCGGCATCCCCGTCGACTATTCCTGGTGGGGCTGGGTCGACGTCAGCCACGACATGATGCCCCGCGTCGTGCAGCCGAAGCCGGACGAGCGGCTGTTCTACTCGGTCGGCTACGGCGGCAACGGCGTCAGCTTCTCCGCTCGCGCGGGCCAGCGGCTCGCCGAGCTGGTCGCCGGACGGCCGGCACCGGGCGCGCCGATCTTCCATGGCGCGTTGCCGGGCCACCCCTTCGCGCCGTTCCGCCGGCTGGGTCAACGCATCCTCTACCGGCTCTACGAACGCCGCGACGAGGCGCCGGATCGCGGCTGAACCTCACCGTCCCACCTGGCCGGAGACCCACCCTTGCCCCAAGCCACCACGCCGCGAGCCACCACCATCTTCGCGGCCCGCAGGATCGTCACGATGAACCCGTCGCGGCCGGTCGCGACCCACGTCGCGGTGCGCGAGGGCCGCATCGTGCTGGTCGGGACGCTGGACGAGATGCGGGACCTGCCCGGCACGACGCTCGACGAGCGTTTCGCCGACAAGGTGCTGCTGCCGGGCTTCGTGGAAGGCCACGCGCACGTGATGGAGGGCACGCTGTGGGCACGGCCCTACGTCGGCGCCTTCGATCGCCGCGCCCCGGACGGTACGCTGGTATCCGGCGCGACGAGCGTGGACGCCGTCGTCGCCCGCCTCCAGGGCGCCGTGTCGGCCATGGTCGACGACGAGGCGCCCCTCACCGCCTGGGGCTTCGACCCGCTCCAGATCGGCGACCAGACCTTGACGCGCCACGACCTCGACCGCGTGTCGAGCGATCGCCCGGTGCTGGTCCACCACGCCAGCCTGCACATCACCATCGTCAACTCGCTGGCGCTGGAGCGCGCCGGTTTCGACCGCGACACGACCATCACCGGCGTCCCCAAGCTCGCCGACGGCACGCCGAGCGGCGCGTTGCAGGGCGTCGCGGCGCGGCTGCGCCTGATGCGCGTGCTCGGCATCACTTCCCTGACGGGGGCGCCCGACGCGGTCACGGTGCGGATGTTCGCCGCCGCCGCCGCCATCGCCGGCATCACCACCATCACCGACCTGCACAACGACTTGCCCGACGCGACGGTCGACGTGTACCGCGAGATCGCCGACGCCCTGCCTGTCCGCCTCGTGCCGGCGCTGTCGTCGGCCTCGCACCAGCCCGACGAAGGCGTCGCCAAGATCGCTCGGCTGCGGGCGCTCAACGGCGAGCGCCTGCACTTCGGGCTGGTGAAGATCGTGGTCGATGGGTCGATCCAGGGGTTCACCGCGCGTTTACGCTGGCCGGGCTACCACGACGGCAGCCCCAACGGGTTGTGGTACGTCGCGCCCGACGACCTCGACCGCATCGTGCTGTGCTACCACCGGGCCGGCGTGCAACTGCACATCCACACCAATGGCGACGAGGCGACCGATGCCGCGCTCGACGCGATCGAGGCGGCGCAGCTCACCCAGCCCCGCCCGGACCACCGCCACACGCTACAGCACTGCCAGATGGCGAGCGCCGCGCAGTTCCGGCGGATGAAGGCGCTCGGCGTTTGCGTCAACCTGTTCGCCAACCACCTTTATTTCTGGGGCGACGCCCATTGCGAGCGCACGATGGGGCCGGAGCGGGCCTGCCGCCTCGACGCCGCCGGCACGGCGGGGCGCGTCGGCGTGCCCTACGCCATCCATTCCGACGCGCCGGTGACGCCGCTCGGCCCCCTCTTCACCGCCTGGTGCGCGGTGAACCGCCTGACCTCGTCGGGCCGCCAGCTTGGGATGGAGGAGCGGATCGGCGTCGCGGAGGCGCTGCACGCCGTGACGCTCGGCGCGGCCTACACCCTCAAGCTCGACGATCGCGTCGGCAGCATCGAGGCCGGCAAGTTCGCCGACTTCGCGGTGCTCGAGGACGACCCCTTCGCCGTCGATCCGACCGCGCTGAAGGATATCGCGATCTGGGGCACCGTGTCGGGTGGCCAAGTCCACGAGGCCCCCAAGGTCCGCGAGGCTCCAAGGAACCACGAGGCGCGCAAGCCATGACGCGGCCCATCCTCCAGCGGATCCCGCTGAGCGTGGTCGGCGGCTTCCTGGGGTCCGGCAAGACCACGCTCGTCAACCGTCTGCTCGCGACGGCGCGGGGGCGCATCGCCGTGCTGGTCAACGATTTCGGGGCGGTCAACATCGATGCCGGCCTGATCCTGGCGCACGACGGCGAGACGCTGCGCCTGACCAACGGCTGCGTCTGCTGCAGCATGAGCGACGACTTCATGGCCACCGTGATCCGCGTCCTCGACGCGCCGGAGCCCTTCGACCACGTGCTCATCGAGGCCAGCGGCGTCGGCGACCCCTGGTCCATCGCCGAGATCGCGCTCGTCGAGCCGCAACTGGCGCTCAACGCCGTGATCGTGCTGGCCGACGCGGAACGCGTGGCCGGTCTCCTGGACGACCCGCGCCTGGGCGAGACCGTCCAACGGCAGGTCGAGTCGGCCGACATCCTCCTGCTCAACAAGGTCGACCTGGTCGACGCCGCGACGCACGCCGGCGCGCTCGCCAAGCTGGCCGCCCTGAAACCGGCCCTGCGGATCGTGTCGACGGTCGAGGCCATGGTCCCCGACGCGTTGCTCGACATGGCTCCCAACGACATGAGCCCCAGCGACATGACCCCAAGCGACGTGGCCCCAAGCGACGTGGCCCCGGCGGCGCGGCCGTCCGCGACACCCGTCGATCACGAGACCCTCTTCCATCGCATCCTCTACAGGCGGGACGCCGTCTTCGACAGGGAGCGGCTGGACCTGGCGCTCCGCGACCTCCCACCCTCGCTCCTGCGCCTCAAGGGACGATGCGCGATCCGTGGCGAGGCCGACGTCCTGTTGCAGCTCGTCGCCCAGCGCTGGTCCCTCGCGCGCGCCGCGTGCGCGGAGGTCGCTCCATCGATCGAACTCGTCGGCATCGCGACCGACCGGCGCGCGGGCCGCCACGTCGCCGAGCGGCTGGACGCGGCCTTGGCGCAGGACTCGCATGTCCGGAGCGCGACGCACGTGCTCCCGAGCGGGGATCGATCCGCCACGGGCCGAGGAGAATGAAGCCATGCTGAGCAAACGAACCCTGCTGCACTCCGGCCTGTCGACCCTCACGATGCTCGGGCTCGGCCTCGACGCGGAGGCGCAGTCGGGCACCGCGCCGCTCGTCATCGGCACGTCATCGGTGCCGCGCCACTTCAACGGCGCCGTGCAGTCCGGCATCGCCACGGCCATGGTCAGCACCCAGGTCTTCGCGAGCCCGCTGCGCTACGACGACAAGTGGAACCCGCAGCCCTACCTCGCCAAGGATTGGACGGTGGCGCCCGACGGGCTCACCGTCACCCTGCACCTGGTGGACAACGCGCTCTTCCACGACGGCCATCCCGTGACCTCCGCCGACGTCGCCTTCTCCATCGGCGTGATCAAGGCGGACCACCCGTTCAAGACCATGCTCGCCCCCGTCTCCAGCGTCGAGACGCCGGACGCGCACACCGTGGTCATCAAGCTCTCGCAACCGCATCCCGCCCTGCTGCTCTCGATGTCGCCGGCGCTGATGCCGATCCTGCCCAAACACGTCTACGGCGACGGGCAGGACGTGAAGACCCATCCCGCCAACCTCCACCCGATCGGCTCCGGCCCCTACAAGTTCGTCGAGTACAAGCAGGGCGAGCACGTCACGCTCGACAAGTTCGACAAGTTCTTCATCCCCGGTCGGCCGAAGCTCGACCGCATCGTGTTCCGCATCATCCCGGACCAGACCAGCCTCGTGCTGAGCGCCGAGCGCGGCGAGATCGACGTGCTGCCCTTCGTCGACGCCGTCCGCGACGTCGAGCGGCTGTCCAAGGTGAAGGGCTTGAGCGTCACCGCGAAGGGTAACGAGGGCATCGGTCCCATCAACTGGCTGGCGTTCAACACGGGCAAGAAGCCCTTGGACGACGTGCGCGTGCGCCAAGCCCTCGCCTACGCGGCCAACCGCGATTTCATCACCGCCAAGCTGCTCGCCGGCCAAGCCCTGCCGGCGACCGGCCCCATCGTGCCGACGTCGCCCTTCTACGAACCCAACGTCGAACACTACAAGGTCGACATCGCCAAGGCCGAGGGCCTGCTCGACGCGGCCGGCCTGAAGAAAGGCCCGGACGGCACCCGCGCCACCTTCACCATCGACTACATCCCCGGCGACAACGACCAGCAGCGCAACGTGGCGGAGTACCTGCGGTCCGCCTACAAGCGCATCGGCGTCGCGCTCGAGGTCCGCGCCGCGCCCGACTTCCCCACCTGGGCGCAGCGCGTGTCCAACTTCGATTTCGACCTCACGATGGACAACGTCTACAACTGGGGCGACCCGGTGATCGGGGTCGCGCGGACCTACCTGTCGACGAACATCCGCAAAGGCGTCATCTGGTCGAACACCCAGGGATATTCCAACCCGAAGGTCGACGCTTTGCTGGACCAGGCGGCGGTCGAGCAGGATGCCGCCAAGCGCAAGGCGCTATACGGCCAGTTCCAGCAGATCGTGGTGAGCGACGCGCCGATCGTCTTCGTCAACGTCAGCCCCTACCACACGGCCTTCGGCAAGACGCTCGCCGACCTGCCGCTGTCGATCTGGGGGGTGCTCTCGCCGTTGGACGAGTTGCGCCAGACGACCGTCGCGAAGATCTGAGCGGGATCGTTCGTGGTGAGACCGCTGCTCGGCGTCCTGCGCCATATCGTGAACGCGGTCGGGCTGCTGCTGGCCGTGGTCGTCCTCAACTTCACCCTGATCCAGGCGGCGCCGGGCGATCCGGCGATGGTCATCGCCGGCGAGATGGGGGGCGCCTCCCCGCAGGTCCTCGCGGACATCCGCGCGCGCTACGGCCTGGACAAGGGCAAGGGCGAGCAACTCGCGACCTACGTCGGCAAGGTGGCGAGGGGGGACTTCGGCTATTCCTTCTACTTCAACCAACCGGTGACGGGCCTCATCCTGCAAAGGCTGCCGGCCACGCTGCTCCTCGTGCTGACGAGCCTCGCCCTATCGGCGGGGATCGGGGCGGGTGTCGGCATTCTCACGGCGCGGCGTCCGAAGAGCCTCCTCAGCCAGGCGATCTCGCTCGTCGCCATCGCGGGCTATTCGGCGCCGGTGTTCTGGACCGGCCTCATGCTCCTCGTCCTGTTCGCCTCGGTCTGGCCGGTGCTGCCGGTGTCGGGCATGGCGGACGTGGCGGTGCCCCGCCACGGCCTCGCGCTCGTCGGCGACGTCGCGCGCCACCTCGTCCTGCCCGCCGCGACGCTGGCGATCGTCTACGTCGCGCAGTACAGCCGGCTCGCCCACACCAGCATGAACGACGTGCTGCGCGCCGACTACATCCGCACCGCCCGCGCCAAGGGCCTGCCGGAACGCGTCGTGATCCTCAAGCACGCGTTCCGCAACGCCCTGATCCCGCTCGTCACGATCATCGGCCTGCAATTCGGGCAGGTGCTCGCCGGCGCCGTGCTGGTGGAAACGGTCTTCGCCTGGCCGGGCCTCGGCCGCCTGGTGTTCGACTCGATCCTGCGCCGCGACTACCCCACCCTGCTCGGCGTGCTGTTCTTCTCCGCGCTCATCGTCATCCTCGCCAACATGGCGACGGACCTCCTGTACCGGGTGATCGACCCGCGCATCCGCGCGGTTCGCGCCTGATGGTGCGCGCGTGACGATGCTCGTCGAGGCGACGGGGCCGGAATCGGGGGCCCCCGCGACGGCGCCGACCCGCCAACGGACGCGGCGCCTCTTGGCGAGCCCGCTCGGGGTCGGTGGCGGCGTCATCATCCTGGCCCTGGTGCTGGCGGCGGCGCTCGGCCCGACGCTCTATCCCGTCGATCCCTTCGACATCGCCGGCGCGCCCTTCACCCCGCCCGGTGGCGACCCGATCCTGGGAACCGACTACCTCGGCCGCGACATCCTGGCGGGGCTGTTGCACGGTGCGCGCGCCACCCTGGCGGTCGGCCTCGTCGCGGCGCTCATCACCGTCGTCATCGGCGTATCCGTGGGGGCGGTGGCCGGGTTCTGCGGCCGCTGGGTCGACGTGCTGCTGATGAAGGTCACCGAGTTCTTCCAGGTGCTGCCGACGCTGCTCTTCGCGATGGTCCTCGTCACCCTGTTCGGCGCGAGGCTGTCGGTCGTGACCTTCGCCATCGGCGTGGTCAGCTGGCCGCCCGTCGCGCGGCTGACGCGCGCGGAGTTCCTGCGCATCCGCGTCTTGGACTACGTCAAGGCGGCGCGGGCGGCGGGCGGCGGCCCCGCCTACCTGATCCGCCGCGTCATCCTGCCGAACGCCGCGCCGCCCATCGTCGTCGCCGCGACGTTGGCGATCGGCACGGCCATCCTGTTCGAGAGCGGGCTGAGCTTCCTCGGCCTCGGCGACCCCAACGTGATGAGCTGGGGCCTGATGATCGGGGAAAGCCGCTCCTACGCGCTCGATGCGTGGTGGACCGTCGCGCTGCCGGGCGCCGCGATCTTCCTGGCCGTGGTCGGCGTCAGCCTGTTGGGCGACGCCTGCAACGAGGCGATCAACCCGCGCTCGCGCGGGAGGGCGTGAGCGTGCCGCCCGATCCCGCGCCCCTCCTCGCGATCGACGACCTCGGCCTCGTCCTCGCCGGCGCGCGGGGCGACATGCCGGTGGTGGAACACCTGTCCCTGACGGTCGAGGCCGGTCAGACCGTCGCGCTGGTGGGGGAGTCCGGCTGCGGCAAGAGCATCACCGCGCTCGCGATCATGGGCCTGCTGCCCGACGGCTTCCGGCGCGTGTCCGGTCGCGTGTCGCTGGAGGGCGAGGACATCACGCGGGTTTCGCCCGGGCGCCTGCGCGCGCTGCGCGGGAACCGGATGTCGATGATCTTCCAGGAGCCGATGAGCGCGCTCAACCCGCTCCACACCGTCGGCGACCAGATCGGCGAGGCGCTGCGCCTGCACGGGAACCTCGACCGCCACGCCGCGGCGGAGCGCGCCCTCGCCATGCTCAAGGCCGTTCAGATCCCGGCGGCCGAGACCCGGCTCGCCGCCTACCCCCACGAGCTGTCGGGCGGCATGCGGCAGCGGGTGATGATCGCCATGGCGCTGGCATGCCGGCCGAGGCTGCTGATCGCCGACGAGCCGACGACGGCGCTCGACGTGACGGTGCAGGCCGAGATCTTCGACCTGCTGGCGACCCTCCAGGCCGAGACGGGGACCGCGATCCTCCTCATCACCCACGACCTCGGCGCGGTCGCCGACATCGCCGACCACGTGGCCGTGCTCTACGCCGGCCGCTGCGTCGAGCAGGGCAGCGTGTCGACGATCATGCGGGCGCCCCGGCATCCCTACACGCGCGGCCTCATGGCGTGCGTACCGACCCTGCGGCTCGGCGACGGCGGTGCCAGGTCCGCCGGTCCCCTGCCCGAGATCGACGGCATGGTCCCGCCGCTCGGCACCCGTCCCGCGATCTGCGCCTTCGCCGCCCGCTGCCCGCGCGTCGACGCGGTGTGCCGGGGTCAACCGCAGCCCGGCCTCACCGGCGACGCGTCGAGCCGGGTCGCCTGCTTCCACCCGGAGCGGGCGGCGTGACCGGCGGCGGGATGGCGGGCGGCAAGGCGATGGGCGGCAAGGCGGCGGGCGCCGCCACGCTCCTCGAGGTCGACGATCTTTGCGTGCATTTCGCCCTTCCCAGGACGCTGTTCGGGCCGGAGCGGAAGGTCCACGCCGTCGATGGCGTCAGCTTCCGCGTCGCCGCCGGCTCCACCTTCGGCATCGTCGGTGAGTCCGGCTCCGGCAAGTCGACCACGGCGCAGGCGGTGATGCGGCTCGTGCCGGCGACGTCGGGGCACGTCGCGCTGCACGGCACGAACATCCTAGGCCTGCGGGGCCGGGCGCTGCGCGAGGCGCGCCGCTCGCTGCAGATGGTGTTCCAGGACCCGTTCTCCGCCCTCGACCCGAGGCGGTGCGCGGCGGACCTCATCGGGGAGCCGATGCGGCTGCTGGAAGGCGCGTCCGCGTCGTCCCGCAAGCCCCGCGTCGAGGCCCTGCTCGCCCAGGTCGGGTTGTCCCCCTCCGCCGCCACGCTCTTCCCGCACCAGTTCTCCGGCGGCCAACGCCAGCGCCTCTGCATCGCGCGGGCGCTCGCCACCTCGCCCGAACTCATCGTGTGCGACGAGGCCGTCTCCGCCCTCGACGTCGCGATTCAGGCGCAGATCCTCAACCTGCTCGCGCGGCTGCGGGAGGAGCGCGGCCTCGCCTACCTCTTCATCTCCCACGACCTCGGCGTCGTGCAGCACATCTGCGACACGGTCGCGGTGATGTACGCCGGCGAGATCGTCGAACAGGCGCCGAACGCCACCTTCTTCGCCGCGCCGCGCCATCCCTACAGCTGGTCGCTGGTGACGGCGGCGCTGCCCGCCGGCCCGTTGCGAACCGCCTTGAAGGGCCGCACCCTCGTGCGCGGCGAACCGCCGAGCCCGATCGACCCGCTGCCGGGGTGCCGTTTCTCGACCCGTTGCCCCTTCGCGACCGATCGGTGCCGGATCGAACATCCCCGCCTCGCCGCCGTCGCGCCCGGGCACCTCGTCGCCTGCCATCGCGTCGGCGAGATCGAGGCGCCGGACTTCGGCACCATCGCGGCGTCGTAGCGTGCGCGACACGTGGATCAGGACCGTGCGCCGGTGAAGAAGTCGATGAGCCCGAACGGCGCGCGCACGTCGAGGCAGATTTCCAGGATCCGATGCGCGTCGACGGCGGCGGCTTCGCTGCGCGGGAACATCGCCGCCTCAAAGCTGGCGAGTGCCGCTTCGACGTCGTCGGGGTGCGTGGCGATCGCCCGGCCGAGTTCGGCCCCGTCGAGCATCGCTAGGTTCGCGCCCTCGCCGGATGGCGGCATCAGGTGCGCGGCATCACCCAGCAGCGCCACTCCCCGCGCGCGGTCCCAGCGATGCGCGACAGGGAGCGCGTGGATCAGGCGCGGGACCGGCGCGGTGTCGCCGTCGGTGATCAGCGCGGTGAGCGCCGGCGCCCACCCCTCGAATTCAGCCGCGATGCGGGCCGTCGCGGCGGCGGCGTCAGTGAAGTCGATGTCGGCCACCCACGCGGCGGGACGGGTCAGCTCGACGTACGTGTGGATGACGTTGCCCGGCTCACGATGCGCGACGATCCCCCGTCCCGGGGCGAGCGCGAACAGGGCGCCGCCGCCGACCGCTCCAGCGGCGGCGGGGTGCCGCGCGTCGACGTCGTACAAGGTGGTCTCGATGAACGAGGTGCCGACGTACGCGGGCTTCGCGTCCGAGAGTAGCGGCCGCACCTTCGACCAGGCGCCGTCGGCCCCCACGAGGAGGTCGGTGCGGACGGTCGACCCGTCCGCGAACGCCAGCTCGTGCCGCCCATCGCCGAGCGCCGCGACGCCGGTGAGCTTGCGTCCCCACTGGATCGCCTCCGCGGGCAGGGCATCGAGGAGGATCCGCCGCAGATCGCCACGAAGCACCTCGGGACGCCCGCCCATGCCATCGTCGGGCCTGTCGAGGAGCACCGTGCCATGTTGGTCGAGCACGCGCGACGCCGCGCCACCCTCGTGGATGATCGCGCGGAAGGCGTCGGTGAGGCCGGCCGCCTCGAGCGCGCGTTGCCCGGTCCGCTCGTGGATGTCGAGCTGACCGCCCTGCGCGCGGGCGTCCGCCGAGGGCTCCGCGTCGTAGATCGTCGCGGGAATGCCGTGGACGTGGAGGACGCGTGCGAGGGCGAGGCCGCCGAGGCCCGCACCAACGATCGTGACCGCAGTCGTCATCCATCCCCTCCCGAAATGCCGGATGGAACGCTGTTCCACTAAGATCAATTGGAACAACGTTCCAGGCGTGTCAAGGTGTTGCCCATGGTGACCAAGGTTCAGCGGATCGAACGGCGCGCGGACGCGCTGTCCAAAGAACGGATCGTCGCGGCGGCCATCGCCATCCTCGACGCCGAGGGTGAGGGCGCCCTGACCTTCCGCGCGCTCGCGGCTCACCTGGCGACGGGGAGCGGGGCGATCTACTGGCACGTCGCCGACAAGAACGACCTGCTCGCGGCGGCCACCGATGCGGTGGTCGCCCGCGTCACGGCCGACGTGGTCGGCGATGCGGAGCCGCGGAAGGCGATCCGTTCCATCGCGCTCGGGGTGTTCGACGCGATCGACGCCCATCCCTGGGTGGGGGCCCAGCTTTCCCGTGAACCGTGGCGGCCGGCGATGCTGCGGGTTTTCGAGGGCGTCGGCGGCCGGCTCCAGGCTTTCGGCGTTCCCGAGCAAGCCCGGTTCGACGCCGCGTCCGCCCTCGTGAACTATGTCCTCGGCGTCGCCGGGCAGAACGCCGCGAACGCCCGCCTCCACGCGCACGGGACGGATCGATCGGCCTTCCTCGCGAGCGTCGCCGCACGGTGGGCACAGCTCGACCCGGCGGCGTACCCGTTCGTGCGCGAGGTGGCGACGCAGCTGCGCGAGCACGATGACCGCGAGCAGTTCCTCGCCGGCATCGACCTTATCCTGGCCGGCATCGCGACCGTCCGCTAAGACGGTTCGCCACCGGGACACTCGCCGCGCGATCGTGGACGTTGGTGGAAGACCTGACGCATCCCCGTGCTTGCGCGAGCGGACGGGCACCATCGGAGCTAGCCGGGATCGAACACTTGTTCCCTCGACGCTGCCCGCGTCACCAAGTTCGGCCAAGGGGCACCGCGAAGGCGCGGATCACTGGATCATCGCGCGGATGGGGTGGGCGGCCAAGCGGCCTGCCATCGTTGTGACCGGGCCGACGCGGCGTTCCCAGAACATCTGGAAATGAGATCGGGCGCGGGTTCAGGTCGCTGGCTGTGCAGGTGACGCGGCGCGATGGGCGTGTGGCGTGCGCCATATTCCCCTCGATGGCCCCGATCACAACCGAAGCGGACGGTCCTGAGCCCTTGATCCCGTTGGGAGAGCCGATCGTGGCGACCGGGCGACAAACGTCGCGGCAGCGAAGCTAAAGATCGAACACTGGGATGCGGCGAGGCGAAAACGAGGCGGGCGGCGGTCGAGGGCGTTCGGTACGGGCGGTCGAAGTCGGCGGTAAATTACCGCCTTCCCATGGATTTCGACATCTCAACGGTTTTATGACCAACATCGTTACCAGTTTTACCAGCAGATATGGTTGGAACATCGGGCAGTCATGGATGAAGGGTGTTCTCCCTAATAAGTCTGCGAAGAGGCCGGCCATGGCGCAACGTAAAAGCAGTTTTCCCGATCGACTTACCCTTTGAGCCTGCGCGACTTTCCCACACCGGCATGGATCGTTGGTCACACTCATCCGGCTTCGATGATCGAAACGATCGATCCCGATCATTTCATCGTCACGCGGGCGGCCTTCGACGATGATGGTCATGCCTGGGCGGTCGGCGATGGCACCGACGGTGGTGAGCGGCTTCCGCAGCGGATGCCGAGTTCCTCGTGACTTTAACACTCTTCCCGAAGGTCCAGCGCTGTTGGCCTGGGCCCGGGCGGACGCCGAGTACGGCTGCCTCAAGATGACGGAGAAAGAAGGGCTCGAGACCCTGTTCGGCCTCGTGGCCGCCCGGATCGTCGCCAAGCCTTGGATCTCGCTCGACCCCGCGTCGCGCCTCGGGCTGTTATAGACCTGTAATAAGTAGAGCGGTCTTTCTGAGCATCAGGCGGGCGAAGGTGACGAGGTGAAGGTCGGCCAGTGTACTGGCACAGCCCTCATACTTCTTGACCAGCGTGCGGAAGCGGGTCGCCCAGGCAAAGCCGCGCTCCATCACCCAGCGCCGCAGCGGCAGCACGAAACCACGCTTGGCTTCGGGCAGCTTGACGACCTCCAGCGCCATGCCGTGCTCGCGGGCTGCGGCGGCCGGTGCGCGTGCTCCGCAGCGTACGGCTATCCAGCGCCACGGGCAACCGGTCTTCACAACGTAGCGCAGCCCGTTGAGTACCTCGCGCAAGCTGTGTTCGCGCCGCTCGACGTCCTCGCGCAGCAGCGCCAGGTAGGGCGCCACCAGCACCCATTCGTCATCAGACACGTCGGACGGGTAGGCTTTGCGAACATGATCCATCCCGCAAGGCTAGGCACCTGCTTACATCCGGTCCATAACCGCCTCCAGGGCCTGCTGCGATCCGGCTTTCTTATGCGTTCCTGACCAAGTCCGCGTGGCGCAGTTCCAATGCGTTGACTTTAGCTTGCATCGCCAAGCACAGGTCTCGAACCAAGGCTGCGTGGCTCGGCTCGCTGTTGAAGCCGAGTCTCGCGGCGACCACGCGTTGGTAATCGAGTCGCTTTTTCGCCCTATCGATCAAAGAAAGAGAGTAGCCGATTTCCGTGGCGCCGACCATGTGCTTGTCCCTTCCTAAGTACACCCATATGGCATTGGCGCTTGCTATCACGCACAATTTGTTTGCGCACAATACGTTAATGATTTTCGCCTATTAGAAAATGAATAAATTTTTTGCTAATTTTTCTTGCCAAGATCTATGAAATTATACGATTGGTGCGACAAACTCGAAACATACTGACGCAGTGATTGGTTACGTGACCGCGTCAATTGGTGACCTGCTCCTCAACCTGTCGAGGAAGCGTGCCGGTGATGACCAGTTCAACCGACGCTGAAAGCGACCGACAAGGGTAAGCCAGCCTTCGACAGCGCCATCTCGGACAACTCCGCCGAGAAGCCAGCGACGAGGGCCAGCCTCGTGCGGCTGGACCCCTCGTCCCCGACCGAAACAGGTCGTGTTCACCTTCTACTGATAAGCCCCGCACTGCCGCACCGTCACCAGGATCGCCTCGCTGGCGCCCGACGGCTCCTGGCAGGTCGTGGGACGGGGCGCGCCCTGGAGGAACGGCTACAACTACGAGGATCTCGACGCTCCGGGATGGAGCTATCGGGTCTTGGTCGATCAGGCCCTCCTCTCAGAGCGCTTCCGGAAAGATGTTGAGGTGGATGAGTTGGTTGTGATTCAAGGCGCGGTGGGAGGACGCCGCGCATGTGGACACCTGACCATCGTCGTGCCGCCGACCAGCGAGGGCTGCGCCATCCGAGCGATCTGACTGATGCCGAATGGGCGTTGGTGGCGCCCTTGATCCGCCCCGCCAAGCGCAGGGGCCACCTGGGTTCGGTCGACGTCCGCGAGGTTCTGAACGCGATCTCCTACCTGCTTTCGACCGGCTGTCAGTGGAACGCCATCCCCTCCGATCTGCCGCCGCGCAGCACGGTTTGGGACGACCTCGATCTTTGGGAGTGGGACGGCACCATCACCCGCATCCACGACGTGCTTACCGTGAAGACGCGTGAACAAGCCGGACGCGAAGCCAGCCCGACCCTGGCGATCCCCGACGCACAGAGCGCCAAGGGCGCCGTAACAGGGGGGGGCGCTCGCTCGACCCCTTGGGGTACGATGCCGGGAAGAAGGTCCTCGGCCGCAAGCGCCACGTCCTCCAGCCTGTCCTGAGCCGGTCGAAGGATCGACACGCAAGGCCTGCCGCTGAGCGTCGATGTCCACGCTGCCGACGTTCAGGACCGTGACGGCGCGGAAACGCTGCTGCGCCAAGCGAGCCGCCGCTTTCCCTTCATCGAGCGGATCGTCGCCGACGGCGGTTATGCAGGGCCAAAGATGGTGGCCCTGGTCGCCCGCACCGGCGCCTGGACGCTCCAGAACGCGAAGCGCAGCGATGTCGGCGGCTTCGTCGTCCTGCCCAAGCGATGGATCGTCGAGCGCAGCTTGGCCTGGATCAGCCGTAATCGGCGCCTGTGTCGAGACTACGAACGGCACACCTGCATCGCAGCCGCCTTCGTCAAGCTCGCCATGATCCGCCTCATGCTCAGGCGCATCGCCGTAACCCACTCAACATAAGTCGTATCTTCTCGGATGGGCTCTTAAACGTCTTCCAAGCCCGCCGCCCCGATCGCCGCCAGCGCCTCCGCCGGGTCGAGACGGCCATCATACAGCGCGCGACCGGTGATCGCGCCGTGCAGCACCGCGCAGTCCGGCTCCAGCAGGCGGCGCACGTCGGCGATGGAGGCAAGACCGCCCGAAGCGATCACGGGGATCGCGACGGCGTGGGCCAGCGCCAGCGTGCCGGCGACGTCGAGGCCGGCCAGCATGCCGTCGCGGGAAATCTCGGTGTAGATGATGGCGGCGACGCCGGCGTCGGCGAAACGGCGGCCGAGTTCGGCAGCCGAGAGTTCCGAGCGCGCGGCCCAGCCCTCCACGGCCACGCGCCCATCGCGCGCGTCGATACCCACCGCGATCCGGCCGGGATGCGCCTTCGCCGCCGCGCGGACGAAGGCCGGGTCCCGCACCGCCGCCGTGCCGATGATCGCGCGTGAAACGCCCTTGTCCAGCCACGCCTCCAGCGTGCGCATGTCGCGGATGCCGCCGCCGAGCTGCACCGGCATCGTCACCGCCGCCAGGATACGCTCGACGGCGCCCCCGTTCATCGGCTTCCCCGCGAAGGCGCCGTCGAGGTCGACGACGTGGAGGTGGGTGAAGCCCTGGGCCTGGAAGGCGGCGGCCTGCGCGGCGGGATCGTCGTTGAACACGGTCGCGCGCGCCATGTCGCCGAGCTGGAGGCGTACGCATTGGCCGTTCTTCAGGTCGATCGCGGGATAAAGGATCATCGGGACTAAGGTGTCCAGCGCAGGAAGTTGGCGAGCAGCGCGAGGCCGAGCGCCTGGCTCTTCTCCGGGTGGAACTGTGTGCCGACGACCGTGTCGCGCCCGACGACCGCCGGGATCGCCCCGCCGTAACCGGTGGTGGCGACGATGTCGGCCGGGTCCGCCGGGCGATAGCCGTAGGAATGGACGAAGTAGGCGTGCCAGCCTCCCGGTCCAGTCGGGATGTCCGCCAGCACCGGATGAGCGCGCGTCACGTCGAGCGTGTTCCAACCCATGTGCGGGATCTTCAACGCGGGATCGTCGGGCGTGATCTCCGCCACCTCGCCGCCGATCCAGTCGAGCCCGACGCAGGGTTCCTTCTCGAGGCCGCGCGAGGCCAGCAGCTGCATGCCCACGCAGATGCCAAGGAACGGCCGCCCCTTGGCCCGCACCGCCTCGTCCAGCGCCGCCACCAGGCCCGACACGGCGTCGAGCCCACGTCGGCAGTCGGCGAAGGCGCCGACGCCCGGCAGCACGAGCCGGTCCGCCGCCGCAACGGCGTCGGGCTCGGCGCTGAGGGTCAGCGTCATCGCCACACCGGCCTCGCGCCCGGCGCGCTCCAGCGCCTTGGTCGCGGAATGGAGGTTGCCGGCGCCGTAATCGACGACGACGAGGTTCACGGTTCGAGTGTCCCGGCTTGTCGCCCGCCGTCTTGCCGAACCGCCGCCTCGCGCGCGTCGATCGCCGTCCGCAGCCGGTGCCGGCGGTAGAAGATCGCCTCCGCCTCGTCGCGGTCGCGCGCCTCGACGAGTTCGACCAGGCTCGCGCGCCGCGCGCCCTTGGCCTGGCGCATCCGGTTGCCCTCCAGGCCGACGAAGACGCGGGCGAGGATGTCTACCGCCGCCACGATGGAGCCGGACACGTGCGGTACCACGAGCAGAAAAAAGGCGACCTCGGCCAGGACCCAGACCAGGAACGCGAACCACAGGCGATGGTAGAGCAGCCACAGCTGGGCGAGGACGAAGGCTGGCCAGGAGAAGCCTTCGGCGAGGAAGCGCGCCCGCACCAGCGCGGCGTCGTCCGTGCCGCGCGCCTGCACGACGTACATGGTCATGGCAGGATTTTGGTCATGGGACCCCCCCGATCGTGGCGAGCCGCGTCACAGCGAACCCTTGGTCGAGGGGATGGCGCCGTTCTGACGCGGATCGAGCGCCACCGCTATCCTTAAGGCGCGCGCGACCGCCTTGAAGCAGGATTCCGCGACGTGGTGCGCGTTGGTGCCGTACAGCGTCTCGACGTGCAGGGTGATGCCGGCGTTCATCGCCAAGGCCTGGAAGAACTCGCGCACCAGCTCCGTGTCGAACGTCCCGATTTTTTCGCGCGCGAACTCGGTTCGAAAGACGAGGAAGGGGCGACCGGACACGTCGATGGCGGCGCGCGTGAGACACTCGTCCATCGGCAGCAGGGCGTCGGCGTAGCGGGTGATGCCGGCCCGGTCGCCCAGCGCCTCGCGGATCGCCTGGCCGAGCGCGATGCCGACGTCCTCCACCGTGTGGTGGTCGTCGACGTGGCGGTCGCCCTCGGCGTCCACGCTGATGTCGAGGAGCGAGTGCCGCGCCAACTGGTCGAGCATGTGGTCGAAGAAGCCGACGCCGCTCGCCATCCCGCCGCGTCCGGTCCCGTCGAGGTCGACGGTGACGGTGATGGCGGTCTCTTTGGTCTTGCGCGCGATGGTCGCGGTGCGCATGGAGCTGGTCTCGCTGTGGGGCGGGTGCTTCGAGCAAGCGGGCGAAGGCTTCTAACAAGCGGGATGGAGGTTGGCCACAGGCTCGCGGCCGCTCACACCCGCTTCTCCGAGGTGCCACGCCCGAAGTCGGCCTCCGCCGTTTCCTGCCCCTGGGCGATGATGCCGCGCCGGATCGTCCGCGTCCGGGTGAACAGCGCGTGGAGGCCGTCGCCGTCGCCGTCGCGCACCATGCGTTGCAGCGAGGCGAGGTCCTCGTTGAAGCGACCGAGCACGTCGAGCACGGCGTCGCGGTTGTTGAGGAACACGTCGCGCCACATCGTCGGGTCGGAGGCGGCGATGCGGGTGAAGTCGCGGAAGCCGCCGGCGGAGAACTTCATCACCTCGGATTGCGTGACCTGTTCGAGGTCGGAGGCGGTGCGCACGATGTTGTAGGCGATGAGGTGGGGCACGTGGCTGGTGATGGCCAGCACCGTGTCGTGGTGCGCGGCCGACATGCGCTCCACGTTGGCGCCGGCGCCGGTCCAGAAGGCGGTGAGCCGGGCGAGCGCGGCCTCGTCCGTGCCGGGCGGCGGCGTCAGGATCACCCAGCGGTTGTTGAACAGGGTGGCGAAGCCGGCGTCGGGCCCGGAGTACTCCGTGCCGGCGACGGGGTGGCCGGGGATGAAGTGGACGTGGGCCGGCACGAGCGGCGCCACGTCGGCGAGCACCGACGTCTTCGAGCTGCCGACGTCGGACAGGACGGCACCGACGCCCAAGTGCGGCCCGATCGCCGCCACCACGGGCCCCATCGCGCCGACCGGCGTGCACAGGATCACCAAGTCGGCCCCGCGCACGGCCTCCCCGACCGTCTCGAGGACCGCGTCGGCGAGGTCGATCTCGCGCGCCCGCCGGCGCACGGCCGGGTCGGCGTCGGCACCGACGACGCGCCGCGCCAGGGTCTGGGCGCGCGCGGCGCGGCAGATCGAGGCGCCGATCAGGCCGAGGCCGAGGACGGCGAGCGTGTCGAAGGGCGGCGCGGCGTCCGGCGCGGAGGGCATGTCAGGCACCAGGATCTCGCTCGCCGTCGTGTTGCTTCCATCCCCTCATGGTGAGGAGCGCGCGGCGCGTCTCGAACCACGAGGGCTCCAGATGGCCCGGGGACGGGGCCGCCTCGTGGTTCGAGACGGCCTGCGGCCTCCTCACCATGAGGCTACTTTGAACTTGGCTGAAAGCACGTGCATCACCGGCGCATCTTCGCAAACGCCGCGAAGGCGTCGATCACCAGCTGGTTCGCCGCCTCGCTCCCGACGCTGAGCCGCAGGCAGGCCGGCAGCTTGTAGGCGCCAACCATCCGCAGGATCAGCCCGCGCGCGGTGAGGAAGGCGTCGGCGGCGCGCGCTTCCGCCTCGTCGCCGAGGTGGATCAGCACGAAGTTCGCCGCGCTCTCGGTGACGGGGAAGCCGCGCGCGCGGATCGCGTCGGTCAGGATCCGGCGCCAGCGCGCGTTGTGGGCGACCGCCGCCCGCGTGTGGGCGACGTCCTCCACCGCCGCGATGCCGGCGCGCAGCGCGGGATCGTTGACGTTGAAGGGGCCGCGCACACGGTTCAGCGCGTCGCAGATGGCGGCCGGCGCGTAGCACCAGCCGAGCCGCAGGCTCGCCAGCCCGTACACCTTCGAGAAGGTGCGGGTGACCACCACGTTCTCCCTGGTCCCCGCCAGGGCGAAACCGGAGTGGAAGTCCGGCGCGGTGGCGTATTCGGCGTAGGCCTCGTCCAGCACCAGCAGCACGTGCGGCGGCAGGCCGTCGGCGAGGCGCTCGAGGGCGGCGGCGGGCAGGTAGGTGCCGGTCGGGTTGTTGGGGTTGGCCACGTAGACGATGCGGGTGTGCGCGCTCACGGCCGCGAGGATCGCGTCGACGTCGACGGTCAGATCCTTGTCGGGAACGGTGACCGGCACCGCGTCGGCGGCGAGCACCGCCACGCGGCAGATCAGGAAGCCGTGTTCCGTGAGGATGCCCTCCGTGCCCGGCTCGCAGTAGATGTTGGCGAGCAGGCTCAGCAGCTCGTCCGATCCGGCGCCGCACACGATGCGCGCCGGGTCGAGCCCGTGCACCGCGCCGATCGCCTCGCGTAGCGGCGTGGCGTTGCCGTCGGGGTAGGCGGCAAGCGCGCCGGTGGCGCCGGCGAAGGCGGCGACCGCCGCCGGCGAGGGGCCGAGCGGCGTCTCGTTGGACGACAGCTTGTGGACGGTGCCAACGAAGCCGACCGCCTTGCTCTTGCCCGGCACGTAGAGGTCGACGGCGAGCACGCCGGGGTGCGGCCGGGGGCGGGTGTGCGGGCCGGTCATCGTGCCTTCGGTTCGGGTCATGGGTGGGGACTCATGGGTCATCGGGCGGCGATCATCGGGTGGCGGCGAAGCGCGCGGCGTGCGAGCCGATGAAGGTGATCGTGGGCCGCCCCGCTCCGGCGAACAAGGCGCGCAGGTCCTCGACGCCGATCGTGCCGGGCGCGGCGACGACGAGGCCGCGCCCGTCCCCCGTCCCGGCCTCGTTGACGATCGAGACCGTCGGCGGCAAGGCCGGCCGGGCAGCGGCGCCCGGCAGGGTGAGCGCGTGGAGCAGCACGTCCTGCGGAGGGAAATTTTGGGGAAGGACCCCGGCAAGCGGCTTCGCCACGACGTAGAGGGGAAGGCCGGCGGCGTGGTCGGCCCGCTCCACGAACGGCAGGCGCGCGATGATCTTCGGCGCGTCGGGGGCCGAGAGCGCGTCCCACCAGGGCGAGCTCGCCTCGTCGCCCTCCCCGTCGGCGCGCACCAACCCGAGGTCGCCGGCCGCCGTCGCCACCGCCGCCACCACCGCGCGGGGGCCGGCGTGGGTGGCGAGCGGCACGGTGAAGCCGAAGTGGAAGCGGCAGCTGTCGCGCATCGGCGCGTCGCCGCCCGCGATGTCGGCGTGAACGGTGTAGGGCGCCTGCACGTAGGTGAAGGTCGAGATGATGATGCGCCAGATGCCTTCCACCGTGTCGAGCGGCAGGATGCCCCGGTGGCGCTCGACCAGCGCGCGCATCATGGCGGCCTCGCGGGCCGGCCGGAACGCCGAGCCGCCGCCCTGTGCCGCCTTGATCGCGATCAGCCGGTCGATGATGGCGCCGCGCTCCATCAGCAGCGCGTGCAGCCCGGCGTCGATCCTATCGATCTCCGCCCGCAGCGTCGCGAGACCGGCCTCGGGGGTGTGGGGCATGAGGGCGGGTTGGGGCGCGGCTTGCGGCACTGCTTGGGGCGCGGCGGCCTGGGTCATGGACTTCATCCTCGCGCCTTCATACGGCGGCGGCGAGGGCAAGGCAAAGGTGTTTCGCCACGGTGTTCCCCAAGGTCGTATTTCCAAGGGCCATGTTTCCCGGATCGTGTTTCGGTGTCGGGCTTCGATCCCCGCGCCCCGTGTCCGGCGGCGGTGGACGTGTCGGCTTCGCACCCCATCTTCAACCTATGACGATCCCCATTCGCTTCAACAACAGCTACGCCCGCCTGCCGGAACGCTTCTTCGCGCGGCAGCCGCCCACGCCTGTCGACAAGCCGCGGCTCGTCCAGCTCAACGCGGCACTCGCCGCGCGCCTCGGCCTCGACGCGGAATGGCTGGCGAGCCCCGCTGGCGTCGACGTGCTGGCCGGACGGCAGGTGCCGGACGGCGCCGACCCGATCGCCACCGCCTACGCCGGACACCAATTCGGCAACTTCGTGCCACGGCTCGGCGACGGGCGCGCCGTGCTGCTCGGCGAGGTGATCGACCGCGACGGCGCGCGGCGTGACATCCAGCTCAAGGGCGCCGGGCCGACCCCCTTCTCACGCGCGGGCGACGGGCGGGCGGCGCTGGGGCCGGTGCTGCGCGAGTACCTCGTCAGCGAGGCGATGGCGGCGCTCGGCATCCCGACCACGCGGGCGCTCGCCGCCGTCACGACCGGCGAGGAGGTCGCGCGCGAGACATACCTGCCGGGGGCGGTACTCACGCGTGTGGCGTCCAGCCACATCCGGGTCGGCACGTTCCAGTTCTTCGCCGCGCGCCGCGACGTCGAGGGCCTGCGCACCCTGGTCGACCACGTGATCGCCCGCCACTACCCCGACGCCGCCGGTGCCGCCAACCCGGCCGTGGCCCTGCTGGCGGCGGTGATCGCCGCCCAGGCCGCCCTCGTCGCGCGCTGGCTGCTCGTCGGCTTCGTGCACGGGGTGATGAACACCGACAACATGTCGATCGCCGGCGAAACGATCGACTACGGCCCCTGCGCCTTCCTCGACGCCTACGACCCCGCCGCCGTGTTCTCCTCCATCGACGCGAACGGCCGCTACGCCTACCGCAACCAGCCCGGCATCGCGCATTGGAACCTGAGCCGGCTGGCCGAGGCCATGCTGCCGATCCTCGCCGACGACGAGGACGCGGCGGTCAGCCACGCCAACGCGGCGCTGGACACCTTCGCCGGCCACTTCGAGGCCGCCTACCAAGGCGGGCTTGGCCGCAAGATCGGCCTGGGGGGCGAGCGCGAGGGCGACGCCGCGCTCGCCGGCGAGCTGCTCACGATCATGGCGGCGAACCGCGCCGACTTCACGCTCACCTTCCGCCGCCTCGGCGATGCCGCCGCCGACGCGGGCGCCGACGAGGGTGTCCGCGAGCTGTTCGTCGACCCGACCGCCTACGACGGTTGGGCCGCGCGCTGGCGGCGACGTTTGGGCGAAGGGGACGGGACTGCCCGGCGCGCCGCGATGCACGCCGTCAACCCCGCTTACATCCCGCGCAACCACCACGTCGAGGCCGCGCTGGAGGCGGCCATGGAGCGGGCCGACTTCGCGCCCTTCGTCGCGCTCGGTGACGCCCTCGCGCGACCCTACGAGGAGCGGCCGGGGCTGGAGCGCTACGCGTCCTCGCCGGTGCCGGACGGCCGGGCGTACCGGACGTTCTGCGGCACCTGAGGGGCCGCTCAGGCGGCCTTCTTCACCGCCTCGCCGTCACCCTCCTCCATGGCGCGCATGTAGACGTCGAGCAGGGTTTCCTGTTCCTCGCGCTCCTCCTCGTCCTGCTTGCGGAGTTTGATGATCTCCTTGAGGATCTTCACGTCGAAGCCCTCGTTCTTGGCCTCGGCGAAGACCTCCTTCTTGCCCTCGTTCAGCTCCTTCAGCTCCGTTTCGAGCTGCTCGATGCGCTCGACGAACGAGCGGATGCGGTCGCCGGCGAGGCCAACGGTGTCGGACATGGTTTCTCCTCATCGAATGGGATCGGGAGAATGGACGGGCGCTGGTAAGCATCGGGTTAAGCGCGGGGCCGGGCCGACACGCTCGACTCCCGGCGGAACGCCGGGCTAGGCTCCAACCTTGAGCGTCCGAGCCTTCCCATACCGTTCGAGTCGTCCCATGTCCTCGCCCCGCCGCTCGGCTTCGTCGCTCGTCCTCAACGCCGGCGGGGCCGGGCAGCCGGCGGACAGATCAGCGGACCGGATCGAGGTTTTGACGCACGCGGCGGACGTGGCCCGCGCGGCGCTCCGCGAGCGGGCGGAGCGGGACGACCCGCGCGCCGAGGTCGCCTTCGCGGACATCGCGGCCTGGGCGCGGGGCGAGGCCGCCGCGCCGCCCGTGGCGGGACCGCCGGTCCACCTGAGGCGTTTCGAGGCGCGGATCCCCGGCCTCGCCGCCCGGCCGACGACCGTGGTGATGGGCTGGGCGCTGTGCGCCGCCGCCGTGACCGGGGGCGCCTTGCCGGACGTACCCGCGCACCCGTGGATCGGCCTCGCCGAACGGGGCGTGACGATCGCCGGCTGCGTCGTGGCCGCGATGGCGGCGGTTTGGGGCATCCTGTCGGAGGTGCGCGGCTGGCACGGGAGCGACGCGGCACGCTGGCTGGCCACGCGCAGGGAAGGCAAGGCGCGCAAGGCACGCGAGGCTCGGCGCGTCGCGATCTGCGAGACGGGGATCGTCGTCGGCGCGGACACGATCACCGTCTACCGCGTGGAGGGCGGGACGGTGGTCGCCCGCGCCCATCCGGCCGCCGCCGTGGAGGCCGTCGTGATCGTGCGGTGCGGGGCGCACGTGTCGTTGGTGCTGACCACGGCGGCTGGCGCGTCGCGCTTCGATTGGCTGCCCGGCGGCGCGGCCTTCGAGGCGGCGGTGGGACGCTTCGCCGGCGCGGTGCGGGCGCCGCCGCTCGATCGGCCGGCGCGGATCGCCTGAGGCGACGCTGCCCCCTCCCCCGCCGGGGACCGACGGTCCGGGAAGACGAAGGCGGCAAGGCACAGGTCCATCGCGCTCCCATCGGCCTCGCCCAATCCCATGATCCGGCGATCGGGTGATGTGGCGAGCGTCACACCCCTCGGTAGCTGGATCCGTAGGGTCGGGGATCCGCGATGCGTTGGAACGGGACGTGGGCGCGTCACACCTCGCCTGGGCGGCTGGTAACGGTGGGGCGCTGGGGTCGCGGGAGGACGCATGGGGCGCGCGCAAAACATCGGCCTTCTCACCCTCACGCGCTTCGGCACGGGGCCGCGCGGTGACGGCGACGTGGCGGTGGCCGCCTCCGACCCGCGCGGCCTGCTCCGCGCGGAACTGGCGCAGCCGGGCATCGCGCTACTCGGCGGGCCGACCCTGCCCACGACGGCGACGGCCGCCACGCTCTTCTTCGCCGACCAAGCCGCGCGCAAGGCGGAGCGCGGACAAGGGCTCGACCCCGGCCAGCGCGCCCGCGCCGTCGCCGCGCTGGCCGCCGTGTCGCCGGTCTTCGCCCAGGCGGAGGAAGCGGCCAAGGCTCCGAATGCTACCAAGGTCCCGCGAAAACCCTCGCCGGAGCAGGCCATCTTCCGCGACGAGGCGCTGGCCCGCCTGCGCCGCGCGATCGAGGCGCGGGTCGGCTTCGCCGAGCGGTTGGTCGCGTTCTGGTCCAACCACTTCTGCGTGTCGGCCAACAAGGGCGGCATCGGTCGCGTCACCGCCGGCGCCTTCGAGCGGGAAGCGATCCGCCCGCACGTGCTCGGTCGCTTCGCCGACATGCTCCTGGCCGTCGCCAGCCACCCGGCGATGCTGCACTTCCTCGACAACGCCCAATCGGTGGGGCCGGGCTCGGTGGCCGGATCGAGCGGTCGCCGGGGTCTCAACGAGAACCTCGGGCGCGAGATCATGGAGCTGCACACGCTCGGCGCCGGCAGCGGCTACACGCAGGGCGACGTCACCGCGCTGGCCCGCATCCTCACCGGCTGGACCTACGTCGGGCCGCCGGGTCGGCTCGGCGCGCTCGGCACCTTCACCTTCAACACCAACGCCCATGAGCCGGGGCCGATCGCGCTGCTCGGCACCACCTATCCCGCCGCGACCGATCCCGCCGATGGCCGCGCCCAGGGCGAGGCGGCGCTGCGCGACCTGGCGCGGCGGCCGGAAACGGCGCGCTTCATCGCCGGCAAGCTCGCGCGGGCCTTCGTCGCCGACGATCCCCCGCCGGCGCTCGTCGACAGGCTCGCCGGCGTCTTCGCGCGCACCGACGGCGACCTCCACGCGCTCAGTCTCGCCCTGATCGACGCGCCCGAATCCTGGGACGCGACGCCGGGCAAGGTGCGCGATCCTTACACGTTCACCGTCGGCGCCCTGCGCCTGCTCAACCGCCTGCCGGATGATCCGGGTCCGGTGCTCGGCGCCCTCAACCTCATGGGGATGGGTCTTTGGACACCGCCAGGTCCCAACGGCCATTCCGACCGCGTCGCGGTGTGGGCCTCGCCGGAGGGCATGAAGCTGCGCCTCGACGTCAGCGCGCAGATCGCCGGCCGTCTCAAGGACCCCCCCAACCCGAGCGACCTGCTCGACGCGCTGTGCGGCGGCGCCCCGGCGCCGGAAACGCGGGCGGCGGTCGCGGCGGCCGAATCCCGAGCCCAAGGCATCGCCCTCCTCCTGATGTCCCCCGAAATGCAGCGGAGCTGAACGCATGGCCGCCTCGATCCCGCATCCTTACCCGCATCCCTCGCGCCGCGCCCTGCTCGCCACCGGCGGCGCGCTGTTCGGCTCCGCCTTCATCCCCCGCGCCGCCTCCGCCGCCGGCGCGCGCGACCCGCGCCTCGTCGTCCTGGTCCTGCACGGCGCCCTCGACGGGCTGGCGGCGGTCGGCCCGGTCGGCGACCCCGACTACGGCGACCTGCACGGCTCGCTCGCCATGGGGATGGGTGGCGCGAACGCGGGCCTGCCGCTCGATGGCTTCTTCGCCCTCAACCCCGGCATGCCGGCCTTCGCGCGGATGTTCCGGGCGGGAACGGCGGCGGTGGTCCACGCCACCGCGACCAACTACCGGGAACGCTCGCACTTCGACGGGCAGGACGTGCTGGAGAGCGGGATGCCCGGTCCCGGCTTCACCGAATCCGGCTGGCTCAACCGGGCGGTCGCCGCGATCCCGCGCGGGGAGCGGATCACCGGCGGCGCGCTGGCGGTGGGGGCGGCGACGCCGCTCGTCCTGCGCGGCGCGGCGCCGGTCGCGGGTTGGGCGCCCGAAGCCGTGCCGGCCGCCGGCGACGACTTGGCGCGTCGGGTGCTCGCCCTGTACGGCCAGACCGACCCCGTGCTGGCGAGCGCCATGCGGCAGGGGTTGGACGCCGACAAGCTCGCCGGCGGCGGGGTCGGCGGCAAGCCCGCCGGCGGCCCGGGCACGCCGGGCGGCATGGTGGCGGCGGCGACCGGCGCGGCGCGTCTGCTCGCCGTCGACGACGGGCCGCGCGTCGCCGCGCTCGTGCTCGACGGCTGGGACACCCACGCCGGCGAGGGCGGGGCGACCGGGCGCCTCCCGCAGCTGCTCGGCGGTCTCGACGGCGCCTTCGCCGCCTTCGAGGCGGGGCTGGGCGCGGCGTGGCGCGACACGGTCGTCGTCGCGATCACCGAGTTCGGCCGCACCGCCCGCGTCAACGGCACGTCGGGCACCGACCACGGTACCGGCACGGTGGCCTTCCTCGCCGGCGGCGCGGTGAAGGGCGGCCGGGTCATCGCCGACTGGCCGGGCCTCAAACCGGGGCAGCTCCACGAGGGGCGCGACCTGCGCGCGACGACGGACCTGCGCGCGGTGCTCAAGGGCGTGCTGGCCGCCCAGTTCGACCTGTCCCCTGGCGTGCTCGGCCGCGCCGTGTTCCCCGGCACGATGGCGGTGGCACCGATGCGGGGGTTGATCGCCTGATCAGCGAGCCGGCGCGTCGAGCGGCTCGCCGACTGCTGGATGGCGGAAACTCACGAAGCCCGCGCCAGGGGTCGTGCAGCGCGACCCTCGTCCGCCGCCCTCGCATCCGTCACCTTCGCGAGGTAATCGAAGCGCTTCAACCCTTCCCAGGCCTGGTGTTCCATGGCCTCCACACGCGGCCGATCCCAGGACGCGTGGCGCCCGACCGAGAAGGTCCCGATTGGTTTGTGAAGGTTGACGTGATGGGGAAGGTTTCTGAACCGGGCTTGCCTGTGCTCGGGGTCGAGCACCCCGTCGTCCCATTGCGCCCCGAGCAGCGCGAAGACGGGCGTGAGGACGTCCTTCGGCGAGGCGACTAGGTCCTCGTAGCGCACGAGGTGGTAATGATCTCGGTCCCTCAGCCGCTCGTGCAGGTAGACGTTCGTGGCGGACCACAGGCGCGGGTACAGCCCTTCGAGCCCCATTCCCCATTCCTGCTCACCGAGCGATCCCATGACGTCGCGGATATCGCGGACGATGTGGATGACCTTCTCCCCGCAGTCGAGCAGCCCGGCGTCGTCGATGGTACGGATCATCAGCAGGTCGTTGGGTGCCTTGCATCCCGTCACCTTGACCCCCATCGCGCGCGAGATGCGCTCGAAGACGTTGGCGACGATGCTGGCGTCGTAGCTGGAGCGGTCCACGACGTCGGCGATCTCCTCGTCCTTGATCAAGTCGGGGAACACGTCCCTGATCTTCGTCGATCCCCGCACGTAGTCCATGATGAGGCGCTTGCCGATTGCCGGCTCGGGCACGGTCGTCAGGATCAAGGCGACGAAGGACATGATGTCGGGCTCGGACACGGTGAAGAAGTCGGGATGGGCGCCGATCAGCTCGGCCAGCAGGGTCGTTCCCGATCGGGGCGAGCCGAAGATCGTGTACATACGATTGTGTTCCCCGTGCTCGTGACGCCCGACCCTCCTCGACGATGGCGGGGGCGTCGAGGACCCGCTCGGACGGCGAGCGAGGGACTCGTGTGCGCTCACACGATCAGGATTAAAGGGAACATGACGTTACGTCCACGGCGGCGATCATACGACCACGTGATGCGGTCCCGCCGCTCGTTCCCAACGGCCTCCAGGGTCCCGACCGCCTCCTGGGCCGCGCCCGCAGGACGCTCGGCGGCCCCCCGGTCGGACCGGCGCGGGCGATCCGGTGTGGTCAAGTCGTCGCCTTGATGGCGCGGGCTCAATCGTCGGCCAGCGCTCGCGCCCTCGCCAGCGTGGCCTGGATCTCGCTCGCGATGGTCGGTTTGGTGCACACGTAGGTCGGGCTGGGGTGCGCCATGCGCAGCACCGCGACGGCCGGCCGATGCGCGGCGATCACCGGTCGCGCGAGCGCGGCGGCGCGGCCGGCGAGCACGGCGACCCGCAGCGCCGGCAGTCGGTCGAGCAGGCCCGGCAGAAGGGCGAGGCCGGCGGCGGTCTCCGCGCGCGTCGGTGCCCGGTTGGTGGCGCCGGGCTGGTGGATCACCCAGGGCACCGTGTTCCAGATGACGGTCCACGCCCGCGAAAGGCCGGCGGCGGCGCTGAACCTGCTGATGTTTCGGGCCGTGCCGGTCGGGCTGTCGCGCGACACGATCCGCACGGTGCCCATGCGCGGCCCCGGCGTTTCCAGCAGAAGCAGGACGGTCGAGCGGTCGCCGCCGTCGTCGGGGTCGAAGTGCGGCACGAGGCCGTGCGCGGCGGCGAGACCCTCGCGGTAACGTTCGAGCGCGGCGAGATGGGGCGCGCCGAGCGCCGCGACCTTGCGCGCCCATAAGGCCTCGTGTCCGGCCGCCGTGTCCCTCAGGATCCCGCCCCTTCCACCCCGCCCGCCATTCCCTACCTGGCGGCGATCGCCAGGAGGAAGCCGGTGAGGTCGGCGGTGACGTGGTCGATGTGCGCCGGCAGGCTCGCGCGATCGAGGATCTCGAAGGCCTCCCGGGTGTCGAGGGCGTCCGCATCCGGCACCACCAGTACGGTGGCCATGCCGAGCGCCTTGGGCACGAGGAGGTTGCGGGGGATGTCCTCGAACATGGCGGCGCGCCGGGGATCGACGCCGTGGCGCGCCAGGAAGCCCTCGTAGGGGCCGCGCTCGGGCTTGGGGACGAGGTCGCCGGCCACGATGTCGAACACGTCCTCGAACAGGCCGCCGAGTCCCAGCGCCTCCGCCGTCTTCTCCGCGTGGGAGCGCGACCCATTGGTGAGGATCAGCTTGCGGCCGGGCAGGACGCGGATGGCGGCGGCGAGCGCGGGGTTGGCGACCACCGACGTGCGGTCGATGTCGTGGACGAAGGCGAGGAAGGCGTCCGGCTCGACCCCGTCCGCCTCCATCAGGCCGCGCAACGTCGTGCCGTAACGACCATAGTAGAACTTCTGGAGCGCGCGGGCGGACAGGCCGTCGAGGCCGTGGAGCGCCATGATGTAGAGCGTGATGCGGTAATCGATCTTCGGCCACAGGTCGGAGCCGGCGGGGTAGAGCGTGTTGTCGAGGTCGAACACCCAGGTGTCGATGTCGGCGAAGGCATCGGGCGCCGCCGGCAACCCGCTCAAAATACTCGCCCGCTCAAGGCACCCGCCCGTTCATCGGGTGATCAGCGTGCCGGCGCCGCCGTCGGTCAGCAGCTCCATCAGCACGGCGTGCGGCTGCTTGCCGTCGAGGATGACCACGCCTTCGACGCCCTGCTCGATGGCGTAGAGGCAGGTTTGCACCTTGGGGATCATGCCGCCGGTGATGACGCCGCTCGCGATCAGGCGGCGGATGTCGTCGGCGGCGAGCTTGTCGATCAGCTTCTTGTCGGCGTCGAGCACGCCCGGCACGTCGGTGAGGAACAGCAGGCGCTTGGCCTTCAGCGCGCCGGCGATCGCGCCGGCGAACGTGTCGGCGTTGATGTTGTAGGTTTCCCCGTCGGTGCCCATCGCGATCGGCGCCAGCACGGGGATCAGCTCGCGGCCGAGCACCTGGTCGAGCACGGTGGTGTCGACGCGCTCCGGCTCGCCGACGAAGCCGAGGTCGACCTCCTCGTCCAGGCCGGTCTCGCCCATGTGCACCGTGCCGTGGGCCTTGCGGGCGATCACCATGCGCCCATCCTTGCCGCACAGCCCGATGGCGCGGCCACCCTCCGCGTTGATCATGCCGACGATCTGCTTGTTGACGGCGCCGGCCAGCACCATCTCGACGATCTCCACGGTGGCCTTGTCGGTGATGCGCAGACCGCCGGCGAAGGACGACTTGATGCCGAGCTTGGCCAGCATCGCACCGATCTGCGGGCCGCCGCCGTGGACCACCACCGGGTTGATGCCCGATTGCTCCAGCAGCACCATGTCGCGTGCGAAGGCGCGGGCCTGGGTCTCGTCCCCCATGGCGTGGCCGCCGTACTTCACCACGACGGTGGCGTCGTCGTAGCGCAGCATGTGCGGCAGCGCCTGCGTCAGGATCTCGGCCCGCTGGTGCGGATCCGCCGGTATCGCAGCGCTCATGTGGGTTCCCGTTCAGCCTGGCCCGGCGGGCGTCGCGCCTTGTAGCGGCTGCGTGCCGACAGCTCAATGCGCGCGATGGACCTAATGGCGCGCGAGGCACCAATGCGCGCAAAGCGCTTGTGCGGCCGACGCCTTGGGTAGACAAAGAAGTATGCTCGAAAACAATCCGGCGCCGGCGCCGCGCAAACTCACGCAGCCGGAGATCCGCCGCATCATCTTCGGCCTGATGATGGCCATGCTGCTCGCCGCCCTCGACCAGACCATCGTGGCGACCGCCCTGCCGACCATCGGCCGCGACCTCGGCGACGCCCAGCACCTGCCCTGGGTGGTGACCGCCTACCTGTTGGCCGCCACCAGCGCCGTGCCGATCTACGGCAAACTGTCGGACATCCACGGCCGCCGCATCATGCTCCTCGCATCCATCTCGGTCTTCGTGGTCGGCTCCGTGCTGTGCGCGCTGGCGCCGACGATGCTGCTGCTTGTCGCGGCACGCTTCGTCCAGGGCGTCGGCGGCGGCGGCCTGCTCGCGCTGTCGCAGACGATCACCGGCGACATGATGACCCCGCGCGAGCGGGCCAGCTACCAGGTCTACTTCGCCACCGCCTTCTCCGTCGCGAGCCTCGCCGGGCCGGTGCTTGGCGGCTTCTTCGCCGAACACCTGACATGGTCCATGATCTTCTGGATCAACCTGCCGCTCGGCATCGCCGCCTTCCTGATGACGAACGGCCCGTTGCGCCGGCTGCCGCGCCACGAGCGGCCGCACAAGCTCGACTATCTCGGCGCGGTGCTGCTCGTCGCCTCGACCTCGAGCCTGCTGCTGATGGTGTCGATGGGCGGCCAACGGCACGGCTGGGTGGCGCCGCGCACGCTCGGCGTCGCCGCCCTGTGCGCCGCGCTCTTCGTCGGCTTCTTCTACCGCCTGCGCCACACCGCCGAGCCGCTGATCCCGCTGGAGGTCCTGTTCAACAAGCTGGTGCTGACGGCCACCGCAGCCGCCACCCTGTCGGTCGGGCTGTTCCTCGGGCTGGCGATTTACACGCCCATCCTGTTCGAGGGGCTGCGCGGCCTCACAGCCAGCCAATCCGGCATCGCCCTGCTGCCCCTGATGATCGGCACGGTGTGCGGCACCCTGCTGGCCGGCCGCGCCATGGCCAAGCTCGACCACTACAAGCGGGTCCCGCTCGCCGCGATGCCTTGCGCGGTGGTCGCCGCGCTCGTCCTGATGACGGGGGCCACCACGCTGCCGCTATGGGCGGTGAGCCTCATCCTGGCGATCATCTCCATCTCGTTCGGCACGCTCCTGCCGGTATCCACCGTGTCCATTCAGAACGCCGTCGCCCTCCACCAGCTCGGCACCGCGACGGCGACCGTCAACCTGTGCCGACAGCTCGGCGGGGCGGTGATGGTGGCGGTGTTCGGCACCATCGTGATCGGCGGCGGCGATATCGGTGACAACGGCGCGGGTGTCGTGGGCGCGGCGAACCAGGCCGCGCTCGGCGGTGCCTTTCGGCTGGTGTTCGCGCTTGTCGCGATCGGTGCCGCGATGGCCTTCGTCACCATGCTCCTGATGGAGGAAAGGCCGCTGACCGGCCCGGCGCGCGCCGCCGCCGCCGAGGGCTTGTCGCCGGGCGAGTAAGCCGGCGCCGAAGCCTCAAGCCAACCGGAGCCTCAAGGCAACCGGAGCGGCAGGGTGACCGCCTCGCCTGAACCACGCCAAACGCGCGCGATCCCGTCCCAGCTGCCACCGCGCCCGCGTCGGTCCCGTCGCGCCGACAGGGAGACTTGGTACAAGCCCTCGAAGCTCTCGCTTGGGAACGAGCGGCCGACGAGGGCGAAGCCCGGCAGCGTTGATCCCACTAATGCATGATCGTGCGCGATGGTGGTCATGGAAGGCTCCCCTGCAACGACCATACCCACCGCGTTTGAACGTCGGACGACGGAAATGCTTCAAATGCGAGCGATCGGCGCCGACGCCGATGGCCTTTGATCCGGACGGTCACGCCGGCCTCGTCGCCGGCGATCAGCCGCCGGTTCGCGACGGCGACGCGGTGCGCGACAGGTCATCATCGCCTCAGAAACCATAAACGAGCTGCAACTCGACTTGATGGCGCGCGAAGGTCCCTAGGTCGAGGCTCCGCGTCGCCACGTCCGGCACTTGGACGGCCCAGGCGACCTTGACGTCGAAGGCGGGTGCCAGATTGTAGAAGACGCTCGGCCCCAGGAACAGGGCGTGCGCGGACGGCGTACCGGCTTGGAAAAGGTTTTCGTGCCGGACCTCGCCTCCGAAGAAGAGTTTGGACGTCGCCGCGTAGGCCAGGTCGCCCAGGATCGCGAGATCGTCGTTATGGCCTGGACCGCCAGCGACGGCCGGGAAGAAGGACGGTGTGTAAACGACGTTGACCGCCGCGAGCAGCTTCGAGGGCACCAGCGCCACATCGTACAGCAGCGTCAGCGGCAGGGCGGTGTCGCGCTGCCTCGCGCCAGAGAGCGGGTCGAACTGCCGATACTGGGGGTTGAACGACAGGCTCAATCCATAGGGATGCGTACGGTCGTCGATGAGGTTGAGGCGCGCTTCCGCTATGACGCCGCTGAAGGTGAAGGCTGTCACGTTGTTGAGATCCGGCACGTCATGGATGTTGTAGGCATCCGTGAGTGTCCCGATCGACAGGCGCAACGCGTTGGCGACGTTGTAGCGGAACGAGGTTTCCATATCGACTTGGTCGTAGCTGCCGACCTTGCCGAAGCTGCCGATGCTGATGTGCTCGATCTCGCCCTCGCCCTTCGAGCCGATGCCGGGTCCCTGGGCGAAACCGAAGATGTGTTCGGTGGCGAGGGCCTCCTCTTCACCCTCGCCGCCGGCCTTCGCCCCCTCGTCGACGGCTTCGGCCAACGCCGGTGACGCCGACAGCGACGTGAACGCCACGGGCATGAACAGGGCCTGGATCAGGAAACCCATGGCGACGATGGCTCGATGATGGAACGCTCGGCTCATGGCCACTTCCGGGCTTGCGGCTCCGCTCGCCGCTGCGGCGTGCAACCTTACACGGAACGTCGTCGCAGACTGTTGCACGATCCCCACGGTGGATCGTCGCGGAAACCCTCATGCTGACGGAAGGTGTCGCGTGATCGGTCACGCGGCTGGAATCGCTCCGTCGCCGTCGAACGCCAACCGCCGGGGACCGGTGTCCGGACGTGCCACGGCGCCGACCGTAGCGAGGGACATGAGGTAAGCGCCTTTCGCGCCGACGTCGCCACCATCGTTGGTGGTCCTACGAAACCCGATGTCGAGGCCCGTCCTGGCGGGCGTGCCTACTGAGATCCTCGATGAGGCGACGCGTGAGCGCGCCGCGATGCCCACTACTCCAGTGATCGTCGACGTCGTCGTGCGGCAACCAACCCGGTAGCGGCACGAGGAGGAAAGCCGCCAAGCCCGCCAGCAGAGGCTCGTAGGTTCCCCGCAACGCCGCCAGCGTTTCGCGCGAGTCGTCACCGACGGACCAGCCCACGTCGCCGGCCACCAACACCTGCTCAAGCGCACCATAGCCGACCGCGTCCAGCCTTTCACCGCCACTGTAGGGTTCGGGCCGCATGGCGAAGGCTTCCGCCATCTGGACGAGGACCTGCCGAGCCATGGTGAAGGTCATGCGGGCCTGGAGCGGCGGAAGGACCTCGATGCCGACGAGCACGAGCGCGCAAGTGTCCATGATGCAGGCGAGCGCGGCGATCCAGGACTGATTGTCGTGCTGCGAGCGGTAGAAGGCGAGCATGGGATACGACAACTGGCTCTCGAGGAGTTCCGCGCCCCACCGTTCCCACTCGCCCAGCACAGCATCCAGTTGGGCGAGGCTGCCGCCACTGGCGTGACGGAGGATCATGCCGCCGGCCGTCGGCGGCGAGCCGGCTCGGCCATCGAGCAGGATCACGTGCGCCTCGCGACGCGCGAACAGCTGGTAGAGGACGGGCAGGTAGCTGATCACGACGGCGATGAAGCCGAGCCCGATGCCGGCTTCGCCGACGGCCAGCGCGCGGGCGAGCGCGGTGTGAGGGACCAGGTCGCCGTAGCCGAGCGTGAAGAAGGTGACGCCGGACAGGTAGATGGCGTCGAGCAGCGCGAGGGGCTTGTCGGTCCCGACGTGCAGCGCCCACTCCAGCAGCCCGAAGGCGAGGATCAGGCCCAGGCTCCAGATGCCGAACAGGAGCACCATGGCGAGCGGACCGTAGACGCTGAGCAGGCCCTCGCGTCGCGCGCCCTCCGGGAGGTTGCGGGCGAACGCCGCGAACAGGCGCCATGTTTGTCGGAAGTACAGGCGCACGAAGCGGAGCCGACGTTGAACGCGCCGGGGCAGCAGCATGACCTCGAAGGCATCCTGCAGCACGACCAGCAGGACGAGGAGACCGACGAAGACCGCGAGAGCAGGCATGACATCCCGATGTTGGTGAACGACCTGACCAACAGCCGAACAGCTGGGTGTGCTTCGTGTCGCGACCGACGAACACCACGCCGCCGTGTCACGACCGGCCGTTGGCGAAGTCTTCGCCTCCGGCCGTGGTTGTATCGTGCCGTTCGTGAAGATGGCCGCCTACGAGGACCGAGCCAGGATCAGTCGGCAACCTGTCGGCTGACGCGTTCCACCAGCCACGCCGCCGCTGGTCCGGACGGCGTGTCGACACGGTAGATCACGTCCACCGGATAGTCGAACGCGACGAGGTCGGGCATGTCGAGCCGCATCAAGCGGCCGGCCTCGACGTCGTCGGCCACGTCCACCACGGCATCATACCCCAGCCGAATCCGGCCTTCGGCAGCATGTGCTTGGAGGCGAGATCGGCCGGCCGCCATGTGCGATGTGCGTTCACGCTGTCGTCGCGTCCGGCCGTCAACGGCGAGCGGTCGATGATGACGAGCCGGATGGGGCGCACCCGGCGCATGGCCGCTTCCTGGGGGTGAGGCGAGCGGATGTCAGGGTGCCGCCGCCGGCCCACGTAGGTGAC
>CAXSDP010000018.1:0-2599 GCA_964235705.1 uncultured Beijerinckiaceae bacterium | reverse complement strand
CCTGGGGGTGAGGCGAGCGGATGTCAGGGTGCCGCCGCCGGCCCACGTAGGTGACCCCATCCCCCGCCGACGACCTGCGGCATCTGGGCGGAGAAGATGAGGATCGCGAGCGCGTTGACGAAGCCGGTGCGGACCGACTTCGAGACGAACCGCATCAGGATGCCCAGCCGGCACAAGTCGAACAGGATCTGAATGGCGCCAGCCAGCACACCCGCCGCGAGCAGGTACGGTAGCCTGCGCGAATGGACCAGGGGTGCCGCGACCAATGCGACCGATCCGGCCGCCGCCGAGATCATGGCGGGGCGACCGCCCGCGAAAGCGATCACGATGCCGATCACGAAGGAGGCGAAGATACCAACCCGCGGGTCGACGCCGGCGGCGAACGAGAAGCCGATCACTTCGGGGATCAGGGCGAAGGTGGCGACGGCGCCAATGAGCATCTCGCGCGGGACGGCGGCACCAGTCCTGGCGGATGGAGGACAAGATCATGAAGGTAAGTCTCGCAATCAGTCGTCAATGCCAGACCGAAACCGGGATGAATGGCGGGCGTGATGCGTTGTCCGGCGGATCGGCGGCCAGAAGAGCCACCCGGGTCTGCACCGGGTCCGAGCATGAAGGGTCACCCTTCAGTTCGAGGAGGATGTCATGTCCAACCACCCACTCGGCGACCTGTCTCTCCCCTGCGCCGCCGCATGCGCGAGGACATGGTCATGCGCGGTCCGCGCGGGGAGACGCGGCGCGACACCATCCGCGTCGTGAGCGGCTTCGCCGACGTCCTCGGCGGCGGCCCGGACATGGCGAACGCCGCCGACATCCACCGCTTCAAGTCCTCCAGGCCGAGAGCGGCGCGCAACCGCCGGCTGATCACGCTCGACGACACCAGCGTCACCTTCAGCTCCAAGGACGATCGCCGTGAAGGAATGGACCGTTCACGCCGGCGCCAGCATGTTGGATCGGAAAAGTATGCGCGTTCCCCATCATCATTGAATGGCGCCGGACAAATTCCAGAACTTGGTCATGAGGCGCGTCGACGAGATCCGGGCGTCGAGCATATACGCGCTGCTTGCGCCGAGACCGCAGGGACCCTGAACGTCCAATGGCGTTCCATGGCCCATGCCTGGTACGCTGTAAGCCTCGATGACTTGGCGCCCGGCACCGTCGCACCAGGCGCGCCTCGGGCATCCATCCACGATCTCGCGCACGTCCGGCGACGCGGCGAGGCCATGCAAGCCACGCCATTGTCCGAGCAAGGACTCCACGTTGGAAACGTCGACCGTGCGGTCCGACGTCCCGTGCCAGACCGAGAGCTTGGGCCAGGGGCCGGTGTGGCGCGAGGCATCGCGGACCATCGCTTCGAGCTCCCGTGGCGTTGGTCCGCCGAGACCGTGCATGCGATCCCAGGCTTGCAGGACGCCGCGAGCGCTTCCGTATGGAAGGGCGGCGATGACGGCGCCGCCGGCGAACACTTCCGGGTAGGTCGCGAGCATCGCGATGGCCATCGCGCCACCGGCGGAGAGCCCGGTGATGAAGATGCGTTCGCGATCGATGCCATGGCGCGTCACGATCGCCTCGATCATCTGCCGGATCGAGAGCGCCTCACCGGACGACCTCCTGTTGTCGGCCGTCTCGTACCAGTTGAAGCAGAGCAGCGCGTTGTTGGCGCGGCGCTGCTCGGGCAACAGGACGGCGAAGCCCAGACCCTCGGCGTGACGCGACCAGCCCGAGCCGTGATCGTAGTCCTCCGCCGATTGGTCGGCGCCGTGCAGCACGATGACGAGCGGGGCGCCGGGTGGGAGTCCCAATGGAATGTATGCCTTGGCCCGTAGGGCGCCGGGATTTGACCCGAAGCCGTCGAGGTCCGACAGATGATCCACGCCGTCCAGGTGTCTGCGGATGGACGATGGCCGCCACACCGACTCCCAGAACGTCATGCCCGAACGCTCACGCGAAGTGTGGAGTCGCGTCTTGGAAGCTTCATCCGATCGACCGTTGTTTCGTGTGCCCGCGCTCGCATCTCCTTTACGGAGACATGAAGGCACATAATGGGGTGTGGCACCGTTATAGATGGTGAATACCTGCCGCGATCGGCAGGTCTGATAACGCCTAGTGAAAATGCAGGGATGGAAGCGCTGTTCTTGTAAATCGGCTATTCATGAACGGCGACTGTTCCTGCCGTTGGACCGGGAGCGAAGCGATCAACCCTGTGCTAGTTACGTCGCCTCAACTTGAGGGCCACGCGCATGTCCGAATCGCGTTTCAAGCGTGTGGACGCTCAGCGAAGCCATGTCGCATCGCACCGGGTCAAACGGGGACTTCAGGTCTGGGGAACGCTCAACGATATCCGGGATGCCCTCCTCGGCACCCTCTTGAGGGAGGCTACGACGGCATCCTTCGACCGGTCCCCTCGCGAAGTCGGGCCGGGAGGACGATCGCCTGTCCATCAGGGTGACTCCACGCGTGTTTGACGCGTCGAGCCGGTGGTCTCAAGGCCGATTGGATCGGGTTGCACGTCGCTCTGACCTGACCGGTATTTTGGACCGAGCTGATTGAGGGACTACTGCATGGTGGCATTCATGGGTAGCCGGAACGCGAGAGCCGG
>CAXSDP010000017.1:0-62862 GCA_964235705.1 uncultured Beijerinckiaceae bacterium | reverse complement strand
GACGCCATGGATCACGACATGCGCGCCAAAACACCCGCCCAGGTCGACGCTTGAGACGGGGACGATGATCGCCGAGGCGGTCGCCCTCGCGCTGAGCGCCCTGCCGGCGGCGATGACGATCGCCAACCTGTCCGTCCTGGCCGCCCCGCCGGTAGGCGGCGGGACGCCCGGTGTCTCCGTTCTCGTCCCGGCGCGCGACGAGGAAGCCAACATCGCGGCGTGCCTGGGCGCCGCGCTGGCGTCCCGTCACGTCGACCTCGAAGTCGTCGTCCTCGATGACGGATCGACCGATGGGACGGCGGCGATCGTGCGGGCCTTCGCCTCGCAGGACGCACGGCTGCGCTACGAGGTGGCGCCGTCCCTCCCTCCCGGCTGGAACGGCAAGCAGCACGCTTGCCACATCCTGTCCACCCTCGCGACCAAGCCGATCCTCGTCTTCATCGACGCCGACGTGCGCCTGGAGCCGGAGGGTGTCGCGCGCCTGACGCACGCGCTCGGAACCGTCGACCTCGTCAGCGGCGTGCCCCGGCAGATCACGGAAACGACGCTCGAGCGCACGCTGATCCCGATGATCAACGCGCTGATCCTGGGCTACCTGCCGATCGGGATGATGCGCCGGCGCGGCGACGTCGGCCTCGGTGCCGGTTGCGGGCAGCTCATCGCGGTGGCCGCCGGCGCCTACGCCCGCTCGGGCGGCCACGAGGCGATCCGGACGAGCCTGCACGACGGCCTCAAGCTCCCCCGCCTGTTCCGCTCCGCCGGCCTGCGAACCGACCTGGTGGACGGGACGGGACTGGCTTGGTGCCGCATGTACGCCGACACGGCGAGCCTGATCGAGGGCTTGCTGAAGAATGCCGCCGAAGGGCTCGCGCGGCCGATCGCCCTGCCGCTCTGGACCGTGCTGCTGATCGGCGGCCACGTCCTGCCGTGGCTGCTGCTCGTCGCGGCGGCGATGCGCGGGGATCGATCGTCGCTGCTCGTCGCGGCCTCGGCTTGCGGCCTGTCCATCGGGGCGCGGGTGCTGCAGGCGCGTCGCTGCCGCGAGGTCCCCTCCAGTGTCGCCCTGCATCCGCTGGGCATGGCCAGCCTCATCGCCATCCAATGGGTGGCCCTGGTCCGGCAGGCGCGCCGGCGTCCCAAGACGTGGCGCGGGCGCACCTACGGTGTGACGTGACGCGTCACTTGAGGAGCCGCGCGAGGATGCTGTCCGCCCGTGCGCCGAACGGTGGGCGCATCAGCTTGGTGAGCGTCCAGCGCGCTTGATGGAACACCGGTCGCTCGTGGGTGAAGGCGTCGAAGCCAGCCTTGCCATGGTAGCGCCCGATACCGGACGCCCCGACGCCGCCGAAGGGCAACGCCGGCACGCCGGCATGCATCACCGTCTCGTTGACCGAGACCGTCCCCGACGCCGTGCGTCCCAGCACGTTCGCCATGCGCGTCCGGTCCGACCCGAACCAGTAGATCGTCAAGGGCTCGGGACGGCCCGTGATCACCGACACCACCTCGTCGAGTGTGTCGTAGGTGACGACCGGCAGCAGCGGCCCGAAGATCTCCTCACGCATGATCGCGCTGTCGAGCGGCGGCGACACCACGAGAGCCGGCGGGAAACGGGGCGGTTCCACCGCGCCGGCGAACAGCGGGATCGTCCGCTGCCCCTCGGTGAGCGCCCGCAGCCGGTCCGCCGCCGGCTTCGACAGGACCGCCGAATAGTCGCGCCCATCGGGATAGAGCCGCGCCGCCGCCTCGCGCAGGGCGGCGATCACCGCCTCGAGGCGGTGCCGGGGTACGAGCACGTAATCGGGCGCCACGCACGTCTGCCCGGCGTTGAGGAGCTTGCCGGCGATGATCGACGTCGCCGTTGCCGTGAGGTCCGCTCCCTCGTCGATCACCGCCGGGGACTTGCCGCCGAGTTCGAGGATCACCGGCGTCAGCGTCTCGGCCGCCGCCGCCATCACGAGTCGGCCGACCCGCGACGATCCGGTGAACAGCAGGGTGGCGAACGGCAGCCGCGCCATCGCCGCCGCGATGTCCGGGCCGCCCAGCGCCACGCCGGCGACGTCGCCGTCGATCGCGTCGGTGAGGCTGCGCGTGATCTGCGCCGCCGTGCGCGGCGTCGCCTCCGAGGGTTTGACCAGCACCCGGCATCCCGCCCCGAGCGCCCCGACCAGCGGCATCAAGGCGAGCTGGACCGGGTAGTTGCTCGGTCCGATCACGCCGACGACGCCGCGCGGCTGCCGGACGATGCGGCCGCGCGCCGGCCAGAACGGCAGGCCGAGGCGGACGCGCGATGGCGCGCTCCACCGCTCGAGGCGGGGCAGGGTGTGGTCGATCGCCTGAACCAGCGTCACGATCTCCGTCAGCAGGGTCTCGTGCCGCGAGCGAACGCCGAAGTCGGCCGCCACCGCCGCCACGAACGCCTCCGCGTCGCGCAGCAGCACGCGGCGCAGGCTCGTGAGCGCGGCGACGCGGGCCAGGATCGACAGGCCGCCACCCCGCGTCCAAGCGGCGACGAGGCGCCCGTGGGTCGCGGTGAGTTCGCCATGGGGAGTGAGTTCAGCCTGGGGATGGATCGCCGTGCCGGTCATGGTCCGCCTCCGTGGCTCGGGTCGAAGCGGCGGCCGGTCATCGCCGCCTTGGCGCGCCGCCACCCATCATAGAACGGGTTCACGCCCTTGGCGCCCGACAGGAGGGTCCGGAACGCGGTCGCGTCGCGCGCGATCGTGTCGCCGGCGAGCGCCGTCATCGCCGCCGCGAGGGCCGGCTCCAGGATCGCGAGGCGCTCGTCCAGGGGCAGGGCGGCGAGGTCGTCGCCTCGGATTGGCGCCCCGAAGCGGAGCAGCAGCTCCGGCCGGCGCTCCTCCCAGAACGCGTACTCGATGGCGAGCGGCAGGAAGGTGACGCCGGTCGCCATGTCGGCGAGGTGCGCGATGCCGCGTTCCAGCTCCAGGCGGTCGCGCACGTCGGCGAACCGTCCCTGGCAGGCGACGATGAGGATGTTGCGCTCCCCGGCCAGGATCTCGCGGCAGATCGCGAGGAAGCCGATCGCCCCGCGCGCGCTGCGCCGCTCGACGCCGAAGGCCCCGATTCGCGCCATGAAGGGGTAGCGCCGCAGCATCGAGGCCTCGATGGGCGAGAAGATCGGGCGACTGTCGAACAAGCGACGGCACACGTACGTGTAGACGGCGGCGTCCCACCATGAAGGGTGGTTCGTGTAGATGACGAGGCGGGGCGTGGCGGGCGAAGGCGGCGGCGAAGCCGCCGCGAGGCGAACCGCGTTGAAGTCACGGCGTAGGGCGCGCTGGAAGATGAGGCCGAAGAAACCGAAGAACGCGCCGGAGCGCCGTGCGACCGCGCGCATCGCGACGTCGCGCGCACCCGAGCGTCGATCGGGCGTGGCGATTGGCACCACGGGATCCCGCGTCACCGCACCATCATCGACTTCACGCCGCATCGATCGTCACCTCGTGCCAGTTCCCGCGCAACGGCCGGAGCGAAGCCGCGTCACGGCTCCCGACCGGCCCCGAAATCATCCTTATCGTCCCGCTCCACGGTCGTTAAACTTATCGACATCCTTCACGTGAACCGGAACACGTTCTCCGTCATTCTCCAGTCTCAGCGGGGCCGGATCACGATGCGATCGGACCGCAGGGACACGCACATGACCAGGTTCTTCGCCACATTCCTCGCGCTCGTCGTTCTCGGCTACATGGCGATGGTCGTCCTGCTGCCCACGCCGCAGGTCGGCACCGACGAGGCGCGAACGGGTGGGCGTGACGCGGCGGCCCGTTTGGTCGGCGAGGCCGCGACCCTCGTCTCTCCCGGTGATCATGGTGCGAAGGATCAGCGACACGACAAAGTTGACCGCGCCAGCTGACGGTCTTGGGCTCCCGCCACGCGTGGGACCTAGATTGCCCGTCCTACGATGTCTGCACCACGGGGTCCTAGCGCCTAAGCCATGACACCGCGTCGAGGATCAGCACACCGGTGCCGAGGCTGCGGCGCCAAGGGTTGGCGCCCCTGATGATCTCGTCGACCGACCAGACGGTGAGGCTCGCGGACGCCACCCATGGCAACGCCCTGCCGGTCAAGCCCGTTGGATGGGTCAACCTGTTGGTCGTCCAGGCCGCGGCAAAAATCCAGAGGGGGAGGTTGGGCCTTTGGCCCACCACGACGTGGCCAGTCGCGCGGTCCTCGAAACACCAGCGCAGTGCCGCACGCGCTCGGCTCGAATCGTGGTCGTTCGTCATGCCGCAACTCCATTGCGTTGGTATGCGGCCGCCGCGTCGCCGCCCAGCGGCGTCGAGCTACTCTCGTCGCAAGGGGCTGACGTCGGTACGTTTCGACCACGTCGGTTCCGCTCGCTGGGCCGTCATGCCGGAACATGACCGACGCCGGTCCGTTCCCCGCGATCTTCATAGCCGAAGCTGGTTGCGCCATCCGACGTGTCGACTGCGTTCGTCGTGATCGCGTGCGGCCTCGGCCTCAAACCACGGTGAAACGATGGAGGATCGTGGCCTCGAACGTCTCATCTGGACGCAGGATGATCGACGGGAAGTCGGGATGGTTGGGGGCATCGGGGAAACCCTGGGCCTCCAGCGCCAGGCCGGCCGTCTGCCGATAGGTTCCGCCATGGCCGATCAATGATCCGTTCAGGCTGTTGCCGGTGTAGACTTGGAGGCCGACCCGGTCGGTTTCGACCTCGAGCACCCGGCCGCTCGCCGCGTGGGTCACGCGGGCGGCCAGGCGAAGTGCGCCGGCGTCGCCGTCGAGGACGAAGCAATGGTCGTAGCCGCGCGCGATCAGCATCTGCTCGTCGGTCGAACGCAGGCGCGTACCGAGGACGACCGGCGTGCGGAAATCGAAGGGCGTGCCGGCGACGGGTCGCCGCTCGCCGGTCGGGATCTGTCCGCCGTCGGTCGGGAGCACGTGGGACGCGAAGACTTGGAGCGCGTGGTCGTTGACGTCGAGCGCGGCGGCGCCGGCCAGGTTGAAGTACGGGTGGGCGCTGAGGTTCACGGGGGTTGGCGCGGTGGTGGTCGCCTCCAGCGTGAGCCGGAGGGCGTTGCCGTCCAAGCGGTAGGTCGCGCGCGCGGACAAGGCGCCGGGATAGCCCTGGTCGCCGTCGGGACTCTCCAAAGTGAAGGTCACGCCGTCCGCGGTGCGCCCGGCCAGCGTCCAGAAACGTTTGCTGAACGCTTGCTTGCCGCCGTGCAGGGTGTTGGCGCCGTCGTTGACGGAGAGCTGGTAGGTGGACCCATCGAGCGTGAAGCGACCGTGGGCGATGCGGTTGGCCGTGCGCCCGAGCACCGCGCCGAACGAGCCGGCCGCGAGGATGACCTTGGCGCGATCGAAGCCGAGGAGGACGTGGTCGAGGCGACCGTCTCGATCCGGGGCCTCGATCGACAGCATGCGCGCGCCGTAGTTCGTGAGGCCGACCTTGAGCTGTCCGCTGTCGAGCCTGAGCAGGCCGACCGGCTCGCCGTTCGGTGCGTGGCCGAGGACCTCGTCGAAGGAGTCACTCACGATGTCGGCCCTTCGGTGATGGTGGTGTCGCGTTCGATCTCATCGGGTGCCTTCACGCGACCGTCGACGTCGCGGACGCGACCCGGTCCTGGTCGCGGCCTCCCGCCGATCTCGGCTTCGCGACCGAACCCGGGACATACCCATCCCTAGCGTCCCGCCACCGTCGCCACAATGGAGCGGCAACGACGGATGACTCGCCCTCGCGGCGTGGGCGCGACCCTTCGCGATCCCGGCGGAACAATGGTGACCGCCTTCTCGTTCGCTCCACATCGCAGAAAACATCAACGCTGTGACAAAGGAGCATCACCATGGTCAGTGCGACAGCCCGGATCGCCTACGCTCTCATCGTTGGGACGAGCCTCGCGGTGGCGGTGCCCGGTATGGCCGTCGCGGGCACGCGTCACGCGAGGGCGCACCATGCCGGTGTCCACTTCGCGCGCGGCCACGTGGGTGACGCGACCGGGAGCGATGGCTACCAAGCGTTGGTCAGCGACGGGGCGGGTTCCGGCTTCGGCTTCCATCACATCCCGTATCCCCTCCACGTGGCGGCGGTGAACGCTCGCGACCGGCAGGCGGCGGCGGTCCGGTCCGCCGTCAACGTCGACGCCGCGACCCAGGGCTTCAACGGTTACGGGTTCAGCGGCGACAGCGTGTATGGCGAGGGTCCGCGCGCCAGTTACGGCGTGTTCAACGGGAACGACGGTTATGGTTCGCCGTACTTCGCCGGCTACTACGGTCCGGGCGACGGCGCCGATTACGGCGTGTTCGGTCACGCTTACAACTGACGCGCGAGTCGCAGGATCGCATCTTCCGCTTCGGCCGGCGTGGCCGTCGTGAAATCCGGCAGCTGATGGCGAAAGAACGTGTCCTGCCGCTTGAGGTAGCGTCGGGTGTCGGCCTTGCCCTCCTCGATCGCGGTGGCGAGGTCGGTGGCACCGGCCAGGTGGCGGATCAGGGGTTGGACGCCATGTGCCCTCATCAAGGGTGACGCGCCATCAAGTCCTCGCCGGCGGTATTCCTCCACCTCAAGGAGGGCGCCGTCGCGGATCATCGCCTCGAAACGGCGGTCGACACGCTCACGGAGGATCGCTCGCTCGAGCGTCAGCGCGAAGCCGACGTACCGTCCGGCCTCGAACAGCGGTTTCGAGCGTTTCGCTTGATAGGTCGCCAGGCCCTCGCCGGTGGCGACATGCACTTCGAGCGCGCGCGTCACGCGTTGCGGGTCGGTCGGGCGCAATCCTTGGGCGGTCCTGGGATCGCGGCGCGCCAGTTCGGCGTGCAATTCGTGCGGCGAGCGGGTGGACGCCCACCGACGTACCGCCGCCCGCACCTCGGCGGGAATGGAGGGGATCTCCGACAGGCCCTGCGTCAGGGCCTTGAAGTAGAGCCCCGTCCCGCCCACGAGGATCGGCGTGAGGCCGCCCTCTTCGGCGTGCCGCGAGGCGTCCCCGACGTCGCCGAGCCAGCGCGCCACGGAGTGGGTGGTGGCACCATCGACCGCGCCATATAGCACGTGCGGGGCGAGCGCCTCGTCAGCCTCCGTGGGGCGGGCCGTGATGATGCGAAGGTCGCGGTAGACCTGCATCGAGTCCGCGTTCACGACCACGCCGCCGATCAAGCGGGCGAGGTGAAGCGCCAGGGCGGACTTGCCGCTCGCCGTCGGTCCTGCGATGAGGATGGCTGCCGGCCGCGTCGCTCGCCCGCGATTATCAGACACGATGACCCATTTCGCGACCTTGATCACCGCTCCCGCGACCGCCTCCCTCTCGGAGGCGGTCTTGACGGGCGCGGTCGCGGCCCTGCCGCGTGCCGGCGCGCCGACGTGGCTCGCCCCCGGCATCGCCGCCGACGTTCCCTTCGCACCGCCGGCCGGCAGCGACAACACCCGCTGGGCGCAGGCGGTGCGGGCCACGCTCGGCGCCGCCCCCGTCGACGTCGTGGTGCAGGCGGCCGGCGGCCGGCGCAAGCGCCTCCTCGTCGCCGACATGGACTCGACGCTCATCGAGCAGGAGTGCATCGACGAACTCGCCGACGTGGTCGGCCGGCGGGCGGAGGTGTCCGACATCACCGCGCGGTCCATGCGCGGCGAGGTCGCGTTCGAGCCGGCGCTGCTGGAGCGCGTCGCGCTGCTGCGCGGGCTGGACGTGGCGGTGGCGACGCGGGTCCTCGACCGCCTCACGTTGATGGCGGGCGCGCGGTGCCTGGTGCGGACCATGCGGGCGCACGGCGCCGTCGTCGCCATCGCGTCGGGTGGCTTCACGCTGTTCACCGCCCACATCGCCCACCTTCTCGGCGCCGATCAGCACCACGCCAACACGCTCGAGGTCGCGGGCGGGCGGCTCACCGGCACCTTGCGCGAGCCGATCTTCGGTCGTGCGGGCAAGCGTACCGTGCTTCGCACCCTGCGCCACGATCTGGGCCTCGCCGCCGAGCAGACGCTGGCCGTGGGCGACGGCGCCAACGACCTCGCCATGCTGGAGGAGGCCGGCCTCGGCGTGGCGTACCGGGCCAAGCCGGCCGTGTCGTCCGTCGCGCGGGCGCGGATCGACCACGGCGACCTGACCGCCTTGCTTTACCTACAAGGTTACACCGCCGCCGAGTTCATTGTTTGATCCGCAACGCGATCACCGATGTCGCCGGGGTGCGGGTTGGCCAGGCCGCGGACGCCGCCCTCGCTTCCGGCGTGACGACGATCCTCTTCGACGAGTCGGTCGTCGCTTCCGTGGCGATCGGCGGCGGCGCGCCGGGTACGCGCGACACGGCGCTGCTGGAACCGGGCATGAGCGTCGAGCGGGTCGACGCGCTCGTGCTGTCGGGCGGCTCCGCCTTCGGGCTCGACGCGATGGGCGGCGTCCAGAGCGTCCTACGGGCGCTGGGGCGGGGCTTCCGGGTGCGCGACGTCAACGTGCCGATCGTGCCCGGCGCGATCCTGTTCGATCTCGCCAACGGCGACGACAAGGCGTGGGGCGATGGGCCGGTGTACTGGCACCTCGGCCGCGCCGCCGCCATCGCCGCCACCCTGGATGCCGCGACCCTCGACGTCGCGACCGGCAGCGTCGGCGCCGGACTCGGTGCCACCACGGCGACGCTGAAGGGCGGCCTCGGCACCGCGAGTTGCGTCGCGTCCGGCGGCTTCACCGTCGGGGCCATCGTCGCGGTCAACGCGCTCGGCGCCGCCACGATCGGAGCCGGCCCCCATTTCTGGGCGGCGCCTTACGAGCGCGACGGTGAGTTCGGCGGGCGCGGCTGGCCCCATCCTTGGCCGGCGGACGCCTTCGCCTGCCCGACCAAGGGGCAGGGCGGACCGGGGCAGGGCGAGCCCGTGGCGGGCAACACCACCATCGCCGTCATCGCCACCGACGCGGCGCTGACGAGGGATCAGGCCAAGCGCCTCGCGCTCATGGCGCAGGACGGGCTGGCGAAGGCGCTGCGTCCGACGCACGCGGCGCTCGACGGCGACACGGTCTTCACCGCCGCCACCGCGCGGGCCAAGCGGGTGCCGGACGCCCGCGACCTCGTCGTCCTGGGCACGCTCGCCGCCGATTGCCTGGCGCGGGCGATCGCGCGCGGGGTCCACGATGCGACGGCGCTGCCGTTCGAGGGCGCGCTGCCGAGCTGGCGCGATCGTTTCGCATGACCGGCGCGGATGCTGGTCGCGCCGCGACCAGGACCCTGACGGTGCGCGCGCTGCTCCTCGGGGACCGGATCGACGCGGCCGGGCTGGAGCGGGCGGACATGATCTCCGCCAACCCGCTCGCCTTTCGTGCCGGTGCGGCCGGCTTCGTCGTGCTGTACCGCTTCGGTGTCGCGGTGATGGTGGGTTTGTCGCCGCTGGAGGAGGATGAGGCGATTTCCGCGGTCAAGCTGCGCTTGTCCGGCCCGCACGCCCACGTCGACGATGAAACGGCCGTGCTCGAGATTTCCCCCGACGCCGACGACCGCATCCCGCCAGGTGGCGCCATCGCGATGCGGGATTCATCGCCGGCGCGGATCCTGGTGGTCGCGGACGCGCTGGCCAAGACGGTGTCGCTCGGCCGCGACGAGCGGGAGGTGAACGCCGTTTTCGACGTGATCGAGCCCTTCGCCGCCCGGTTGGCCTCGACCGGCCGCACGCCGCGCGGTCGCCGCTCCATGCTGAAGCTGATCGGGCAGACGCTGCTGGTGCAGCATCGCGTGTCGGGTCGCGTCGCGGTCGGCGAGAAGCCCGACGTGTTGTGGGACCGCCCCGACCTCGAACGGCTCTACGCGCGGCTGGAGGACGAATACGAACTCCGCGAACGCGCCGAAACCTTGAAGCGCAAGCTCGACGTCATCGCCGAAACCGCGCGCGCCCTGACCGACATCATCGACGCCGATCGGTCGACCCGGCTCGAGGTCGTGGTGGTGGTGCTGATCCTCGCCGAGATCCTGCTGACGCTGGGGCAAATCGTGCTGTCGCGGCATTGAGGTGGCGCGTCGTCCGCGACGTGTTGGATGCCGATCGAACCATCGTCCGCCTCACGACGAATGGGTCGAGGACCGACCTCCAGTCCGGTGCTCGCGGCGACGTCGGCGATCCCAACGACAGCACCAAGTTGGCCACAGCCGCCGTGCGCCTTTTACCCTGATGGTCTAGATACCCTTTGATAACGCGAAAGGCCCCATTGAGGACGGTCGGATTCCCCCTATATCGACAACGGTTCAGCTTAAACGATGGGGAACGTCACGTGAAGTTCATGAAGCCTACCCTCACACTCGCCGCCATCCTCGTCACGGCCTCGGCCCTGCCAAGCCTCGCGCAGACCAGCAACGCCGACACCGCCACCGCCCCGTCCTTGCAGCGCGGCAGCACGGTGAACAACAAGGCCAACGAGAACCAGCGCTCGCCGGGTGTCGCGCAGGAGCTCTCGCCCGACACGAAGCAGTCGGCGACGGGCGGACCGTCCGGCGGGACTGGACGTGGTGGCGCGTCCGGCGGCAACTAGGCTCGTCCACCGGTACGCTTCCGGTTCGGTCATTGGTCCTCAGTGCTGCCAAGAACGGCGGTGCTGAGGATAGTGACTGGATCCAGACGGCAATATTGTGTATTCATTTTACTTCTGACGTGATATCTTGTTTCAAGTAATCATGTTGCGATGCTGCGTGTAAGGCGGTCTTTCGATATCGATTGGACTTTGCCTAATCGGCGACGATCCCCAACTTCACTGACGACCGTAGGCGTGATAACGGCATGGCGCACCCAGCCGGCGAGCGTCGATGCGTCCCCTTCAGATCCTCCCCTCCATCCTGTCCGCCGACTTCGCCAAGCTCGGTGAGGAGGTGCGGGCGGTCGTCGAGGCCGGGGGCGACGCGCTGCACCTCGATGTCATGGACGGGCATTTCGTCCCCAACATCACCTTCGGACCGGCCATGGTCGCGGCCATGCGGCCGCACACCTCGGCGTCCTTCGACGTCCACCTGATGATCGCGCCGGTCGACCCTTACCTGGAGGGCTTTGCCAAGGCGGGAGCCGAGTCCATCCTCGTGCACGCGGAAGCCGGACCGCATGTGCACCGCTCCCTGCAGACGATCAAGGCATTGGGCTTGCGGGCCGGCGTCGCGATCAATCCGGGCACGCCGGCGGAGGCGGTGCGCGACGTGCTCGACCTCGCCGACATCGTGCTGGTGATGACGGTGAACCCCGGCTTCGGCGCGCAACGGTTCCTCCCGTCCTGCGTCGACAAGATCCGCACGGTCGCCGCGATGATCGCCGGTCGCCCGATCGACATCGAGGTCGACGGCGGGATCGACGAGCGGACCGCCGCCACCGTCGTCGAGGCCGGCGCCAACCGGCTGGTGGCGGGTAGCGCGGTGTTTCGCGACGGGCCGACCGGCTACAAGACGCACATCGACGCGATCCGCCGCGCCGCGCTGATCGCGCGTGGCGAGATGATCTAGCCGTCCCACCAGATACCGCACCCAACGACGGGCCACCGCATGATCCCCCGCTATTCCCGCCCCGCCATGACCGCCATCTGGGAGCCGCAGACACGGTTCCGCATCTGGTTCGAGATCGAGGCGCACGCCTGCGACGCGCTCGCCGACCTCGGCGTGATCCCGAAGGCGAGCGCGGCGACGATCTGGGAGAAGGCCGGCCACGTGACGTTCGACGTCGATCGCATCGACGCGATCGAGCGGGTGACGCACCACGACGTCATCGCCTTCCTCACCCACCTCGCCGAGTTCGTCGGGGAGGATGCCCGCTTCATCCACCAGGGCATGACCTCGTCCGACGTGCTCGACACCTGCCTCGCGGTGCAACTGGCGCGCGCCTCCGACATCCTCATCGCCGACGTCGACGCGTTGCTGGCCGCCCTGAAGCGTCGCGCCTTTGAGCATAGGATGACGCCGACCGTCGGTCGGTCGCACGGCATCCACGCCGAGCCGGTGACCTTCGGCCTGAAACTCGCGCAAGCGCACGCCGAGTTCGCCCGTTGCCGTGCCCGCCTGGTGGCCGCCCGCGCGGAGATCGCCACTTGCGCGATCTCGGGGGCGGTCGGCACCTACGCCAACATCGATCCGCGCGTGGAGGCGCACGTCGCCGCCAAGCTCGGGCTGACGCCGGAGCCGATCTCGACCCAGGTCATCCCGCGCGACCGTCACGCGATGTTCTTCGCCACGCTCGGCGTCGTCGCCTCCAGCCTCGAGCGCCTCGCGGTCGAGGTCCGCCACCTCCAGCGGACCGAGGTGGGGGAGGCGGCGGAGTTCTTCGCCGAGGGGCAGAAGGGCTCCTCCGCCATGCCGCACAAGCGCAATCCCGTCCTGACCGAGAACATCACCGGCTTGGCCCGCCTCGTGCGCGGCATGGCGATGCCGGCGATGGAGGACGTCGCGCTGTGGCACGAGCGCGACATCTCGCACTCCTCCGTGGAGCGGATGATCGCGCCGGACGCCACCGTGACACTCGACTTCGCCTTGGCGCGGATGACCGGCGTGATCGAGAAGCTGGTGGTCTACCCCAACACCATGATGCGGAACCTCGACCACCTCGGCGGGCTCATCCACTCGCAGCGCGTGCTCCTCGCCCTCACCCAGCGCGGCGTCTCGCGCGAGGACGCCTACGCCATGGTGCAGCGCAACGCCATGCCGGTGTGGCGGGGCGAGGGCGAGTTCCTCACGCTCCTCAAGGCCGACCCGGACGTGGCGACGGTACTGGAAGGGAGCGATCTAGAGGCGTTGTTCGACCTCGGCTACCACCTAAAGAACGTCGACGCGATCTTCGCGAGGGTGTTCGAGGCAAGCGATCCGGCGTGAGCCGCGGCGTTTGCCGCCGTGCCGTCACGCCGCGATAAGGGATCCACCTCTTGACCGGGTGACGCGCTGAGCCGCCTCGACCTTACCCCTTTCGACGCCGCCGCGATCGTGATCGTGCTCACGGCGGCGTTCAGCGTGTTCAACGCGCGCTTTATGAAGCTGCCACAGACGATCGGACTGACGATCCTTGGTGCGGTCGCCTCCGGCGCGATCATCGTCGTGTCGTGGCTCTTCCCGCAATTGCACCTCGACTTCTGGGCGAAGCGGTTCGTCGCCGGGCTCGACTTCAAGTCGACGCTGCTCGACGGAATGCTGTCGTTCCTGCTCTTCGCCGGCGCGTTCGGGATCGACTTGCGCGACATGCGGAAGGGCCGCTGGCCGATCCTGGCGCTCGCGACGATCGGCACGCTGCTGTCCACCCTCATCGTCGGCTTCGGCCTCAAGGGCCTGCTCCTGGTCGTCGGTCCCGACATGCCGCTCGTGTGGTGCCTGGTCTTCGGAGCGCTGATCAGCCCGACCGATCCCGTGGCGGTGATCGCGATCCTTAAGGACGCTTGGCTGCCGCCGGCGATTCAGGCGACGATCGCGGCGGAAAGCCTCTTCAATGACGGCGTCGGCGTCGTCGTGTTCACCATCCTGGTCGCCGCCGCGACAGGTGGAAGCCCGTTGACGCTCGGCAACGCGGCATGGCTGTTCGCGCGGGAAGCCGGCGGCGGCGTCGCCTTCGGCGTCGTGATCGGCGCCGCCGCGTTTTACACCATGCGCGGGATCTCGGACTTCGTGACAGAGGTGCTGATCACGCTCGCGGTCGTGATGGGCGGTTACGCCCTCGCCGAGGTCCTCCACGTATCCGGTCCGGTCGCGATGGCGGTCGCCGGGCTGATCATGGGCAACCAGGGGGTCCGCTACGCGATGAGCGAGCGCGCCAAGGAGCACGTCGTCGGCTTCTGGCTCGTCGCGGACGAGATCCTGAACTCCGTCCTGTTCCTGCTGATCGGCCTGGAGGCGATCGCGGTCTGGCACGAGAACAGGATCATGCTCGTGGCCCTGGCGACAATCCCGATCGTGTTGGCGGCGCGCTTCCTCTCCGTCGGTGCGCCGTTGCTCGCCCTCTTCGCCGTCCACCGGCTCGGCCGAGCCGCGCTCCCGATCCTGACGTGGGGCGGCCTGCGCGGCGGCATCTCGATCGCGCTCGCCCTGTCGATCCCGGGCGCCCCTGATCAGGCGCTGATCCTGGCCTGTACCTACGTCGTCGTCGTCTTCTCCGTCCTCGTGCAAGGCTCGACCATCGGCCGTCTAGCGCGTCGCTACCAGCCGGACGATGAGGAGGTGTCGACCGCCGGCGCAAGAGTCTGAGAAGCGGAGCATCTCCACGGCGGAGGCCGATCCGCTACGCCCAGGGGGCTCGGCATAGCCCGCCCGCACCCGCAGGAGCATGCGGCCGAGCATGGAGACCTGCGGCCGGCGAGCGGCATAGACGAGCGCCACGGTCACCCGCCAGCCGCCACGCGCGGCGCACCTCGCTTGGGATCACGCCGCCTTCTTCATCGCGATCGCCGCCAGCGTCCTCAGGATCGTCCGCGTCCCGTCCAGCCGCGCCTTGTCGCTGGCGAAGTCGCGGATGAACACGACCTTCATGTCCGGCCGCACCTTGGCCTCCGGACCCTGCTCGGTGACGAAGCGGACCAGCCCCTGCGGGTTGGCGAAGGAATTGTCGCGGAAGGCGATGATCACGCCCTTGGGTCCGGCGTCGACCTTCTCGACGTGGGCGCGGCGGCACAGGGCCTTGATCGAGACGAGCTTCATCAGCTGGTCCACCTCGGTGGGCATCGGCCCGAAGCGGTCGATCAACTCGGCGGCGAAGCCCTCGATGTCGGCGTCCTCCTCCAGCGTCGCCATGCGCCGGTAGAGTTGCACCCGCAGCTGCGGGTCTTCCACGTAGGTGTCGGGGATCGTCACCGGCGTGCCGGTCTGGATCTGCGGCGACCAGGCCTCCGGCGGCGGCTCGTCGGCGATGCCTAGCTTCAACGCCTCGATCGCGTCCTGCAACATCGCCTGGTAGAGCTCGTAGCCGACTTCCTTGATGTGGCCCGACTGCTCGTCGCCGAGCAGGTTGCCGGCGCCACGGATGTCGAGGTCGTGGCTCGCCAGCTGGAAGCCGGCGCCGAGCGTGTCGAGGCTGTCGAGCACCTTGAGGCGCCGTTCCGCCTGCGCCGTCACCGTCTTGTTGGCCGGCAGCGTGAGCAGCGCGTAGGCGCGGGTCTTGGAGCGGCCGACCCGGCCCCTCAGCTGGTACAACTGCGACAGGCCGAACATGTCGGCGCGGTGCACGATCAGCGTGTTGGCGGTCGGGATGTCGAGCCCGGACTCGACGATGGTGGTCGACAGCAGGATGTCGTACTTGCCCTCGTAGAAGGCCGACATCTTGTCCTCCAGCTCGCTCGGCGGCATCTGCCCGTGCGCCACCACCACCTTGGCCTCCGGCACCGCCTGCCGCAGGAAGGCGAGGGCGTCGTCGAGGTACTCGATGCGCGGGCACACGTAGAAGCTTTGGCCGCCCCGATAGCGCTCGCGCAGCAGCGCCTCGCGCACCAGCAGCTCGTCGAACGGGGACACGGAGGTTCGCACCGTCAGCCGGTCGACCGGCGGCGTCGCGATGATCGACAGGTCGCGCACGCCCGACATCGCGAGTTGCAGCGTGCGGGGGATCGGCGTGGCGGACAGGGTGAGCACGTGCACCTCGGCGCGCAGGTCCTTCAGGCGCTCCTTGTGCTTGACGCCGAAGTGCTGCTCCTCGTCGACGATCACCAGGCCCAGGTCCTTGAAGGCGACGCCCTTGCCGAGCACGGCGTGCGTGCCCACGATGATGTCGACCGCGCCGGAGGCGAGCCCGGCCTTGGCTTCCTTCAGGTCGGCGGCGCTGGCCATGCGCGACAGCTGCATGACCTTGATCGGCAGGTGGGCGAAGCGCTGCGTGAAGCCCTTGAAGTGCTGGCGGGCGAGCAGGGTGGTGGGCGCCACCACCACCACCTGCTTGCCGTTGATGGCGGCGGCGAAGGCGCCGCGCATCGCCACCTCCGTCTTGCCGAAGCCGACGTCGCCGCAGATCAGCCGGTCCATGGGGCGGCCCGAGGCCATGTCGTCCAGCGTCGCGTCGATGGCGCCGAGCTGGTCCTCGGTCTCGTCGTAGGGGAAGCCGGCGCAGAACTCGGCGTAGGGGCCTTCCGGCGGCACGAGGCGCGGCGCCTCCTTGGTGGCGCGCGCGGCGGCGATCTGGATCAGGCCGGCCGCCATCTCCAGCACCCGCTTGCGCATGCGCGCCTTGCGCTTCTGCCAGCCGGCACCGCCCAGCCGGTCGAGCTGGACCTCCGTGTCCTCCGACCCGTAGCGCGACAGCAGTTCGAGGTTCTCGACCGGCAGGAACAGCTTGACGCCGTCGGCGTAGTGCAACTCCAGGCAGTCGTGGCGCACGCCCGCCGCCTCGATCGGGTGCAGGCCGGTGAAGCGGCCGATCCCGTGCTCGGCGTGCACGATGATGTCGCCGGCGGCGATCGAGCCGATCTCGGTGAGGAAGTTCGCCGCGCGCTTGGCGTTCTTGCGCTTGCGCACGAGGCGGTCGCCGAGGATGTCCTGCTCGGAGATGACCGCGAGGTCGTCGGTCTCGAAGCCCTCCTCCAGGCCGAACACCGCGAGCGCCGCCTTCTTGCCCTTGAAGTGCAGCGCGTGGCCGAGCGAGGAGACGGTCTGCACGGCCTTGAGACCATGATCGGCCAGCACGCCGGCGAGCCGCTCGCGCGAGCCCTCCGACCAGGCGGCGACGACCACGTGCTTGCCGCCGCCTTGCAGCGTGCGGACGTGCTCCGCCGTGGCCTCGAAGACGTTCTTCGACCCGTCCGCCCGCTCAGGGGCGAAGTTGCGGCCGAGCCTGCCGCCCGCGTCCACGGTGAGGCCCCGCGTTTCCGCATGGCCGTAGGCGACGAGCTGCACGGTGGACTGCTCGGCGAGCCGCTTCGTCCACGCCTTCCCGTCGAGGTAGAGCGCGTCGGCGGGGAGCGGCTTGTAGGACGAATTGCCCTTGGCCGCCTCGTGGGCGACCTTGCGCGCGTCATGGTAGTCGTCGATCTGCGCCAAGCGCTCGGTCGCCGCCTCCCGGACCTGGGGGTCGAGGATGAGGGGCGCGCCGCCGACGTAGGAGAAGATCGTGTCCAGCTTCTCGTAGAACAGCGGCAACCAGTGCTCGAAGCCGGGGCTGCGACGACCCTCGCTGACCGCCTCGTACAACGTGTCGCCGCGCGTGTGGCCGCCGAACTCCGCCGTATAGGCGTGGCGGAATCGCTTGATGGCCTCGGTGGTCAGTTGCACCTCGCTCATCGGCACGAGGTCGAGCCCGCGCAGCTGGCCCGACGTGCGCTGCGTCTCGGGATCGAAGGTGCGGATCGATTCCAGCGTGTCGCCGAAGAAGTCGAGGCGGATCGGTTCGGCCAGCGCGGGGGCGAACAGGTCGAGGATGCCGCCGCGCACCGCGTATTCGCCGGTGTCGCGCACGGTCGTGCTGCGGGCGAAGCCGTTGATTTCCAGCCATTGGACGAGCTCGTCGCGGTCCAGCGCGTTGCCGGGCGCGGCCGACAGCGTGTCCTTGGCCACCTTGGCGAGGGGCGGCACCCGCTGCAACATGGCGGCGACGCTGGTCGAGAGCAGGCGGGGCCGCTCCTCGGAGGACCGCGAGCGGGCGAGTCGCGCCAGCGCCGTCATGCGGCGGGCGGACACGGACGCGTTGGGCGACACCCGGTCGTAGGGCTGGCAGTCCCAGGCGGGCAGGTCGATGATCTCGATGCCCGGCGCGGCGAAGGCCATCGCCTCGTTGAACGAGCGGGCGCGACCATCGTCGCGGGCGACGTGGACGAAGACGACGGCGCGCTTCTCCGCCTCGCGGGCGAGCGCCTGCGCGAGGTCGGCGACGCAGAACGCGTCGAATCCCTCCGGTACGGAGGACAGGGTGAGGGAGCCGCCCTTCCTGAGTTCGGCGACGGCGCGTTTCAGATCGGTCAAGGGGCGGGACTTGCTTGGGAACGGGCGTCTATCTGGGCTGGACGGCGGGGAAAGTCGAGCGCGGCGTTTCGAGGCGGACGCGCGCCTCCCGGCGGGGCGAGGTCCGGGTCACGGGAGGGCGAGCACCGCCCGTGACCCGACGCGCGGATCAGCGGATCACGCTGGCCTTGGCGCCCAGGCGATGGTTCGCCGCGACGTGGCGGAGGCCCAGCGTGCGCGCGACCTTCGTGCCGAGGACGCGGTGGGCGAGCGCGCGGTGCTTCGCCAGGTGGCGCGCCACGCGGGCGCGGTGGCGCGCGAGGAGGGAGATCCTGCCCTTGCCCGTATGGACGCCCGTGCGGACGCCCGTCCCGACGGCGCTTGCGCCGACGACAGGCTTTTCGGTGACACCCTTGGCGGCGACACCCTTGCCCGCCACGCCGTTGCCCGCAACGCCCTGGGTCGTGGCGGCGTGGGTCGTGGCGGCGTGGGTCGTGGCGGCGTGGGTCGTGGCGGCATGGGTGGTGGCGGCATGGGTGGTGGAAGCGTCGGCGGCGGTCGCGGTCGCGAGCGCGAGGACGAGGGCGGTGGCGGCGGTCTTGAGGACGGTGTTCATGTCGGTCTCCGGTGGTTCGTGCCCGCTCGATTGAGCGTGGGGATGGTTTAGGCCGGGTCGACTGAACGGGGCCGGAAGCCCGCGTTCAGCCGCGCTTCACCATGCCGACGGTTTCCGGTCGTCCGGCCACCAAGCCCACCGCCACCGTCCGTACCGCCACGGCGTACGCCAGCTGGCGGCGGGCGGCACGTCGCCGACGGGATCGTAGCCGTGGGTGCCCAGCGGATGGCACCGGCAGATCCGCGCCGCGCCCATCCAGCCGCCGGCCCACAAGCCGTGACGCGCGATCGCCTCGTCGGTGTAGCTCGAACAGGTCGGCACGTGGCGGCATTGGCGTCCGACCATCGACGAGACCGTCAGCTGGTAGGAACGGATCGCGCCATGGGCCAGCAGGCGGGGCAGGACGGCCATTCTCCCCATCGATCTCAAGGTCCACCTCAAGGCGTCCACGGCTCCTTATGCCGCGCTGTGTGGCTTGGCAGCACTGGCGCGGATGACGGCGTTGCGGCCATGGTGACGCCACCAGAAATCTCAGAATCCAAGCAGGTGGTCTAGGTGCGCTTTTCTTCAGCCGTCGGGGTCTTCGCGGGTCTCAGCCTCACGTCCTTCGCCGCGCCAGCCTTCGCGGCGGACCTGCCCGACCGCTCCGTGACGCCCACCTTCGTCGAGCCGGCGACGACCGGCTACAACGTCGTCATCGGGCTCGGTCCCGACGTCTCCAACCAGTTCCCCGGTTCCAAGTCGGTGACCGTGTATCCGAGCGTGCACCTCAGCTACCGCAAGGTCGGCGAGGTCGATCCCTTCTACACGCCGGACGACGCCTTCGACATCTCCATCTACGAGAACTCGTTCTTCCGCATCGGACCGGCGGCCGGCTACATCCAGCGTCGCGGCCTGTCGGACGGCAACGGCAATTTCAACGGCCTCCCCAACGTCGGGGACACGATCCAGCTGGGTGGCTTCGTCGAGGCCAACCCGGTGCCCAACCACCTCCGCCTGCGCGGCGAGATCCTCCAGGGCGTGACCGGTAGCCGGAGCCTGGTCGGCAACATCCACGCCGACGCCTACACCAAGTTCGGGCCGTTCGAAGTGTCGGTCGGTCCGCGCCTCGAGTTCGGCGACAACCGCTTCGCCAGCCAGTATTTCAGCGTTTCGCAGTTCGCCTCCACGGTCAACGGCCGGATCGGCCCCTACAACGCGACGGGCGGTCTGGCCTCGGTCGGCGGCCTCGGCACGGTGCGCTACACCATCAGCCCCAAATACGACATCCTCGCCTTCGGTGGCGCGAGCGAGTACGTCGGCAGCATCGGCGACAGCCCGATCCCCAACGTGCTCGGCTCGAAGATCCAGTTCACCGCCGGCGCGACGCTGAACTACACCTTCAACTTCAAGGGTTTCGGCATCCTCGGCTATTGAGCCGCCCCTTCGGCCGCGTTTGGCCCCGGTCGCTGGGCTTCGGGCGGGGCCGATCGCCCCGCCCGCGCCTCGATCTCGCTCGCGGCCAGGGCCGCCGCCTCGAAGCTCAGCAGCGTCGAGGCGTGGCGGGCCTTGTAGTCGCGGACGGGTGCCAGGGCCGCCGCCTCCTCCCACCGCCCATCCGGCGGCGGACCACCCGCCTTCAGCATGGCGCGCACCGCGTCGCGGACCGCGCGCAGCTCGGTCGCGGTGGCGCCGATCACGTGACGCGCGACGATCGCCGCCGCCGCCTGCCCGAGCGCGCAGGCCTTCACGTCCTGGGCGAAGTCGCTGACCCGGCCGTCGATCATCGACAGATCGGCGACGATCGTCGAGCCGCACAGCTTGGAGTGCACCCGCGCCGTCGCCTGCGGGTGGGCGAGCCGGCCTAGGCGCGGGATGTTGCCGGCCAGTTCGAGGATGCGCTGGTTGTAGATGTCGCTCAGCATGGTGCCTTCACCGGGATGGTGCCTCCATCGGCGTGACGCCTTCGTTAGGCCTCTTTCAAGGCTGACCGTTCTTTGATACGGGCGTCGCGTCACACGTCATCGAACATCCTATATAGGTTCAAGCATCCCGCCGGATGAGGGACGGGTGCGAGGAAGGTCGCCTGACGCCCCGACGCGGGAGGCGGCGCACCCCTCAACAAGGAAGAGGACCGGTCGTGGACGATGTTGTAAGGGCCACGCGCGACGGCGCGCCGCCGCCTGATGACAGGACCTCCTCGAAACGGCCGAGCCGCGAGGAGGCCGAGGCCGCCGTGCGGACGCTGCTCGCCTACACCGGCGACGATCCGGGCCGCGAGGGGTTGCTGGAAACGCCACGGCGCGTGGTCGCCTCCTTCGACGAGCTGTATGGTGGCTACCACGTCGATCCCGCGAGCGTGCTGACCCGCGTCTTCGAGGATGTGCACGGCTACGACGACCTCATCGTGATGCGGGACATCCCGTTCATGTCCCATTGCGAACATCACATGATCCCGTTCACCGGTCGCGCGCACGTCGGCTACTACCCTAGTGGCGAAGGCGTGGTCGGCCTGTCCAAGCTGGCGCGCCTCGTCGACATCTTCGCCAAGCGCCTGCAAACGCAGGAGGCCTTGACCGCGCAGGTGATCAGCGCGCTCGAACTGAACCTCCGCCCGCGCGGCTGCGCGGTGATGCTGGAGGCCGAGCACATGTGCATGGCGGCGCGCGGCGTGCGCAAGGCCGGCACGTCCACCGTGACGACCCGCTTCGCCGGGTGCTTCAAGACGGATCCGGCCGAGCAGGTCCGCTTCCTCAGCCTGATCCGCGCCGGTCGCGCCTGATCCCGTGGCGGCGGTGGAACAGGAGGAAGGTACGGCGTTCCGGCCACGCTTCGACCGCGACGGCCTGCTCACCTGCGTCACGCTCGACCATCGCGACGGCACCGTGCTGATGCTGGCGCACATGAACGCCGAGGCGCTGCGCCTGACGCTGGACACCGGCATCGCCCATTATTGGTCCCGGTCGCGGCAGGCGCTCTGGCGCAAGGGCGACACGTCGGGCCAGACGCAGGCGGTGATCGAGGTGCGCGTCGATTGCGACCAGGACGCCCTCTTGATGCGCGTGGTGCCCGGCGGCGACGGGGGCGCCTGCCACACCGGCCGCCGCTCGTGCTTCTACAGGATCGTGCGCGCGACACCCGGCGCCGCCCCGTCCCTGGACTTCGATCCCGCCTGATCGCGGCTTTCGCCCCCGGCGGGGGCCACGACGGTCAAGCCGTCGCGATGTACGCGCGAAGGGCCGATTGCTCGTCCTCCATCTGCTCCAAACGATATTTGACGGCGTCACCGGTGGAACCGAGGCCGACCAGCGCCCCGGCCTCGACGACCGGCATATGCCGGAACTTGCCCGCCGACATCGTTTGCACGACCTGGATGACGCTGTCCGCCTCGCACGCGGTGACGACGTCCCTCGTAATGTGGTCGGACACCGGGTCGTCCAAGGCGTCGACGCCCCGCCGGGCGATCGCGCGCACCACGTCGCGCTCGGACACGATGCCGACCATCGCGCCGGCGGCGTCGGCGATGACCAGGGCGCCGATGTGCTTGGCCGCGAGCACGTCGACGACGTCCCGCAACGTCGCGCGCGGCGGAACCGTCGTGACGGTTCGGCCCTTGTTGGCGAGGATACGTGCTACGGTCATTGTCCTGCCTCCCTTGAAGTCCTTCACGAAACCGTTCTCTAAGCGTTATGGAGGATGCAACCCGTGCGGGGGCATCGCAAGGCAGCCCAGCCGAACGGCCTCTCCCTCGAAGGAACGACGCCGGTCCCGCGCGGGACCATGCGTGGGGGGAGGCGCGTGACGGACGGCGTTGATGGAGGTCGTGGGAGGATATGACGGCGGACACGATAACGACCGATGCCGCGACCGCGCCGACGCCCGGCAAGGTGTCGGGAACGGTGGCCAGGCCCGACGCCGACGAGCGCGTGCGGCAAGGACCCGTCAACCAAGGACCGGTCAACCAGGCGGGCGAGGGAGGCGAGGTCGGGAACACGCCGGGCGGCGCCGCCTCGCCGGCGGCCGGCATCGCGCTGATGGACACGCTGGGCGGCCTCGCGCAGCGACCGGAGGAGCTCGCGACGTCCCCCCAGCGCTTCATCAACCGTGAGCTGTCCTGGCTGGAGTTCAACCGCCGCGTCCTCCAGGAGGCGTCGAACCGCAACCACCCGCTCCTCGAGCAGCTGCGCTTCCTGTCGATCTCCGCCACCAACCTCGACGAGTTCTTCATGGTGCGCGTGGCCGGGCTGCGCGGTCAGGTTCGGCAAGGCGTCACCAGCGCGTCGGACGACGGGCTGTCGCCCGCCGACCAGCTGGTCAAGATCCGCGAGGGCGTCACCCGCCTCGCCGCCGAGCAGCAGCGGCGCTGGCGCGAGCTGCGGCGCGAGCTGGCCGTCACCGGCATCCTCCTGGTCGACCCCGACGACCTCGGCGGCGACGACGTCGCCTGGCTGCAGAACCATTTCAACGCCAACGTCTTCCCGTTGCTGACCCCGCTCGCCATCGACCCGGCGCACCCGTTCCCGTTCATCCCCAACTTCGGCTTCTCCATCGCGCTCGAACTCTCGCGGCCGCGCGATAACCGCACCCTTCGCGCGCTGATCCGGCTGCCGGCGCGCAGCGAGCGTTTCATCCGCCTGCCGGCGCACGACGACGGCACCGCGCGCTTCGTGTCGCTGGAAACGCTCGTCGGCATGTTCACGCAGTCGTTGTTCCCCGGCTACCTCCTGAAGGGTTCCGGCGCGTTCCGCGTCATCCGCGACAGCGACCTCGAGATCGAGGAGGAGGCGGAGGACCTGGTCCGACTCTTCGAGTCCGCCCTGAAGCGTCGGCGGCGGGGTTCGGTGATCCGGCTCGAATACGACAGCCTGATGCCGGTGGCGCTGCGCGCCTTCATCACCGCCGAGATCGGCGTCGTCAGCGACGAGACCTTCGTGCTCGACGGCATGCTGGCGCTGAACGAGTTGTCGGAGATCGTCGCGCTCGACCGGCCCGAACTGAAGTTCAAGCCCTACAACCCGCGCTTCCCCGAGCGCGTGCGCGACAACGGCGGCGATTGCTTCCTCGCCATCCGCCAGAAGGACCTGGTCGTCCACCACCCTTACGAGTCCTTCGACGTCGTGGTGCAGTACCTCAACCAGGCGGCGCGCGATCCCAACGTGGTGGCGATCAAGCAGACGCTGTACCGGACCTCGTCGGACAGCCCGATCGTCAAGGCGCTGATCGAGGCGGCGGAGGCCGGCAAGTCGGTCACCGCGCTGATCGAGTTGAAGGCGCGCTTCGACGAGGAGGCCAACATCCGCTGGGCGCGCGACCTGGAGCGGGCCGGCGCCCAGGTGGTGTTCGGCTTCATCGAGCTGAAGACGCACGGCAAGCTGTCGATGGTGGTGCGGCGCGAGGGCAAGCTGCTCGTCACCTACTGCCACGTCGGCACCGGCAACTACCATCCCAACACCGCCAAGATCTACACGGACGTGTCCTTCTTCACCGCCGATCCGGCGATCGGCCGCGATGTCGGCCGCGTGTTCAACTTCATCACCGGCTACGCCGAGCCCGACGGCCTGGAACGGCTAGCCCTGTCGCCGATGTCGTTGCGCGAGCGCTTCATGCGCAACCTCGATGCCGAGATCGGCTTCGCCAAGGCCGGCAAGCGGGGCGCGGTCTGGTTGAAGTGCAACGCGCTCGTCGATCCCGGCATCATCGACGCGCTCTACAGGGCGAGCCAGGCCGGCGTGCAGATCGATTGCGTGGTGCGCGGCATCTGCTGCCTCCGCCCCGGCGTGCCCGGCCTGTCCGACAACATCAGGGTCAAGTCGATCATCGGGCGCTTCCTGGAGCACGCCCGCATCTACTGCTTCGGCAACGGCCATGTGCTGCCGCACCCCAAGGCGCTCGTCTACCTGTCCTCCGCCGACCTGATGCAGCGCAACCTCGATCGTCGCGTGGAGATCATGCTGCCGGTGCTGAACCCGACCGTGCACGAGCAGGTGCTCGACCAGATCATGGTGGCCAACCTCCTCGACAACCAGCAGTCCTACCGCGTCTCGCCCGACGGCTCGTCGACGCGGATCGGCCCAAAACCCGGTGACGAGGCCTTCAACGCGCATTCCTACTTCATGACCAACCCGAGCCTGAGCGGGCGCGGCAAGAGTTTGAAGGACTCGAGCCCGAGGACGCTGTTCAAGCGCCTGGAAAGCCGTTGAGGTCGATGCCGGCGGTGGCGGCGGCCGACAAGCCGGTCGCCATCATCGACATCGGCTCGAACTCGGTTCGCCTGGTCGCCTACGACAACCTCGACCGTTCGCCGATCCCGGCCTTCAACGAGAAGTCGCTGTGCGCGCTCGGCAACGGCGTGGTCAGCACCGGCAAGCTGTCGAAGGGCGGCATCGACAAGGCGCTGACGGCGTTGCGCCGCTTCCGCGTGTTGACGGACCTCATGGGGATCACCGACGTCCACGTGATCGCGACCGCCGCGGCGCGCGATGCCAGTAACGGGGCGGACTTCCTCCTCGCCGCGCGCGAGGCTTTGGGAGGCGCCGAGGTCAAGCTGCTCTCGGGCCAGCGCGAGGCGAGGCTCAGCGCGCTCGGCGTCCAGTCAGGCATCCACGATCCCGACGGCGTCGTCGGCGACCTCGGCGGCGGCTCGCTGGAGCTGATCGACGTCAAGGGCGGCTCCATCGGGGAGGGCGTCAGCTTGCCCCTCGGCGGCCTCGCCCTGATGGACGCTTCGCAGCGTTCGCCCAAGGCGGCGGCCAGGATCGTCCGCGACGCGCTCGCGCGGTGCGCCAACCTCGACGCCCTCCAGGGCCGCACCTTCTACGCGGTCGGGGGCACCTGGCGCTCGCTCGCCAAGCTGCACATGGGGCAACGCGACTATCCCCTGCTGGTGATGCACGGCTACGCGATGCCCGCCGGGGAGGCGGCGGACCTTGCCGCGCTCGTCGAGCGGGCGGATTCGAGCGCCTTCCTCGCCATCGAGTCGGTCAACGCGGCGCGGCGTCCGTTGCTGGCCTACGGCGCCGTCGTGCTCAACGAGCTGATCAGCCGGGCGAAGCCCAGGGAGGTCGTGATCTCGACCTACGGCGTGCGCGAAGGCCTGCTCTACGAATGCCTGGACGAGCGGCGGCGTGGCGAGGACCCGCTGCTGGTGGCCGTGGGAAAGCTCAACAACCTGCTGGCGCGATCCCCCGGTTACGCCGCCGAACTCACGGCCTGGATGACGGCGTTCCTCGCCTCGGCCGGCATCGTCGAGACGCCCCGGGAGCGCCGCCTGCGCGAGGCGGCCTGCGTCCTGTCGGAGGTGAACTGGCGGGCCCACCCCGATTATCGTGGCGTGCAGAGCTTCAACCTGGTGTCGAGCGCGATCCTGCCGGGGATCGACCATTCGGAGCGCTCCTACCTGTCGCTGGTCGCCACGCTGCGCCACGCCGGGCTCGACGAGGAGGCCGCCCTGCGAACCCGGTCGCTCATGCCGACGAGGATGGTCGAGCGCGCCAGCCTCGTCGGCGCGGCGATCCGCGTCGCCGCCGTGCTGTCGGCGGGCATGCCGGACGTGCTGCCCGTGGCGCCGTTGACGGCGGCCAAAGGCAAACTCGTGCTGACGTTGCCCACCCGCTTCGCCGACCTCGCCAACGAGCGCCTGCAAGGCCGCATCAAGGGCCTCGCCAAGCTGATGCGCCGGGAGGTGTCGATCGCCGTCAAGTAGCCGCCGGCATGTCAACCTGACCGGTCAACTCCTCCCGCGCGTCCGCGTGCGCATCCGCGTGTTCTTGCCATTCCAGCGCGACGACCTTCCCGCGTTCCAGCGTCAGGGCGAGCCGGCCGTGCTTCAGTTCGAGGGCCTTGAGGCCGAACAGGTCGCGTCGCCAGCCCTTCAACGCGCCGACGTCGGCCCGGTCGTCGGCGGCGATCGCCTCGAGGTCCTCGACGGTGGCGATCATCTTGGCCGCGACGCCGTGGCTCTCGCTGACTTGGCGCAGCAGCACCTTCAACAGCTCGACGGTGGAGCCTCCGGCGGAGCGGCGGTCGCGCTCGATGCGCGGCAAGGTCTTGGGATCGCGGGCGAGGCCACGCTCGATCGCCGCGACGATGTCCGCCCCCGCCTTGGACCGTTCCATGCCCCGGGGGAAGGCCCGCAGTTCGCCGAGCGCGTCGAGGGAGCGCGGCGCGGCGAGCGCCACCTCGATCATGATGTCGTCCTTCAGCACGCGCGAGCGCGGCACGTCGCGCGCCTGCGCCTCCGCCTCGCGCCAGCTCGCCAGGTCCATCAGCACGCCGAGGTCGCGCGGCTTACGGACCCTGTTGCGGTAACGCTCCCAGGCGCGATCGGGGTGCTGCTCATAGGTCGCGGTGGCGGTGAGCGTGCCCATCTCGTCGACGAGCCAGCCGACGCGTTCGGACGCGTCGAGCTTGGCCAGCAGGAAGCGATGGATGTCGCGCAGGTAGGTGACGTCGGCGATCGCGTAGACGATCTGCGCCTCCGACAGCGGGCGTCGCGACCAATCGGTGAAGCGGGACGACTTGTCGAGCGACACCTTGCAGACGGTTTGCACCAGGTCGGCATAGGAGATCTGGTCGCCGAAGCCGCAGACCATCGCCGCGACCTGCGTGTCGAACAGCGGCATCGGCACGATCCGCGCGAGGTTCCAGAAGATCTCGACGTCCTGCCGGGCGGCGTGGAAGACCTTGACCACAGCCGGGTCCGCCATCAGCGCGAACAGCGGCGCGAGATCGATGCCCTCGGCGAGCGCGTCGACCGCCGCCGCCTCGTCGTCGGAGGCCAATTGCACCACGCAGAGCTTCGGCCAGAAGGTGGTCTCGCGCAGGAACTCCGTGTCGACGGTGATGAAGGCGTGCGTCGCGAGGCGTGCGCAAAGCTCCTTGAGGTCGGGCGTGTCGGCGATGAGCTTCATCGAGGCTTTCGAGGCGGAGCGCGGCTCCTGACGTGTGGGACCGCCTTCGATGATGCTCTAGCCCACGCTTCACCCGCAAGGTCTTTCCTTCCGCGCGGGCCGCGGCTTGCTCATCGGGGACCGCACCCGGCACCGGGCGACCTTGACAGGCCTCGGTCACCATGCGGTTCTCCCGCCGCCTGGCCGCCCGCCGGCCCTTCCGGGACACCCGAGACACCATGCACCGCTACCGCTCGCAAACCTGTGGCGCCCTGCGCGAGGCCGATGCCGGCCAGACCACCCGGCTCGCCGGCTGGTGCCACCGCATCCGCGACCACGGCGGCGTGCTGTTCATCGACCTGCGCGACCATTACGGCATGACGCAATGCGTGGTGGACCCGGACTCGACCGCCTTCACGTTGGCGGAAACGTTGCGATCGGAATGGGTGGTGAGGATCGACGGGCTGGTGCGCGCCCGCCCGACCGGCACGGAGAACGCCGAGATGGCGACCGGCGCGGTGGAAGTCTACGTGTCCGCCATCGAGGTGCTGGGGCCGGCGGCCGAGCTGCCCTTGCCAGTCGCCGGCAGCCAGACCTATCCCGAGGACATCCGCCTCAAGTACCGTTTCCTCGACCTGCGCCGCGAGAAGCTGCACGCCAACATCATGCTGCGCGGCCGCGTCATCGACTCGATCCGGGCGCGGATGAAGGGGCAGGGTTTCTTCGAGTTCCAGACGCCGATCCTGACGGCGTCGAGCCCGGAAGGCGCGCGCGACTACCTCGTGCCCTCGCGCGTCCACCCCGGCAAGTTCTACGCGCTGCCCCAGGCCCCCCAGCAGTTCAAGCAGCTGCTGATGGTGGCCGGCTTCGACCGCTACTTCCAGATCGCGCCGTGCTTCCGCGACGAGGATGCCCGCGCCGACCGCTCGCCGGGCGAGTTCTACCAGCTCGACGTGGAGATGAGCTTCGTCACGCAGGACGACGTGTTCGCCGCCGTGGAGCCGGTGCTGCGTGGGCTGTTCGAGGAGTTCGGCGGCGGCCGGCCGGTGACGCCCAAGTTTCCCACCATCACGTTCGCCGACGCGATGCTGAAATACGGGTCGGACAAGCCGGACCTGCGCAACCCGATCCTGATCGCCGACGTGACGGACGCCTTCGCGCGCGAGGACGTGACCTTCAACGCCTTCAAGGCGGTCATCAAGCGCGGCGGCGTGGTGCGGGCGATCCCCGCGCCCGGCGCCGGCTCGCAGCCCCGCTCGTTCTTCGACAAGCTCAACGACTGGGCGCGCGGCGAAGGCGCGGCGGGGCTCGGCTACGTCATCTTCGAGGGCGAGGGGGACAAGCTTGCCGGGAGGGGGCCGATCGCCAAGTTCCTGCCGCCGGAGGCGCAGGCGGCGATCGTCGCGGCGGCCGGGCTGAAGGGCGGCGACGCGGTGTTCTTCGCCTGCGACATGGCGGAGCGCGCCGCCAAGCTCGCCGGCGCGGCGCGGCTGCGCATCGGCAACGAGCTGGGGTTGACCACGGCCGGCACCTTCGAATTCTGCTGGATCGTCGACTTCCCGATGTACGAGTGGAACGAGGACGACGAGAAGATCGACTTCTCGCACAACCCCTTTTCCATGCCGCAGTTCGAGCACGACGCCTTCCTGACGCTGGACGCCGCCGACACGGCGACCATCCTCGGCATGAAGGCCTACCAGTACGACATCGTGTGCAACGGCCTGGAGCTGTCGTCCGGCGCGATCCGCAACCATCGCCCCGACACCATGAAGAAGGCCTTCGCGCTGGCTGGCTACGACGAGGCGGTGCTGAACGAGCGGTTCGGCGGCATGTACCGCGCCTTCCAGTACGGAGCGCCGCCGCACGGCGGCATCGCGCCCGGCATCGACCGCATCGTCATGCTGCTGGCCGGCGAGGAGAACCTGCGCGAGATCGTACCCTTCCCGATGAACCAGCGCGCCGAGGACCTGCTGATGGGCGCGCCCTCGCCGGTGACGGCGAAGCAGCTGCGCGAGCTGCACATCAAGGTGAACTTGCCCGAGGCGAAGAAGGCGGTGGCGGACGCGCCGACGATCGAGGTGAAGGACGGGAGTTGAGGAGCTCAAAGGCTAACGGCAAAGCGCCATCGCTTCCGCTTCGACCCTCCTGATCCAAGCGTTCTTGCAATCCGTGTAATGGTGCGGGTCGTCGGCATGTAGTGCCGCGCAGCGCCGCTTCTCGGCCTCGTAGACCGCCGCGATCGCAGGATGGGGTCGCAGGTAATCGTGGAAGGCCAAGTGACGCAGGATGGCGTCCGATCCCTCCGCGAAAGCATGGAGAGTGAGCACCCGCCGGCCGCAGGCGTCATCGTCGCGCGTGCAGTAGCGTCGGCCTGGAAGGCCGTACTCGCTCCACCATCGGTAGCCGAGGCACGCGATAGCGTCGCGGCGCGCCTCGAAGCCGTCGAGATCGGCCAGCACCGGCATCAGGTCGAGGATCGGCTTGGCGCAGATGCTTGGAATGGGCGTCGAGCCGATATGGTGGACGGCGATCAGCTTCGGCTATTTGTCCGCTCCACACCTCTGATGGTACTCTGCACATCAGCAATCCCACGCCGACATGCTATCCTCCAGTCGGGAGCGACGGAAATGGACAGGAACACCGTCTTGTCGAGGCTTAAAGCTGTCGAGAAGGAATTGAAGGCGAGGGGCGTCAGCCATGCGGCCCTCTTCGGCTCCGTCGCACGCGGCGAGCAGCGGCCCGACAGCGACATAGACATCATGGTGGACATCGATCCCGCGGCGAGCATGGGCGTCTACGAGTACGTCGCGGTCGTCAATTTCCTCGAAGACATGTTTTCGACGAGGGTCGACGTCTCGAACCGCAAGGCCATGCGCGATCATATGAGGCCGAACGCCGAGCGCGACGCCCTCTATGCCTTCTGATGCATCTATGAAGGCGCTCAGCGAGATCCGATGCAACATCGTCCTCGCGACGACTTGGGTTGCGATGTCGTCGCTGGCCGACTTCGAGGCCGATCTGATGACCTTCTATGCCGTGACCCGCGCCTTGGAGATTATCTCGGAAGCGAGCCGTCGATTGCCCGATGACCTCGTTGCGAGGCATCCCGGGATCGCGTGGCGGAGCATGCGCGACGCCGGAAACTTTTACCGGCACGACTACGATCATGTCCTCGAAGAGTTCGTTTGGTCGACGGTGACGAAGAGCCTGCCTCCGCTACTCGTCGTCGTCGAGGCGGAACTCGCGCGCATCGATCGACATCCTGAAGGCCGACCATGACCATCAACGCCAAGCCGCAGAACCTCGTCCAGGGCACCACCGGCGCCTGGGAGATCATCGTCGGCATGGAGATCCACGCCCAGGTGACCTCACGGTCCAAGCTGTTCTCCGGCGCGTCCACGACCTTCGGTGGCGAGCCCAACGCGCACGTCTCGCTGGTGGACGCGGCGATGCCCGGCATGCTGCCGGTGATCAATGCGGAATGCGTCGCTCAAGCGGTGCGCACCGGCCTCGGGTTGAAGGCGAGGATCAACCATCGCTCGGTGTTCGACCGTAAGAACTACTTCTACCCCGACCTGCCGCAGGGCTACCAGATCTCGCAGTACAAGGACCCGATCGTCGGCGAGGGGACGGTCACCGTCGACCTCACGCCGACGGAGTCCTTCACCGTCGGCATCGAGCGGCTGCACCTGGAGCAGGACGCGGGCAAGTCGTTGCATGACCAGTCGCCGACCGACTCCTTCGTCGACCTGAACCGGTCCGGCGTCGCGCTGATGGAGATCGTCTCCAAGCCGGACATGCGCTCGGCCGACGAGGCCAAGGCCTACGTGTCGAAGCTGCGCACCATCCTACGCTACCTCGGCACCTGCGACGGCAACATGGAGCAGGGCTCGCTGCGCGCCGACGTCAACGTCAGCGTCCGCCGCCCGGGCGCGCCGCTGGGCACGCGCTGCGAGATCAAGAACGTCAACTCCATCCGCTTCATCGGCCAAGCGATCGACGTCGAGGCGCGCCGGCAGATCGACATCCTCGAGGACGGCGGCGCGATCGTGCAGGAGACCCGGCTCTTCGATCCGGGCAAGGGTGAAACGCGCTCGATGCGCAACAAGGAGGAGGCACACGATTACCGCTACTTCCCCGACCCCGACCTGCTACCGCTCGAATTCGATCAAGGCTACGTCGACGCACTCGCGGCCCGTCTCCCGGAGTTGCCCGACGCCAAGCGCGCGCGTTTCATCGCCGATTACGGCCTGTCCCCCTACGACGCCGGCGTCCTCGTCGCCGACAAGGAAACGGCGGATTTCTACGAGGCCTGCGTCGTCCATGGCGGCGCCAAGCGGGACGCGAAGATCGTCGCGAACTGGGTGAACGGCGACGTCGCCGCCTTCGCGAACGCGCAAGGGTCGCCGGTCCACGCGACGGTGATCACCGCGGCGCAGATCGCCGGGCTCGTCGACCTCATCGGCGACGGCACGATCTCCGGCAAGATCGCCAAGGATGTGCTCGCCATCCTCATCGCGGACGGTGGGGACGCGCGCGACATCGTCGAAGCGCGCGGGCTGCGTCAGGTGACCGACACGGGCGCCATCGAGGGCGCCGTGGACGCGATCATCGCCGCCAATCCGCAGAAGGTGGAGCAGGTCAAAGCCAAGCCGACCATGCTCGGCTGGTTCGTTGGGCAGGTGATGAAGCAAACCGGCGGACGCGCCAACCCGCAGAGCGTCAATGACATCCTGAAGGCGAAGCTTGGCCTGTGACACGAGGGAGGACGTGACCTCGCGTCCTCCCGCTCCGACGTCCTCAGCGTGACGGAGGGGGTGCTCCAGCCTCGGTATCGCCCGCTCCGTCGGCCCTGATCACCGGATCGTCCTCGGCCGCCAGGCACTTCGTCGCGAAATCGCGCCAAATGTCATCGCCGGTCGCACCGGCCTCCTTCATCGACTCCCACTTATGACCGCAGGCGCGCATGCGGGCACGCGAAGCCTTGGGGAGCGTGAAGGGTGGCGGCAGGACGTCCGCGTCGGCCGTGGGCGGCGGCGGCTGGATGCTGGGGGAAATCGATCCGGTCGTGTCCGGCGCCGAGCGGGCCACCGTCGCCGGTATGCTACGATGGGCCTTATGGTTCACGGGTTCGGCCACCGAGACTCCGTAAGCCGTAACAGTGAGCGCGACGAGCACCGGACCTGCCGTCAACCCCCGCGAGGATCGACCGCGCGGCCTGCGCCCGTCCGCGTCACGGCACGGCATGTCGTCAGGATGGAGCAGGGGGCGGCTCCTACTGGCGCGCCGTTTCCTTCTTGCCGTGCTTCTTCTTGGCCGAAGCCGCCTCCAGGCTCGCCGTCGGATCGCCGCCCGGCACTTGCGCCGCACGCTTGAACTGTTCGGTCCGGCAAAGGAAGCCGAGGAGGCAACCGCGAACGTCGGCCACGTCGCCATTGGGCGTCTTCAGGGCCACGGTCACATCGTAGGTCTTACCGTCCTCGGCGTTGTAGGCCTTGCCCTTCCAATGATCGTCATCCTCGACCATCCTGGTGAAGACGTCGAGGCCGATCATCGGCTTGCCCTTCTTCGCCGGATCCTTGTTGAGCGTGTCGACCTTGGGGCTGCCGTCGGCATCCATCGGATCCTTCAGCCATACGATGGTGCCGCAATAGTTCGACGCGACGTCCAAGCACGGGTGGAACTTGATGATGGCGCTCTGGTCCTTGTCGTACCAGATGCCGTCCGGCGGGATGGCCGCGGCGTGGGCGACGCCGATCGGTCCGAAGCTTGCCAAGCCGAAACCCGTGACGAGGGCAGCGACCGCGACGCATCGATCCAGCTTCGCGGGACGGCGGGACCGTCTGGCCAGGTACATCATTTCACTCCGCATGACCCGCATCGCCCCGGGTTCGACCAACCATCACCGATCCGGGTTGGCGGAGACGGAGGGATTCGAACCCTCGATAGGGCTTTACAACCCTATAACGGTTTAGCAAACCGCCGCCTTCAGCCTCTCGGCCACGTCTCCGTAGGGTGCGAAAGCGACGCATTCAAGACGTCGCCTCCCGGCTACATCGGCTGGTATGCCCGAGCGGTCCCCCAATGGCAAGCGTGCAGGCCGCCCCGTTCACAAGGATCGGCGTGGACGTGCGCCGAAGTGCTGGGCGCCCCTAACCGAACAGGCGGAGCAGGGACGGCAGGATCAGCGGGGTCACGATCGCGGTGACGGCGCCGTTCAAGCCGAGCGCGATGCCGGCGAAGGCGCCGGCGAGCGGGTCGACCTGGAACGCCCGCGCCGTGCCGATCCCGTGCGCGGCGAGCCCGGCCGCGAAGCCCCGGGCGGCGAAGTCGCGGATGCGAAGCATGTTCATCAGGGGGGTGACGATGATGGCACCGAACACGCCGGTGATGATCACGAACACGGCCGTGAGGGCGGGCAACCCGCCGAACGCCTTGGCGAGGCTCATCGCGATGGGCGTCGTCACCGATTTCGGGCCGAGCGAGGCCAGCACGGCGACCGGCAACCCGAGCAGGCCGCCGAGGATGACGGCCGAGGCAATGGCGGTGACCGACCCGACCACCAGCGCGCAGCTCATCGGCACCAGCGTCGCCCGAACCCGTCCGATGTTGCGGTAAAGCGGGATCGCGAGCGCGACCGTCGCCGGGCCGAGCAGGAAATGCACGAACTGCGCGCCGTCGAAGAAGGTTTGATAGTCCGTATGGGTGGCGATCAGCAGGCACGCCAGGACGCCCGAGGAGATCGCCACCGTGTTGGCGAGGGGATGGCGGTGGCACGCGTCGGCGAGGCGGTCGGCGCCGGCGTAGACGACGAGCACCGCCGTCAACCAGAAGAGCGGGTTGGCGGACAGGTAGACCCAGATCTCGCCGGCGCGCGCCGGCAGGATGGTGAAGCCCGGGAAGGTCGTCATGGGTGGCGTTCCCGGTCGACCGCCGCTTCGACGTCAGCGAGCAGCGTGCGGTGGCGGAAGGCGTGCAGCCGGGACACCAGGCGGAAGGTCGCCGCCGTGATGGTCAGCGCCAACAGGGTGGAGGCGGCGATGGTGAGCGCGATCGCACCGGCGTAGCGGCGCAGCAGGTCGAGGTACTGGACGACGCCCACCGCCGCTGGGATGAACAGCAGGGACAGGTTACGCAGGAGCGCGTCGCAAACCTTGCCAAGCTCCGGCGGGACCGCTGTGGCTGGGTCGGGTCCCGTCCGTCCGCGCCAGAGGAGATAACCGAACATCAGGACGAGGCCGGCGACCGGGCCGGGCAGGGGCAACATCAACGCCCGGACCAGGACCTCGCCGATGAGCTGGCACGCGAGGAGACCGGCGAGGGCAGGGATCATCGACGCGTTCCCTCGGCGGGACGGCGGGTCAAGCTCGGTGTCATGACGGATTCACGGTCCCCGGTTCGCTTCCATCCTACACGGCGCCCGCGCGCGCGACAGGACCTTCGGCGTGGACCCGCCTCGCACCGGCCGGTCCGAGAGAGCGCCATCTCCAGCGAGGTGGACAGGTTTGGTCGAAGTCGCCATATCCTGTCGGCCGGTCATCGCTGCGCGGGCATCGGCCCCGGAAGGAGCAAACCTTGTCTTCGTTCGTCGCAAAGCTGGCCCACGTCTTCACCTGGTGGAACGGCCGGACCGTAAACACCGCGTTCTTCACTTGGCGTCGCGGCGAGGTTGTCGGCACCGACCAATTCGGCAACACCTACTACCGCACGATCGGCGGCAAGATCGATCCCGCGCTGGGGTTCGTGCGCCGCTGGGTGATCTACAACGGCTATTCGGAGGCGTCCACCGTACCGCCGGGCTGGTATGGTTGGCTCCATCACACCACCGACATCGCCCCCTCCGACGAGGATTACCAGCCCAAGGAGTGGCAGAGGCCGCATCGCCCCAACATGACCGGCACGCCGGAAGCGTGGCGACCGCCAGGCTCGACGCTGCGCGAGAACGCCCGGCCGCCGGCGACCGGCGATTACGAGGCGTGGTCGCCCGAGGGCTGAGTCGGGCGTCCGAGTTCGTGGGAAGGCTGAAGTCTTGAGCGCTCAAACCTTGGCGGTCACCGACGACGAGTCGGGCATGCGCCTCGACCGCTGGTTCAAGCGGCGGGTGCCGACCCTGTCGCTGTCGCACCTCAACAAGATCGTCCGCACCGGTCAGGTTCGCGTCGACGGCGCCCGCGTGAAGACGGCGACGCGGCTGGAAGCCGGGCAGAGCGTCCGCGTGCCGCCGTTGAACCTGGACACGCGACCCGAGCCGGTCGGAGCGGAGCCTTCCCCCAACGAAGGCGACGCGCGCGCGCTGCGCGCCATGATCCTCCTTGAGGATCGCGACATCCTCGTGCTCAACAAGCCCTTCGGCCTCGCCGTGCAGGGTGGGTCCGGCACCAGGCACCACGTCGACGGCATGCTCGCCTCGCTGCCCAACGAGCGCGGCGACCGCCCCTCCCTGGTGCACCGCCTCGATCGCGACACGTCCGGCGTGCTGCTCGTCGCGCGCACGCGGAAGATGGCCTCGGAGCTGGGCGAGGCGTTCCGTTCGCGGCAGGCGCGTAAGACGTACTGGGCGCTCGTCGAGGGGCAGCCGAAGCCGGCGCAGGGGCGCATCTCGCTCTACCTCGCCAAGGGCGAGGGCATGGGCGAGGCGCGCGGGCGTCGGGTCGAGGGCGTGGATCACGCGGCTCGCGAGAAGATGCGGGTGGCCAAGCACGGCGACGAGGACGCGCAGCACTCCGTCACCTACTACGCCACCGTCGACAAGGTGCACGACCGGCTCGCCTGGCTGTCGATGAAGCCGATCACCGGTCGCACCCACCAGCTGCGCGCGCACGCGGAGGCGATCGGCCATCCCATCATCGGCGATCCCAAATACGGCGTGATGCCGAAGGACGACCCGCGCCGCACCGATCCGCTGCGCCAGGTGCCGGACGGCATCGAGCGCAAGCTGCACCTCCTCGCGCGTCGCCTCGTGTTGCCGAACCCGCGCGGCGGCGTCCTCGACGTCACAGCGCCGCTGCCCCCGCACATGAAGGCGAGCTTCGACCTGCTCGGCTTCGACGTCAGCGCCTACGATCCGATCGAGGACGCGCCGGAGTAGCGTTCCTCACGCATCGTCAGGCTCTTGCGTCCTGACCTTGCGGTAAGCTTCGAGCGCCCGTTGCCGGCTCTCGCCGTGGTCAAGGATCGGTCGGGGATAGGTGCGGCCGAGTTCCACGCCGGCCGCGCGCAGGTCGGCCCCGTCCGCCAGCCAGGGCGCGTGGATCGCCTTGCCCTTCAGCTTGGCCAACTCCGGCACGTGACGTCGGATGTAGTCGCCATCGGGGTCGTAGCGCTCGCCCTGCGTGACGGGATTGAAGATGCGGAAGAACGGCGAGGCGTCGGCGCCGGTGCCGGCCACCCACTGCCAGTTCATCGTGTTGTTGGCGGGATCGGCGTCGCACAGGCAGTCCCAGAACCATTGCTCGCCGATCCGCCAATCGCAGAGCATGTCCTTGATCAGGAAGGACGCGGTGATCATCCGGACGCGATTCTGCATGTAGCCGGTGCGCCAAAGCTCGCGCATCCCGGCGTCGACCACGGGGAAGCCGGTCTGCCCCTTCTTCCAGGCGGCGAGCTGCGCCTTCGGCACATCGGCCCACGGCAGTCGGTCGAACTTCGCGTTCAGGTTCGTCTTCGCGATGTCGGGATGGTAGTGCAGCACCTGGTAGTCGAACTCGCGCCAGCCGATCTCGGCCAGGTACTTGCCGGCCGCCTCGTCGTTCGCCTTCGTTCGTGCGGCTTCGACGGCGGCGTGGATCCGGCGCGGCGAGATCTCGCCGAAACGCAGGTGCGGCGACAGCCGCGACGTGCCCCAGGACGCGAGCTTGTCGCGCTCGGCCGGGTAGTCGGCGAGGCCTTCCCTGAGGAACGCGGCGAGGCGCTTGGCAGCACCCGCCTCGCCCGGCGTCCAATTCTCGTCCCAACCCTCCGCCCAATTGACCTTGGTCGGCAGCAGCCCGAGGTCGTCCAGCGCCACCGGCCTCGGTTCGCCCGACGGTGCCGACACGCCACGCAGGTCATCCGGCCTCGGCAATGGCTCGCTTGGCTTGCCGATCTTCATCGCCGCCTTCCAGTACGGCGTGTAGACGCCGTAATTGCCACCGGCCTTGGTCTTGATGTCCCAGGGCTCGTGCAGCAGCCGCCCGTTGAAGGTCTCGACCACGCAGGTGTCGGACGCCACCGCCGCCTCGACCGCCTTGTCGAGCGCCGTGGATGAGCCGCCGTATCGTCGGGTGAAGAACAGCGCGCCCGCCCCGGTCGCCTTCGCGATGGCCGGTACGATCGAGGCGGCGGCGCCGGCGTAGAGGGCGAGCGAGGTGCCGGCCTTGGCGAGGTCGGCGCCCAGCCTGTCGAGGGAATGGTGCAGCCACCAGCGCGACGCCGCGCCGAGCGGGCGCAAACCGTTATCGGTTTCCAGGATGAAGATGCAGAGCACGGGCTCGCCCCGCTCGAACGCCCTATGGAGCGCCGGCTGGTCGGTCATACGAAGATCATTGCGGAACCAGACGACCGTCGGTCCACCCGGCGTCCGCCCTTTCCCATGTCCTGCGTCACGCATCGCTACGACGGCCTCCGCCTTTGATCGTCCTGGCATGGATGGTCAACGCGATCGAGCGCCCCGCGCCTCAAAGCGCGCGCGGGTCACGGGGTCGCTGGTCACGAAGCTGTGTTTTGCCGATGGTTCAAGACGGTCGTTGATCGATCCGTCGCCGTGGACGGTCAAGAGCGATGGGCGGTTGGCCGCCATGCGATGGCTTTTCGACCGATGCCGCGGGATGGCGAATGGGAAGAGTGTGATGCGAGTTTCGAGGGAACATGATCGCAGCGGCGGTGTCACCATGCGCGTATCGAGCGCCATCGCTTGCCTGATCTGCTGCCTCGGCCTCGCCGGTCCCTCGTGGGGACAATCCCTCACGGATGGTCCCCTCGCCACGCCCGGCGTACCGGCGTCGTCCCAGGCCGCCGAAGGGAGGCGGTCGCCACACGCGAAGACGTCAGCCGCAAAGGTCCGTGCCGCCAGGACGATCCACGGGAGCAACGCTCAAGCGGCCGACCTTGAGTACCGGCGCGAACCGACCTCGCCGACAGCCAAGCCGGCGCCGCGCCGCCCAGCGACCGAACCGGCCTCGGATCCGCTCAGCCTCGGCATGAGGTGGAACGGCAGCAACGACAACGCCGAACAAACGCGCATCCAGAACTACGGGGGCTCGGCGGCGGGCACCGGTGCCGCGGTCGGTCTGAACTATCACTTCTGAGCCAACGGGCTACCTCGGGATCCTCGAGCGTCCAGGAGGGTGCCGATCGGTCGGCATGGTCACCATGTCACGTCGCATCGCGCGTCGCGTCTCACCTTGTCATGGGGGATGGGCTACGGTACGGATCGCCTCGCCCGGATTTGGAATGTTTCTCGCCACGATCAACCTGCGACGCGCCCGTTGCGGAGAGTGACCTCGCATGCACAGCATCCTCGGTGACTACCTGCCGCTTGCCATATTCATGGCGCTGGCCGCCTTCATCTCGGGCGCGCTCCTCGTCGCGCCTTTCCTGGTCGCCTACAAGTCGCCGGACCCCGAGAAACTCTCCGCCTACGAGTGCGGCTTTAACGCCTTCGACGATGCGAGGATGAAATTCGACATTAGGTTCTACCTCGTGTCGCTGCTGTTCATCATCTTCGACCTGGAGGTCGCCTTCCTGTTTCCCTGGGCGACCGCTTTCCACCGGATCGGCGTCCTCGGCTTCTGGTCGATGATCGTCTTCCTCGGGGTGTTGGCCATCGGCTTCGTTTACGAATGGAAGAAAGGCGCACTCGAATGGGAGTGACCTCCGGCGCTTTGGCGCCCACCACCGCACCCGTCCCCGTCAAAGGCATCATCCGGCCGGGCGAAGGCACCGACCCCTCTCGCGACCCCTATTTCCTAGGGCTCAACGACGAGCTCGCCGACAGGGGTTTCCTCGTCACCTCCGTCGACGACCTCATCACCTGGGCGCGCACCGGCTCGCTCATGTGGATGACGTTCGGCCTCGCATGTTGCGCGATTGAGATGATGCAGGCCTCCATGCCGCGCTACGACATCGAGCGCTTCGGCTTCGCGCCGCGTGCGAGCCCTCGCCAATCGGACGTGATGATCGTCGCCGGCACGTTGACCAACAAGATGGCGCCGGCGCTCCGCAAGGTTTACGATCAGATGCCCGAGCCGCGCTACGTCATTTCTATGGGTTCATGCGCAAACGGCGGCGGCTACTATCATTATTCCTACTCGACGGTGCGTGGCTGCGACCGCATCGTCCCCGTGGATGTCTACGTACCGGGTTGCCCGCCATCGGCCGAGGCCCTGCTCTACGGCATCCTCCTCTTGCAGAAGAAGATCAGGCGGACCGGCACGATCGAGCGCTAATCGCTCATCCACGTTGGTCCTCGTCCCGCAAACGCCCATTCATGGGAAGGGTTCGTTGATGACCGTCGACAATCAAGAGGCCTTGAAGGCCCTCGGCGCCCACGTGGCGGCTTCGCTACCGGGCGCCGTGCTCGCGCAGTCATTGGCCTACGGCGACCTGACGCTCATGCTCGACATCGACAGGCTGGTGGAAACCGTCGCGTTCCTGCGGGACGACCCGCGATGCCAGTTCCTCTGCTTCATCGATACGACCGCCGTCGACTATCCCGAACGGGAGAAGCGCTTCGACGTCGTCACCCACCTCCTGTCGCCAAAGTACATCTATCGCATCCGCCTCAAGGTGGAGGCCGACGAGCGCACCGCCGTCCCGTCGCTGACCGGGCTCTACCCGGCGGCAAACTGGTACGAGCGCGAGGTGTGGGACCTGTTCGGCGTTTATTTCTCCGGCCATCCCGACCTGCGCCGTCTCGTGACCGATTACGGGTTCGACGGCCATCCGCTCCGCAAGGACTTCCCCATGACAGGCTACGTCGAGGTTCGCTGGGACGAAGAGCAGAAGCGCGTCGTTTCCGAGCCGGTGACCTTGAACCAAGTGTACCGCAAGTTCGATTTCCTTTCCCCTTGGGAGGGTGCGGGCCAGTACGTCCTGCCCGGCGACGAGAAGGCCGGCACCCAGGAGGGCCAGCGATGACCACCAGCGCACCGCTTCCCGAGGCGCGCGTCCCCGCGCCCCCGATGGCCGAAGGGCTGCCGAATAACGCCGGCTCGAACCCGCGCAACTTCTCTATCAACTTCGGCCCGCAACACCCGGCCGCGCACGGCGTGCTCCGCCTCGTGCTGGAACTCGACGGCGAGGTCGTCGAGCGGGTCGACCCGCATATCGGCCTGTTGCACCGCGGCACCGAGAAGCTGATGGAGTCGCGCACCTACCTCCAGAACATCCCGTATTTCGACCGGCTCGACTACACCGCCCCGATGAACCAGGAGCATGCCTTCTGCCTCGCCATCGAGAGGATGCTCGGGGTGGAGGTGCCGCGCCGCGCCCAGTTGATCCGCGTCCTGTACTCCGAGATCGGCCGCATCCTCGCCCATCTGCTCAACGTCACCACGCAGGCGCTCGACGTTGGCGCGCTGACGCCCCCGCTGTGGGGCTTCGAGGAGCGCGAGAAGCTGATGGTGTTCTACGAGCGCGCGTCCGGCGCCAGGCTGCACGCCAACTACTTCCGGCCGGGCGGCGTCCATATCGACTGCCCCAAGCAGCTCATCGAGGACATCGGCGCTTGGTGCGAGACCTTTCCGAAAGTGCTCGCCGACCTGAATAGCTTGTTCATCGAGAACCGCATCTTCAAGCAGCGCAACGTCGACATCGGTGTCGTGTCGGTGGCCGATTGCTGGCGCTGGGGTTTTTCGGGCCCGGTGCTGCGCGCCTCGGGCGCGCCTTGGGATCTCCGCCGGGCGGAGCCCTACGAGTGCTACGAGGAGATGGAGTTCGACATCCCCGTCGGCACGCACGGCGATTGTTACGATCGTCAGGTCGTCCGCATGAAGGAGATGACCGAATCGGTGCGGATCATGAAGCAGTGCGTCGAGAAGCTGCTGTCGCCCACCGGCCAGGGCCCCGTGAAGGCCAAGGACGGTAAGGTGGCCCCTCCCTCGCGCGCCGAGATGAAGCGTTCCATGGAGGCGCTCATCCATCACTTCAAGCTCTACACCGAGGGTTTCCACACGCCGCCCGGCGAGGTCTACGCCGCCGTCGAGGCGCCCAAGGGCGAGTTCGGCGTCTACCTCGTGTCGGATGGGACCGACAAGCCGTATCGCTGCAAGATCCGCGCGCCCGGTTACGCCCACTTGCAGGCGATGGACTTCCTCAGCCGCAAGTCGCTGCTGTCGGACGTCGGCGCCATCCTGGGGTCGATCGACATCGTGTTCGGCGAGGTCGATCGTTAATGTCCGTCCGCCGCCTCGCCGCCGTCCAGCCGGCGTCCTTCGCCTTCACGCCCGAGAACGAAGCCTGGTGCGAGAAGCAGATCGCCAAATACCCTGAGGGGCGGCAGGCCTCGGCCGTGCTGTCCCTGCTATGGCGCGCGCAGAAGCAGAACGATTTCTGGTTGCCGAAGCCGGCGATCGAGAACGTCGCGCGCATGCTCGGCATGCCCTACATCAGGGTTCTGGAGATCGCGACCTTCTACTCGATGTTCAACCTCGAACCGGTCGGCAAGTACTTCATCCAGCTGTGCGGGACCACGCCCTGCGTGCTCGCCGGCTCCGATGACATCAAGGCCGTTCTGGAGCGCCGCGTCGGCCCCATGCGGAAGGTGCGCGACGACGGGATGTTCTGCTGGCTGGAGGTCGAGTGCCTGGGGGCGTGCTGCAACGCGCCGATGGTGCAGATCAACGAGTTGTACTACGAGGACTTGAGTACCGAGAACTTCGAGAAACTCCTCGACGACATCGAGGCCGGCCGCGAGGTCAAGCCCGGCTCGCAGATCGGGCGCAAGACGTCCGAGCCGGTCGGCGGCCTCACCAGCCTCACCAGCCTCTACGGCGTCGATGGTTGGACCGGCCGCGACAGCAGCGGCATCCACGACCCGAGCGTGAACGGCCGATCATCCCCACATAGTGGTCACGCCGTCGACGAGCGCACGTCGGGGCCGGCGCCGGACCATTACGATCAGGTCACGCGCCTCGAGCGTTCCGACCATGCCATGGCGGCACCGGACCGGGTCGAGGGCGGCAACGAACGCACCCACCCCGACGTGTCCTCGCGTGACGTCAGCGAACAAGAAAAGGCCCGGCAGGCCGAGACCAAGGGCACGGCGCCCGATGGACCGTCCGTGCCGATGGGCCAAGAACCCAAAACGAAAGACTGAACCGATGCTCCAGGACAAGGATCGCATCTTCACCAACCTCTACGGCTTCGGTGATTGGGGCCTACAAGGCGCCCAGGAGCGCGGCGCCTGGGATGGCACCAAGGACCTGATCGACAAGGGTCGCGACTGGATCATCAACGAGATGAAGGCGTCGGGTCTGCGCGGGCGCGGCGGTGCCGGCTTCCCGACCGGCATGAAGTGGTCGTTCATGCCGAAGCCCGACCCGGCCCGTCCCTCCTACCTCGTCGTCAACGCCGACGAGTCGGAGCCTGGCACGTGCAAGGATCGCGAGATCATGCGCAACGACCCGCACCTATTGCTGGAAGGTTGCCTGATCGCCTGCGTCGCGATGCAGGCGCACAAATGCTACATCTACATTCGTGGCGAGTACGTGCTGGAGAAGGAACGGCTCGAGGCCGCCGTCGCGCAGGCCTACGAGGCGAGGCTGATCGGCGTCGACAACACCCATGGCTGGCCCATCGACATCTACGTCCACCACGGCGCTGGCGCCTACATCTGCGGCGAGGAGACGGCGCTCCTGGAGTCGCTCGAAGGCAAGAAGGGCATGCCGCGCTTGAAGCCGCCGTTCCCCGCCAACATGGGGCTCTACGGCTGCCCGACCACGGTCAACAACGTCGAGTCGATCGCGGTGGCCCCCACCATCCTTCGGCGCGGGGCCTCCTGGTTCGCCGGCTTCGGCGCCAAGAACAATTCAGGCACCAAGCTCTTCTGCATCTCCGGTCACGTCAACCATCGCTGTAACGTCGAGGAGGCGATGTCCATTCCCTTCCGCGAGTTGATCGATCGTCACTGCGGCGGTGTTCGCGGCGGTTGGGACAACCTGCTCGCGGTGATTCCTGGCGGCTCCTCGGTGCCCCTCGTCCCGGCGCACGAGATCGCCGATGCCCCGATGGATTTCGACACGTTGAAGAACCTCAAGTCCGGCCTCGGCACGGCGGCGGTCATCGTGATGGACAAGTCCACCGACATCGTCCGCGCGATCGCCCGCATCTCGTATTTCTACCGGCACGAGAGCTGCGGTCAGTGCACACCGTGCCGTGAGGGCACGGGTTGGTTGTGGCGCGTGCTGTCGCGCATGGCGGAGGGTCGGGCGCAGAAGCGCGAGATCGACATGTTGCTGGAAGTGAGCACCCAAATCGAGGGACACACGATCTGCGCGCTGGGCGACGCGGCGGCCTGGCCGGTGCAGGGCCTCATCCGCCACTTCCGGCCGGAGATCGAGCGGCGCATCGACCAGTACGCCGCCAACCCGCACAGCGAGCCGGTGCGCGCCTACGGCGTCGCGGCGGAGTAGCGCCGTGGCGAACGAGCCGGCGGACCTCATCTTCGAACACTTACGCCGCGTGGACGCCAAGCTCGATCGCGTGATCGAGGAGGTGACCGACATCAAGGTTCGCGTCACCTCCGTGGAAGGACGTGTCGCGCAACGCGGTCGCTGGCGTGAACCGCCGTTTCGATCGCGTCGAAGCCCGGTTGGATCGCATCAGCGGCGGCTCGGCCTCGTCGATCAGCCCCATTGAGGATTGCATGACCAAGATCATCGTCGACGGTAACGAAGTCGATGTCCCGTCGGATTACACGGTTCTCCAGGCCTGCGAGGCGGCCGGCGCGGAAATCCCGCGCTTCTGCTTCCACGAGCGGCTGTCGATCGCCGGCAACTGCCGGATGTGCCTCGTCGAGGTGAAGGGTGGTCCGCCCAAGCCCCAGGCTTCTTGCGCGATCAACGTCAAGGATCTGCGGCCGGGTCCCAACGGGGAGCCGCCGCAGGTGCTCACCAAGTCGCCGATGACCCGCAAGGCCCGCGAGGGGGTGATGGAGTTCCTCCTCATCAACCACCCCCTCGATTGCCCGGTCTGCGACCAGGGCGGCGAGTGCGACCTCCAGGACCAGGCGATGGCCTACGGCGTGTCCACCACGCGCTTCGCCGAGAACAAGCGCGCGGTCGAGGACAAGTACATCGGCGTCATGGTGCGCACCTCCATGAACCGCTGCATCTATTGCACGCGCTGCGTCCGCTTCACCTCCGAGGTCGCCGGCATCGGCGACATGGGCGCGATCGGCCGTGGCGAGGACATGGAGATCACGACCTACCTCGAGTCCGCCATGTCCTCCGAGCTGCAGGGCTGCGTCGCCGACCTGTGCCCGGTCGGTGCGCTGCTGCCCAAGCCCTACGCCTTCAAGGCGCGGCCGTGGGAGCTCAACAAGACGCAGTCGATCGACGTCATGGACGCGCTCGGATCCAACATCCGCGTCGACGCGCGCGGCCGCGAAGTCATGCGCATCCTGCCGCGCATCAACGACGCGGTGAACGAGGAATGGATCTCCGACAAGACCCGCCAGGTCGTCGACGGCCTCAAGGCGCGCCGGCTCGACAAGCCCTTCGTGCGTCGCGACGGCAAGCTCGCGCCCGCGACCTGGGCGGAGGCCTTCGCAGCGATCGCCGCCAAGGTGAAGGCGACCTGTCCCGAGCGGATCGGCGCCATCGCCGGTGACCTGTGCTCCGTCGAGGACATGTTCGCGATGCGGAGCCTGGTGACGTCGCTCGGCTCACCGAACCTCGACTGTCGTCAGGACGGCGCCAAGCTCGATCCGGCGATGGGTCGCGCTTCCTACCTGTTCAACCCGACCGTGGAAGGCATCGAGCGGGCGGACGCGCTGCTGATCGTCGGCTCCAACCCGCGCCGCGAATCCCCGGTCTTGAACGCCCGCATCCGCAAGCGCTGGCTGAAGGGCGACTTCCCGATCGGCGTCGTCGGCGAGCAGGCCGACCTCACCTATCCCTACACCTACCTCGGCGCCGGTCCGGACACGCTGGGCGACCTGCCGCGTTCCTTCGCCGACGTGTTCGCCAAGGCGAGCCGACCGATGGTCATCATCGGGCAGGGCGCCATCGCCCGGGCCGACGGCGCGGCCGTGCTGAACAAGGCGGCGGCGCTCGCCGGCGGCGGCGACGCCTGGCGCGGCCTGGCCGTCCTCCACACGGCGGCGGCGCGCGTCGGTGGGCTCGACCTCGGCTTCGTGCCGGGGGAGGGCGGCATGGACGCGCCCGCGATGACCAAGGCCGGCGCGCTTGACGTGCTGTTCAACCTCGGCGCCGACGAGATCGCCATCGAGCCGGGCGCCTTCACGGTCTACATCGGCACGCACGGCGATCGGGGCGCCGCGCGCGCCGACGTGATCCTGCCCGGTGCGGTCTACACGGAGAAGTCCGGCCTCTACGTCAACACGGAGGGCAGGGTGCAACTGGCCGAGCGCGCCAACTTCCCGCCCGGCGACGCCCGCGAGGATTGGGCGGTGTTGCGCGCCCTGTCCGACGCGCTCGGCCATCGCCTGCCGTTCGACTCGCTGGCGGCGCTGCGGGCCAAGCTCTACGCCGCCCATCCGCACATGGCGCGCGTCGATCAGGTCGCGGAAGGTCCGGCGGCGGACTTCTCGTCGACGTCGGGGATGGCGATGGGGCGCGAGCCTTTCGTGTCGCCGATCCGCGACTTCTACTTGACGAACCCCATCGCGCGGGCGTCGAAGGTGATGGCGGAGGCGTCGGCCCTGGTCCAGTCGCCGGTGGCGCAGGCGGCGGCGGAATAGGCTGGGGCTAAGGGGAACGACGATGTCCTGGTTCATTCCGCTGATGATCCTGAAGAGCCTGGCCACGCTCGTGGTCCTGCTCGTCTCGATCGCCTACATCCTCTACGCCGACCGCAAGATCTGGGCGGCGGTGCAGCTGCGGCGCGGCCCCAACGTCGTGGGGCCTTGGGGGCTGTTCCAGTCCTTCGCAGACCTCCTCAAGTTCGTGCTGAAGGAGCCGATCATCCCGGCCGGCGCGAACAAGGGCGTCTTCCTGCTGGCGCCGTTCGTGATGGGCCTCCTGGCATTGGCGGCCTGGGCGGTCATCCCCGTCGCGCACGGCTGGGCGGTCGCCAACCTCAACGTCGGCACGCTTTACATCTTCGCGATCTCGTCATTGTCGGTGTACGGCGTGATCATGGGTGGCTGGGCGTCGAACTCGAAGTACCCGTTCCTGTCCGCCCTGCGCTCGGCCGCGCAGATGGTGTCCTACGAGGTGTCGATCGGTCTCGTCCTGGTGACCGTCTTGCTATGCGCCGGCACCCTGAACCTGTCGAACATCGTTATGGCGCAGGATACCCGGTGGGGCATCCTTGGATGGTACTGGATCCCGCTGTTCCCGATGTTCGTGATCTTCTTCGTTTCGGCCATGGCCGAGACCAATCGACCACCCTTCGACTTGATCGAAGCCGAGTCCGAACTCGTCGCCGGCTTCATGGTCGAATACTCGTCAAGTCCCTACATGTTGTTCATGCTCGCCGAATACGTGGCGATGATGACCATGGCCGCGCTCCAGGTCATCCTCTTCATGGGCGGCTGGCTGTCACCGATCCCGTTCGCGCCCTTCACCTGGGTGCCGGGCGTGATCTGGTTCCTGCTCAAGATCCTGCTCGTCTTCTTCATGTTCGCCATGGTGAAGGCGTTCGTCCCACGCTATCGCTACGATCAGCTGATGCGCCTGGGATGGAAGGTCTTCCTGCCGCTCTCGCTCCTCATGGTCGTCGTCGTCGCTGGCGTGCTCGAAGCCACCGGCTGGGGCGGCGTGATGGCGCAGTGAGCGTTCCCGCAAAGGACATCATTCGTGAGACTCGACCAATCCGCCAAGCAACTGCTCTTGAAGGAGTTCATCGGGGCCTTCGGCCTGTCGATGAAGTACTTCTTCAAGCCGAAGGCGACGCTCAACTATCCCCACGAGAAGGCGCCGCAATCGCCTCGCTACCGAGGTGAGCACGCTTTGCGTCGTTATCCCAACGGCGAGGAACGCTGCATCGCCTGCAAGCTCTGCGAGGCCGTATGCCCGGCCCAGGCGATCACCATCGAGGCGAGCCCGCGCCGCAACGATGGGACGCGGCGCACGACCCGCTACGACATCGACATGGTCAAGTGCATCTACTGCGGCCTCTGCCAGGAGGCTTGCCCGGTCGACGCGATCGTGGAAGGACCCAACTTCGAGTTTTCCGTCGAGACGCGGGAGGAGCTCTACTATAACAAGGAGCGGCTGATCGCCAACGGCGACCGCTGGGAGCGCGAGATCGCCCGCAACATCGCCCTCGACTCGCCCTACCGTTGATGTTCCCCTCGTTCGCGGCACACCGGACCGTTCGCGGCCGGCGCGTCCGCTTGAGTGCTGATCGATGACCGCGCAATCGTTCTTCTTCTACCTGTTCTCAGTGGTCTTGATCGCTTCGGCGGTCATGGTGATCTCGTCGAAGAATCCCGTGCACTCCGTGCTCTTCCTCATCTTGTCCTTCGTCAACGCGGCCGGCTTGTTCCTGCTGCTGCAGGCGGAGTTCCTGGCGATGATCCTCGTCATCGTCTACGTCGGCGCCGTGGCTGTCCTGTTCCTGTTCGTCGTCATGATGCTCGACATCGACTTTTCCGAGTTGCGGCACGGCATCATGAAGTACCTGCCGGTCGGCGCGGTCGTCGGATTGCTGGTGGTGGTGGAGCTCGGCTTCGTCGTGGGCACCTGGACACTGGGTCAAACCTCGCTGAGCCAGTCCACGACGCCGACGCCCGATGCGTTGCCGAACACGGTCGCCCTCGGCCAAGTCATCTACACGCAGTACCTCGTGCTGTTCCAGGCGGCCGGACTCGTCCTGCTGACGGCGATGATCGGCGCCATCGTCCTGACGCTGCGCCACAAGCCTGGCATCAAGAGACAGTCGATTCCCGAACAGAACGCCCGGACGTCGGCCGCCGTCGCCATGCGCAAGGTGCCCTCGCGCCAGGGTATCGACGCCTGATGGTCGGATAGGACTTCACGATGATCGGTCTCAACCAATATCTCCTCGTCGCCGCGATCTTGTTCACGCTCGGCGTCGCCGGGATCATCCTCAACCGCAAGAACATCATCATCATCCTGATGTCGGTCGAATTGATCCTGTTGGCGGTGAACATCAACCTCGTCGCCTTCTCCGCCTTCCTCCACGACCTCACCGGCCAGGTGTTCGCCCTCTTCATCCTCACCGTGGCCGCCGCCGAGGCGGCGATCGGGCTCGCCATCCTGGTGACCTATTACCGGAATCGCGGATCGATCGCGGTCCAGGACATCAACGCGATGAAAGGTTGACCCGCGCATGATCATCGCCGTCGTCGCGCTGCCGCTCCTCGGTTTCCTCGTCGCCGCCCTGTTCGGCCGTCAGGTTGGGGACCGCGCCTGCGAGGTTGTCACCACCAGCTTCCTCCTGGTCTCCGCCGCCCTCTCCTGGGTCTTGTTCTTCCGGCACGCGCTCGGAACCGAGCCTGAGGCGCTCACCACGCTCGTCAACTGGTTCACTGTCGGCACGCTCGACGTCGAATGGGCCTTCAGGGTCGACGCGCTGACCGTCGTGATGCTGGTGGTGGTGACGACCGTGTCCTCGCTCGTCCACCTGTACTCGGTCGGCTACATGAACGAGGATCCGTCGCGGCCCCGCTTCTTCGCCTACCTGTCGCTCTTCACCTTCGCCATGCTGATGCTGGTGACCGCCGACAACCTCGTTCAGATGTTCTTTGGCTGGGAGGGGGTTGGCCTCGCGTCCTACCTGCTGATCGGCTTCTGGTACGTGAAGCCCACCGCCAACGCCGCCGCCATCAAGGCCTTCGTCGTCAACCGTGTCGGCGATTTCGGCTACCTCCTCGGCATTTTCACCGTGTTCATGGTGACGAAGTCGGTCTCGTTCGAGACGATCTTCGCCGCCGCGCCGGGTTTGGCCGGCCGCACCGCCCACCTGTTCGGCCACGATTGGCCGGTGATGGAGGTGGCCTGCTTCCTCCTGTTCATGGGCGCGATGGGCAAGTCCGCGCAGTTCCTGCTGCACACTTGGCTGCCGGACGCGATGGAGGGCCCGACACCCGTCTCGGCGCTGATCCACGCCGCCACCATGGTCACCGCCGGCGTCTTCATGGTCGCCCGCCTGTCCCCGCTCTTCGAGCAGGCGCCGGCGGTGCTCTCCTTCGTCACGATCATCGGTGGCACGACGTGCTTCTTCGCCGCGACGATCGGCTGCGTACAGACCGACATCAAGCGCGTAGTCGCCTACTCCACCTGCTCGCAGCTTGGTTACATGTTCGTCGGGCTCGGCGTCGGCGGCTATGGCCTCGGCGTCTTCCACCTGTTCACCCACGCCTTCTTCAAGGCCTTGCTCTTCCTGTGCGCCGGCTCGGTCATCACCGCGATGCACCACGAGCAGGACATGCGGTACATGGGCGACCTTCGCTCCAAGATCCCGATGACGTTCTGGACCATGCTGATCGGCACGCTGGCGCTCGTCGGCTTCCCGCTCACCGCCGGCTTCTACTCCAAGGACGCGATCATCGAGGCCGCCTACGCCTCGCATCGCTTCGGCGCGTTCTACGCCTACATCCTCGCGACGGTGGCGGTCGGGCTCACCTCGTTCTACTCGTTCCGCCTCACGTTCATGACCTTCTTCGGCAAGCGACGGTGGGAGGGCGCCCACGCCCACGCCGATAACAGCGGCATCACGGACGAGGAGGGTGCCAAGGCGCACCTCGAGCCGACCAACAGAGGCGAGACCGGCGGCCACGACCACGTCAGCGCCGACCACCCGCACGCTGCGGCGGCCCACGGCGTAAAGCTGCACCCCGACGACGTCGGCACGCACGGCCATGTCTTCGAGCCCCACGAGTCGTCGAACACGATGCTGATCCCGCTCTACGTGCTCTCGCTCGGCGCCCTGTTCGCCGGCGGCCTGTTCGCGTCCCGCTTCATCGGCGTCGATCAAACCGCCTTCTGGAAGGGTGCGCTGTACTACGGTCCGGAGAACCACATCCTGGAAGCCATGGAGCGCGTGCCCGAGGTCGTGAAGGTCATCCCGATGCTGATGCTGGCCGGCGGGTTCGTCGTCGCCTGGTTGGGCTACATTTACAACCCGGCGGTGCCGGCCCGCTTGGCACGGCTCTTCCCACGGATCTACGACTTCGTCTCGCACAAATGGTACTTCGACGAACTCTACGACTTCCTCTTCGTCAGGCCGGCGTTCCGCATCGGGCGGCTGTTCTGGCACGGGGGTGATCAGGGCATCATCGATCGCTTCGGGCCGGACGGCGTCACCAACGCCGTCGTCCACGTCACGCGCCAAGCCGTGAAGATCCAGACCGGCTTCATCTACAACTACGCTTTCGCCATGCTGATCGGGGTCACCGTCATCATCACGTGGTTCCTGGTCGGAGGTGGCCGCTGATGTTCGGCTTCGGCGTCCTCTCGGCCCTCGTGTTCCTGCCGCTGGTCGGCGTGGCCTTCATTCTCTGCCTGCGCGGCGAGGACGAGGCGACGCTCGCCAACGCGCGCTGGGCGGCGCTCCTCACGACGCTGGTCGTCTTCGCGCTCTCGCTCTACGCGTGGACGCGCTTCGACGCCTCCTCGTCGGCGTTCCAGTTCGTGGAGGGGAAGAACTGGTTCGGTGCCGGCCTCGTCTACAAGCTCGGCGTCGACGGCATGTCCTTCCCCTTCGTCGTGCTGACCGCCTTCCTGATGCCCTTCTGCATCCTCGCCTCATGGACCTCCATCACCTTCAGGGTGAAGGATTTCATGATCGCGTTCCTGGTGCTCGAGACCTTGATGATCGGCGTGTTCTGCTCGCTCGACCTCGTCCTGTTCTACCTCTTCTTCGAGGGGGGGCTGATCCCGATGTTCCTGATCATCGGGATCTGGGGTCACGGGCGCCGGGTCTACGCCGCCTTCAAGTTCTTCCTCTACACCCTGACCGGCTCCCTCCTGATGCTGCTCGCCATCATGGCGATGTACGGCTACGCCGGCACGACCGACATCACCGTGCTGCTGAAGACGCATTTCCCCGTGTCCATGCAGACGTGGCTGTTCCTCGCGTTCTTCGCCTCTTTCGCCGTGAAGATGCCGATGTGGCCAGTGCACACGTGGTTGCCCGACGCCCACGTCGAGGCCCCAACCGCCGGCTCGGTGATCCTCGCCGGCATCCTCCTGAAGATGGGCGGGTACGGGTTCCTCCGCTTCTCGCTGCCCATGTTCCCCGATGCCTCGCAGATGTTCGCGCCGCTCGTCTTCTCGCTATCGGTGGTCGCGATCATCTACACCTCGCTCGTCGCGCTGGTGCAGGAGGACATGAAGAAGCTCATCGCCTACTCGTCGGTCGCCCACATGGGCTTCGTGACGATGGGGCTGTTCTCCTTCACCGAGCAGGGCGTCCAGGGGGCCATCTTCCAGATGGTGTCGCACGGCATCATCTCGGGCGCGTTGTTCCTCTGCGTGGGCGTGGTCTACGATCGCATGCACACGCGCGAGATCGCCGCCTACGGCGGTCTCGTCAACCGCATGCCCCGTTACGCCACGGCCTTCCTGGTGTTCACCATGGCGAATGTCGGGCTTCCCGGCACCTCGGGCTTCGTCGGCGAGTTCCTGACCATGCTCGGCACCTTCCAGGTCAACAGTTGGGTCACCCTGTTCGCCGCGACCGGCGTCATCCTGTCGGCGGCCTACGCGCTGTATCTCTACCGTCGCGTGGTGTTCGGCGTGCTGACCAAGGACAACCTGAAGTCGATCCTCGACCTCAATCCTCGGGAGGGCGCGATGCTGGGGACCCTGCTGGTGCTGACCATCTTCTACGGCGTCCATCCCTCGCCCATCCTCGGCGCGTCCGGGACCAGCGTCGCCGCCATGGTGAAGACCCACGAGGCCGATCTCGCCACCACCCGGTCGCGGACGCTGGCGCTCGCCAAAGATCCGCGGGGCGCGCCGCGCGCCATCCTCGCCTCGGGAACGGCACGATGAACACCATGCCGCTCGAACTGCACCCCATCTTCGCCAGTCCCATGTCCTTGAACATCGCTCACAGCCTGCCGGAACTCATCCTCGCGGTCGGCGCCCTGGTCCTCCTGCTGGTGGGGGCGATGCGATCCAACGACTCTGGCAACCTCGTCACCGGAGTCGCCGTCGGCGTGCTTGGCCTCGCCATCGTCGTGTTGCTGGTCGGCCCGGGGAGCCGCGCGATCGTTTTCGACGGCGCCCTCATCGACGACGCGTTCGGGCGTTTCATGATGGTGCTGACGCTCGCCGGTGCGCTGGTCACGCTCCTGATGGGGCGCGTGTTCATGGTGCGCGAGCGTATCAACAAGTTCGAGTATCCCATCCTGGTCATCCTCTCGACGCTCGGTGCGCTGATCCTGATCTCGGCGAACGGGCTCATCACGCTGTACCTCGGGCTCGAGTTGATGAGCCTCGCCCTCTACGTCATGGCCGCCTTCCACCGCGACGACCTCCGGGCGTCGGAGGCCGGCCTGAAGTACTTCGTGCTCGGCGCCCTCTCGTCGGGGATGCTGCTCTACGGCGCGTCCTTGCTTTACGGCTTCGCCGGCACCGTCGAGTTCGCCGGCATCGCCGCCGCGATCACCGGCACGGTGCAGATCGGCGTCGTCTTCGGCCTCGTCTTCCTCATGGCCGGCCTCGCCTTCAAGATGTCGGTCGTGCCGTTCCACATGTGGACACCCGACGTGTACCAGGGCGCCCCGACGCCGGTCAGCGCCTTCTTCGCCACCGCGCCCAAGATGGCCGCCGTGGCGATCACGGTGCGCGTCATCATCACCGCCTTCCCCGGCATCACGACGCAGTGGCAGCAGATCATCGTCTTCATCTCCATCCTATCGATGGCGCTGGGCTCCTTCGCCGCCATCGGGCAGACGAACATCAAGCGCCTGATGGCGTATTCCGCGATCGGCCACATGGGCTTCGCCCTGGTCGGCCTCGCCGCCGGCACGCAGGACGGGGTGCAGGCCGTGGTGATCTACATGACCATCTACCTCACGATGACGCTGGGCACCTTCGCGGCGATCCTGTCGATGAAGGTTGGTGACCGTAACGTCGAGGACGTCGCCGACGTCATGGGGCTCGCCAAGACGCATCCGGGCATGGCGTTCTTCCTGGCGGCCATGATGTTCTCCATGGCCGGCATCCCGCCGCTCGCCGGCTTCTTCGCGAAGTTCTACGTGTTCAACGCGGCCATCCAAGCGCACCTATACCCGCTCGCGGTGATCGGCGTGCTGACCAGCGTCGTCGCCGCCTTCTACTACCTGCGCATTGTCAAATTCATGTACTTCGATGAGGCAAGCATCGCCTTGGACCGCCAAACACCGATGCTTCAGGCGGTGTTGGCGGTGACCGGCGTCCTCGTGCTGGGCCTGTTCCTCTACCCGCCTGTGTTCGTCGGTGCGGCGACCGCCGCCGCCAAGTCGCTCTTTTGACCTTATTCTTCGGTGATGGCGCGTCCCCCAGCGGCGATGGATGCCGTGGTTGGTCGACGGCGTGAGCGAGGGGCCGTATCGCACCGTCTTCCACGATCATGTCGGATCGACCAACGACGAGGCGATGGCTCTCCTGCGTGCCGGCGATCCCGGCGGGGTGTTCGTCGTCGCCGCTAGTCAGATGGGTGGCCGTGGCCGGCACGGACGGGCCTGGGCGTCGCCGCCCGGCAATCTTTACGCGAGCCTCGGCCTCATCGACCCCGCTCCTTGGGCGTTGGCACCGCAGCTGGGTTTCGTCGCCGGTGTCGCCCTCGCCTCGGCCCTGAGCGTCCTGTGCGGCGATCGGGCGCGCCCATCCCTGAAATGGCCCAACGATGTGCTACTCGGCGGTGCCAAGCTCGCCGGTATCCTCCTCGAGTGCACGACGCTGCCCGGTGACAGGTTGGGATGCGTCGCCGGTTTCGGCGTGAACTGCGCTTCCCATCCCGAAGGCTTGCCCTATCCCGCCACGAGCCTGGCGAAGGCCGGCATCCATCAAGCACCGCTGGCGGTGCTGGCCGCGCTCTCCGACGCTTTCGCGGCGACCCTCGCGCGTTGGCATGGCGGTGCGGGCTTCGCGACGATTCGAAGCGACTGGCTCGGCTTCGCGGCGGGCCTCGGCGAAACGATCGTCGTCAAAACGCCCGCCGGCGCGGTGGACGGCCGTTTCGCCGGCCTTGGTCCGGTCGGTCACCTCCTGGTCGACACGGCGCGCGGGCGCGTCACAATCGACGCGGGCGATGTTTTCCTTCCCGGTCTCGTCGTCGGTGCTATGCACCAAATCACGGAATCACACGTGGGCAATGACGATTTGGAAGGCACTTGAACGATGAATGAGGTTGCAGAAGAACTCGTGTTCGTACCGCTCGGCGGACTGGGCGAGATCGGTATGAACATGGGTCTTTACGGTTTCGGACCCGCCCGCAAGAAGAAGTGGCTGATGATCGACTGCGGGATCTCGTTCGCGGGACCGGAGCAGGCGGGCATCGACGTCATTGTCCCCGATACGACGTTCATCGAGAAGATGCGCGCCGACCTCGTCGGCATCGTCATCACCCACGCGCACGAGGACCACATCGGCGCGGTCGTCGACCTGTGGAACCGGCTGCGCGCGCCGATCTACGCCACGCGCTTCGCCGCCGGCCTGCTCGAGATCAAGAAGCTGGCCGAGTACGGCGCCCCGAAGATCCCGATCAACGTCGTCGCGCAGGGCGACACCGTGGAGATCGGGCCTTTTTCCGTCGAGTTCGTGCCGGTCGCCCATTCGATCCCCGAGAGCTGCGCGCTCGCCATCCGCACGCCGCTCGGCACTGTCGTGCACAGCGGCGACTGGAAGATCGACGAGAACCCCGGCCTCGGCCTTCCCACCGACAAGGCCCGGTTGACCGCCATCGGCGAAGAGGGCGTGCTCGCCCTGGTCTGCGATTCGACCAACATCATGCGAGACGGCATCAGCCCTTCGGAGGCCGACGTCGCGGCGACCCTGACCGACATGATACGGGCCGCGACGGGGCGCGTCGTCGTCACCACCTTCGCCTCCAACGTGTCCCGCATGAAGGCTGTCGCGCTGGCGGCGGCGGCGGCGGGACGTCAAGTCGTGCTCGTCGGACGCGCGATGGACCGGGTGTCGAGCGTCGCCCGCGAAATCGGCTACCTCGACGGCGTACCAACGTTCCTGTCGCAGGACGCTTTCAACCACGTGCCCCGCGACAAGGTCGTGGTGCTGGCGACCGGCAGCCAGGGCGAACCGCGTGCCGCCATCGCCCGCATCTCGGAGGACGAGCACCCCGCCGTCAGCCTGGCGCCAGGTGACATGGTGATCTTCTCCTCGCGCACGATCCCCGGTAACGAGCGTGAGGTGGGGCGCATCATCAACAACCTGACGAAGCAGGGCATAGAGGTCGTCACCGACCGCGACGCGCTGATCCACGCCTCCGGTCATCCCCGTCGCGGGGAAGTCGCGCAGTTCTACGATTGGGTGAGGCCGGCGATCGCCATCCCGGCGCACGGCGAGGAGGTGCATCTCGCCTCGCACCACGCCTTCGCCCGCGAGCGTCAGGTGCCGCACGTGGTCAAGGCACGTAACGGCGACATCGTGATGCTGGCGCCGGGCGAACCGGGCATCGTCGGTCAGGCGCAGCATGGCCGCATCGTCAAGGATGGGAACATCTTGCTCAGGATGGATGACGAGGCGTTGCGCGCGCGCCAGTCGCTCGCTTTCGCCGGCGTCGTCACCATCGCGCTGGCCGTCACCGCCAAGGGCGAGATGGCCGGCACGCCCGACGTCGTCACCAACGGGCTGCCGGCGAAGACCAAGGACGGCGCGGCGATGGACGCGCTCGTCGACGCCGCCATGTTCCAAACCTTCGACAACCTGCCGAAGCAGCGGCGGCGCGACGCCGACACGGTCTCGACCGCCATCGAGAAGGCCGTACGAAGCGCCGTCAACAACGCCTGGGGCAAGCGCCCGGCCGTTCACGTCCTCGTCGTGGAAGTGTAGGACGGCATGATCGGTCGGCTCAACCACGTCGCGATCGCCGTCGCCGACCTCGACGCCGAAATGGCACGCTACCGTGACGTGCTCGGGGCCACCGTGTCCGAGCCTCGGGAGATGCCCGAGCATGGCGTCACGGTCGTCTTCGTGACGTTGCCCAACACCAAGGTCGAGTTGATGGCGCCGCTAGGCGAAGGCTCGCCCCTCGCCACCTTCCTCGCCAGGACTGGCGGCGGGATGCATCACGTCTGCTACGAGGTGAACGATATTGCGGTGGCGCGCGACCGCCTGCGGGCGGCGGGGGCTCGGGTGCTCGGCGACGGCGAGCCGAAGATCGGGGCTCACGGCAAGCCGGTGTTGTTCCTGCATCCCAAGGATTTCGGTGGCACCCTGATCGAGCTCGAACAAAGTTGACCGCTTCGTCCCGACCAACCTCGGCGCCTTCGATCTTCGTGTTCTTTTTACCACAACCGCACAAACCTACGGCCATGATGGAGCTTTCCTCAGTTTCGATCCGTTTCCGGTTCAGACACGAGGGGACGAAACCATGGACACCGAGACCGTCACGAGCAGCAACCTACTTCGTTTGACCGGCATCATGGCGCTGGGGATCGGAGCCGCCTGGGCGCTGCAGGTCCTTGGTTTCGACGGCGACGCGACGGCCTTCACCCGCATGATCTGGGTCCTCGCCGCCGCCTCCATCGCCGGTGCGGGTGCCGGCCTGTTGATCGCATCCAACGGCTTGCCCGAGTCCGAGACCGTCGACAGCCGCGTATGACGGCAGGCGAGGGGGCCCTCGTCGGCGATCCCGACGATCCGCTTGCAACAGTCGTTCGAACGATCTAGATACGTGATGTGGCGCGGCACCGTTCGGTTCCGCGCCACCTGTTTTTCGGAAACGCGCCGCTCTCGTTTCCGCTGCTTCGAACGGCTCATGAACAATCCCCTGCAATTCTTCCAAGATGTCCGCGGGGAAGCGGACAAGGTGACGTGGCCCAATCGCCGCGAGACCGTCATCACGACCGTTTTGGTCGTCTTGATGTGCGTGTTCGCGAGCCTGTTCCTGTTCGGGGTCGATCAGGCGATCCATCTCGCCATCACCTCGATCCTCACCATCGGTCGTTGAGCGGGGCTCCTTGAACGTCATGAATACGCGCTGGTACATCGTTCACGCCCATTCGAACTTCGAGAAGAAGGTCGCCGCCTCGATCCGGGAGCAGGCGGCGCAGCGTGGTCTCGAAGAGAAGTTCGACGAGATCCTCGTGCCGACCGAGAACGTCGTCGAGGTGCGCAAGGGCCGTAAGGTCAACGCCGAGCGCAAGTTCTTCCCCGGTTACGTCCTCGTGAAATGCGACCTGTCGGACGACATCTACCACCTCATCAAGAACACCCCCAAGGTCACCGGCTTCCTCGGGGCCGACAAGAGGCCTGTGCCGATCTCGGATGCCGAGGCCAATCGAATCAAGGGCCAGGTCGCCGACGGGGTCGAGCGTCCGAAGGCATCCATCTCCTTCGAGATTGGTGAGTCGGTCCGCGTCGCCGACGGGCCGTTCGCCTCGTTCAACGGCACGATCGAGGAAATCGACGAGGGTCGCTCGCGCGTGAAGGTCGCTGTTTCCATCTTCGGGCGCGCGACACCGGTCGAGCTCGAGTACACGCAGGTCGAGAAGGTCGTCTGATCCGCGTCGTCTGGCGGGACGTCAGGGAAACGACCCGGCCGTCGCTGACCGTCGGGTCTTCCCTTTCAAAGACCGCTCGCGGCACTACCAGTTCCCCCGTGGCAGACGAGCCAGCGTCGCACCACGAACAAGGAGGTCATCATGGCGAAGAAGGTTACCGGCTACATCAAGTTGCAAGTGCCGGCGGGCTCGGCCAACCCGTCACCACCGATCGGTCCCGCGCTCGGGCAGCGTGGCCTGAACATCATGGAGTTTTGCAAGGCGTTCAACGCGAAGACGGCGCAGCTCGAGAAGGGCATGCCGATCCCGGTCATCATCACCGCCTACCAGGACCGCTCCTTCACCTTCGAGATGAAGCAGCCGCCGGTTTCCTACTTCCTCAAGCAGGCTTCGGGCATCAAGTCCGGTTCCGCCACGGTCGGCAAGGGCGCGTTCGTCGGCCAGGTTTCGCGTGCCCAGATCACCGAGATCGCGACGAAGAAGATGCCTGATCTCAACTGCGCCTCCGTCGAGGCGGCGAGCGCGATGATCGAGGGTTCGGCCCGCTCGATGGGCTTGGAAGTGGTGGGGTAACGACGATGGCCAAGCGTATTGAGAAGGCCCGCGAGGGCATCGACCGCATCAAGCTTTATCCGATCAATCAAGCGGTGCAGCTCGTCAAGGAGCGTGCGAGCGCGAAGTTCGACGAGACGGTCGAGATCGCGATGAACCTCGGCGTTGACCCCAAGCACGCCGACCAGATGGTTCGCGGCGTGGTCAACCTGCCCAATGGCACCGGCCGCACGCTCAAGGTCGCGGTGTTCGCGCGCGGCGCCAAGGCCGACGAGGCCAGGGCGGCCGGCGCGGACATCGTCGGCGCGGAGGATCTCGTCACGACCGTGCAGGGCGGCTCGATCGAGTTCGACCGCTGCATCGCCACGCCCGACATGATGCCCCTGGTCGGGCGCCTCGGCAAGGTGCTCGGGCCGCGCGGCCTGATGCCGAACCCGAAGGTCGGCACCGTGACCATGGATGTCACCGCCGCGGTGAAGGCCTCGAAAGGTGGTGCCGTCGAGTTCCGCGTGGAGAAGGCCGGGATCATCCAAGGCAGCGTCGGCAAGGCCTCGTTCGGTGACGAGCAACTCGTTCAAAACATCAACGCCTTCGTGGACGCGGTGTCCAAGGCCAAGCCGGCCGGCGCGAAAGGGAACTACCTCCAGCGCATCGCGATCTCCTCGACGATGGGGCCGGGCGTCAAGGTCGATCCTTCCAGCGTCACGGCCGGGCCGGCGGCGTAGTCCGTGGGATAAGGCGCCGAAACGATAAATTGTCGCTTGGCAAGAAGTATTTTAACCGATAAGAAGGGCTTCTAGGGTCGGCGAAGCGCCGCCTTGGAAACCCAAAAGAGATTTCTCGTTGCTCTTCAGCATTCACCGATTGTTCGTGGGGTGACGAGAATGGAATGGCCGGAAGACCGGGATAATCCCGTGTCTTGCCCGGCCATGTCCTGTCCGAGACTGCCGGCGCGTCGATGGGGCTTCGCCCTAACGTTCGCTTAATGGTCCCAACTTCGACGCGGTTCCACCGGTCGAAGGACGGTGCCCGGCATAGACGGGGAAAGCCGGATTTCGGGTCATCTGGTGCCGTGCCTTTCAGGCATCGTGCCGCGTGACCGTTCGATTTTGGTTCGATCCCTCTGCCGATGCGGTGTGAACCGTAGCGGGGACAGGTGCCACCCACCCCTTCGTCGCTCGAGGCGGCGGGGTGGCAACCGCAACCGGCGGACCTTCCGGGGTCCGCGCCAGGAGAAGCCTTTCTCCAGGAGATGCACTGTGGACAGAGCGGAAAAGAAGGAAGCCGTCGCTACGCTGAACGAAGTCTTCAAGACGACGTCCGTCGTGGTGGTGGCTCATTACTCAGGCCTGACCGTGGCCCAGATGCAGCGCTTGCGCAAGCAGACGCGCGAGGCTGGCGCCAAGGTCCAGGTCGCCAAGAACCGTCTCGTCAAGATCGCCCTCGAAGGGACATCGAGCGCCTCCATCTCCGGTCTGATGACCGGCCCCACCCTGATCGCCTACTCGGACGATCCGGTCGCCGCCCCCAAGGTGGTGGTCGCCTTCGCCAAGGATCACGACAAGCTCGTCATCCTCGGCGGCGCGATGGGACGGACGGCGCTCGACCCCAACTCGGTCCGCTCGCTCGCGACCATGCCGTCGCTCGATGAACTTCACGCGAAGATCATCGGCCTCGTCCAGGCGCCCGCGACCAAGCTGGCCCAGTTGCAGACGGCGCCCGCCGCCAAGCTCGCCCGCGTCTTCGCCGCTTACGCGGACAAGGACAAGGCCGAACCGGTCGACGCGGCTTGATCGCGACGGACACAATCGAACCAAACCGAACGAAGGATTGAAGCATGGCCAACCTAGAAAAGATCGTCGACGACCTCTCCAGCCTGACCGTGTTGGAGGCGGCCGAACTCGCCAAGATGCTCGAAGAGAAGTGGGGCGTCTCAGCCGCCGCTGCCGTGGCCGTCGCCGCCGGTCCGGCCGCGGGTGCGGCCGCCGCGCCGGTCGAGGAGCAGACCGAGTTCACGGTCGTGCTCGCCGCCATCGGTGACAAGAAGATCGAGGTTATCAAGGAGGTTCGCGCCATCACCGGCCTCGGCCTCAAGGAGGCCAAGGACCTCGTCGAAGGCGCGCCCAAGCCCGTCAAGGAAGGCGTCAACAAGGACGACGCCGCCAAGCTCAAGGCGCAGTTGGAGAAGGCCGGCGCGAAGGTCGAGGTCAAGTAAGACGGTCAGCGTCCAACATCATTCGTGGGATGGGCGCGGACGATCGTTCGCGCCCATCTTTTCCGGTTGGACAGCCATATGGGCGGTTGTCCGTGATCGAAAGCCGGTGAGGGAACCTCGCGCGACCCTTGTCGCGTCGGTTCAGGCTTCGCCTTCCATCCATCCCGTTAGGGATGCGCACGGCGGATCGAACGCGGTCGCCGTTTCAGCATACGAGGAGCATGCATGTCCCTAAGTACAGCGCAGACGTTCAGCGGTCGCAAGCGTGTTCGCAAGGTCTTCGGGCACATCAGCGAAGTCGCCGAGATGCCGAACCTCATCGAGGTACAAAAGGCATCCTACGACCAGTTCCTGCTCGTCGACGCTCCCGAAGGTGGACGTCCCGATGAAGGGCTCCAGTCCGTCTTCCGCTCCGTCTTCCCGATCTCCGACTTCGCAAATACCTCGCTGCTGGAATTCGTCAAGTACGAGTTCGAGGCGCCGAAGTACGATGTTGACGAGTGCCGTCAGCGCGGCATGACCTTCGCCGCGCCGCTCAAGGTGACCCTGCGCCTCATCGTGTTCGACGTCGATCCCGACACCGGCGCCAAATCCGTGAAGGACATCAAGGAGCAGGACGTCTACATGGGCGACATGCCGTTCATGACGATGAACGGCACCTTCATCGTCAACGGCACCGAGCGCGTGATCGTGTCCCAGATGCACCGCTCGCCGGGCGTCTTCTTCGACCACGACAAGGGCAAGAGCCATTCGTCGGGCAAGCTGCTGTTCGCCGCCCGCATCATTCCCTACCGCGGCTCCTGGCTCGACATCGAGTTCGACGCCAAGGACATCGTCTACGCGCGCATCGACCGTCGCCGCAAGATCCCGGCGACGTCGCTGCTCTACGCGCTCGGCATGGACGGCGAGGAGATCCTGTCCACCTTCTACAAGACCATCGGCTACACCCGCGACAAGGACGGCTGGCGCTTCCCCTTCAACGGGGACCGCATGAAGGGCATGAAGGTTTCGGCCGACCTGCTCGACGCCGACACCGGCGAGGTGGTCGTCGAGGCGGGCAAGAAACTCACCGTCCGCTCCATCCGTCAGCTCGACGAGCGCGGCATCAAGTTCCTGCGCGCGGCGGATGACGACCTGCACGGGCAGTACATCGCGACCGACCTGTTCAACCCGTCGACCGGCGAGATCTTCGCGGAGGCCGGCGAGGAGATCACCGCCAAGTCGCTGCAAGCCCTCATCGACGCCGGCTTCGACGAGCTGCCGCTGCTCGACATCGATCACATCAACATCGGTCCCTACATCCGCAACACGCTGACGGTGGACAAGAACCACTCGCGCGAGGAGGCCCTCTTCGACATTTACCGCGTCATGCGTCCCGGCGAGCCGCCGACGATCGACACGGCGGAGAACATGTTCCACTCGCTGTTCTTCGATCCCGAGCGCTACGACCTGTCGGCGGTCGGTCGCGTCAAGATGAACATGCGCATGGACCTCGACGCGCCCGACACCCAGCGCGCGTTGCGCCGCGAGGACATCCTGGCGGTGGTGCGCGCCCTCGTCGACCTGCGCGACGGTCGCGGCGAGATCGACGACATCGACCACCTCGGCAACCGCCGGGTACGTTCGGTCGGCGAGTTGATGGAGAACCAGTATCGGCTGGGCCTCCTGCGCATGGAGCGCGCCATCAAGGAGCGCATGAGCCAAGTCGACATCGACACGGTGATGCCGCAGGACCTCATCAACGCCAAGCCGGCGGCCGCCGCCGTGCGCGAGTTCTTCGGCTCGTCGCAGCTGTCGCAGTTCATGGACCAGACCAACCCGTTGTCGGAGATCACCCACAAGCGTCGCCTGTCGGCGCTCGGGCCGGGTGGGCTCACCCGCGAGCGGGCCGGCTTCGAGGTGCGCGACGTGCATCCGACGCATTACGGACGCATCTGCCCGATCGAGACGCCGGAAGGCCCGAACATCGGCCTCATCAACTCGC
>CAXSDP010000016.1:35801-66094 GCA_964235705.1 uncultured Beijerinckiaceae bacterium | reverse complement strand
TCGGCCGCATCCACGGCGGCGGCGTGGTGGCGGGCGCCGTGGCGGTGCCGGTCGCGGTGGCGGCTGCGCTGCGAAGGCGCGGCGTCACCACACCGGCGGCGTTCAACGCCACCCAAGCCGGCGAGCGCCTGCCGGGCGCCAACGGGCAGGCGTTGCCGATGCGCTCGAACGCCGGCGACGCGGGACGAGCGGCGAGCCCGACGGTACTCCGCGCGACCGGGCGCGCTGGCCTCGCGCAGCGACAAAGGACGACGGCGCCCGGCCAGCGCGCCGCGCCGCAACGTGGGCGGCAGACACGCCAAGCGCAACGTCCCACCCAACGCCGAGCCGCGCGCGCGTTCCAGCGACCAACCAACCGAGGGCAGGTCGCCGGGCGTCCCGGTCAGCAGCGGCGGTCGTTCGCCCAGCCGAGGGCGCGAGGTGAGCGCGTCGCCCCGGGCCGGCAGGCGGCGGCGCGGCAGGCGCGGGCGCAGCAAGCCCGATCACCGCAAGCTCGCCAGCAACGAGCCGGCCCCGGCCGTTTCGGCGGGGGCTTCCGGCCCGGCGGGTTCGGGGGCGGTGGGTTCGGGGGCGGTGGGTTCGGCGGTGGTGGCTTTCGGACCGGCGGCGCCCCCGCGTTCGGTGGCGCCCGCCCCGGGGGGATGGGCGGCGCCCCTCGTCCCGGCGGGTTCCGTCCCAACGGTTTCCGTCCGGGTGGTTTCGGCGGCGGCGCGCCGGCCTTCGGCGGGGCTCGTCCCGGCGGGTTCGGCGGTGCCCGCCCGGCCGGGCCGATCGGTCGCCCTGGCGGATCGGGCGGGGGCTTCAGGCGCTGACCCTTTACTGGAAGTTGCGTCCCTTGGGCAGCACGTGCCGCAGGGACACGACCTCCGGCAGGTCGGCGAACAAGCCCGGTTGCGCCTCGTCGGCCCGCTTGGCCCGGCGGTCGAGCGCTCGGCGGGCCTCGTCCGCCGAGCGTGCCGGAACGTTCAAGATGGCGCCCGACACCTCGGACCCCATGCCGGCGATCTGGCCGAGCAGCCGCGTCAAGTCCTCCGCCTTCTCCGCGACGACGTGAATCACGGCGTCCTGGCGCTGCAGCCGGCCGGTCACGGCGATGAAGCGACCGCCGATCACGACCGGGCGCAGCGCCTCGAAGACCTTCGGCCAGACGATGATGTTGGCGACGCCGGTTTCGTCCTCCAGCGTCAGGAAGATGGTGCCGTTGGCCGAGCCCGGCCTTTGACGCACCAGCACCAGCCCCGCGACCGTGACGCGCCCGCCGGGCGGGAGAACGCCCAGCGCCTCCGCCCGCACCGCGCCGCGCCGCTCGATGCGCGCGCGCACGAAGGCGACGGGGTGCGCCTTCAAGCTGAGCGACAGGTGCCGGTAATCCTCGACGACGTGCTGGCCGAGCGGCATCGGCGGCAAGTCCGCCTCCGGCTCGCGCTCGAGGAAGCTCAACGCCTTCAGGAGCGGCAGGTCGTCCTTGTCGCCGGCGCGGTTGAGGCCGCGCACGATCCATAGGGCTTCGCGTCGGTCGAGCCCGAGCGAGCGGAAGGCGTCGGCCTCGGCCAGCGCCTCCAGCACGCCCGGCGCCAGTTCCGCCCGCAACCACAGGTCACGCACCGAGTCGTAGCCGGCGCCGCGACGGGCGACGAGGCGCTCCATGTCGGCCTTGCCCACGCCCTTCACTTGGCGCAAGCCGAGCCGAATCGCGTGGTCGCCGCAGATATCGCCGGCGCGCTCCACGTGCCTGGCGTGGATGGGCTGGCGCTCGGCGGCCACGCCCTCCAAGGATCGGAACAGCGTGCAGTCCCAGTCCGACATGTTGATGTCGACCTCGGCCACCGCGACCCCATGCTCGCGGGCGTCCCTGACGAGCTGGGAGGGCGCGTAGAAACCCATGGGCTGGGCGTTGAGCAGGGCGCAGGCGAACACGTCGGGGTAGCGGCACTTCAACCAGGAGGACGCGTAGACGAGCAGGGCGAACGAGGCGGCGTGCGACTCGGGAAAGCCGTAGGTGCCGAAACCCTCGATCTGCTTGAAGCAGCGGATCGCGAACTCTTCCGGGTAGCCGTTGGCGATCATGCCTTGGACCATCTTGTCGAAGAAGGTCGAGATCGTGCCGACCCGCTTGAAGGTCGCCATGGCGCGGCGCAGCTGGTCGGCCTCCGAGGGCGAGAAGCCGGCGGCGACGATGGCGATGCGCATCGCCTGTTCCTGGAACAGGGGGATGCCGAGCGTCTTGCCGAGCACCGCCTCGAGTTCCGGCTTGTGGTAGTCCACCGCTTCCTTGCCGAGGCGACGGCGCAGGTAGGGATGTACCATGTCGCCCTGGATCGGGCCGGGCCGCACGATCGCCACCTCGATGACGAGGTCGTAGAAGTTGGCTGGCTTGAGACGCGGCAGCATGGACATCTGCGCCCGGCTCTCGATCTGGAACACGCCCATCGTGTCTGCCTTCCCGATCATCGCGTAGACCGCCGCCTCCTCCTTCGGCATGGTGGCCAGCGTCTCGACGCGGCCGTAATGCTTGGCCAGCAGCCCGAAGCAGCCGCGCAGGCAGGACAACATGCCCAGCGCGAGCACGTCGACCTTGAGGATCTTCAGGGCGTCGAGGTCGTCCTTGTCCCATTCGACGGTGGTGCGCCCGTCCATGGCGGCGTTGGCGATCGGCATCACCTCGTCGAGCCGTGAGCGGGTGATGACGAAGCCGCCGGTGTGCTGCGACAGGTGGCGCGGGAAGCCGGTCAGCTCGCGCGCCAGGGCGAGCGCCTTGGCGAGGCCGGGCTCGCCCGGTTCCAGGCCGGCGCGGCGCATGGCGTCCTCGTCGAGCGCCGCCGTGCTCCCGAACCCCCAGATCGTCGAGGAAAGCGAGTCGAGCGCGTCGGCCGACAGGCCGAACACCTTGCCGACCTCGCGGATCGCGGAGCGGGGTCGGTAGGTGACGACGCTGGCGGTGAGCGCCGCGCGCGCCCGGCCATAATGGGCGTAGATGTACTGCATCACCTCCTCGCGCCGTTCGTGCTCGAAGTCGACGTCGATGTCGGGCGGCTCCGGGCGCTCTGGCGAGATGAAGCGTTCGAACAGCAGTTCGTGGACGGCGGGGTCGACGTCGGTGATGCCGAGGCAGTAGCAGAGCGTCGAGTTGGCGGCCGAGCCCCGGCCCTGGCAGAGGATGCCTCGATCCCTGGCGAAGCGCACGATGTCGTGCACGGTGAGGAAGTAGGGCGCGTAGTCCATCCGCGCGACGAGCGAGAGCTCGTGGGCGATCGCCGCCGTGACCTTGGCCGGCACGCCTTCCGGGAAACGGTCGAGGGGGTATCGCCGTTCGGCCCCTTGCCCCGCGAAGGCGGCGAGCGCGTCCTGGGGCGTCGCGTGGCCCTCGCGCAGCTCGTCGGGGTAGTCCGGACCGAGTTCGTCGAGCGAGAAACCGATCCCGTCGAGGAAGCGCAAGGTCTCGACGACGGCGTCCGGCGCCTCCGCGAACAGCCGGCGCATCTCGGCCGGCGGCTTGAGGTGGCGCTCGGCGTTGGCCGACAGCTTGCGCCCGGCCGCCTCCAGCGTTGTCGTGTGACGGATGCATGTGAGGACGTCACCGAGTTCCCGGCGCGCGGGATCGTGCATGACGACGTCGTTGGTGGCGATGAGCTTCAGTCCGAGGCGCTTGGCGAGGTCGCGGCGCTTGACGAGGTCGGCGCGCACCGTGCGGCCGTAGGTCATCGCCGCGCCGACCCACAGCCGGCCGCGGCAGGCGGCGACGAGGCGCTCCAACGGGGGCATCCCGGCCGTATCTTGACCGATGACCCGGCGGAGCGGACCGGTGGGTTCCCGCGCGGCGGCGAGGTCGATGACGTCGCGGTCCTCGTTCCCCGGCACCGGCCGGTGCCATTCCTCCACTGGCGGGTGAACCGGGTCAGGGTCGATGTCGACGAAGCGCCGTCGGCTGGCCTTCGCCTCGTCCGGCTCGAAGGTCGTCGCCGGCAGCGCGATCAGCTGCAGGCCCTCCTGCCATTGGAGCAGGTCGTCGATCGTGAGGAGGCAGGCGCCTTTCTCCGCGCGGATGTTCCCCTTGGTCAGGAGCCGGCACAACCGCCCGTAGGCGGCGCGGTCGCGCGGGTAGGCGAGGATGTCGGGCGTGCCGTCGCAGAACACCAGCCGCGCCCCCGTGACGACGCGGAAGTCCTTCATCCTGTCCTTGTAGTGCTCGTTGTCCTTGTTGTGGCGTAGGAACAAGTGCGCGCGCACGACGCCGGCGAGCGAGTTGCGGTCGGCGATGCCGATCCCACTCAGGCCGAGCGCGATCGCCTGGGCGACGAGTTCCTCGGGATGGGACGCGCCGCGCAGGAACGAGAAGTTCGTGGCGACGCCGAATTCGGCGAATCCATCGGGATCGGCGAAGCGAATCATGGGCGGTGTCTTGCCAGCTTTCCCCGCGCGAATCAGGCGAAAAACCCGTGCAGGAACCAGCGCGGCGCCGGCGCCTGGTGGTAGAGGCCCTCGCGGTAGAGCCAGAAGCGCCGCCCCCGCGTGTCCTCCGCCCGGAAGTAATCGCGGGTGCGGGACGATGCGTGGGACGATCCATCCTGCCCCCGCCGCCACCAATCCGGGCCGATCCGTTCCGGTCCCTCGATCGCGACGACGTGATGGGTGACGCGCCGCCACCGGAACAGCGACGGCGGCCCGTCCGGTACGGCGGCGACCGTCTCGATCGGCTCCGGCCGCTCCAGCAGGCGGATGGGCCGTTCCGGCAGCATCGCCTCCGCCTGGTCATCGTTGACGCGTTGGTCGACGCGTTGGACGACGTGCGTCGTCCGGGCTTTCGCCGACCCGGTGGCGCGATGCTGCGTCACCGCGATGGCGTTGGCCCGCTCTGGCTGGTGGCTATCCCCGACGCGGAGCCGGGTGACGCGATGGAGGCCGAAGCGTGCCCCGAGCCTGTCGACGAGGTCGGCGAGGTCGCGGACGTCCGAGGGGCCGTCCCAATCGCCCTGGTCGGGATCGAGCCGCTCGGCGGCGAGCGCGGCGAGGCGCACGGCGTCAAACCCGTAGCCGGCGTCGAGCCCGTCCGCCCCGATCGCCTCGATGCGGTCGCGGAACAGCCGCGCCATGGCGAGGGGCTCCCGCAGCGGCCGGCTGGTACCGGCGGCGACGTGCTTCACCGCCCCGTCGACGCGGTACAGGGTGACGTCGAGCTGCCGGGCACCCTCGCCGTGGCGCGTCAACAGCGCGCAAAGGTCGTAGGCGAGCGCCAGGATCGTCGCCTGGACGTCGGCGACCCGCGTCACCCCCTCCAGGAATCGCCGCTCGGCGAGGAAGGCCGGGGCGGCGAAGCACGGCGAGATCGGCTGCCGCGCGACGCCCAGCAGCCGGTCCAGGCGGCGGTGGACGTCGCCGCCGAAGCGCGCCGCGACCGGCGCGCGCGGGCGCGGCAGCAGGTCGCCGACGCGGCGCAGGCCGGCTTGGGCGAGCCGGGCGACCGTCGCTTCCTCCAGGCGCAACGCGGCGAGCGGCATGGGGGCGCACAGCTTGGCGAGGCGGGCCGGCTCCATGCCATCCGGGATCAGGCGGATCGGGCCACCGTGGCGGTTCAGCGCCCAGGCGGCGTCGGGCGTCCCGGCGACGGCGGTGGTGGCGGTGAAGCCCTGCCGCGCCAGGCGTGCCACCATCGTCGCCATCAGCGCGCGCTCGCCGCCGTGGAGGTGCGCCGCGCCGGTGATGTCGAGCACCGCCCCGTCCGCGCCGTCGGGGGCGGCGAGCGGCGTGAACAGCCGGCACCAGTCGACGACCGCGCGCAGCGTCGCCGCGTCGGCGTCCGGCTCGGCCTCGTGCACCACCAGCCGGGGATGCATCGCGCGCGCGTCGGCGAACGTCATGCCGGACTTCAGCCCGAGCCCGCGCGCGCGGGCGTCGAGGGCGACGAGGCGGACCGCGCCCTTGACCTTGGCGATCGTCGCGAGCGGATCGAGTAGGGACCCGTCAGCCGCTCGTCCCATCGCCGATCCACCCAGCGGCCCTCGCGCCAGCCGCTTGCGGACGCGGTCGGTCGGCATCGTGGGAAACCAGAGGGAAAGGTAGCGCATCACGAAACCATGCCTTCCCGTGGTCCCAGGCGAGGGGCCAAACCCTGTCGCGATCGAGATCAGAACCGCTTTCCCCGTCCCCAGTCGATGGACCCGTCCTGTTCCGCGCCAGCCGCACCGACCAAGCGGCGCGACCGGGCAAGGGCAGCCGGCCACCCGCCGCCCCGACCGGCAGTCCCGGTGCGGCGCTGACCTCGAAGCGGGTGTGCGCCGCCGAGGCGAAGACCGACGCCATACCGGCCGCGCCGGCCGGCACCAGCAGGCCGGTGGTGCCGTTGGCGCGCGCGGCCAGCACCAGGCGACGCGACGCGGTGAGGTCGTAGGACCGCGTGCGCCAAAGGTCGGCGACCACGGCGCCGACCGCCCGGCACTTCAGCGCCTCCTCCATCGCCCACAGGCTGTCGGGACCGGTGGCGGTGCCGACCACGATCAACCGGTCGGGACTCATCCCGTGCTCGGCCAAACCCGGCGCGTAGGGGGCGCCACCCTCGGCCCTGGCCTCGTCCTCCAGGATCCAGATGACCGGCGCGCATCCCTCGGTCGCCAAACGCACCGCGAGCGCCAGGGCGAACCCGGACGCGGCCCCGGCGTCGCCGGGCGTCGCCGCCACGACCTCGTGCAGGGCACCGCGCCGGAGTCCGCCGCGCAGGGCCGCGTCGAGCGCGAGGTCGGGGCCGAGCGCCACGCGCGAGCGTGCGGGACGGGCATCGCTGAAGCGCGCCGGCGCGCTGCCCTCGATGCGGGCGATGGCGTCGCGCAACCCGCCCATCCGTTCCGACCGTCCATCCCGCAACAACGACTCGCCTCTATGTTCCGTGTTTGTTCTAATAGATTCCCGGACTCGGACGGGGAGTCAAGCGAGGGCGATCGATCGGCTGGGGACGACGGTGGTCGAAGATCGCGCACGGAAAAGAGGCTATGGGATGGACGTCAGTCTTCGTCCGGCCGCTCCATCCAGCGCACCAGCGGCAACATCGGCACCACCCAGGCCAAGCCGAGCGCGACGTAGGCCAACCATCGCAGCGGATCAGGCACGCCCCGCACGAAGCGCGCCTGCGCAAGGGCCATCGCGACGGGGGCGTAGATGAGGACGAGGACGAGCGTCGCGACCACGCCAAAGAACTTGCGCCGACGGCGTCGCATCCCGGCGTTCTCCCATGGTTGTCCCCCGGCGGGGGTGTGTGAGACCGGCGACATCGAGCCGCCAAGAGAATAATGCTCGCCAAGGGAACAATGCGCGCCAAGCGACAATGGGCGCCGCCGGCGCGGATGGACTTGGCCCGGGCATCGGTCCTATCTGAACACCATATCAGTCCCTCGACGCGATCAATCCCCACGCAACGGCGGTCCTCGTCGGCCGCGCCCACCCGGTGAAAGGTGCCCATGTTTCACGCCAACGCTTCGACCATGACGGTTCGTCAGGTGGCGGCGGCCCACGTCCGAGGCCGGTCCGGCGCGGTCTCGCTCTGGCTATGGGGCGTCGCGGCGCTGGTCTTCCTGATGGTGGTGGTCGGCGGCGCGACCCGCCTCACCGAATCCGGGCTCTCCATCACAGAATGGAAGCCGGTCGCCGGCGTCATCCCGCCGCTCGGCCACGCCGCCTGGCTCGACGCCTTCGCCAAGTACAAAGCCATTCCGCAATATTCCGCGTTGTTCCCGGACATGACGCTCGGCCATTTCCAGGCGATCTTCCTGATGGAGTGGACGCACCGGCTGATCGGTCGGCTGCTCGGCCTCGCCCTGTTCCTGCCCCTCGTCGCGTTCTGGGCGAAAGGGACGCTGGGCACCCGGCTCAAGTGGCAGATGGCCGGGGTCGTGGCGTTGGTCGGCCTGCAGGGTTTCGTCGGCTGGTGGATGGTGTCGTCCGGCCTCGTCGGCCGCGTCGAGGTCGCGCAGCAGAGGCTCGCCACGCACCTCCTCCTGGCATCCTTCACGTTGACAGCCCTCGTCTGGCTCGCCGTCGCGCAGCGGCCGGTCGCCCGACCCGTCGCCCGCGTTCCCGGCGTCGGACGCCACCTCGCGACGGGGATCGTCGTGCTGGTGCTCGCGCAGATCGGCCTCGGCGGCCTCGTCGCGGGCCTACGCGCCGGCGCGGCCTTCAACACTTGGCCGCTCATGGACGGGCGCCTGATCCCGTCGGGCGACGTGCTCGGCGCGATGACGCCGCTGTGGAGCAACGTCGTCGACAACCTCGCCACCGTGCAGTTCCAGCACCGCATGACCGCCTACCTGCTGCTGGCCCTCGTCCTCGCGCAGGCCGCGTGGACCGCGAGGATCCTGCCCGGGTCGTCCGCCGCGCGTCGCGCGGTCGCCCTCGCGGGCCTCGTGAGCGCGCAGGCGGTGATCGGCATCGTCACGCTGCTGCTCGTCGTGCCGATCTGGGCCGGGCTGCTCCACCAGGCCTTCGCCATGGTCGTCCTGGCGATGGCGGTGGTCCACCGGCAGCGGCTCTCGGTCGGCGTGGAGCGCGACGCGCTCGAGCGCGGCCCGCCGGCGGCCCGGGGTTCGCTCCGAACCGTCGGGGCTTGAGCCCCTAAGACTTCAGGGCCTGGTACAGGTCGGCGACGATGTCGTCGGCGTCTTCCAGGCCGACCGACAGGCTCAGGACGTCGCCGCCGGGCACGCCGTGCCCGGACCGGCGCGCCGGTCCTGCCGGGTACAGGATGAGCGAGCGCGTGCCCCCCGTGCCGGTCGCGCGCGCGATCAGCTTCAAGCGTCGGATGAGGCCGAAGCAGGCGTCGGTGCCGCCTTTGAGGCCGAAGCAGAGGATCGCGCCGGCCCCCTTCGGGCAGCGGCGTTGCGCGAGGGTGTGGCCGGGATCGTCCGCCAGGCCGGCGTAACGCACCCACGCGACCGCCCCGTGCCGCTGAAGGCCGCGCGCCACCGCCAGCGCGTTCTCGCAATGCTGACGCATCCGCAACGGCAGCGTCTCGATGCCGCCGAGGATCGCCGAAGCGTCGACGGGCGACAGGGTGGGGCCGAGGTCGCGTAGGCCGAGGATCCGGCAAGCGGTGACGAAGGCGAAGTTGCCGTAGGTTTCACCGATCACCAGGCCGCCGTGTCCGGGCGCCGGTCGAGACAGGGCGGGGTAGCGTTCGTCCCCGGCCCAGTCGAAGCTGCCGCCATCGACGATCAAGCCACCGGCCGCCGCGCCGGGACCGCCCAGGAACTTGGTGGCGGCGTGCAGGACGATGTCGGCGCCCCGTTCGATCGGTCGCACGAGGTAGGGTGTCGCCAGCGTGTTGTCGACGATCAGCGGAAGGCGCGCCCGGCGCGCGAGGGTGGCGATCGCTTCGAGGTCGATGAGCGTGCCGTCCGGATCGGCGATCGACTCGCAGACGATCGCCTTGGTCTTCTCCGACAAGGCATCCACGAAGGCTTCGGGGCGCGCCGGGTCGGCCCATTTCACGGCCCAGCCAAAGCTCGCGAAGGTCTGGTCGAAGCGGTCGACCGGGCCGCCGGATCGCCCTCGCACGGCGACGATCTCGTCGCCCGGCCGCAACAGGGCTTGCAGGGCGAGCAGGCGCGCGGCCCGTCCGGAGGCGAGCGCGAGCGCGGCGCTGCCACCCTCGAGCGCGGCCACGCGCTCCTCGAGGAGGGTGTTGGCGGTTCCTGGGCCGCGAGGGGCGTCGAACAGGGTGGCGGCCGCATCGTCGTGGCGGATGAAATCCGCCGTTCGGTCAAGGGGCGTGGCGAGCGACCCGCCCCCGGTGCGTCGGGTGCCGGCATGGATCGCGAGCGTCGAAAACCCCACCGTTCTCGGCTGGTCGGTCATGCGAGTCCCCCGCTGGCGGCGGCGGCCGCCAGCCCGTGCGAATCCTAGAACATCGCCCCGGAAAACGCGTGGGGGTTTTCGGCGCGACTGATGCCGACGAATGCGCCAATGGGGGTTCACTGAGCGCGGTGGAGCCCCCGCGCCCCGCGCGCTTCGCCATTCCTTGAACGGTCTCGCACCCAGGTCGCCGGCGATCAGCAGGACGACACCGGCGGGCAGGAGGCTGGCGGTGAGGAGCGCGGCGGGCAGGGTGCCCAAGTCGCCATCGCTCGCCGCGATCCCCGCGATCACGGGGCCGGCGACGATCGCGCAGACGACCGCGATGCCGAGGTCGAAGACGCCTTCGAGGACCACGGTTGCAATAATCGTTCACATGGTCGGTTCCCGCTTGATCGTGCGCGGGCGACCCCGCCCGCCATCCACGCGGGCCTTAAATGTGGGAAAACAGCCCACGCACAGGGCGTCGTGTCATCCGCCGACGCGGGCGAAGTCGGCGACGGCGTGGACAGCCTCGCGGAAGCCGTTGAGCAGCCGCAGGCGATTGAGGCGGAGGACGGGATCGGGCGCGTTCACGGTCACCGCGTCGAAGAACGTGTCGACCGGCTCGCGGAGCGTCGACAGCACCCGCATCGCCGCCTCGAAATCCTCGCGGGCCACCGCCGCCGCCGCGGCCGGCGTCGCCGCCGCGAGCCGGGCGGCGAGCGCGCGCTCCGCCGGCTCGACGAGCGCGTCCGGGTCGAAGGCGTCGGCGTACAGGGCCGCCTCGTCCGGTGCCTTCTTGGCCTCGGCCTTCAGGATGTTGGCGGCGCGCCGGTAGCCGGCGAGCAGGTTCGCGCCCTCGTCGCTCGCCAGGAAGCCGCCGAGGATCGCGACGCGACGGACGACCAGGGTGAAGTCGTCCGAGCCGGCCGAGCCGAACACGGCGTCGATGAGGTCGTGCCGCGCCCTGGTCTCGCGCAGGTACACCTTCAAACGCTCGGCGAAGAAGGCGAGCAACGAGGTCAGCAGCGTTCGGCGGTCAGCCATGAACCAGTTGGCGAAAGCCGGGTTGCTGGCCAGCGCCCGCGCGCCGATGTCGAGGATCGGCAGTCGTAGCCCGTTCTCCAGGATCAGCCGGATCACGCCGAGCGCCGCGCGCCGCAGCGCGTAGGGGTCCTTGCTGCCGGTCGGCTTCTCGTCGATCGCCCAGAACCCGACCAGCGTGTCCATCTTGTCGGCGAGCGCCACGGCGACCGACACGGGGTCGGTCGGCACGCGGTCGGTCGGGCCCTGCGGGCGGTAATGGTCCTCGCAGGCCGCCGCCACCGCCGGCGCCTCGCCGCCGCGCGCGGCGTAGGTGCGCCCCATCAGGCCCTGCAGCTCGGGGAACTCGCCGACCATGCCGGTGACGAGGTCGGCCTTGCAGAGTCGCGCCGCGCGCGTGGCTTGCCCCACGTCGGCGCCGACGAGGGCCGCGTAGTCGCCGGCCAGCGCCATCAGGCGGCGGACCCGCTCGCCCTGCGTGCCGAGCTTGGCGTGGTAGACCACCGCGTCGAGGCGCGGCACCTGGTCGTCGAGAGGGATCTTGAGGTCGCCCTCCCAGAAGAAGCGGGCGTCGGCGAGCCGGGCGCGCACCACCTTGGCATTACCGGCGGCGATCGCCGCGCCCCCGTCGGACGCCTCGATGTTGGCGACGAGGATGAAGCGGGGCGCCAGCTTACCGGTTGCCGCGTCGCGCAGGACGAAGCACTTCTGGTTGGCGCGGATCGTCGCCCGGATCACCTCGGGCGGGATGTCGAGGAAGGTATCCTCGAAGGTGCCCATCAGCACGACCGGCCACTCGACGAGGCCGGCCACCTCGTGCAAAAGCGCTTCGTCCTCCACGAGCTCGTAGCCCTGCGCCAAGGCGAGGGTGCGCGCGTCGTAGAGGATGATGTCGCGCCGCCGCGCGGGGTCGAGCACCACCTTGGCGCGCTCCAGCGCCGGCGCGTAATCGTCGAAGCGGCGCACGGTGAAGGGCTCGGGCGCCATGAAGCGGTGCCCGCGCGTGGTGTTGCCCGACGCGATGCCGCCGACGGCGAAGGGCACGACCTCCGGTTCCTCCGTGTCCGGCCCGAAGGTGGCGAGGATCGAATGGAGCGGCCGCACCCAGCGCAGGCTGTTGGACGCGGCCGACGCCGCGCCCCAGCGCATCGATTTCGGCCAAGGAAAGCCCTCGATCACGCCCGGCAGCAGGTCCGCCAGCACGTCGATGGTGGGCCGCCCCCGCCGCTCGATCACGGCCACGTAGAAGTCGCCCTTCTTCGGGTCGACCTGCACGCGCGCCTCGGCGAGCGAGGCGAGACCGGCACCCTTGAGGAAGCCGGCCACCGCCGCCTCCGGCGCCCCGACCTTGGGTCCCTTGCGCTCCTCGCGCGTATCGGGCTGCGCGGCCGGCAGTTCGGCGACGTGGAGGGCGAGCCGTCGCGGGGTGGCGAAGGCCCCAGCCCCCTCGTAGGTCAATCCGCGCGCGACGAGGGCGTCGGTGACGAGGCGGCGAAGGTCGTCCGCCGCCTGCGCCTGCATGCGGGCCGGGATCTCTTCGCAGAAGAGTTCGAGGAGGAGGTCGGGCATGGCGGCGTTCTATCGGCTCGGGTGGTGTCGGGGCGGGCGCTGACCCTCTAGGCCCGGCGTTCCGCGAACGCTTTAGCGTGAACGCGGTGGCTTGTCGCTTCGAACGCTCGCGCCCGGCGCCGCCGCCGACCCCTACGCCATGATCATCTGCATCGAGCGCTCGTAAAGGTCGGTCAGCTGCTCGAACTGCGTCAGCAGCGTCTCGCTGAGCACGGCGATGGCGGCGCGGGCGGCGGGGGCGCCGGCACCATCGAGGATGGGGCGCAGCGCCCTCCAGGCCGTGTCGGCCTCCGCCAACAGGGCGCGGATCTCCGGTGTCGAGAGCGGGATGCCCTTCAGGTAGGCCAACCCCTCGACGAAGGCGCGTTCCGCCTCGCCGGGCCGCACGTCCGCCGTGAAGCTCGCCACCACCGCCTCCTTGGCGATCCGCTGCGACAGCATCCGCTGGCGCCCGGACACGTTGATGACGTGGAGCGCGCCGGCGAACCCCGCCGTCTCCAATGTCTTCACCAGGGCCTCGGAGCGCGTCAGCAGCCGCTCGGCGAGGGCGTCGATCTCGGCGACGCGCTCGTGCCGTGGGGCGGCGGTCAGGGCCGCCTTGAGTGGACCCCATGGCGTCAGCGCGGCATCCAGCAGGTCGCCGAAGGTGGCCTTCGACAGGGTGCGGCGAAGGATGGTGACGTTGCCCTCGATCTGCTCGAGCGAGTGCCGGCACAGGATGGCTGTCTCGGCCGGCATCACGTCGGCGCACATCAGCGCGTACAGCTTCACCAAACGCTGCGACAGCATGCGGAGCTGGCCGGCGCGGTTGACCGACTCGGCGTATCGCGCGGCGTCGATCACTTGTTGGGCAACCCGCCCGATCCGCTGCTTGCTCTGCATCGCGGCGGTCCGCAGCACCCGGTACGCCTCGTCCTCCGAGATGTTGCGCACCCGCATGAGGATGCCCTTCGCGCGATCCGTCAGCTTGCGCTCGTCGAAGCGGTGCTGGACGTCGGTCAGCTCGTCCCGCAGGAGTTGGTCGTGCCGGAACCGGGCCTGGGCGACGTGGATGACGGAGCGGAGACGGTGCGAGCCGTAACCGTTGATGACGTAAACGTGGATGCCGGAGCTGATCGCCCGCTCGATCTTCTCCGCGTCCGGATCGGTCGTGAACACGATGACGGGGCGCGGCGAGACGTTTCGTAAGGCAGCGGTGCCTGCGAAAAGCGCATCGCCCGGATGGGTTTCATAGCAAACGACCAGGTCCGGAGACGCGCGTATCACCGCCTCCACCATCGTGGTCACGTCGGTGATGCCGAGGATGGTGATCCCGGCCGCTTCAAGGTCCGCCGGAAGCGGTCGCGCCCCCGCGTCGCCGGTCGAGACGATGAAGGCGGACGTCATAGGTTTTCACGGGGGTGGACGGGCACTCTCGGCCTTCGCGCAAATGGGGGTCGGACATGGTTCCCGACGGCGCTCCCGTCTGGCACAGATCATGCCTACCCGCTTCGTGAGCGCACCGAAGCGCTCGACCGCCGTCCCGCACCAGGGGTCGTGCTCACGCCGTTTGTGAGCTTTTCCGTGTGCCTCCAGTCCCGCCCATCGGCGGGACGTGTTTACTTCGGAGCGCATCATGACCGACATCATTCCCGCCGACGAAAACCACTCGTTCCCCGAAGGGAACGACGCCCTCGCCGAGACCAGTCGCGAGCCGAGGCGGTCGAACCACGATCTGCCGGTCGACACCGCCGCCAAGCCCGGGATCGCCGCTTAAGGCCGCGAAACACCTGGCGCGCTCGTTGCAAAGCCGACACGTCGCCAAGCGAGCGCGTCACCATCGAGACCAACCTTCCCGTCCAACCCTCACACGGAGCCCGTCCATGGCCTCGTCCGTCGATACGTTGAAAGCAACGAGCATAAACCTTTTCAGCTTCAAAACGCCGCAGATGCGGGCGTTCCACCTGACGTGGCTCGCCTTCTTCGTGTGCTTCTTCGCCTGGTTCGCGACCGCGCCGCTGATGCCCTACATCGCCAAGGACCTTCACCTGACGAAAGCCGACATCGCCAACATCACGATCGCCGGCGTCTTCGCCACGATCCTCGCGCGCTTCGCGATCGGTCCGCTCTGCGACAAGTACGGCCCGCGCATCGCCTACACGCTGATGCTCTCGCTCGGCGCCATCCCGGTGTTCGGCATCGCCTTCGCCTGGGATTACACCTCGTTCATGGTGTTCCGCCTGCTCATCGGCATCATCGGCGCCAGCTTCGTCATCACCCAGTTCCATACGTCCGTGATGTTCGCCCCCAACGTGGTCGGCACGGCCAACGCGACGGTCGGCGGCTGGGGCAACGCCGGCGGTGGCGTGACGCAATCCGTCATGCCGCTCGTCTTCGCCGGCGTGGCAGCCCTCGGCATCTCGCAAACCCTGTCCTGGCGCTACTCGATGATCGTGCCGGGCGTGCTCATGCTGGTCGTCGCGGTGCTCTACTACCGTTACACGCAGGACACCCCCGCCGGTAACTTCTCCGACATGCGCAAAGCCGGCCTCTCGACCGCCGTCGGCAAGAAGGGCGGCCTCGCCGTCATGGCCGAGGCGGGCAAGAATTACCGCGTATGGCTGCTCGGCGCCTGCTACGGCGCGTCCTTCGGCGTGGAACTGTTCGTCCACTCGATCGCCGTGACCTACTACTTCGACCACTTCCACCTGTCGGTCGAGAACGCCGGCTACGCGGTCGGCGCCTTTGGCCTGCTCGCGCTGTTCGCCCGCGCGCTCGGCGGCATCTTCTCCGACAGGATCGCCCGGACGAAGGGGCTCGATGGCCGCACGTGGCTGCTATTCGCCCTGATGATGGGCGAGGGCATCTTCCTCATCACCTTCTCGCAAATGAACTCGGTCACTCTGGCGATCACGGCGATGATCACGTTCGGGCTCTTCACCCACATGGCGTGCGGCTCCCTCTACGCGCTCGTGCCCTTCATCGACCGCAAGTGCCTCGGCGGCGTTTGCGGCATCATCGGCGCGGGTGGCAACATCGGCGGCGTGGCGGCGGGCTTCCTCCTGCGCGGCACCGGCAACATCCAGTTCTGCTTCGAGGTCCTCGGCATCGCCGCGGTCGTGTGCGCCTGCGGGGCGGCGATCATCCGCTTCTCGGTCAAGCACAAGCAGGAAGAGCAGATGCTCTACGACGCGGCGGTCGCCCAGCGTAACGCCCTCAGCACGAGCGGCGGCACGGCCGCCATGGCCTGACGAGCCCTCGAAGCGAGCCGCCCCGAAACCCTCGGGGCGGCTCGTCCTATCCCGTCACTGGATGTGCCCTTCGTCGGCATGGCCGGTGGCAACGTGATCAGAGCGTGCCGCCGGCCTCCGTCCGCAGCCACGCCGCGCCGCATGCCTTCGCCAGTTCGCGCACGCGCAAGATGTAACTCTGCCGCTCCGTTACCGAGATCACGCCACGTGCGTCGAGCAGGTTGAAGGCGTGGGACGCCTTGATGCACTGGTCGTAGGCCGGCAGCACGATCCGCGCTCGCGCGCCCTCGTCGCCGGCCGCGAGCAGCGCCCGGCATTCGCCTTCCGCGTCGGCGAAGTGGCGAAACAGCATGGCGGCGTCCGACGCCTCGAAATTGTGCCGGGAATATTCCTGCTCGGCCTGCTGGAACACGTCGGCGTAGGTGATCTTGGCGTCGCCCTCCTGGCCGTTGAAGTTCAGCTCGTAGATCGAGTCGACGCCCTGGACGTAGGTGGCGAGGCGTTCCAACCCATAGGTCAGCTCGCCCGATACCGGCGCGCATTCGATCCCGGCCACCTGCTGGAAATAGGTGAACTGCGACACTTCCATGCCGTCGCACCAGCACTCCCAGCCCAGCCCCCACGCGCCCAGCGTTGGGCTCTCCCAGTCATCCTCGACGAAACGGACGTCGTGCAGGCGAAGGTCGATGCCGATCGCCGCCATTGAGCGCAGGTAAAGGTCCTGCAGGTCAGGGGGCGATGGCTTCAGGATCACCTGGAACTGGTAGTAATGCTGGAGGCGGTTCGGGTTCTCGCCGTAGCGCCCGTCCTTCGGTCGACGCGAGGCCTGGACGTAGGCGGCGCGCCATGGCTTAGGGCCGAGCGCGCGCAACGTGGTGGCGGGGTGGAAGGTGCCGGCACCGACCTCCATGTCGTAGGGCTGCAACACGACGCATCCCTCCGCCGCCCAGAAACGCTGGAGGGTGAGGATCAAGCCCTGGAAGGAGCGGGTCGGGTCGAAGGGGTCTGGTGCGGTCATCGCGAAATCGGGTACGGTAAGGGCATGGTGTCGTCAAACGGCGTCTCGGCCGCGCCGTTCCGACGCTCCATGCCCACCGAGGATCGTTCCATGCGCCGGCGACGCCGCAACGCGTTCGCACGCGTCATGTCGAAGTAATGAAAGGCCTCGTCGATCTCGCGGTCGCCGCGCGGGCGGGCATGGGGCAGGATCCCATCCACCTCCACGTTCCCGACGGCGCGGATCCCGCGCGGGTCCCCGACGCGATCAGGATCACCTGGCCCTACAGCAACCTGGGCAACACCATCTACCAGGTGTTGAACGCGGCGCTCGTGGCCCGCGCGGCGGCGTTCCGGCACCTGCTGTTGGGGCGGATGGGGCTGCGACCGTTCGACGACTTCTCGATCGACGGCTTGCGCGTCAGTGCCGGTGACGTCGCGCCCGGCGCCTGCCTCGAGGGCAGCTTCTACGTGCCCTTCGGCTGCGAGGCGGCGGTCTCGCTCCGACCGGCACCCGACGTCGCCGGCCTCACCCGGCACCTGAGCGACCACCTCTACGGCGACCTCGCGACCGTGGCCGGCGACGACCGCGTGGCGGTTCACATCAGGTCCGGCAAGGACATCTTCGACGTCGATGGTCCGGTGCATCCCAGCTACCTGCAACCGCCGGCGGCCTACTACATCGCGGCGATCGCCCACGCGCGCGCCCACGGCGGCGGCCTCGTGGACCTGATCTACGCGGATCAATCGAATCCGGCGATCCCGATCGTGGAAGCGCACCTCGCGCGCGCCGGCATCGCGTTCCGGTCCGCCACGGGCGGCGTCGCCGACGATTACCGCCGCCTGACCGGCGCCGGGACGATCGTGGCCTCCGCGAGCACCTTCGTCGAGACGGCCGCCCTCCTGTCGCGCAACCTGCGCTCGTACTACAGCTTCCGCGACCATTGCTCGCAAAGTGAGTTCAAGCCGTTCATGCAGGCCAAGGTCGGCGCGATCCTGGGCGCGCGGGGCGTGCGATGCGTGCTGGTCGACGACGTCAGCCGCACCTACACCAACAAGTGGTGCTGGGCGGACACGCCGGAGCAGCACGCCGCGATCCGTGATTTCGCGATGGACAACCTCCGCCTCTACGACAGCGTCTAGACGACGCCTTCACTCGACGTCGAGCGGCGTCGTCCCGGTCGGCTTGCCCTCGCGCGACAGCGCGATCTTGGCGATGCGCGCCTCCGCGTTGCGCAGCAGGGCGTCGCAATGGGCCTTCAAGGCTTCGCCGCGCTCGTAGATGGTGATCGACTCCTCGAGCGGCACAGATCCCTTCTCCAGCTTGTCGACGATGCTTTCCAACTCGCGCATCGCCGCCTCGAACGGAAGGGAGGCGAGGGCGTCCGCCGCGCTCACGCCGCGCCCTCCATCACGTTCAAGTCGAAAGCGAACGGCACGCCCTCGAAGCAATCCTCACCCCGGCCGATCGCGCGCACCGCCTCGATCATCCGCCCCTCCCGCCCCAGCATGCGGTCGGCGAGCGCGATCATCGCCGAATTGGGCGTCGCCGTCGGCGAGCGCTCGCGCAGCGCGCGGGCCAGCGCGAACTCGCAATAATCCTCGCGGAGCGCGCAGGCGGCGACGTAGGCGGCCGCCGTGGAGCGGCTGACACCGGCGTAGCAATGGATGACGAGGGGTTGTCGCCGGTCCCACGCGCGCACGAAGGCGAGCAAGGCTGCGAGGTGCGCCTCGGCCGGCAGGATGTGCCCTTCGGCGGCGACGACGATGTCCGACACGGACACGAAAAGGTGGCGCTCGGGCGCGATCTCGCGCGGTCGCTCGACGGGCGTGTCCTTGTTGATGAGCGTGACCATGGAGCGCGCGCCGGTGGCACGAACGACGTCGGCGATCTTAGGCAACGAGCAAACGTGGATCTGGGACAAGCTGGTCTCGCGTGCGGGGGCGAATGAGCGCGTGTGAGTGTCACAGGCGCCGTCGGCTTACAAGCCGCGAGCCGGCGCTGGGTGGGGGCCCTTGTCGCGCAAGGCGGCGAGTTCGTCGAGGAAGCGTTGCGCGGCGAGCGCTGGCGGCCAGGGTTCCCACGGTATGCAACCGTAGATGGCGGCGAGCGGATCGGCCGACAGCGGCTGGAACGGGATGCGCAGGGTGTGACGCACCTCGGCGCGCGTCCAACCGACGACGTGGACCGCCTCGGAGGCGGCGGCGATCCGGTCGAGCCGCTTGTGCGCCCTATGATCCGCCGGCTCGTAGCCTCGTAGGCCGTAACGGAGCGTCACGGCGCGTTGCAGCTCGACGGTGAGTGCCCTGAACCCCTCGCCCAGGAACGGCTTGATCACCGAGATGCAATCGAACCCGAGTAAGCCCTCGTCGGCGTCGTGCATGAGCTCGCGCAGTTCGCCGTCGGGCCGGTGCCCGCCCGCCCGGAACATGGCGAGCACGGCCAGCGAGTGCTGGGCGACGGAGAGCGGCAGCGGCCAAGCCGAATGCCCACCCCAGCGATAGGTGCGGGACAGCCCGACCGCCAGGTCGGCGTCGTCCCAGTCGAAGGGCGTTGGGTGCAGCAGGTCGAGCCGTTTGCCCGACGGGAGGCGGACCCAGGCCCGGGTCCCGGGCGCCCGCACGTCTTGGACGTCAGCCCTCAAGCGAGGCGTCGAGGGCCGTTGCGACGCGCGCCGCGTGGGCCTTCAGCAGAGCGCCGTCCGCCATCGCCCCGGTGTGGGGTCGCAACGCGACGCCGGCGAAGCGCGGGATCAGGTGGAAATGGAGATGGAACACGGTTTGGCCGGACGCCGCCTCGTTGTACTGGATCAGCGTCAGACCGTCCGCGGCGAAGGCCGCCTTCACCGCCCGGCCCACGCGCTGCACGCGCGGCATCAGGGCGGCGAGGTCGTCGGCGCCCAGGTCGAACAGGGTGCGCGCGCGCGCCTTCGGGATCACCAAGGTGTGGCCCTCGCCCTGGGGCATGACGTCCATGAAGGCCAAGGCGCGCTCGTCCTCGAAGACCTTGGCGCAGGGGATGGCGCCGCGCAGGATCTTGGCGAAGATGTTGTCGTCGTCGTAGCGATCGTCGGGGGCGATGGTCATGCGTCTTGGATAGACTAGGACGCGACCTTCTTGAAGGGGGCCAGCTCGCCGTATTCCTCCAACGCCTCGTCGATCGCCGCCCGCTCGCGCGTGAGGTAATCGTCGATCGCCCGCGCGAAGCGCTTGTCGGGGATCTCGTGGGCGGAATAGGTCGGCACGGCGCGGTAGCCGCGCGCCAGCTTGTGCTCGCCCTGGGCGCCCGCCTCGACGCGCTTCAGCCCGTGCGTGATCGCCCACTCGATCGCCTGGTAGTAGCAGACCTCGAAATGGAGGAACGGGTGTTCCTCCACGCAGCCCCAGTTGCGGCCGTACAGCGCGTCGTCGCCGATGAAGTTGATGGCACCGGCGATGTAGCGGCCCTCGCGCTTGGCCATGACGAGCAGGATCCGGTCCGCCATCGTGCGGCCGATCGCGTCAAAGAAAGGCCGGGTGAGATAGGGCCGCCCCCATTTGCGTGACCCGGTGTCGATGTAGAACTCGAAGAACGCCTTCCAGTGCTCCGGCCTAATGGCGTCCCCGCGCAGGCACTCGATCGTGATGCCGGTGCCGAGCGCGTCGCGCCGTTCGCGGCGGATCATCTTCCGCTTGCGGGAGGCGAGGCTATCGAGGAAGCCGGCGAAGTCGGCGTAGCCCTCGTTGACGAAGTGAAACTGCTGCCCCGTGCGCTGGAGGAAGCCCTCCGCGCCCATCGCCGCCCATTGCCCCTGCGTCGCGAAGGTGACGTGGAGTGAGGAAGCCTCGACCTTGGCGCGCCACGCCTTCAGCCCGGCGATCAGCGTCGGTAGCGCGAGCGGTCCCGCCTCGCGCGAGACGAGCAGGCGCCGGCCGGTCGCGGGGGTAAAGGGCACGCAGACCTGGAGCTTGGGGTAATAGTCGAGCCCGGCGCGGTGGTAGGCGTCGGCCCAGGCGTGGTCGAAGACGTATTCGCCCATCGAGTGGGTCTTGACGTAGCAGGGCGCCGCCGCCGTCAGCCGCCCCGCCGCGTTCTCGAGCACGACGTGGGTCGGGGCCCAGCCGGTGCGGCCGCCGACCGACTTGGAGGTTTCCAGCGCCAGGAGGAAGGCGTGGGTGAGGAACGGGTTGAAGCGCTCGCCCTTGACATCACCGTTATTGGCATCGCCGTTGTTGACATCACCGTCGTTGGCGTCGCCGTCGCGCGCCTCACCGGCCTCGGGGTTGGCGCAAGCGTCCCATTGCGCCGGCTCGATCTCCTTGATGGATTGGACGATGCGCACGACTTGGGTGTTCGGCATGGGCTTCAGCCTAGCCGACGATCGTCGGAGGAGGCAATCGCGCCCGGCGCGCCGGTGCGGTTTGGCCGCAAGGATGCGCCGCGAGGATCCAAAGGTGCCCGCCGCGCCTAGCGTGCCGGCGGCTCCGCCCCGATGATGGCGGCGATGTCGGGCTCCGGGGGTTCGGCGCCCGGCTTGTCGATGAAGTTGACGGGCACGCCGACCTTCACGAGCCGCGCCAGTTCCTGCGCGTTCCAGTTGGTCAGCCTCACGCAGCCGTGCGAGCGGGTCTTGTCGATCTTGGAGGGGTCCGGCGTGCCGTGGATGCCGTAGGTCGGCTTCGACAGGGCGATGAAGGACGCGCCGACCGGGTTGTTGGGACCGGGCGGCAGGATCAGCTTGTGCGTGTTGTTGCCCTGCTGGAAGTTCTTCACCGGGTCGTAGGTGTAGGTCGGGTGGGGGGCGATGCCGCGCACCACGTAGGAGCCGGACGGCGAGGGGAGTTCGTCGCTGCCGATCGTGGCGGGGTAGGCGACGATCAGGCTGCCGGACTCGTCGTAGGCCAGCACTTGGCCCCGACCCTTGTCGACGTCGATGCGGGCCACCGCCGCCGCGATCGGCATGGTGTCCACCTGCGCGACGACGATCTGGTTGCCGGCGACGTCCATGTCGACACCGGGGTTGAGCGCCTTGAGGAACTTGCGATCCATGTGGAAGCGCTCGCCGAACATCTCATTGGCGGATCGGTAGCCGAGGTCCGGCAGCTGCGCCTGCAGGGCGTAATCGGCCGGCAAATCGGGGTAGAAGGGGCCGACGACATCGTTCGCGGTGATCGTGTAGAGTCCGAGCACGGGGGCGGCGGTGTCGCCGCCGAGTTCGTCCCACACCCGACGGGTCAGCTTGCCGTCGACCGGCAGGCCGCGCACCGTCTCGAAGGTGCTGATCGCCTTGGTGAAGTTGGCACCGGACCGGCCGTCGATGACGCCGGGCGGGGCGTGGGCGCGATCGAGCAGGATCTCGGCCTTGAGCACGACCGGGTCGATCGTCTTCGCGACCTCGCTGACGCGCGCGAAACGCACGGCGTTGATCACCTCGGGCGTGAGCGGCGCGCGGGCGCTCGCCATCGCGGCGTCGGGCGTGTCACGGGTGGCGGCGATGGGCACGTCGAGTGGACGGGGCAGGGCCGCCTCGGCCGCCGGGACCCTGGCCGGTGGTGCCGGTTCGTGCTTGAGCAGGTCGGAGATGGCTTGCGGCGAGAACTTCGGCGCGCTCGCGACGCGCCCGGAGGCGGCGGCTCCCGCCCGTGCGCCCCCGCTTTCGAGCGAGGCGGATGGTTGGCCGAGCGCGACCTGAGCCGACACGGCCTGGGCCGACAGGACCTGACCCGACAAGAGCAGCAGGGCGCAGGCGGGGAGGAAACGGGAACGCTTCACGACAAGACTCCGGAACAGGGGCGCGATCGCCGTGCGCCCCGCGCCGACCGGCACGCTAGGGTCGAGATCGTGAACGTTTCCTTACGCGTGCCATCCCGCGTCGGCGCGTCGCCATTCACCTCGGCTCGGTTGGTCGGGACGCGCATCGGCTCGCTTGGTGGAGGCGTCGGAACGGTCCGCCTCGCACGCCTTTGGTGCCGCTGCCCGACCGTGCGATAGCGTATCCGTCCAGTCGGAGACGCCCATCGCGTGAGCAACCCATCGGCCCTGATCCTCCAGGGCCTCCAGATCGTCTGGATCAACGTCCTGCTCTCGGGAGACAACGCCGTCGTCATCGCGCTCGCGTGCCGGGGGCTGCCGCCCGGCCGACGCCGCTGGGCGATCGGCATCGGCTCGCTGGCCGCGGTCGCGCTGCGCATCCTGTTCACGATCTTCATCGTCGCGCTGCTGGGCCTGCCTTACGTGAAGCTCGGCGGCGGCCTGCTCCTGCTGTGGATCGCGCTGCGCCTGCTGCGGCAGGAGGACGAGGGCAAGGCGATCGCCGCCTCCCCGTCGATCTGGGGGGCGGTGCGCACGATCACGCTGGCGGACGCGATCATGTCCCTGGACAACGTGGTCGCGGTCGCCGCCGCCGCGCGCAACTCGCTGCCGCTCATCGCCTTTGGCATCGCCGTCTCCGTCCCCTTGATCGTGTTCGGCTCCACGCTGATGCTCACGGTCCTGAAACGCTTCCCCCTCCTGGTCGTGGCCGGCGCCGCCCTGCTGGGTTGGGTCGCCGGCGAGATGATCGCGGCCGATGCCGCGGTGGCGCTCCGGCTCGCCGCGCTGCCGGTGCCGCACGCGGCCTCCTGGCTGGCGGGCGGGGCGGCCCTGGCGATCTGCGACGTCGCCGCCGTGCTGCGGCTGGTGCGCGCGGTGCGGGGGAGGCGGCTGCGGCTCGCGGCGATGGCGCCGACCACCCCCGCCGACGTGCGGGTGTCCTCCGGGTAGGTCGCGCGGGGCCGGACCTACCCCCGTGGCGGCGAAGACGGAGGTGGCGCAGGGTACCGTTACTTTTCGAGCTTCAGCCATGTCCGGCCGCGTTCGCGACGGTGTGGCGCGGCACGGTGGCGGTGACCAGGATCGCGGCGAGGACGGCCCGCGTCAGCGCGTCGACGGTGGGACGCCGCCGACCCTTAAATAGGCTGGGTCGCGCCACCGTCCTCACGCGGGGAACGTGGATGAAGCCGACGCGCGGCGCGGCGGCGGCGAGGAGCGAGCGGTACAGCGCGGCGTTGCACACGTAGTCGCCGGCATCGCGCGACAGGATCGCCCGCGCGCCGGCCCGCCGCATCGCGGCGGCGACGCGGGCGGCGGGGTAGGTCGTCGGCAGCCAAGCCGGGGCGCCCGGCACCAACACGAGGTTCGCCGGCCGGCCCGACGCGTCGGGGTGGAGGGTGCCGGCGCGGTTGGCCGCCCGCGTCTCAACGCTGAGGTGCCGGCGGCGCGAGGCCAGGCCGAGGTGGAGGATGGCGTCGGGCGCGTGACGCTCGACCGCCGCGCGCAGCGCGGGCTTGATGGCCGCGAAGACGACCGGCAGGATGGCGAGGCGAAGGTCGATGCCGAGCCGTGCCAATCGCGCCCGCCGCCCCTCGAGGTTCGCGAGGATCGCCGCCGACGGGTTGCGCGGTGCCCCGGGGAAGGCGCCGAACCCGGTCACGAGCACGATGTGGCGAAAGCGCGCCGCCGTAACGACATGTTTCATGGGTACAACATCACGTTACCCGATCCGGGACGTCAACGCTTCGGCTACGATCCGTCGCGTTCACCCGGCGGGCGCGGTGGCCGGGACGGGGATCGATGGCGGGGGCGTGGATCGGGGATCGTCGGCGGATGGGGGTCGTGCTGGTCACGGCCAGCTTCGCCGTGTCCGGATTCGCCTTGTCCGGCTGCGTCACCGACAAGGTTTCCGAGGTCACGTCCTCGGTCGGCGACGTGTTCGCGACCGCCGAGCCGGCGGCGGCCCGTCGCGTGCCGATGTTCGTCGTGTCCACGCGCAAGGGGAAGGGCGACTCGAACGAGCTCGCCGACGGGTCCCGCGACTCGCTGCAGACGGTGACGGTGCCGCCGGGTCACCAGCCCGGCCAGGTCGAACGGGCCAGCTTCGGCAGCAACAATCCCGATAAGCACTTCACCGTGTCCGCCTTCCGAGGGCTCGACGATGCGGAACTGCGGCAGGAGATCGCCTCGCACCTGTCGGGCCGCATCGGCTCGAACCGTGACGTGCTGTTATACGTCCACGGCTTCAACACGAGCTACGACGAGGCGCGGTTCCGGCTGGCCCAGGTCGTCACCGACGGACACTTCGGCGGCGTGCCGATCCTGTTCACCTGGCCGGCGTCGGCCAGCCTGCTCGACTACGAGGCCGCCAAGGAGAGCGCGTCCGCCTCGCGCGACGCCCTGGCGCAGACCCTGGTCGAGTTGGGCGAGATCCCCGACATCGGTCGCATCCACATCCTCGCCCATTCCATGGGCAGCTGGCTGACCATGGAGGCGCTGCGCCAGGACGCGATCGCCGGCCACGCCGACCTCGACGGCAAGCTCGGCGACATCATGCTGGCCGCCCCCGACATCGACGTCGGCGTGTTCCGCAACCAGATCGCCAAGGTCGGTGCCTCCCATGTGACCATCCTCGTGTCGTCGAACGACCGTGCCTTGTCGCTGTCCCGACGCTTGGCCGGCGATCGGCCGCGCGTCGGTTCCTTGAGCCCGAGCAACCCCGAGGACAAGGCCGTGCTCGATCAGCTCGGTGTCACGGTTTACGACCTGTCCGACGAGTCGATCGGCTTGATCGGCCACGGCAACTACGTCGCCCCCGACGTGGTGCGCCGGATCGGTGCCAGCATCGGCGCCAAGCGCGTCGGCGACGGCGAGGTGACGGCCGTCCTCGGCGATCGTCCGGTGAGCGACCGGGTCGTCACGCAGCCGCTGGCCCCGGTGACCGGAGTGTCCGTGCCGCCGCCGATCGTGCCGGGGGTGGTGATACCCCCGGTGACGCCGTCCAAGGACATCGACGTGACAAGACCCCCGACGTGAGTGAATCCGTCGCGCGATAGCGCACCCGTGTCACCTCATCCCGCGTCGATCAGCCTGATCGCCTCCTCGCGCTCGAACAAGTGCAGCAACACCCGCACCGCCGGCCCGGCGGGACCGAGCAGGTCGGGGTCGGCGTCGACGAGCCGCTGCGCCGCGTCCCGCGCCAGCCGCAGCAGGTCGCCGTGCACGTCGAGCTTGGCCAGTTTGAAGCCCGGCAAGCCGGACTGGCGGGTGCCCAGCACCTCGCCCTCGCCGCGCAGTCGCAGGTCCTCCTCCGCCAGGAGGAAGCCGTCCTCGCTCTCGCGCAGGATCGTGATGCGGGCCTGGGCCACCGCGCCGAGCGGCGCCTTGTAGAGCAGCACGCAAGCCGATGCCCCGGCGCCGCGCCCGACGCGGCCGCGCAGCTGGTGGATCTGCGCGAGGCCGAAGCGCTCGGCCTGCTCGATGACGATGATGGTGGCCTCCGGCACGTCCACCCCCACCTCGATCACGGTGGTGGCAACCAGCACCTGCACGCGCCCGGCGGCGAAGGCGGCCATGGCGGCGTCCTTCTCCTCGCCCTTCATGCGGCCGTGGATCAGCCCCACCTTCTCGCCGAAGAATTGCCGCAGCAGCTCGTAGCGCTCCAGCGCGGCGGCGGCATCGATCTCCTCGTTCTCCGCCACCAGCGGGCACACCCAGTACGCGCGCTTGCCCGCCTCGACCGCCCGGCCGAGCCCCGCCACCACCTCGTCCAGCCGATCGACCGGCAAGGCGCGGGTGTCGATCGGCTTGCGGCCGGGCGGCTTCTCGCGCAGCGCGGACACGTCCATGTCGCCGAAGTAGGAGAGCACCAGCGTGCGTGGGATCGGCGTCGCCGTCATCACCAGGATGTCGACCGCCTCGCCCTTGGCCGACAAGGCGAGGCGCTGGTGGACGCCGAAACGGTGCTGCTCGTCGACGACCGCCAGCCCGAGGTCGTGGAAGGCGACCTTGTCCTGGATCAACGCGTGGGTGCCGATCGCCATGTCGATCGTGCCGGCGCGCAGGCCCTCCAGCGTGCGCGCCCGCTCGGCCGGCCTGTCGCGCCCGGTGATGATGGCCACGCGGATGCCGGCCGCTTCCGCGCGCGGCGCCAAACCGGCGAAGTGCTGACGGGCGAGGATCTCCGTCGGCGCCATCAGCACCGCCTGGCGGCCGGACTCGACCACGTCGGCCATCGCGAGCAACGCGACCAGCGTCTTCCCCGAGCCCACGTCGCCCTGCAGCAGCCGCAGCATGCGCGCCGGCGCCGCGAGGTCGGCGCGGATCTCGGCCAGCGCGCTCGCCTGCGCCCCGGTGAGGGAGAAGGGCAAGGCGGCGGCGATCGCGTCGGCCTTCGACCGCGCGCCCGTGCCGGCGCGCCCGGCCCGCACGCGCAGGCGCTTGCGCATCAGGGCGAGCGCGACCTGGTGGGCGAGCAACTCGTCCAGCGCCAGGCGGACGCGGGCGCGCGCCGTCGGTTCGATCGCCTCGGGCGCGGCCGGATGGTGCACGGCGGCCAGCGCCTCGGCAAATGCCGGCAGGGGCGGCACCTTCACGCCCAACCCCTCGTACCAGTCCGGCAGCGGCGGCAGCTTGGCGAGCGCGCCGTCCACCGCCTTGGCGAGCACGCGCGGGTACAGGCCCTCGGTCAAGCCGTAGATCGGCTCGGTCAGCGGCATGCGCGCGAAGCCTTCGGCGTCGACGACGTGGTCGGGATGCACCATCTGGCGGTGGCCGTCGTAGAGTTCGAGCTTGCCGGAGATCCAGCGCTCCGCGCCGAGCGGCAAGCTCTTGGCGATCCAGGCGTGGTTGGACAGGAAGAAGATCAGCAGCACGTCGCCGGTCGCGTCCTCGACGAGCACCCGGTAGGGCGCGCGCGAGCGCGGCGGCGGCGGGCGGTGGTCTGTGACGGTGGCGCGCAGCGTGACGACCACGTCGATCGGCGCGTCGGCGATGGGAGGCTGGTTGCGCCGGTCGACCACCGCGTGGGGGAGGTGGAACAGCACGTCGACGACCCTGGCCGGCCCGTGACCCGACCCGGATTGACCCGGCCCGAGCAGCCGGTCGAGGTGCGCGCCGGTCTTCGGCCCGATGCCGGGCAGGGTGGAGGCGGCGGCGAACAGGGGGTCGAGGAGGTGCGGGCGCATCCGACGTGCTGCTGTGCGGTGGGTGCCGGCGGCTGACAGGCTGGCCGCCGGACGCTATAGGTCGAGCTCCCGCGCAGCAATCGCGCGGCACCCGATCACGCGTTCCCACCGCCGTCCCGAGGAGTCGATGATGCCCCAGCCCGAAGGTTTGGACGAGCGCCGCCGCCGCATCCTGTTCCGGGCCTGGCATCGCGGCACGCGCGAGATGGACCTCTGCATGGGGCGCTTCGCCGACGCGAAGATCGCCGAGCTGCCCGACAGTGACCTCGACGACCTGGAACTGCTGATGGAGGCGCCCGACCGCGACGTGTTCTCCTGGCTGAGCGGTGAGCTGGAAACACCCGGCAACTACGATACGCCGGTGTTCCGCAAGGTCCGCGCCTTCCACACGCACGGATCGCCGCTGCACCTTTGACGTCGCCACGTATGACACCGCCACGACTTTTCGCGTGACGGCTGCTTTGTCGGGCGGCGCGCGCGTGCGAAGAGGGACCCCAACCCGAAGTCACCCGCCATGTTTGACGTGAAATGGATCCGCGACAACACCGCCGCCTTCGACGAGGGCCGCCGCCGTCGCGGGCTCGAACCGCTGGCCGCCGCCATCGTGGGCCTGGACGAGCGGCGCCGCGCGGCGATCGTCGCCGCCCAGGCCTCGCAGGAACGGCGCAACGCCGCCGCCCGCGAGATCGGCGCGGCGATGAAGGCCAAGGACGCACCGGAGGCGGACCGGCTGAAGGCGGAGGTCGCCGAGCTGAAGGCGCAGGTGCCGGGGCTGGAAGCGGCCGAGCGCGAGGCGGTCGTCGCCCTCGACACCCTGCTCGCCGCCATCCCGAACCATCCCCACGACGACGTGCCGGTCGGCGCGGACGAGGACGGCAACGTGGTGCTGAGGGAAGTCGGCGAGAAGCCCGCCTTCGCCTTCGCGCCCAAGGAGCATTGGGCGATCGGCGAGGCGCTGGGGCTGATGGACTTCGAGACGGCGGGCAAGCTGTCGGGGGCGCGCTTCGTCGTCAACAAGGGGCCGCTCGCCCGGCTGGAGCGGGCGCTCGCGCAGTTCATGCTCGACCTCCACACGGAGGCGCACGGCTACACCGAGGTGAACCCGCCGATCCTGGTCAGGGACGAGGCGATGTTCGGCACGGCGCAGCTGCCGAAGTTCCGCGACGACCAGTTCCTGGCGACCCGGGAGGGCAAGGAGGACCGGGCGAGCGACTTGTGGCTGATCCCGACCGCCGAGGTGCCCCTCACCAACCTCGTGCGCGAGTCGATCCTCGACGAGGCATCGCTGCCGCTGCGCTTCACCGCCGCCACCCCGTGTTTCCGCGCTGAGGCCGGCGCGGCGGGGCGCGACACGCGCGGGATGATCCGCCAGCACCAGTTCACGAAGGTGGAACTCGTCTCGGTCACGACGCCCGAGCAGTCCGCCGCCGAACACGAGCGCATGCTGGGCTGCGCCGAAGAGGTGCTGAGGCGGCTCGGCCTCGCCTACCGCGTGATGGTGCTGTGCACCGGCGACATGGGCTTCGCGAGCCGCAGGACCTACGACATCGAGGTTTGGCTCCCGGGGCAGGGGCGCTACCGCGAGATCTCGTCCTGTTCCGTGTGCGGCGACTTCCAGGCGCGGCGGATGAACGCGAGATCTAGGATGGCCGGCGCCAAGTCTGTCCGCTTCGTCCACACGCTGAACGGCTCGGGCGTGGCGGTTGGCCGCGCGCTCGTCGCCGTGCTGGAGAACTACCAGGAGGCGGACGGCGGCGTCCGCGTGCCGGACGAGCTACGCCCCTACATGGGCGGCGTGACCCGGATCGGAGGGGCGTGATGCGCATCCTGGTCACCAACGACGACGGCATCCACGGCCCCGGCCTGGACGTGCTGGAGCGCATCGCCAAGACGCTTTCCGACGACGTCACCGTGGTGGCGCCCGAGTCGGACCAGTCCGGCGTCGCGCACTCGCTCTCGGTCAACGACCCGCTGCGGCTGCGGCAGGTTTCCGCGACCCGGTACGCCGTCAAGGACACGCCGACCGACTGCGTCATCATGGGCCTCAAGCACATCCTCGCGGACAAGCCGGTCGACCTGATCCTCAGCGGCGTCAACGCCGGCCAGAACGTCGCCGAGGACGTGATCTACTCCGGCACGGTCGCCGGCGCGGTGGAAGGCACCATCCTCGGCATCCGCTCGATCGCCCTGTCGCAGGCCTATGGCCGGGGCGCCTACGGCGGGCGCGACGCGATCCGCTGGGACTGCGCCGAGACCCACGCGCCCGGCGTCATCCGGCGCGTGCTCGACGCCGGCATCGGCTCGGACGTCGTGGTGAACATCAACTTCCCGGCCTGCGCGCCGGAGGACGTCACCGGCGTCAGCGCCACCGTGCAGGGCCGCCGCGACGCCAACATCGTGCGCGTCGAGCCGCGCGCCGACGGGCGCGGCAATCCATACTACTGGATCGGCTTCGGACGCGGAGCCTTCGCCGCGGCGCCCGGAACCGACCTCGAAGCGATGGCGCTGAAGCGCATCTCGGTCACGCCCCTGAAGCTCAACCTCACCGACGAGCCGGCGGTGACCCACCTCGCCCGGCTCTTCGCCGATTGACCCGGTCGTGGAGGCGGACCGGGCGATGTCGGACACGCCGACGCACGACGGGGACGATCGGGCCGGGGA
>CAXSDP010000016.1:18774-35701 GCA_964235705.1 uncultured Beijerinckiaceae bacterium | reverse complement strand
CGGACCGGGCGATGTCGGACACGCCGACGCACGACGGGGACGATCGGGCCGGGGATGAACAACGCGCGGACGGGCGAGCGGAAGCCAAGGTCGCGTCCCACCTGCGGATGCGCGCCCTCGGCGTCCAGGATTGGCGCGTGCTACGGGCCTTCGAGCTGGTGCCGCGCGCGCCCTTCGTGGCGCCGCGCCACCAAGGACTCGCGTCACGCGACATCGCCCTGCCGATTGGCTGCGGCCAGACCACGGCCGAACCCGGCCTGATCGCCCGGATGATCGAGGCCCTCTGCGTCGAGCGCGCGCACAGGGTCCTGGAAATCGGCGCCGGCAGCGGCTACGCGACGGCGCTGCTCGCCCAACTCGCCGACACGGTCCTCGGCTTGGAGCGATTCCGGGGCCTCGCCGTCGCGGCGCAGGAACGGTTGGACGCGCGCGGGCGCGGCGACGCGGCGGTCGTATGGGCGGATGGCTTGGCCGCGACGGGGCTCGGCGACGCCGCGTTCGATCGGGTCATCATCCACGGCGTGCTGGACATCGTGCCGGATGGATTGATCGCCCGTCTCACCGATGGGGCGGTGCTGGTGTGCGCCCGCCGGACGGGAGGCGCCCAGACCATCGTCCGTTTATCCGGGCGGGGCCTGTCGGACGAGCGACCGGTCTGCGCTTGTCGCCTGCAAGCGATGCGGCCGGGCCTCGCGGGGACGCTTTAGCCCCTCGTCGCGCCTTACTTGATCTTGGCTTCCTTGAAGTCGACGTGCTTGCGCGCGATCGGATCGTACTTCTTGAAGCTCAACTTATCCGTCTTGGTGCGGGCGTTCTTCTTCGTCACGTAGAAATAGCCCGTGTCCGCCGAGGACACGAGCTTGATCTTGATCATCGCAGCTTTGGCCATAACATCCAATGTCCCGGTGCGAGCCGGCGAGGCTCGTGGCAATGGCGGCGCCACCCGCCTGGGGCAGGGTCCGCATCGGTGCGAACCATAGGCGCAATCGGCCCTCAGTCAAGGACGGGCGCCCGCGAGGGTGGGCGCCGCGGCTGGAGGATCGTGACGCCGACCACGCCACCGTAGAGCCCGATCAACGCCGCCACCGTCCAGAACAGGCCGGAGGGTGGGGCGAGGTCGAGTCCCGCCCCGATCACGGGTGGTCCGACCATCATGCCGAGCGCGTAAGTCATGACGAAGGCCGCGTTGGCGCCCGCGAGTCCACGGTCCGATCGTCCGAGTTCGGCGCCGAGCTGGTTGAGCCCGACGGGGTAGAAGGCGCCGACGATCCCGCCCCAGCCGAGCAGGACGAGCCTGAAGGTGAACGTGTCGCGCAGCGTGAGCACGGCGAGCAGGCCGGCGCCGACCGCTCCCGCGATCGCGAGGGTCAGCAGCAGCCGCCGGCGATCCACCCGGTCGGCGATCCAGCCGATAGGCAGTTGCAGCATCGCCGAGCCGAGGATGAACGCGCTCACGAGCGAGGCGCCGACCGCCACGGGGGCGCCGGCGCGCAGCGCGTAGACCGGCAGCAAGGAGAAGGCCGCCGCCTCGACCGCGCCGTGCAGCAGGCCGGCCAGGGTCGCGGCCGGGGCCCGGCGAAGCACCGCGAACACGGCCCGCGCGCCGGCACCTCCCAAGGGCGGGGCCGGCGCGCCAGGCAGGGCGGGCGGGACGCTGGCCGCCAGGAGGAGCGCACCGGCGATGGCGAAGGGCAGGGTGCCAGCAGTTCCCACGGCCGCGAGGATCAGCGGCCCGAGCGCGGAGCCGATCGCCAGGCTGATGACGTAGAGCGCGATGGCGAGGCCCGCGCGCCCCGCTGGCGCGGCGGACGTGATCCAGAACTCGCTGAGGACGAACATGACGGTGGCGCTCAGCCCGACGCCGAACCGGAGCGCGAGCCAGGCGGCGTAGCTGGCAGTCAACGCGAAGCCGAGGAGGGTGACGGCGCCGACGACCAACGCCGCCGCCAACAGGCGCGTGACGCCGAGGTGACGGGCGAGGCGCGGGACGAAAGGCGCGGCGACCAGGACGGCGATGCCTTCGGCCGCCGTGTTCAGCCCGATCGCGCGCGCGTTGAAGCCGGCCTGGTCGAGCCGTACGGCGAGGGCGGCGACCGCGAGGGACAGGCCGCAGCCGGCGAGTGCCGCGACGGTAATGACGCCGGCCAGCACGCGGACCATCCCGGCATCCGCCCGCCCGCGAGCGGTCACGCCCCGGTGACGGTCGTCAAGCCGCCGAACGGCGGACGACCGGCTCGATACGCGACGGCATGGGGTCCTGCCGTACCTCCTGCGCGTCCGGCGTTCGCGACGCCTGCCGATGCGCCGTCTCGAAGCCGTGCATGCGCAGCGCCCATTGATAGGCGACGAGGCCACCCTTGAAGATGGGCAGGAGCAGGAGCGAGAGGACGGCGCACAGCGTGGGCCATATCACGAGATGGATGAGGATCGGCAGGTTGGGCCAGATGGCGTTGACGAGAAGCATTGCAGCGCCGAGGATGTAACCGACGGCGAAGATCGTGATGTAGGGCGGAAAATCGTCGGCGCGGTGATGGTGCATCTCCTCGCCGCAGGCCGGACAGGATTCGTTGACCTCGCTGTAGGCGTGGAGGATGCGCCCCCGTCCGCACGCGGGGCAGCGTCCGCGCAAGCCGCGCTTGATCGCCGTCCACGTGTCGCGCGGGGGCACCCGTTTGAGGGGCTCGTGGCCCTTGTCGTTGATGATCACGTCGCTGACATCCTGTCCGCCGGCCTCGCCAGCCAGCGTCTCGCCGCCACAATCCGCCATGGCGCCATCCTAACAAAATTAAGGATTGCGGCGGCGACGGCTAGAGGACCGAACGTCACGTTTGGCCGGGCGCGCGGACGCGGTGCGACCGCCCCGGACGGGTCCGCGCGGCTTCGCCGTCGCGGCGCCCTCGACCAGCTCGAAGCGAAGCGCGCCGGCGACCGGGGCGGCCTCGACCAGCCTGACGGTGACGCCGTCGCCGAGCCGCAGCGTTTCCCCCGTGCGGGTGCCGACCAGGGCGTGCAACGTTTCCTCGTAGCGGAAGAAGTCGTCGCCCAGCGTCGCCGCCGGGATGAAGCCGTCCGCGCCCGTGTCGGCGAGCTTCACGAACAGGCCGACGCGGGTCACCCCGGCGATGCGGCCCGAAAAGATCGCCCCGACGCGGTCGGCGAGGTGGGCGGCGATCAGCCGGTCGATCGTGTCGCGCTCGGCCGCCATCGCGCGGCGCTCGGCGGCGGAGATGCGGGTCGCCACCTCCTCCAGTTCGTCGGCGTCCATGTCCGGTAAACCATCGGCCGGCAAACCATCGGGGCCGAGTTTGCAGGCCCGGATGAGCGCGCGATGCACGACGAGGTCGGCGTAGCGACGGATCGGTGAGGTGAAGTGGGCGTAGCGGCGCAACCGCAGGCCGAAATGCCCGTAATTGTCGGCCGTGTACACCGCTTGCGCCTGCGAGCGCAGCACGACGTCGTTGGTGATCTGCTCGTGGGCGGTGTCGCGCACCTGGGCCAGGATGCCGTTGAACTGCGCCGGCGTGACCACCTGACCCTTGGCGAGCTTGATGCCGATCGTTTGGAGGAACTCGGCCAGGTTGTGCAGCTTCTCCGCGCTCGGCTCGGCGTGGGCGCGATAGATCAGCCTCTGGCCGCGTTCCTCCAGCAGCTCCGCGGCCGCCACGTTGGCGAGGATCATGAACTCTTCGACGAGGCGGTGGGCGTCGAGCCGGTCCGGCACGACGACGCGATCGACGGTGCCGTCCGCCCGCAGCAGCACCTTGCGCTCGGGCAGGTCGAGGTCGAGCGGCTCCCGCGCCGCCTTGGCGCGCTTCAGCGCGGCGTAGGCGGCGTAGAGCGGTTCCAGCACCGGCGCCAGCAGCGGCCCCGTCACCTCGTCGCTCGCCCCATCGATCGCGGCCTGCGCCTGCGCGTAGGCGAGCTTCGCGCGCGATCGCATGATGATCCGGTGCAGGCTATGGCGGCGCTTGCGGCCGTCCGCGTCGATGGTCATCCGCATCGCCAGCGCCGGACGGTCGGCGTCGGCGCGCAGCGAGCAAAGGTCGTTGGAGATGCGCTCGGGCAGCATCGGCACGACGCGGTCGGGGAAGTACACCGAGTTGCCACGCTCCAGCGCCTCGCGGTCGAGGGACGAGCCCGGCCGAACGTAGGCGGCGACGTCGGCGATGGCGACGGTGAGCTCGAAGCCGCCCGGGTTGTCCGGATCGTCGTCGGCCACGGCGTGAACCGCATCGTCGTGATCCTTGGCGTCGGGCGGGTCGATCGTCACGAGCGCCAGCGCGCGCCAGTCCTCACGTCCGGCCGCCTCCGCGGCGCGCGCCTCCTCGGCCTCCGCCATCGCGGCTGGCCCGAACACGCTCGGGATCTTGTGGACGTGGATGGCGATCAGACTCGCCGCCTTCTCGCTGGCGAAGGAGCCGATCCGCTCGCGCACCTTGGCGGCGGTCAGCCCGAGGCGATCGCCGCCGAGCACGTCGACCGCGACGAGGTCACCGTCCTGCGCGTCGCCCTCATCGCCGGCGCGAACGGTGAAGGCGCCCCTGTTCGCCGTCTTCTTGTCGACGGGCAGCACCCGGCCGCCGGCTCCGGGGCCGGCCTGGTAGATGCCGAGAACGCTCGCCCTCGCGCGCGCGAGGACCTTGACGATGCGCCCGGTGTAGGCCGGCTCGCCCGGTTCCGGGTCGTGGTTGCGCTCCGTGCGCACCAGCGCCCGGTCGCCCAGGCCCGGCATCGGGCCGCCCACCTTGCCCCGCCTGGGCAGGTGCAACGCGATGGTCGGCGCGGGACCGTTGGCACCGTCCCAGTCGACCGGCTTGGCCAACAAATCGCCGTCGCGGTCGCGGCTGTAAACCTCCGCGAGCACGGTCACCGGCAGCGTACCGGGTTTGCCGAGGCTACGGCCGTGGCGCTCGATCGCGCCCTCCGCCTCCAACTGCCGCAACACGCGCTTCAGCTCGACCTTGTCCGACCCCTTGATGCCGAAGGCGCGGGCGATCTCCCGCTTGCCGATCGTCGAGGCCCGTTCGGACGATCCTTCGCGTTCGCGCGCGATGAAGGCGACGATGTCCTCGCGCGTGGGCGTCGCCTCGGCCGCCTGCCCCCCGAGGGTCGCCGCCCGCCGGGGGATCGCCCGCTTGCTCATGCCTGACTCCTCGTCATGCCTTGCTCTTCTTCGCGGCCGCCGCCTTCGTCGCGGCCGGCTTGACCGCGCTCCGCGTCGCGGCCGCCGGCTTGGCGCGTTGCGGGCTCGCCGCCTTTGGCTTGCCGGGCTTCGCGGCCGCCTTGGCCGCACCCGCCTTCGCGCCGCCGGCCTTCCGCTTGGGCGGGCCGGCGGCTTCCTTGTCCTCGATCAAGCGGATCGCCTCCTCCAGGCTCAAATCATCCGGCGACATGTCGCGCTTCAGCGTCGCGCTGACCTTGCCGTAACTGACGTAGGGGCCGAAGCGGCCCTCCCGCACGGTGATGGCGCCGCCCTGCGGGTGCTCGCCCAGCAGGCGGCCCTGCGCCGGCCCGTCGCCGCCGGCGGCCTTGGCGGTGATCAACGCCACGGCCTCCTCCAGCGTGAAGGTCGTGAGGTCGGCGTCCTTCGGCAGGGTGGCGTTGACCTTGCCGTGGCTGACGTAGGGGCCGTAACGTCCGGCCTTCAGCGCCACCGCGCCCCCGCTCGGGTGATCGCCGAGCACCTTGGCGGCCGCGCCTTCGCTCGAACCGAAGCGCCGTCCCGTCAGGCCGCTCTCCTTGGCGACGATCAGGTCGATCGCGCGGTTGCCGCCGATGGTGAGCACGTCGTCGCCCTTGCCGAGGTTCGCGTAGGTCTTGCCATGCTGCACGTAAGGACCGTAGCGGCCGAGCGCGGCGACGATCGGCTCCTTCGTTTCGGGATGGCGCGCCACCTCGCGCGGCAGCGAGAGCAGGGCGACCGCCTGCTCCAGCGTCACGTCGCCCGGCGGGAGATCCTTCGGCAGCGAGGAACGCTTCGGCTTCTCGCCCTCCGCCGGCTCGCCGAGCTGGATGTAGGGACCGAAGCGACCGTCGCGCAGCGTCACGGCGACGCCGGACGCCGGGTCGAGGCCGAGCACCTTGGGGCCGCCCGCCTCGGCCTCGACGCCGTCGCCGGATTGGTTGAGCTGCCGGGTGTACTTGCACTCGGGATAGTTCGAGCAGCCGACGAACGCGCCGAACTTGCCCAGTTTCAGGGACAGTTTGCCGGTCTGGCAATGCTGGCACGAGCGAGGGTCCGACCCATCCCCGCGCGCGGGGAAGATGTGCGAGCCCAGCACCTCGTTGAGGTTGTCCAGCACCTCGGTGGTGCGCAGCTCGCTGGTGCCCGCCACCGCGGCCGAGAAGTCGCGCCAGAAATCCCGCAGGACCTCCTTCCAGTCGATCTCGTGGTTGGAAATGAGGTCGAGCTTGCCTTCCAGGTCGGCGGTGAAGTCGTAGCCGACGTAGCGGGCGAAGAAGCTCTCGAGGAAGGCGATGACGAGCCGCCCCTTGTCCTCGGGCACCAGCCGCTTCTTCTCGAGCTTGACGTATTCGCGCGCCTTCAGGGTCTGCACGGTGGCGTCGTAGGTCGAGGGACGGCCGATACCCAGCTCCTCCATCCTCTTGATGATCGTCGCCTCGGTGAAGCGCGGCGGCGGCTCGGTGAAGTGCTGGTCGGCGTCGACCTTGTCCTTGCTGAGCCGGTCGCCCCGCGCCATCGCGGGCAGGCGCGCGCCCTCCTCGTCGTCCTCGTCGTCGCGGCCTTCCTGGTACAGCTTGAGGAAGCCGTCGAAGGTCACGACCTGGCCGTTCGCCCGCAGTTCCAGCTGGCGGCCGTCCCCCTCGGCCACGATGTCGACCGCGGTGCGCTCGATGTCGGCCGACTCCATCTGGCTGGCGATCGTGCGCGTCCAGATCAGCTCGTACAGCTTCGCCAAGTCCGGTTCCATCGAGCGGGCGACTTGCTTGGGCAGCCGGGCGAGTTCGGTCGGGCGCACCGCCTCGTGGGCTTCCTGCGCGTTCTTCGCCTTGGCCGTGTACTTGCGCGGGACCTTGGGCACGTAGCGCTCGCCGAACTCCTTGCCGATGACCCGGCGGGCGCCGTACACCGCCTCGGGGGCCATGTCGACGCCGTCGGTCCGCATGTAGGTGATGAGCCCGACCGTCTCGCCGCCGATGTCGACGCCCTCGTAGAGCCGCTGGGCGAGCTGCATCGTGCGGTTGGGCGAGAAGCCCAGCTTGCGGCTCGCCTCCTGCTGCATGGTGGAGGTGGTGAAGGGCGGCTGCGGGTTGCGCCGCGTGGGCTTCGCCTCGACCTTGGCCACGGTGTAGGCGCCGCGCTCCAGCGCCGTCTGGAGCGCGCGCGCCGCGGCTTCGTCGGGCACGTCGAGCCGGCCGAGCTTGGTGCCGTCGGCGCCGACGAGCCGCGCGTTGACCGCGCTCCCGTCCTTCGTCCTGAGCCGCGCCAGCAGCGACCAATACTCCTGCCGGACGAACCTCTCGATCTCGGTCTCGCGCTCGCAGATGATGCGCAGCGTCACCGATTGCACCCGGCCGGCGGAGCGCGCGCCGGGCAGCTTGCGCCACAGGATGGGGGAGAGCGTGAAGCCGACGAGGTAGTCGAGCGCGCGGCGCGCCAAATAGGCGTCGACAAGCGCGCCGTCGATCTCGCGGGGCTTGGCCATGGCCTCGCTGACCGCCGCCTTGGTGATGGCGTTGAAGGTGACGCGGGACACCTTGACGTCCTTCAAGACCTTCTTGTTCCTCAGCACCTCCAGCACGTGCCAGGAGATCGCCTCGCCCTCGCGGTCCGGGTCGGTCGCCAGGATCACGCCGGTCGAGCCTTTCACCGCCTTGGCGATGTCGGCCATGCGCTTGGCGGATTTGGTGTCGACGTCCCAGATCATCGCGAAATCGGCGTCGGGATCGACCGACCCATCCTTCGACGGCAGGTCGCGGATATGACCGTAGGAGGCGTAAACCTCGTAGTTCTTGCCAAGGTACTTGTTGATCGTCTTGGCCTTGGCTGGCGACTCGACGATGACGACTTCCATCTCGCAGGCATCCTTAAGGGTTCGGCGCGTCGGGACTTCAACATGCCGGGACGCCGTCCGGCCGCGATCGGACCCGCGCCGCCCGGCGTCGAGCGTGCGGGCCAACACGTGTCAGGAGCAGCCATATGGTGCGCCGCGTCAACACCGCCACCCGCGACGACCGACCACCGCCAGCCCCGTGCCGTTCGTGACGCGGCATCGTGGCATGTGATGTGGTGGCAACACATCGACTTTGACGAGGTGGTGCGCGATTCGTTGGCGCACAAGTTGCAAAGTGCGTCGCTCCGAACCGGGAGTGAATGAGAATGGTGGACGTCGTCAAACCAGCGCTGGTCGTGCAAGGATTGATCGAGATGGGGGCGGCCAAGGCGCGCCTCTCGGTCGGGGAACTCCTCGTCCGCTCGGGGCTCGCCGGGGCCTTGCTCGGCGTGGCGACGACGTTGGCGTTCACGGCCCTGGCCCAGACGGGATACCCGATCGTCGGGGCGCTGATCTTCCCCGTGGGCTTCGCCATGATCATGGTGCTCGGCCTCGACCTCGTCACGGGCAGCTTCGCCCTGCTGCCGATGGCGGTCATGGCCGGACGGGCGAGCGTGTCGCAGATGCTCGTCAACTGGCTCGTCGCCTTCGTCGGCAACTTCATCGGCGCCCTGATCTTCGCCGGGCTCGCCTACGTCGCGCTGACGAGCGCCGGCCACGACGCCGGCGGCCCGATCGGCGACAAGCTGCGGGCGGCCGTAACGGCGCGCTCCGCCGGCTACGCCGCGCTCGGCGGCCAGGGCTTGATCACCGTCTTCGTCAAGGCCATGCTCTGCAACTGGATGGTGTGCTTCGGCGTGGTCATGGCGACGGCCTCCTCGACGTCGGTCGGCAAGATCCTCGGCTGCTGGTTGCCGATCGTGATCTTCTTCGCGCAGGGGTTCGAGCACTGCGTGGTGAACATGTCGTTGTTCCCGCTCGGCATCATGCTGAACGCCGGCACCACGGTCGTCCAGTACCTGACTTACAACGAGTTGCCGGTCGTCCTTGGCAACATCGTCGGCGGCTTCCTGTTTACCGGCCTCGCGCTCTACCTCGCCTACCCCATGGGCGCGCTCGGCCTCGGGCAGGATCCGGTGTCCGCCGCCTCGGCCACGGCGCAGGCCGCGGAATAGGGCCGACGCCTGGGCGCGGGCCCCCGCGTCCAGGATGTTCGCCGGGAGTGGCGCTGGCCCTTCGGCGCCCCCTTTCGACATCGCCCATTTTGACACCACCCTTTGACAACCGGGGGCGGGTTTCCGATAGACCAGGGCTCATGACGAGCGCCGTCCCGCCGACCTTCCGCAGCCGCCACCTCCTCGGCATCGAAGGGCTCACCGTTCCCGACGTGCGGAACCTCCTCGACCTGTCGGAGGAGGCGATCGCCGTGTCCCGCCAGATCGAGAAGAAGCGCTCGACCCTGCGCGGGCGCACCCAGATCAACCTCTTCTTCGAGGCGTCGACCCGGACGCAATCCTCCTTCGAGCTCGCCGGCAAGCGCCTCGGCGCCGACGTGATGAACATGTCGGTGTCGACCTCCAGCGTGAAGAAGGGGGAAACGCTGATCGACACGGCGATGACGCTCAACGCCATGCGCCCCGATATCATCGTGGTGCGCCATCACCACGCCGGCGCCGTGCACCTGCTGGCCCGCAAGGTGGATTGCGCGGTCGTCAACGCCGGCGACGGGGCGCACGAGCACCCGACCCAAGCCCTGCTCGACGCCCTCACCATCCGCCGCAACAAGGGCCGCATCGATGGTTTGGTGGTGGCGATATGCGGTGACGTGCTCCATTCGCGCGTCGCGCGATCCAACATCATCCTGCTGACGCTGATGGGCGCCCGCGTGCGCGTGGTCGCGCCCTCCACCCTGCTGCCCACCGGCATCGAGCGCATGGGCGTCGAGGTGTACCGTGATATGCGCGAGGGCCTGCGCGACGCCGACATCGTGATGTGCCTGCGCCTGCAGCGCGAGCGGATGCACGGCGGCTTCGTGCCCTCCACCCGGGAGTACTTCCAGTTCTTCGGCCTCGACGAGGCCAAGCTGGCGCTGGCCAAGCCCGACGCGCTGGTCATGCATCCGGGCCCCATGAACCGGGGCGTCGAGATCAGCTCGACCGTGGCCGACAGCGCGCAGAGCCTGATCCGCGAGCAGGTGGAGATGGGCGTCGCGGTGAGGATGGCGGTGCTGCAGGCGCTCGCCCAGCACCTGCCGAACGGGTGAACTGCCCATGAGCGTCGTACCCCTTCCGCCGCACGCGTCCGATACCCTCGCCCTCCTCGACGCCCGCCTGGTCGATCCGGTCGCCGGGACGCAGACGCGCGGCGGCGTGCTGATCGAGCGCGGCGTGATCGCCCGCGTCGGCGCCGACGTGACGGCGGCCAACCTTCCCGCCCACGTCCGCACGGTCGATTGCGGCGGCGACGTGGTGGCACCCGGCCTGATCGACCTGCACGCCTTCGTCGGCGAGCCCGGCGCCGAGTACCGCGAAACGATCGCCACCGTCACGGCGGCGGCGGCGGCAGGCGGCGTCACCACCATCCTCGCCCTGCCATCGACCAACCCGGCGGTGGACGACCCGGCCGTCGTGGACTTCCTGCTGCGCCGCGCCCGCGACACCGGCGTCGTCCGCGTGTTGCCCTGCGCGGCGGTGACGAAGGGCCTGCGCGGCGCCGACCTGGCGGAGATCGGCCTGCTGATGGGGGCCGGCGCGGTCGCCTTCAGCGACGGGCCGAACTCGATCGCCAGCGCCCGCGTGCTGCGCCGCGCGATGGTCTACGCCAGGGACTTCGACGCCCTCATCATCCACTATGCCGAGGACGCGGAGCTCGCGGCCGAGGGCGTGATGAACGAGGGCGAGTTCGCCTCGCGACTCGGCCTGTTCGGCATCCCAGGCGAGGCGGAAACGATCGTCCTCGAGCGCGACATGCGGCTGGTGGCCCTCACCGGCGCCCGCTACCACGCGGCGCTCATCTCCACCGCCGCCTCGCTCGCCGTGATCCGTCGCGCCAAGGACGCCGGCCTGCCCGTGACCTGCGCCGTTTCCATCAACAACCTGACGCTGAACGAGAACGACATCGGCGACTACCGCACGTTCCTCAAGCTGCGGCCGCCGTTGCGCTGCGAGGAGGACCGGCTGGCGCTGGTGGAAGGCGTCGCCAGCGGCCTGGTGGACGCGATCGTCTCCGATCACAACCCCCAGGACGTCGAGGTGAAGCGCCTACCCTTCGCCGAGGCGGAGCCGGGCGCCGTCGGCATCGAGACGATGCTGCCGGCCGCGCTGCGCCTCGTGACGTCGGGCCAGGTGACCCTGCCACGCCTGCTGGACGCGATGTCGGCGCGGCCGGCGGCGATCCTGCGCGTGCCCCAGGGGCGGTTGGGCGTGGGCGCGCCGGCCGACCTGATCCGCTTCGATCCCGACGAGCCCTTCCTGGTGGATCCGGCGCGCCTGCGCTCGCGCTGCAAGAACACGCCGTTCGACGGCGCCAGGATGGAGGGTCGCGTGAAGCTGACACTCGTCGCCGGCGAGGGCGTCTTCACCGGCGATTAGCGCGATCAAGCGTGACGGGCGTTCACGCGAGCGCCTCCACCGCCGCGAGGACCTCGTCGGCGTGGCCCGACACCTTCACCTTCGGCCAGATCCGCGCGATCGTGCCATCGGCCGCGATCAGCACGGTGGTGCGCTCCACACCCATGTAGGTGCGCCCGTACATCGATTTCTCCGCCCACACGCCGTAGGCCGCCAGGGTGTCCTTGGCCTCGTCGGAGGCGAGCGGGATCGCGAGGTCGTGCTTGGTCTTGAACTTGACGTGGCTCTTGGTCGGGTCGGGCGACACGCCCAGGATGGCCGCGCCCGCTCGCGCGAAGGCCGCCGCCTTGCCGTTGAAGTCGATGGCCTGCGCGGTGCACCCCGTCGTGTCATCCTTCGGGTAGAAGTAAAGGACGAGGGCCCGTCCCGCGAAGGAGGCCAGGGACAGCGTGTCCCCTCCGTCGCCCGGCAACGAAAAGTCCGGCGCCGCCGCCCCCACTTCGAGCTTGCCGACCATGCTGCCTTCCTTTCGACCAAAAAAACGGGCCATCCTCGGCCGGCACGGAACGCCTGCGGAACGGGGCTTCGCTCCGGGCTCCGTATAGTCGGCGCCAAATGATATTGCCAGTTCCGCCGCCGAGGACGCCCGCCCCTTGCCCGACCTCCGGATCCGATGAACGCCGCCCCCCCCGACGTCGCCCCTCCTTGCGAGCGTGGACGCGCCGCCAGGACCGCATCCCGCTGGACGCCGACGCGGATCGCCTTTTCCTGCTGCAAGCTGACGGCGACCCTTGTGGCGCTCGTCGTGGTCGCCCTCGGTTTGCTCGTCTTCAGGATGGGGCAGGGACCGATCCCGCTCGAAGGGCTCGGACAAAGGATCGCCAGCTCGCTGCACGATCGTTTCGGCAGCGGGGCGCGGTTCACGCTCGGCGCCACCGCGCTGGTCCAGCGCGGCTTCGGGCCGACCCTCACCATCGACAGCCTCGCCGTGGCGGGCCCGGACGGGACGCCGATCCTGTTCGCGCCCAAGGCGGAGGTGTTCGTCGATCCCTTCCCCCTCATGATCGGCAAGGTGGTTCCGAGACGCCTCGACGTCTTCGACGTGACGCTTCGCCTGGTGCTGTTGAAGAACGGCGACCTCGCCGTGGCGGCCGGGCAGGGCAAGCCCTTCTTCGAGTTCGGCGGCGGTGGCGAGGGGACCGACGCCCCCGTCGCCACGACGTCCGATCCGGCCACCGTCCCGCCACCGCGCCGCGCCGCCGTCATGCGGCGGGCATCGATGGCGATCCGCCGGTTCATGGACGTGCTCACCGACCCGCGCAGCGCGATCGCCGCCGTGGACCGCCTCGGCATCGCGCGCGGCACCCTGGTGATCGAGGACGAGGTGACGGGTGGTCAAACGGTCTACAAGGGCCTCGACCTCGCCTTCGACAGGGCGCACGGCACGACCAAGCTGACCATGTCCGCGGAAGGCCCGAGCGGACGGTGGCGCGTCGCCGCGCTCGCCGAGGGCACGCCCGGCGCCGAACGCCATTTCGGCTTCAAGGCGGACAACGTGTCCGTGGACGAGCTGCAGCTGCTGGTCGGCACCCGCTCCTTCGGTGCCGAAACCGACATGCCGTTCGCCGCCAAGTTCGACATGGGGCTCAAGCCCGACGACTCGCTCAGCGAGGCAGTCGGCACGTTCCGCGTCGGTCCCGGCTACCTGCGGCTGGACGATCCCGACTACGAGCCGGTTTTCGGAACCACGATCACCGGCGGCTTCCACTGGAACGGCGATGACCGCCAGATCATGGTGGATGCGACGCACTACAGCGCCGGCACGACCCATGTCACGATCGCGGGGCAGGTCATGCCGCCGCTGAACGAGGGTGAACCCTGGCGCATCAGCCTCGCCACGACGGAGCCGGGCGTGTTCGGGCCCGATCGCAAGGGTCAGCTGCCGGTGGCTTTGGAGGGCGCGCAGTTCGCCGGACGCCTCCTTGTGGCCGAGAAGCGATTGATCCTCGATCGCTTCGCGGTGAAGGTCGGCGGCGGCGGCATGGCGCTCGCCGGGCAGATCGACTGGCTCAAGGGACCGCGCGTCCGCTTCGGAGCGTCGATGGATCCGACGCCGGTGCCGGTGGTGCAGCGCATGTGGCCGGCCTTCATGGCCTCGCCGGTGCGAGCCTGGGTCCTCACCCATTTCGACGGCGGGATCGTCACCGATGGCAGGGTGCAGGTCGACTACGACGCCGACGCGCTGACGCGCATGCGGGCCGACCGCTCGCCGCCCGACGCGTCCGTGTCGCTCGACGTGTCGGTGGCGAACTCGCGCGTGACGTTCCTGGACGGTGTGCCGCCCATCGAGAACGCGCAGGCCGTCGGCCACGTCACCGGCCGCACCTCCCGGCTGGATGTGTCGACCGGCACGATCGACGTCGATGGCAAGCTGATCGCCCTCACCGAGGGGATCTTCGCCGTCGCCGACGCCGACCATCACCCGATCCTGGCCTCCGTCGACGCGCACCTGGCGGGTAGCGTCGAGGCGGTCACGACCATCCTCTCACGCCCCGCCTTGAAGCCCTATGCCGCCCTGCCGCTCGATGCCGCGACGCTGCACGGGCAGATCGAGGGCCACCTGACGAAGATGCTGAGCCTGGGCGCCGCGCCTGACGTGGCGGCGGAGTCGCTCAAGGTCGACGCCAAGGTGAAGAACTTCGTCGCCGATCACCTCATCGGCAAGGAGAACCTGGAGGACGGCACCCTCGCCATCACCGTCGACTCGGCGACCGGGCTCAAAGCGACCGGGCAAGGCCGCATCTTCGGCGGACCCGCGACCTTCGACCTGACGCGCGCCGGCGCCGCGCCGCTCAACGCCGCCATCACCGTGACGTTGGACGATGCCGCGCGCGCCAGGGTCGGATTGTCTGCCATCCCCGGCGTGAGCGGTCCCATGACCGCGCGCATCAACGCCTCGCTCGGCGACGCGTCGAGGATCAAGGCGCAGGTCGACGTCGACCTCGCCAGGACGACGATCGCCGCCGCGTTCCTCGGCCTGGACAAGCCGGCGGGGAGACCGGCGAAGATCGCCTTCAACCTCGCGACCGGCGAGGATCGCACCGCGATCGACGCCATCGCCGTCGATGTCGGTTCGTTGCAGGCGCGGGGTGCGCTCGACCTGGGGGCGAACTACGCGTTCCAGGCTGCACGCTTCCCCTCGTTCAAGGTTTCCCCGGGCGACGACATGAAGCTCGACGTCGCCACCAACGACAATGTCTTCAAGCTGACGATCCGGGGTTCGACGATCGACGCGCGCCCCTTCCTCAAGGCCTTGACCTCGACGCCGGCCAACGAGTCGACACCGCTGTCGCGCAGTGCCAAGGCGGAGAAGAAGGAGGCCGACAGCTTCAGGGGCTTCGACGTCGACCTCAAGTCCGGGCTGCTCACCGGCTTCAACAAGGAGGCCATGAGCAACGTCGACCTGGTCCTTTCGAAGCGGGACGGGCAGATCCGGCAATTCGACCTTCAAGGGCGGTTCGGCCGCCTACCCGTGTCGGGCGCCATGGGTGTCAACCACGCGGTGCGGGTCTCGACGCAGGACGCCGGTGCGCTCCTGTCGTTCATCGACCTTTACAAGCACATGGAGGGCGGATCGCTCAAGGCGGCCATGCAGATGGGTGGCGACCAGATCGACGGCAACCTCGAGATTGGGGACTTCACGCTGCGCGACGAGCCGGCGTTGAGACGGCTCGTCGCGCAGACGACGGAAGTGAGCGCACCCGGCCAGGACGCCGACGCGGCGCGCCGCATCAACGGCTCCGCCGCCGCCTTCAAGCGCTTGAAGGTGGACTTTCACCGGACAGGGAGCCGCCTCGAACTGAAGGACGCGACGATGTACGGGCCGGAGATCGGCCTGTCGGTCGACGGGTGGCTCGATTATTCCCACGATCAGGTGGCGATGAACGGCACCTTCGTGCCGGTTTTCGCGATCAACAACCTGTTCGCCCAGATCCCGGTCTTCGGCGTCTTCCTCGGCGGCCGGTCGAACGAGGGCCTGCTCGCCATCACCTTCAGGATCTCGGGTTTGGCGAGTTCGCCGACGCTCAGCATCAATCCGCTGTCGGCGATCGCGCCCGGCTTCCTGCGCAACATCTTCGGCGCGCTCGACGGCACCAACGCATCGCCGCGGGGCGCGGGATCGCAGAACGCACCCTCACGGTAAGAATATCAACGACCTTGGGGATCAACGATCCTGGGGATCGACGAGGCGCGTTGGGCCGAACACCGCCTCGAAGGCCGCGCGCATGGCGGCGTCGACCTCCGCCATCGTGACGACGTGCCCGAGGTCGGCGAGGCTCGTCACGCCCAAACGCGCGTCCGCGATCCCGCAGGGCGTGATGTCGGCGTAGTGTGACAGGTTCGGCTCGACGTTGAGCGAGATGCCGTGGAAGCTCACCCAACGCCTGACGCGGATGCCGATGGCGGCGATCTTGTCCTCGGCGACGGCGCCCTCGGGACTTCGTGGATCGACGACCCTGGGCTTGTCGCGCCGGGCCACCCATACGCCGACGCGGTCGGCGCGTCGTTCGCCCCGTATCGCGAAGGCGGCGAGCGTGTCGATGATCCACCGTTCCAGCGCCGCGACGAAGGCGCGGACGTCCGGCTGCCGCGCCCGCAGGTCGAGCATGACGTAGGCCACCCTTTGACCGGGACCGTGGTAGGTCATCTGGCCGCCGCGCCCCGTCCGGTGAACGGGGAAGCGCGGCCTCTCGTCGAGCGCGCGGGTCGACGTGCCGGCCGTGTAGAGCGATGGGTGCTCCAGCAGCCACACCAGCTCACCCGCCTCCCCGCGCGCGATCGCGTCGGCGCGCCGCTCCATCGCCACCACCGCGTCCGCGTAGGCGACGGGCAGGTCGTCGACGCGCCAGTCGACCGGCTGCGCCTCCGTCCGCGCCATGGATCGTTGCGGCCGCATTCGGCCGCCCGGCGCGCCCGCGTCGGCGACGTCGCTCATGCCCGGCGGCTTCCGAGCGCGCGGCGGTGGCGACCGTTGGTGCGGCAGGTGACGAGCATGGTTGGTCCTCGAGGCCCTCGTATCCCAGCCTCGGGCGCGCGAGGCAAGGCGGACGCGCGAGGACCATCGGCGCCCCGGACCGCGCGTGCCGCTTGTCAGGTCCGGGGCGATTTGTTAGACGAACCGGCGCCCAAAGGCCGGTCGTTGACCGAAGCCCGCGCGCGGCCATGGCGGAATTGGTAGACGCGCTAGCTTGAGGTGCTAGTCGGGAGACCGGTGGAGGTTCGAGTCCTCTTGGCCGCACCATCGATCCAGCGCCGCTGACGGCTGGATCGCCTCGCGATCAG
>CAXSDP010000016.1:2963-18674 GCA_964235705.1 uncultured Beijerinckiaceae bacterium | reverse complement strand
TCTTGGCCGCACCATCGATCCAGCGCCGCTGACGGCTGGATCGCCTCGCGATCAGTTCCGCTGCGGTGGCTGACGCGGAAAGACCCACGATCGACAAGTGCCACGATCGACAAGCGCCACGATCGACAAGCGCCACGATCGACGTGACACGCATCCGACGACGCCCGCGCGATAGCTAGGCTCGTGTCCGCGCCGACCCCGCCACGTGCCTCCCGGGGCCTCCCATGACGCGGACACCATGATGAGCGACGTCGAGGACCGGCCCAACCAGGACGCGCCGCGCCGCGCCGCCTCCCGTGACAAGGCCCCTCACGACGGGACGGCCCGCGACGGCGTCGCCCTCGCAACGCCCGCCGCCGTGGAGGCGGCCATCGACGCCGGGGATCGCGCCGCGCTCGACGGCTTCACCCGCGACCTGCATGAGGCCGATCTCGCCGCTCTCATCGAGTCCATCGAGCCGGCGTATCGTTCCCGACTGATCGCCATGCTCGGGCGCGACTTCGACTTCGCCGCCCTGACGGAGGTCGACGAGAACATCCGGGAGGAGATCCTCGACGACCTGCCGAACGCCGCCGTCGCGCTCTACGTGCGGGACCTCGAGAGCGACGACGCGGTCACCCTGCTCGAAACGCTCGATCGCGAGGACAGGGCCGAGGTCCTCCGGGCGCTGCCGGCCGGGGACCGTGCCACGCTGCAACGCTCCCTGCGGTTCCCCGAGGGATCGGCCGGACGGCTGATGCAGACGACGACCGTGAGCGTGCCGCCGCACTGGACGACGGGGCAGGCCATCGACATGCTGCGCGACGCCGACGCCGACGACCTGCCGGACCAGTTCTACGAGGTCTTCGTCGTCGACCTCGACCAGCGCCTGCTCGGCAACGTGTTCCTCGACGCGCTCATGCGATCGGCGCCGGACCGGCGGCTCGGCGATGTCATGCGGCTCGACCGGCGGCGGGTGACGACGACGCAGCGCGCCGAGGACGTCGCCGAGTTGTTCGAACGCTACAACCTGGTCTCGGCGCCGGTCGTGGACGAGGCGGAGCACCTCGTCGGCGTCATCACGATCGACGACGTGGTCGACGTCATCCGCGAGGAGGCCGACCAGGAGATCAAGGCGCTCGGCGGCGTCGGGGCGGACGAGGTGCTCTCCGACAGGGTGCTGTCGATCGCCAGGGGCCGCTTCGTCTGGCTCCTCGTCAACCTCGCCACCGCCTTCGTCGCGTCATCCGTGCTGGGCGCGTTCCAGGGCCAGCTGGAGAAGATGGTGGCGCTGGCGGTGCTGGCCCCCATCGTCGCGAGCCAGGGCGGCAACGGCGCCACGCAGACGATGACGGTGGTCATCCGCGCGCTGGCGACGCGGGACCTGTCCCGCGCCAACGCCGCGCGCGTGATCGGACGCGAGTTGCTGGTCGGCGCCCTGAACGGCCTCGCCTTCGGCGTCATCACCGGCATCGGCGCCACCCTGTGGTTCGGGAAGGGCGGCCTCGGCATCGTCATCGCCGCCGCCATGCTCACCAACCTCATGGCCGGCGCGCTCGGCGGCATCCTCGTGCCGCTGGCGCTGGAATGGCTCGAGATCGATCCGGCCGTGTCGTCCTCGGCGTTCGTGACCACGGTGACGGACGTCGTCGGCTATTCCTCGTTCCTCGGCTTCGCCACCCTGTGGTACCATCTCGCGTGAGGACTGCCCCATGAGCACCGCGACGCAGGTCAAGGCCCTGCTCGACCTGCGACCCCACCCCGAGGGGGGCTGGTTCCGCGAAACGTTCCGCGACGCGCGCGAGGTCGACGGCCGTGCCGCCTCGACCGCGATCTACTTCCTCCTCGACGTCGGCGAGGTTTCGGAGTGGCATCGCGTCGACGCGTGCGAGACCTGGCACTGGCACGCCGGCGCGCCGCTGGTGATCACGTTGAGCCCCAACGGCCACGACGCCGCCAGCCACCACCTCGGTCCCGACCTCGCCGCCGGCCAGCGTCCGCAACTCGTCGTCCCCGCCCATCATTGGCAGACCGCGACGAGCCTCGGGGCGTGGACGCTGGTCGGCTGCACCGTGGCCCCGGGTTTCCGCTTCGAGGGGCTCGAGATGGCCCCGCCGGGTTGGCGGCCGGTCCCGCGCGGCTGAACGCGAGCCGCGAGCCAGCGGTGACGCGGATAATGGGTCACGGCCCCGGTGAAAACGCGTGGCGCTCGCCGGTCGGGCTTGCTGGGCCTCCCCGGCCAAGTCATAGCTTCGCGGTCGCCCCATGACCAAGGAGGTCCACGTGCGCGCGAAGACGCTTGCCGGCATCGTTCTCGCCGGTGCCACCCTCGCCGCCGCCGTGCCCGCCGGCCCGGCGAGCGCCGCCGCGCGAGGCTTGCACGCGGACGGCCAGATGCGCTGCTCGGTGTCCGGCGGCTTCGGCTACGGCGTCGTCGGGCAACGCGCGGTCAACTGCACGTGGCGCCGGTTCGATGGAACGGTGGAGTTCTACCTCGGGTCGTCCGGCAAGGTCGGCGTCGATCTCGGACCGACCAACGCGAACACCGTCACCTACGACGTGCGCACCCCCGACCCGGCGCCGCCCGGCCTGCTGGGTGGGGATTTCGCCGGGGCAGGCGCCGACCTGACGGTCGTCAGCGGCTATGGCACGGACGTGCTGGTGGGGGGGCAGGGCGTGGTGTTGACCCCGGCCGCCAACACCTTCGCCACCGGCGTGAACGTCGGCGTCGGCTTGAGCCGCCTGCGCCTGACCTATGCTGGACGGGAGCCGGCCCATCGCTGACGACGGTCCGCCATCGCCGATCGAACCGCGCGTCGCGGTAACTCCCGACCCGCGGCCAAGACGATCCACGATCGTGGTCGAAATTCTCAATCCGGAGATCGCGCGAGGGCCGGCACCTTCGACAGTCCCACTTCTGTATTAAGTCAAACTAGACTGTAACGTCGCCTCCCTTCCCCAAAGTAAGACAATCCTAAGGGTCTGCTCCCCATCTTGGGGCATATTGCCTCAGGGATTGCCATGACGGACCAGGACATCGCCGGCCTCCTCAGGCTGCGTCAGCTGCGGGAACTGCATCGCATCCTGCCGCCGACCCTGGTCGCCAACGGCGTCTTCTCATGCGTGATCGCCGCTTGGTTCGCCAGCGATCACCTCCGCCTGATGGGCGGGTGGTTCATCCTGGTCAACCTCTTCACGGCCTTCGCGCTCCATCACGCCGGCAAGTTCAAGCGGTGGGGGTCGCGCTCGGTGTCCGCGCGGACGATCAGGCGCTGCGTCCTCCAAACCGCCGCGATGGCGCTCACCATCATCGGGGTTCCGGCTTGGTTGCTGACGCGAACGTCCGGCCTCGATTTCACCGTCCTGATCTACCTGCTCACCGGTGTCAGCTGGTGCGGCGCCCTCACGCTCGCCGCCGTCCCTTCCGCTTCCGCCGCCTTCATCGCGGTCTCGCACGGGTTGATCATCGCCTTCCTGGCCGCCGCCGCCCTGTCGCACCATCCGGGCGCTGGTCCGATGGCGGGAGACGCACAGGCGGTGGATCACCTGCTGCTGGCCGCCTTCCTCCTGTGCGGCGCCGCCATCACGCTGCGCGGCGCGCGCATACAGGCGCGATCGTTCCTGGTGAGCCAGCGCCAAAGCATCGAACTCGAACGCCAAGGCGAGACCATCCAGCTCCTGCTGAAGGATTTCGAGGAGCAGGCGAGCGACTGGCTCTGGGAGGTCGACGCCGAGCTGCGCTACCGGTGTCCCTCGGCGCGCTTCGCCCAGGCCCTGAACCAACCCGCTTCCGCCATCGAGGGTACCGCCATCGAGGCGGTGTTCCACCGGCACCCGGAGGATCACGGGTTCGCTGGCGGGGCCGACGGGGAACGTCCGGGCGACGCCTTGCGTCGGCGGGTCGGGGAACGACGCGCCTTCCGCGACCTCGTGATCCCCTTCGTGCTGGGCGACGACACGCGATGGTGGTCGCTGTCGGGGAAGCCGTTGATCGCCCCCGACGGCACGTTCGCCGGCTTCCGCGGCGTTTGCACCGACGTCTCGACCGCCAAGGCGGCCGAGACCCGCATCGCGTACCTGGCGCACCATGACGCCCTGACCGGCCTGCCGAACCGAACCTTCTTCCGGGAGGCGGTCGACCGCGCGATCAAACAGTCCAGCGGCGGCGGCTTCGCGGTCCTTTGCCTCGACCTCGACGGCTTCAAAGCCGTCAACGACCGTCACGGTCACCCCGCCGGCGACACCCTGCTGGTGAGCGTGGCCCAGCGTGTGCGGGCGCTGGTGCGGTCCGGCGACGTGATGGCGCGCTTCGGCGGCGACGAGTTCACCGTGCTTCATAAAGGCACCCGCGACGCGTGCGACGTGGAAGCGCTCGGCCGCCGACTCGTCGAGGCCATCGGCGCGCCCATCGACGTCGCCGGCGAGTGGGTCACGGTCGGGGCCTGCGTCGGCATCGCCTTCGCGCCGGCCGACGGCGGAACGGTCGACGACCTGCTGCGCAACGCCGACGCAGCGCTTTATTGCGCCAAGGCGGCGGGGCGCGGCACCACCCGCGTCTTCTCGCCCGACGCCGATCGCGCGCTGCGGGACCGTCAGCGAATGGTGCAGGACCTTCGCCAAGCGCTCGCCCGCGACGAACTGGTCCTCCACTACCAGCCTTTCGTGATGTCGGGGACGGGCGCGATCAGCGGGTACGAGGCGCTGATCCGGTGGAGCCATCCCCGCCTCGGTACGATGGCGCCCGACCTTTTCATCCCGCTAGCCGAGGAGAGCGGCCTCATCGGGACGATCGGCGCCTGGATCATCGAGCGAGCCTGCGCGGAGGCGTCGACCTGGGAGCCGCACTTGAGGGTCTCCGTCAACATGTCACCCCTGCAATTCAAGGGGCGCGAGCTTCCCCAGGCGATCCTGTCCGCGCTGATGCGCTCCGGCCTGTCGGCCTCGCGCCTCGAGGTCGAGATCACGGAAACCGCGCTCATCGAAGACGCCGAGAACGCCTTGGACATCCTGCGCCAGATCCGGTCGATGGGCGTGCGGGTCTCGCTCGACGATTTCGGCGCGGGCCACTCGAGCCTCGGCTACCTTCGCCGGTTCCCGTTCGATCGCGTGAAGATCGATCGATCCTTCGTAGGGAGCCTCGACAGCAAGCACGACGACCAAGTCATCGTGAAGGCGATCGGCGACATGGCGAGAAGCTTGGGCATGACGATCACGGCCGAGGGCGTGGAAACGTCGGAGCAAGCCGACCGTTTGCGCCAGGTCGGCTGCGAGGAGTTGCAAGGCTTCCTTTACAGCCATCCCAAGCCGGCGTCGGACCTGGTCGGGACGGCGACGGCGGCCTGACGTTGGCGTCCTCGCGCGAAACGGCCGCCGCCGGCGTCGTCGACCCGCGATCGCCCGCACCACGGCGAAACGGCGAAGATGACGAGCACCGCGGCGAGGCGGAACGAAGTCGTATGCGCGGGATCGAGGAACCGGGGCCGTACGGTGCGGTCCGTGGCGAGACGATGGTGGGCGGTACTGGGATTGAACCAGTGACCCTTCGCGTGTGAAGCGAATGCTCTCCCGCTGAGCTAACCGCCCGAACCGTCACCTGCCATCGCGCGAGCGCGCGGCACCGATGTCGGCGTCCATAGCGTCAATCCGGCGGCGAGGGAAGTCCCCCGTCCCCGCCATCCTAGCCGGCGTCCACCGGCAGCATCGCCGTGAGCGCGGTGACGGCGTCGGCCAACTGGTCGAAGTGGCTCATGACCCGGTCCGGGTGCAGACGTTCGACCGGTTCGGGCGCGTAGCCGAAGTCGACGGCGATCACCGGCAGGCCGGCGTTGCGGGCGGTGGCGACGTCCGTCTCGGTGTCGCCGACCATGATGGCGCGCGCGGGGTCGCCGCCCGCCTTAGCGATCGTCAGGCGCAGGGCGGCGGGGTTCGGCTTGCAGATCGGGAACGTGTCCTGGCCGGCGATCGTGGCGAAGCGCCCGGTCCCGCCGAGGTCGGCGATCAGCATGCGCGCCGGCTTCTCGTACTTGTTGGTCAGGACCGCGAGCGTGTGGCCGGAAGCGGCGAGGGCGTCGAGCGCCGCCTCGACGCCGGGATAATACCGCGTCTTCACCGACAAATGCGCCTCGTAGTGGGCGAGGTACGCGGCGAACATCGTTTCCAGGTGGTCGTCGGACACCGTGGCGCCGGCCGCCTCCAACCCCTGGCGTATCATCTGCCGCCCGCCGCGTCCCACGAACTTGCGCGCCTCCGCGAGCGGGAACGGCGGGATGCCCTGGCGTCCCAGGATGACGTTGAGCGAATCGACCAGGTCGGGGGCACTGTCGACCAGCGTGCCGTCGAGATCGAACACGATGATCGGTTTGGGTTTGGAAGGGTTGGGCATGTGACGGCTTAGCCGGCGGGTGCCGATGCCGCAAGCGCGGGCCGGCCGAAGCGCGCATCGAGGGTGGCGCCGCTTCGAACCATCGCCGTTTTGCTGGCCCGATCGGTCGGCTATACCCCCACCATGCCCCGTATCGCCGGACCCACGGGTCCGAGGAGCCTTCCATGCCCTTCCCCCTCTCGCGCCATCCGTCCTTGGCTCGCACCCTCGCCCTTCCCACTTCCCTCGCCCTGGCCGGTGCCCTCGCGATCCCCGCCGTGCCGGCCCTCGCCGCCGGCAACTACGATTTCCTGGCGGCACCGCAGATCGACCTGAACCGCATCTTCCGGCTCGACAAGGCGACGGGGGAGATCGGCGCCTGCCAATACGGCTTGAAGACCGGCGCGACGGTCGGGGTGACGCTGTGCTATCCGCCGGGGCAGGGCGCCGGCCCGCAGGGCTCCAGCGATTACGCGCTGGTCGCGTCCCACCACGAGCAGGAGGCCGGCGTGTGGCGCGTCGACCAGCGCACCGGCACCATGTCGATCTGCTACGTCCTCAACGACGCCGTGGTTTGCACGCCCCCGGCGAAGTAGGGTCGCGGTGAGGGTTGACCCCGTGGCATGGCGGATGGGACGGTTCGGGCGTTCCTTCGAGCGTTCCTTGGGCCGTGCCAGGGGGGCCAGGCTTGACGACCCCTGCGCCCGCGTTCTTCAGATCGGCGAGGACCTATGGCGGCCATGATCCAACCCAACCCAAACCCACCATCGCATGCCACCGCACGGGGCGACGTCGCGGGGGTCACGGCCGACCAGGACGCGGCCAAGCGGGCCGCCGCCGCCCGCGCGCTCGACTTCGTGACCCCTGGCATGCGGCTCGGCCTGGGCACCGGCACCACCGCCACCGCCTTCGTGACCCTGCTCGGGGAACGCGTCGCCGCCGGCCTGTCGATCGTGGGCGTGCCGACCTCGGAGCGAACGGCGGCGCTCGCCCGCCGCCTCGACATCCCGCTGGCGACGCTCGACGAGGAACCGGTCCTCGACCTGACGATCGACGGCGCCGACGAGTTCGACGGCGCGCTGCGGCTCATCAAGGGCGGCGGCGGCGCGTTGCTGCGCGAGAAGATCACCGCCTTCGCCTCCAAGCGGCTGATCGTCATCGCGGACGCCTCCAAGCAGGTCGAGACGCTGGGACGCTTCCCGCTGCCGGTGGAGGTCAACCGCTTCGGCCTCGCCGTCACCCGCGCGGCGGTCGTGCGCCAGGGCGCGCTCTGCGGCTGCGAGGGCGCGGTCACGCCGCGGCGGGCGCCGGACGGCACGGACTTCGTGACCGATGGTGGCCACTTGATCCTCGACTGCCATTTCGGCCGGATCGCCGAGCCGGACAGGCTGGCGGCGCGGCTCAACGCCATCCCCGGCGTCGTCGAGCACGGCCTCTTCATCGGCATGGCCTGCGCCGTGATCCGCGCGGCTCCCGAAGGCGTGACAATCCTCGGCCACCCGGAAGACCAATAAATGCCAGGGTTCGATGATGTCGGGAGGAACGCGAAAGGTTTGGGGCGAGCGTCACGCCCGGCACCGGGCCTGACGGATGGAAGCGAGCCGGAGACCGTGTTGAGATCGTTCGGACGCAAGCTCGCCCGCCTGATGGCCACGCTGGTCGTCCTAGGATCGATGGGGACGCCGTTCGCCCGGGCACAGCAGCTCGAGTCGCAGCGGATCGGCGCGCAGCAGGCCGCCGTGCCCGCGCCGCCGATCGTTGACCCGACGCCCTCGGCAGCCCATATCGCGAAGGCGCGCCGCTTGATCCTGGCCACGGGGATCTCGCGCTCGTTCCAGATCATCATTCCCGAGTTCATGGACCAGATCGGCACCACGCTGACCCAGTCGCGACCGGAGCTGATCCCCGACACCGACACCGTGCTTGAGAAGCTGAGGCCCGAGTTCGAGAAGCAGTCCGACGAGATGATCGACCAATCGGCCCGCATCTACGCGACGCTGCTGTCCGAGACGGACATCGACGCGATCCTCGCCTTCTTCGACAGCGGCGCCGGCAAGAAGTACGTGGGTGCCCAGCCCTTGTTCCTGAACCAGCTCGTGTCGGGCATGCAGGCCTGGCAGCAGAAGATCTCCATCAACATGATGACCAGGGTCCGCGAAGAGATGAAGAAGAAGGGCCACGACCTATGACGCACGCCGGAACGGACCACGCTGGCTCGGGCCACGACGTCGACCTCTTCGTCATAGGGGCCGGGTCGGGCGGCACCCGCGCCGCCCGGATCGCCGCGCAGCACGGGGCCAAGGTGACCATCGCGGAGGAGTTCCGCGTCGGCGGCACATGCGTGATGCGCGGCTGCGTGCCCAAGAAGCTGATGGTCTACGCCAGCCGCTTCACCGACGCCTTCGACGACGCCCGGGGTTTCGGCTGGACCGTCCCCGAGCCGACCTTCGACTGGCGCACCCTGGTTGACCGCAAGGAGGCCGAGATCACCCGGCTGTCCAAAATCTATGTGACCAACCTGGAGAAGGCCGGCGTCACCATCCTCGACACGCGGGCGACGATCGTCGATCCCCACCACGTGCGGCTCGGCGACGGCCGCACGGTCAGCACCGGCACGATCCTGGTCGCGACCGGCGGCGTGCCGAACGCGCAGGACGAGCTGCCGGGTCACGAGCACGCGATCACGTCCAACGAGATCTTCGACCTGCCCGTCTTCCCCCGCCGGCTGGCGATCGTCGGCACCGGCTACATCGGCATCGAGTTCGCCTCCATCTTCACGCGGCTCGGCGCGCAGGTCACGGTGATCGCGCGCGGCGACAACATCCTGCGCGGCTTCGACGATGACATGCGCGACGGCGTCCGCGAGGGTCTCACCCACGCCGGCGTGACGTTCAAGACGAACACGAATGTCACGCGGATCGACAAGGGGCCTGATGGCCTGACCGTGAGCCTGGACGACGGCACGAGTCTCGCCTGCGACCAGATCCTGATGGCGGTCGGCCGCACGCCCAACACGCGCGGCCTGGGCCTCGCCGAGGCGGGCGTCGCGCTTGGGCGGAAGGGCGAGGTGAAGGTCGACGATTGGTCGCGCAGCAACGTGCCCTCGATCTACGCCGTCGGCGACGTCACCGATCGCGTCGCGCTCACCCCCATCGCGATCCGCGAGGGGCAGGCCTTCGCCGACACGGTGTTTGGGGGCCGCAAGGTTTCCGTCGACCACACGACCATCGCCACCGCCGTCTTCGCCACGCCGGAGATCGGCACGGTCGGCCTGACCGAGGCGGAGGCCAAGGACGCCTATCCGTGCGTCGACGTCTACGCCGCGAGCTTCCGCCCGCTCAAGGCGACGCTGTCGGGCCGGAGCGAGAAGACGGTGATGAAGATCATCGTGGACGGCCGCACCGACGTCGTGCTGGGCGTCCACGTGCTCGGCGAGGACGCCGGCGAGATGGCGCAGGTGCTCGGCATCGTCGTCAAGATGGGGGCGACCAAGGCGGACTTCGACGACACGGTCGCGCTGCACCCGACCAGCGCCGAGGAGCTGGTGACGATGCGCACCCGGCGCGCCCGTCACGAGCGCTCCGTCGAGGAGCCGGCCGGCCCGGGCTTGGCGGACGTCGAGCGGTCCTGAGCCCCTCGAACCGCCCCGCCGGGGCGCGGCGCCGCTTGCCCTTCCCCGACGCGCTTGATACCCACGGGCGTCCCAACAATCCTATCCTTGAGAGTGCCTCGCGCCTATGGCCGAACCGCGCCGTCCCGACCCCACGCCTGTCCACGTCGGTGGCGCGCGCTTCCTGGTGGTGGAAGCGCGTTTCTACGACGATATCGGGGCCATGCTGTTCGCCGGCGCCACGCGCGCGCTCGAGGCGGCGGGCGCGAGCGTCCACGTGGTCAGCGTACCAGGTGCCCTGGAGATCCCCGTGGCCCTGGCGATGCGGATGGACGAGGGTGGCTACGCCGGCGCGGTGGCGCTCGGCTGCGTCATCCGTGGCGAAACCTACCATTTCGAGATCGTGTGCAACGAGAGCGCCCGTGCCCTGACGCAGCTCGCCGTCGCGGGGAGGCTGTGCTTCGGCAACGGCATCCTCACCGTCGAGGACGAGGCGCAGGCGCTCGAGCGCGCCGACCCCGCGCGCGGTGACAAGGGCGGGGACGCCGCTCGTGCCGCGCTGGCCTTGTGGCGCGTGAAACACGGCGAGGCCACCTGATGGCGCGGGCGACGGAACGCTCGGCCGCCCGCCTCGCGGCGGTCCAGGCGCTCTACCAGATGGACGTGACCGGCAAGGCGCTGCCCGACATCTACGCCGAGTTCGAGGCGTTCTGGATCGGTGGCGAGATCGAGGGCGACCAGTACAACCGCGCGGAACTCGCCTTCTTCCGCGACATCCTCAGCGGCGTGCTCGAGGACCAGGGGCCGCTCGACCGCACCATCGACCGGACGCTGGTGGCGTCCTGGCCGCTCTCGCGCGTCGACAGCGTGATGCGCGCGACGCTGCGCGGCGGCGCCTACGAGCTGAAGAAGCGCCGCGACATCCCGGCCCGCGTCGTCATCAAGGAATACGTCGACGTCGCCGGCGCCTTCTTCGGGCGCGAGGAGAGCGGGATGATCAATGCCGTGCTCGACAACATGGCCCGGGAGTACCGGGCCGACGAGTTCGACGGCCCGAAAGCCTGAGCCGCGACCAGCCTTGCTACCAACCGCCGCGCAGCCGCAGGACGCGGCAGGGCGCGCCTGGCTCGTCGGCGGTCGCGTTGGGGCCTCGGATGAGCAGGCATTCCGCTTCCGCCAGCACCCGCAGCATGGATGAATCCTGCAGCGCGTTCGGCGTGGCGACCAGTCGATCGTCCGCCCCGATGCGCAAGCCGGCGCGCAGGTAATCCTGGCGCCTGTCGTTGGCCGGCAGGGGCGCGCCGATCACGGCCGGCTCGCTCCGGTCGGCCGCCGCCCGCGGGTCGCCGGAGAGCGCCCGCAACAGCGGCTGCAGGAACAGCACGCTGCACACGATCGACGACACCGGGTTGCCCGGCAGGCCGAGGACCGTCATCGCCCCCGCCGTTCCCCCTCCTGCCGTCATGCGGCCGTGGATCAACGGCTTGCCCGGCCGCATCGCGATGCGCCAGAAACCGGGTTCCATGCCCTGCTTGGCCAGCGCCGGCTTGACGAGGTCGTGGTCGCCGACCGAGGCGCCCCCCAGCGTCACCAGCACGTCGGCGCCGGCCTCGCGCGCCGCGCCGATCGCCGCCTCCAGCTTCGCGAGGTCGTCGACGACGATGCCGAGGTCGAGCGCGACGCCGCCGGCCGCCTCGACGAAGGCCGCCACCGCGAAAGCGTTGGAGGCGACGATCTGATCCGGTCCGACCGCCTCGCCGGGTGCCACGAGTTCGTCGCCGGTGGCGATGATCGCGACGAGCGGCCTGCGGGCGACCGGCACGCTCGCGTGGTTCATCGCCGCCGCCAGCGCGAGCTCGGCGGCGCCGAGCCGCGTGCCGGCCCGCAACAGCACGTCGCCGTCGGTGAAGTCGAGGCCCGCCGCGCGGATGTTGCGGCCGCGCGCCGGTCGCTCCCGCGCGAGCACAACGGCGCCCCGCGCCTCCGCCATCTCCTGGATGAGGACCGTGTCGGCGCCGGCCGGCACCGGCGCGCCGGTGAAGATCCGCACCGTCTCGCCGGGGTTCAGCGAAGCGCCGTAGCCCCGGCCGGCGGCGCTCTCCCCGATCAGCGTCAGCGGCCGGTCGAGGTCATGGAGGTCGTCGAAGCGCAGCGCGTAGCCGTCCATCGCCGACACGTCGCTCGGCGGCTGCGTGCGGCGCGCGGCGAGGTCCGCGGCGAGCGTCCGCCCGCGCGCCTCCCGCAGCGGCACCTGTTCGCCCGGCAGCGCCGACACCGGGGCGAGGATGCGCTCCAGCGCCTCGCCGACTTGCAGCAGGTCCCGCTCGCTCACGACATCGCGTCCGACACCTTGGCCCCGCCCGTCATTCCGCCCGCCAATGCCCGCTCCCGCCGCCGCTCTTCTCGCGCAGCCTCACGCCGTCGATGCGCATGCCGCGATCCACCGCCTTCAGCATGTCGTAGAGCGTGAGACACGCGATCGACACCGCCGTCAACGCTTCCATCTCGACGCCGGTCTGCCCCGACACCTTCGCGAGCGCGGTGACGCGGAAGCCGGGCAGGGCGCCGTCGGCGGCGATGTCGAGCTTGACCCGCGTCAGGGCGAGCGGGTGGCAGAGCGGGATGAGGTCGGCGGTGCGCTTGGCGGCCATGATGCCGGCGATGCGGGCGGTGGCGACCACGTCGCCCTTCTTCGCCGTGCCGGACAGGGCGAGGTCGAGCGTCGCCGGCAGCATGACGATGCGGCCCTCGGCGACCGCCACGCGCTCGGTCACCGGCTTGCCGCCCACGTCGACCATGGTGGCGGCGCCGGTCTCGTCGAGGTGGGTCAGCGCGCTCATCTCATGCCTCGCCCAGCAGGGCGCGCGTCGCGGCGCCCACGTCGGCCTGCCGCATCAGGCTCTCGCCGACCAGCACGGTGCCGATGCCGGAACGCCGCAGGCGCAGGCAGTCGGCGTGGGTCACGATGCCGCTCTCGCCGACGAGGATGCGGTCGGGCGGAACCAGGGCGGCGAGGCGTTCGGCCGTCTCCAGCGACACGGCGAAGGTCCGCAGGTTCCGGTTGTTGATGCCGAGGAGGCGGGTTTCGAGACGCAGGGCGCGATCGAGCTCCGCCTCGTCGTGCACTTCCACCAGGACGTCCATGCCCAACGCCCCCGCCGCGTCGCGCAGATCCCGCGCCGTGGCGTCGTCGAGGCAGGCCATGATCAGCAGGACGCAGTCGGCGCCGTGCGCCCTCGCCTCAGCGACCTGGTACCGCTCGAACATGAAATCCTTGCGCAGCGCCGGGATCGACACCGCCGCCCGCGCCGCGTCGAGGAAGGCGAGGTCGCCCCCGAACGAGGGTCGGTCGGTCAGCACCGAGAGGCAGGCCGCGCCGCCCTCGGCGTAGGCGCGGGCGAGCGCCGGCGGGTCGAAGTCGGCGCGGATCAGGCCCTTGGACGGACTGGCCTTCTTGATCTCGGCGATCAAAGCCACGCGACCCCCGGCGAGCTTGGCCTCGATCGCGCGGACGAAGCCGCGCGGCGGGCTCGCCGCCTCCGCCCGCGCCATCATCGCGGCGTAGGGCAGGGCGGCCTCGGCCTCGGCGATCTCGCGGCGCTTGTAGGTGGCGATTCGCTGGAGGATGTCGGTCATCGGCTACCTCGCGGGCTCGAGCGCGCCGTCGGCGGAGGCGAGGACGAGGCGATCGAGGACGGCGCGGGCGTCCCCCGAATCGACGGCGCGTCCGGCGAGGTCGAGCCCTTCGGACAAGTCGGCCGCGCGCCCTGCCACGACGAGCCCCGCGGCGGCGTTGAGGCAGGCGATGTCGCGGTACGGCGTCCGCGCGCCGGCGAGCACGGCGCGTAGCGCCAGGGCGTTGTGGGCGGCGTCGCCGCCGCGCAAGTCGGCGAGCGAGGCGCGGACGAGCCCGAGGTCCGCCGGCTCGACCGTGAAGCTGCGCAACCGTCCGTCCTCCCAGGCGACGACGGCCGTCGGCCCGGTGGTCGTGACCTCGTCGAGGCCGTCCGAGCCGTGGACCAGCCATGCCCGCTTCGCCCCGAGCGCGCCGAGGACGCGGGCGAGCGGCTCCAGCCACTCGGCGGCGTACACCCCGACGAGCAGGCGACGGACGCCGGCCGGGTTGGCCAGCGGCCCGAGCAGGTTGAAGATGGTGCGCACCCCCAGTTCGGCGCGCGCCGCCGCCACGTGGCGCATCGCGCCGTGGTGCGCCCCGGCCGACATGAAGGCCACGCCGGCCGCCGCGAGGCAACGCTCGACCGCCATCCGATCGCCGCCGATGGTCACGCCAAGGGCGGCGAGGACGTCGCTGGCGCCGGAGCGGGAGGACGAGGCGCGATTGCCGTGCTTGGCGACCGGCACCCCGCAGGCGGCGACGATGAGGGCGGCCAGCGTCGACACGTTGTAGGTGCCGTGCCCGTCGCCGCCGGTGCCGACGATGTCGATGGCGCCTTCGGGCGCGCTCACCCTGACCATGGTGGCGCGCATCGCCGCGACCGCCCCGGTGATCTCGTCCACGCTCTCGCCGCGCACGCGCAGTCCCATCAGGAAGGCGCCCACCTGCGCCGCGCTCGCCTCGCCGGACAGCAGGTGGCCGAACGCCGCCTCCGCCTCGGCGGGGGACAGGGAGCGTCCGGCGGCGATCGCGGCGAGCGTGGGCTTGAGCGCGCCGGTCACGTCGGGGCGATCGTCACGCCGGTACGGCCCGCCGCCGCGCCGCGCGCGCGTTCCAATCCCGCGCGAGGTCGAGGAAGTTGCCGATGATGCGCCGCCCGCCCTCCGACGCGATGCTCTCGGGATGGAACTGCACGCCGTGGATCGGCAGGGTGGCGTGGGACAGCGCCATGATGAGCCCATCCGTTTCCGCCGTCACGCGCAACGCGTCGGGGAGGGTGGGGCGGGACACGACGAGCGAATGGTAGCGGGTCGCCTTGAAGGGCGCGTTGAAGCCCCGGAAGATCGTCTCGGAGCGGTGGGTGATCGTCGCGACCTTGCCGTGGACGGGGTGGGGCGCGCGCACGACCGTGCCGCCGAAGGCCTCGCCGATCACCTGGTGGCCGAGGCAGACGCCGAAGGTGGGGATCGTCGGGCCGGCCCGGCGGACGAGGTCCAGCGAGATGCCGGCCTCGCGCGGCGAGCAGGGGCCCGGCGAGATGACGATCGCGTCGGGCGCCGCGTCCATGACCTGCGCCACGCTCACCTCGTCGTTGCGCGATACCTCGACGGTGGCGCCGAGCGCGCCGAGCTCGTGCACCAGGTTCCAGGTGAAGCTGTCGTAATTGTCGATGAGGACGATGGTGGGGCTCACGAGCCCTTATCGTCCCCAGCCGGCGCGGGGGTCAAGACCGCGCGGGTGATCAAACGTGGAGCGACTTCAGCACGTTCTCGGCGCTGGCCTCGACCGCTTGGCCCGGGTTCTCGTCGACGGACAGGCTCTTCACGACACCGTCGTCCACGACCATGGCGTAGCGCTTCGAGCGCACGCCGAGGCCGCGCTCGCCGAGGTCCAGGGTGAGGCCGATCGCTCGCGCGAAGTTGGCGCTGCCGTCGGCGAGGTAGGTCACCACCCCTTCGCCGCCGGTGTGCTTGGCCCAGGCACCCATCACGAAGACGTCGTTGACCCCGGTCACCAGCACCTCATCGATGCCCTTCTCCTTGAAGGCTCCGGCATGGGTGATGAAAGCCGGCAGGTGGTTCATGCTGCATGTCGGCGTGAACGCGCCCGGCACCGCCACCAGCACGACCTTGCGCCCGGGGAAGA
>CAXSDP010000016.1:1734-2863 GCA_964235705.1 uncultured Beijerinckiaceae bacterium | reverse complement strand
GTCGGCGTGAACGCGCCCGGCACCGCCACCAGCACGACCTTGCGCCCGGGGAAGATGTCACTGGTGGCGCGGGGGGCCGGTCCGTCGGCCGTCATCACGTGAAAGGTCGCCTCGGGGATCTTGTCCCCCACCTTGATCGTCATGCGTTCAATCCTTCCCACGTCGGAACCATTCGGAGCTTGGCGCTTACTGGGTCGGGGGCCGGACGTCGAGCGTTTCTGACACGGCGTAGCCGCCAGCGCCGCCTTTGAGGACCAGGGACACGGGCACCTTGACCGTCGCGGTCGCGCCGACGCTCTCGCTGGCGGTCAGCGTCCAATGGTTGGCGTCGAGCTTGCGCGTGTCGAAGACGAAGCCTTCCGGCGCATCGGGGAAGATGTCCGTGACCGGCGTGGCTCCGGTCCACGTCAGGGTCCAGGCCGAGGCGCCCGGCGGGCCGGCGGCCCCGCCCCCCTTCGGCGCGATCAACAGCTTGCCCCGCTCGGCCTCGGGCAGCGGTTTTGGAACCTGCGCCAGGGCGGCGGCGACGAGGTCGCCCGCCACGCCACCGTCCCGGGGGGCCAGGGTCAGGGTCGCGTCGGCGTGGCCGGGCACGCAGATCTTGTCGCAAACGGCGTAGGTCACGTCGACGCGCAACTTGGCCGGCTTCGCGCCGTCGACCGGCGTCACCGCGACGGGGAACACGACGCGGCCGGTGTAGCCGAACGCGTCGAAGCCTTCCTCGCTGATGCGCGTCGGCGCGGGGAACGACACGGTCGCGCCGGCGACGTTCTCCGATCCGTTGAAGGCGAAGACGGGGGGGACGCCGGAGTCGCCGGGCATCTTCCAGTAGGTGTGCGAACCTGCCACCATGGTGATCTCGACGCCCGCCTCATACCTGCCGTGCTCGGGCCCCGGCGCCGCAATCAGGCGCACCGTCGCGGGATGGGCGTTGGGGCCGATCAGGAAACTTTGCGCCGCCGCCGACGGTACCTGTCGGAGGACGCCGCCCGCGCCGATGCAGGAAACACACAAGACGGCACCAAAAGCGCACCGTGCCGGAAAGGCACGAGCCGATCGAAGGTATTTTTGTTTGAATGACATCCGACTTCATCTCCGTGCGCGTATTCCCCAAGACACCGATAACCTC
>CAXSDP010000016.1:0-1634 GCA_964235705.1 uncultured Beijerinckiaceae bacterium | reverse complement strand
GAATGACATCCGACTTCATCTCCGTGCGCGTATTCCCCAAGACACCGATAACCTCCAAGACACCGACAACCTCGCCACGCGGCCCGGCACCGGACGCATCCGGGCCGGGACGAATCGAACCAGGCACCCCAATCGACCCAGACGACGAGAGGCCGCGGCTATGAAAGGCACCAGGGACGATGCCCCCAACGCGCGTCGCGGCACGAAACGTCGCGGCAGGGCGAACGCCAACGGATCCGTCCATTCGCACGGCGGCTTCCTGGACGGGCAGATGCTCGTCGCCATGCCCGGCATGGTGGACGAGCGCTTCGCCCGTTCGGTGATCTACCTGTGCGCCCACTCGGAGGAGGGCGCCATGGGCATCGTCATCAATCGGGCCGCGCCCAAGGTCAACTTCCCGGAACTGCTGGTGCAGCTCGAGGTCATCGAGAAGAGCGAGGCGATCCGCCTGCCCGGCAGCGCCGGCGCGATGCAGGTGCTGAAGGGCGGCCCGGTCGAGACCGGTCGCGGCTTCGTGCTGCACACCGACGACTTCTTCATCGACGATTCGACGCTGCCCATCGATCAGGGCGTCTCGTTGACGGCGACGCTCGACATCCTGCGGGCGATCGCCAACGGCTCGGGACCGGACCGCGCCGTGCTGGCGCTGGGCTACGCCGGCTGGTCGGCGGGGCAGCTGGAGGCGGAGATCCAGCACAACGGATGGCTCAACGTCCCGGCCGATACGTCGTTGATCTTCGACCGCGCCCTCGAGTCGAAATACGAGCGCGCGATCCGCAACCTCGGCATCGACCTGTCCCGGTTGTCGACCCAGGCCGGGCGCGCCTGATCCCGGCGCGGCGATGGCCGCGCCGCCGACGTCAGCGTGCCCGTCCGCGTGTCTCAGCTCTTCTTGACCGCCAGCGGGTCGATGACCTTGGCGAGGCTGTCCAAGGTGACCTCGCCGGTCACCTTCGTTCCGTTGACGAAGAAGGTCGGCGTCGCGTTGATGCCGAACTTCTGCGAGGCCCGGTCGCGCACCGCGTTGACGGCCTCGTAGAGCTTCTGGTCCTTCAAGCACGCGTCGAAGCCCCCTTGGCTCATGCCGGTCTGCTTCAGGAGCGAGGACAAGGCTTCCAGCGGCTTGTCGACGAAGGCCCAGTTCTTCTGCTGCGCGAACAGGAGGTCGGTCACCGCCGTCCGTTTGTCCGGCCCCTCGCAGCGCGCGAGCATGAATCCGGCGGTCGCGAGCGGGTCGAGGGGGAACTCGCGCAGGATGAACTTCACCTTGCCGGTGTCGACGTAGGTCTTGACCAGGGTCGGGTAGACCGTTTCGGCGAAGTGGGCGCAGTGCGTGCAGGTCATGGACGCGTATTCGATCACCGTGACCGGCGCGTCGTCCTTGCCCTGCACGATGTCGGGCAGGGCTTCCTTCGCCATCAACTCGTCGACCGACACCTTGTTGGCCCCCTCCGCGGCGACGGGGCCCGTCAATGCCGCGAGGGCGCCGGCGAGTGCCAGCGCGACGACGGTGCGGCGGTTCCGGGGGGCGGGGCGGTTATGGAGAGCAGGGCTTGCGAAGAGCATGGTGTCACCTGGGGCGGCAAGGATGCTGGCGGGGACGCGGCGGGCCCGCGACGGTCGGCGCACCATAG
>CAXSDP010000015.1:42810-68551 GCA_964235705.1 uncultured Beijerinckiaceae bacterium | reverse complement strand
CGTCACGACGCAGGTGCGTTCCGGCCCCTCCTCCTCGGCGGGGACCTGACCTTCAGGCACCTCACCTTCAAGCACCTGATCCCCAAGCACCTGACCTCCAAGCACCCGCTCGTCATGCCCTTGATCGTCGCGCGCCTCGACACTCATCGGCGGCTCCCACCTCGCGCCGAAGCTCAGTACGCCGCCAGCTCGGCCTCTTCCGCCTCGGGCTCGGGCAGCGCGTCGATCCAGCCGGCGTGGAGGCGGGCGCGCATGATGAGGGCCTCGGCGTCCTCACGCGACACGTCGAGCCCGTCGAGGAAGCCGTCGTGCTTCTTCACCTCGCCCGCCGCGCGCTCCGTCCAGCCCGCCAGGTCGTCGGTGGCGCAGCCGGCGAGGTCCTCGATGGTCTTCACGTCGTTCTCGCCGAACTTGACCAGCATCGGCAGGGTGACGCCGTCGATCTCCTTCAGCTCGTCGGCGACGCCGAGCGCGACGCGCTTCTCGTCGAACTCCGCGTCGATCTTGGCGAGGTGGTCGCGGGCGCGCTGCTGGATCTCGCCGGCCGTGTCCTCGTCGAAACCCTCGATCGCCGCCAGTTCGTCCGGCTCGACGTAGGCGAGTTCCTCCACGGAGCGGAAGCCCTCGGAGGCGAGCAGCTGGCCCACCACCTCGTCGACGTCGAGCGCGCCCATGAAGGTCTGGGTACGCTCGTTGAACTCCTTCTGGCGGCGCTCCGACTCCTCCTGCTCGGTCAGGATGTCGATGTCCCAGCCGGTCAGCTGCGAGGCGAGCCGGACGTTCTGGCCGCGCCGGCCGATCGCCAGCGACAGCTGGTCGTCGGGCACCACCACCTCGATGCGGTTCGAGTCCTCGTCGAGCACCACCTTGACGACTTCGGCCGGTTGCAGGGCGTTGACGATGAAGGTCGCGCTGTCGGGCGACCAGGGGATGATGTCGATCTTCTCGCCCTGGAGCTCGTTGACCACCGCCTGGACGCGCGAGCCGCGCATGCCGACGCAGGCGCCGACCGGGTCGATCGACGAGTCGCGCGACGTCACCGCGATCTTCGCGCGCGAGCCGGGGTCGCGGGCGACCGAGCGCACCTCGATCACGCCGTCGTAGATTTCCGGCACTTCCTGGCGGAACAGCTTGGCCATGAACTGCGGGTGGGTCCGCGACAGGAAGATCTGCGGCCCGCGCGGTTCGCGGCGCACGTCGAAGACGTAGGCCCGCACCCGATCCTCGGGACGGAACAGCTCGCGCGGGATCGCCTCGTCGCGACGGATGGTGGCCTCGCCGCGCCCGAGGTCGACGATGACGTTGCCGTACTCGACCCGCTTGACCACGCCGTTCACGATGTCGCCGATGCGGTCCTTGTACTCGTCGTACTGACGGTCGCGCTCGGCCTCGCGCACCTTCTGCACGATGACCTGCTTGGCCGATTGCGCCGCGATGCGGCCGAAATCGAACGGCGGCAGCGTTTCCGCGATCCAGTCGCCGACCTGGGCGGCGGGGTTCTTCTTGCGGGCGTCGGCCGGCAGGATCTGGGTGGCGTCGTTCTCGATCTCGTCGACGACCAGCAGCAGGCGCGAGAAGCGCACCTCGCCGGTCTTCGGGTTGATCTCGGCACGCACCTCCGTTTCCTGGCCGTAGCGCGATCGGGCCGCCTTCTGCATGGCGTCCTCCATCGATTCCAGCACGATCTGCCGATCGATGGATTTCTCGCGCGCGACGGCGTCGGCGATCTGCAGAAGCTCGAGCTTGTTGGCGGATATCGCCATGACGGGGTCTCCTAATGCGGCTTGCGGGTGCCGTTGGCTGAAGATGGCTTGAGGGCAGTCCTTACCCCCGCCGGCACGGCCGGCTTGGGCTTGTAGGCCGGCACCGCCGACCCGGGCTTCTGCTTGCCGGCGTTGCGGACGGCGAAGCGGCCCGGCCCCTTGACCGGCGGGGCGGTGGGCGCGTCGTCCGCCTCCGCCTCGTCGTCGGGCTCGCCCGCCGCCTCCCGCGCGGCCTTGGCGGCGCGCAGGGTTTCGCGGATGAGGTCGTCGGTCAGCACCAGCCGACCGTCGGCGATGCCGCTCACCGGCAATCGAAGCACCACGGCCTCGCCCGGCTTGGCATCGAACCGAGTCAGCACGACGACCGGTCCGGCACCGGCTTCGCCATCCGCCTCGTCGAGCGCGTCGATCAGGCCGCGGAAACGCTTGCGCCCCTCCGTCAACTCGCGCATCTCGACCTTGGCCTCGAAGCCGACGGCGCGGCGGAAGTCCGACACCCGCATCAGCGGCCGATCGATGCCGGGCGAGGAGATTTCCAGCCGGTAGGCCTGCTTCACCGGGTCGGCGACGTCGAGCACCGGCGACAGCGACTCCGAGATCCGCTCGCAATCCTCGACGGCCAAGGTCCCGTCCGGCCGCTCCGCCATGATCTGCAGGGTGGTCCCGTCCTGGGCCGACAGTTTGACGCGCACGAGGCGGAAGCCGAGGTCGCGAAGGACCGGGCCGGCGAGGTTGGCGACCGCCAGCGCCTGGCCGCTCTCCTGCGAGAGGCGGGGCTCGTCGAGGAGGGCCTGATCGAGCGGGACTTGGTCGATGAGGATGGGGGTCTGCGCGGTGTCTTCGTCCAAAGGCGGGTCCGGATGCGATGAAAGAGCGGGTCCGGCTGGGCCCACTCTCAAACGGCTAGCGATGAGGTTGATGACCAAACCCATACTGCGCCGAGCGCGTCCTGGCAATGCCGGCATCGTCCACTCGAAACATCGCCCGCTCAGAACACCGTCCGGTGCATCGCGGCGCCCAGGGCGCCGAGAAGCAGCGCCGCGCCCGCGCCGAGGCTCAGGATCATCCGCAGCCGCCCGAACCACGCCGGCGCGATGCCGGCGCGCACGAGCGCCACGTCGGCCGGCCACAGGGCGAGCGCGAGCAGGCCGAGCAGCGCGAGCCGCCACGGGGAGGGGGCGGCCAAGGCCGCCCAGGCGAGCAGCGCCGGCAGGACGGAGATCGCGTATTGCAGGCCGCCGTCACCTTCACGCACCGCGAAGCCCCAGCGGATACCGCCGAGGAAGGAGACGATGATCGCACCATAGGCGGCCAGCGCCAGCGCGAGCCGGCCCGGCCCGAACCCCGCGGCGCCGCCGGCGAGCACGCCCAGCGCGAGGACCCAGAACGGGATCAATCCCCCGAGGCCGAGCACCAGGGGCGCGGGTGGTATTCTGCGGCGTTCGATGGGCATTGGGCTCGGTCCGGCGCGGTCGTGGCGGCCGTGCTTACCTCGCCCCGTCCGCCGACGCCAAGGGCGGTGTTGGCGCGGGGCCCGGGATCTTGAAGGCGGGAGGCCATGGCCTGCCCCGGCCCGTTCGCGGGCTCGGGACGCGTCGGCCTCGGTCGTTCGTCGTAGGCCCATGCCTTTGGTCGGTGCTTGTGGGGAGGAAACGCCGCCATACCTCATCGGGATGACATCGCGGATGAGCCTGAGCATGGGGAAGGACTGGTCATGACGACATCGATGGAGTGGCGCGAGCGCGCGGCCGAGGCGGCGTTCGTGCGGGCGGACAAGGCCGACGTCCTCGGCCGACGCGTCGGGATCGAGGCGCTCGCGCGCTGGGCGGCGGACAACTTCGGGTTCGACGAGCCGGGACGGGCCGCCTACGTCGCCACCGTCGTGGCCCGCTTCCTCGCCGGTGCCGACGTGACGGACCTCGTGCTACGCGTGCGCACCGACCTGGAGCGCGCCGGCAAGCCGGCCCTGTCGACCCACGCCGACGCCGTGTTCAGCCGCGCCCAGGCCGAGGCGATGTCGCGACGTTCGGACGGCGGCCTGCCGCCGCATCGAAACACTTCGGACATGATCCACGGGAGGGGGCGGACCGAGGATCATTCCCAGGGGTCGAGACGTCGGGTCGTGTGACGCCCGGCCGTCGGCGAGAAGGCGGCGACCGCCGGCCGCTTGACCCGCGGACCGACTCTTGCGACGCCGCTTGCCGATCCCGACAGGGTCATCCTCGGAGGCAGGGTAAATGGCGGCGCACGCTTCGGACATCGAACGATTGGCCTTCGACCCGGAGGCGATGCTCCGCGGCCTCGAACGCTGGGTGCGCTGCGAGAGCCCCACCTTCGACGCCGCCGCCGTGAACGCGATGATGGCGCTCGCCGCCGGCGACCTGGAGCGCGCCGGCGCCACGGTCGAGCGGGTGCCGGGGCGCGGCGGCTTTGGCGACTGCGTCCTCGCCGACTTCCCCCATCCGCGCCGGGGCGAGCCCGGCATCCTGCTCATGGGTCACCTCGACACGGTGCATCCGGTCGGCACGCTGGAGGCGCTGCCGTTCCGGCGCGAGGGAGCGCTCTGCTACGGCCCGGGCATCCTCGACATGAAGGGCGGCAATTACGCCGCCCTCGAAGCGGTGGTCCAGCTCGCGCGGGCGGGGATCGCTACGCCGCTGCCGGTCAGCGTGCTGCTGACGAGCGACGAGGAGGTCGGCAGCCCGTCCACGCGCGACTTGATCGTCGCCACCGCCCGGCGTCACCGCTACGTCCTCGTGCCCGAGCCGGGCCGCCCCGGCAACGGCGTGGTCACCGGACGCTACGCCATCGCGCGCTTCAACCTCCAGGCGACCGGCCGACCGAGCCATGCCGGCTCGACGCTGGAGGAGGGACGCTCGGCCATCAACATCATGGCGCGGCGGATCCTCGCGATCGAGGACATGACGGGCGAGGCCTGCACCTTCAGCGTCGGCGTGATCCACGGGGGCCAATGGGTGAACTGCGTCTCGACGCAATGCCGGGCGGAGGCGCTCAGCATGGCCAAGCGCCAGGACGACCTCGACGACGGCGTCGCGCGGATGCTCGGGCTGAGCGGCGCGAACGCCGATGGGACCGGTTTCACCGTGACGCGCGGCGTCACCCGCCCGGTCTGGGAGGCGGACGAGGCGACGATGCGGATGTTCGCCGTGGCGCGGGACGTCGCGGCGGGGATGGGGGTGGAGCTCAGCCACGGGTCCGCCGGCGGCGGGTCGGACGGCAACTTCACCGGCGCGGACGGCATCCCCACGCTCGACGGGCTCGGGTGCCACGGCGCCGGCTTCCACACGTTGGGCGAACACATCGAGGTCGCGAGCCTCACCGAGCGCGCCGCGCTCATGGCCGGCCTGATGGCCCGACTCGATTGAGGCGGGGGGCCGTCGCTAGCGGCGGCGGGCGGCGAGCCTGTCCTGCATCCTCATCCAGGCGAACACGGCGGGCATGAACCAAGCCTTGCCGTTGAACAGGGGCACGGCGGCGGGGGGCCGGAAGTCGAGCGACGACGCGCCGTCCGCCTCACCCAGGATCTGGTAGGCCGCTTTCTGGCCGGCCCAGCGCGCCCACACGACGCCCGAGCCGCAGTAGCCTCCGGCGTAGCGCACCCCCGCCCGCGAGAAGATGCGCGGGATCATGTCGCGATGCATGGCGACCTCCCCGAACCAGCTGTGCTCGATCGCGACGCCGCGCAGCACGGGGAACAGGTCGACGAGCCGGTCCCGCAGCATGTCCGTCGGCCAGGCCGGGTCGCCGCTCGTCGTGCCGTCGCGGCCACCGAACAGGATGCGCCGCCCGTCCGGCGAGGGACGGAAGTAGTGGCTCAGCACCCGCGTGTCGTTGCACATCATGCGGCGCGGCATGAGTTCGCCCATCAGGTTCGGGGACAGCGCGGCGGTGGCGATGATACGGCTGCGGATCGGCACGAACCGCCGTCGAAGCCAAGGGTCCACCCCGTCGGTGTAGGCGTTGGTGCCCATGACCACGTTGGCGGCGCGGATGACGCCCCGGTCGGTCGCGACCTCGTAGCCCCCGGCGTCGGGGCGGACCCCGGTCACGGCCGTCTCGCCGTGGATCGTCGCGCCGGCGGCGAGCGCGAGCCTGAGCATGCCGGCGTGGAACTTGGCCGGGTGCAGGCCGCCCGTGTCCATCCGCACCGCACCGCCGTGGTAGGCGTCGGTGCCGAGGTAGTCGCGCTGGGCGGCGCGGGGCACGGCGTAGGCCTCGATCCCCATCGCGGCCAGCTTGTCGGCGTCGCGGGCCAGCCGCTCGTAGTCGCGCGGGGCGGACGCGCCGCTGAACCGACCGGTCAGCGCGAAGTCGCAGTCGATCCCCTCGTCGGCGATGAAGCGGTACAGGTCCTCGCGGGCCACCTTGGCTTCCGCCAGGATGGCGGTCGCGCGCGCTTCACCGAACCGCTTCGTCATGGTGGCGTGGCTCGGGCGGATGTTGCCGCTGGTGATGCCGCCGCTGCGGGTGGACGCGCCCTCGCCCGGCCGACCCTTCTCCAGCACGCTCACGCTCCGGCCGGCGCGGGCCAGCGTGATCGCGGCGCTGAGTCCGGTGTAGCCGGCCCCGACGATGACGACGTCGCTCGTCGCGGCCAACGCCGTTGCCGGCGGGGCGGTGAGCGGCGCGTCGAGCCGCCAGTAGATGTCTTCGCGCATCACGTTGCCTCGTCCTGGGAACCGTCGTGCCGGCCTCGCGCGCGGGAGATCCGCCGCCGCCGGTCGCGTCCTCGGGTGGAGCGTTCCACCCGGCCCGCTCACGAGCCTGTGGACGGCAGGGTAGCGCGATCGGTCGGGCGCTCAAGGGCCCGTTGACGATGATCGAGCGATCACCCCGACATGTGATACCGGCCGCGCTCTGGGAATGGCGCGTCGATTGCTACCCGAGATGAACGATGGCAGCAAACGTCGATGACGGCGGACATCGATGGCAGTGGACATGGAGCGTCAGGGTTATGGTTGGAAAGCTGGCAACGGCGCTGTTGGCCTCGGCGGCATGGATCGTGGCGTCCGCAGGCGCCTCCGCCGATTGCGCGATCAAGCCCCCATCCAACCTGGTCTCGGCGGGTACCCTCACCTTCGGCACGATGCTGAGCACGCCGCCGCAGGTCTTCGACGATCACGGGCAACCGGACGGCCTCGATGTCGATATCGCGAAAGCCGTCGCAAGTCGTTTGTGCCTGAAGCCGGCCTTCGTGAACCTCGCGTTCCCCGGCCTCTTCCCCGGATTGAACTCGAAGAAGTTCGACGCGGTCATCGCCGGCATCGGCATCACGCCGCAGCGCGAGGAGGTTTTCAGGTTCGTCCCCTATTTCGAGGGCGGCAACCAACTCGTCGTCCGCAAGGCCTCGAAGCTGGCCTTCACCACCGAGGGGGAGCTTTGCGGCCACTCGGTCGCGACCGTGACCGGCTCCGTCGAGGCGCGCGCGCTGGAGCGGAGCAACAAGGAGCTTTGCACGCACGGCAAGACCATCGAGATCAAGGTTTACCCCAGCTTCAACGAGGCGGTGCAGCAGCTCGTCAAGTCCAACAGCGACGTGGCCTGGGTCGACTGGCCCTTCGCCTCCTACATCGTCAACCTGATGCCGGACCTCGCGCTCGGCGGCCCGATCCTGTCCGGCGTGCCCGACAAGCCGCGCAACAAGGAGGGCATCGTGGTGCGCAAGGACGATGACGCGGCGCAGACGGCCATCCAGCAGGCGCTCACGCAGGTCGAGGCGAGCGGCGACTACGACAAGATCCTCGCCAAGTGGCACCTCCAGGGCGGTGACATCCGGCTGGTGAAGCCCTGATCCGTCCGCCGGCCCCGTCCGTCGCGGCGGCGTGAACCGAGGCGGGACGACGGCATGGGCTTTGCAGAATGGGATGTCGGCTCATGCCGCCGCCCCCGTCGGTGAGCGGACGCGCTCGGACGTGATCCCCCTCGAACCTGGTCCAACGTCGCCGGGATGGGGCTCAGCGCTCCCGGGACACGATCTGGCGTCCCCCCGGGACACGATCCGACGCCACGAGGACACGACTTGGTTTTGACCGATGTTTGATCTCTCGACCTTCTGGGGGAACCTGTTCTCCACGGAGTTCGTCCTGCCCGCGCTCATGACCCTCGGCGTGACCCTCGCCGCGATGGCGCTCGGCATCGTCGTTGGTTTCTTCGCGGCCCTCGCCGCGATCAGTCGCTTCGCCGTGCTACGGACGATCGTGCGCGCCTACCTCATGCTCTTCCGCGGCGTGCCGGTGCTGGTCCAGATCATCTTCTGGTACGACGGCATCGCCGAGATCACGAACAACGCCGTCAACCTCGCGGCGCCGGTGGCCGGCGTCATCGCGCTCGGCCTCAACGAGGGCGCCTACATGACGGAGATCATCCGGGCGGGGCTGCTGACCGTGGACACCGGCCAGCGCGAGGCCGCCCGCGCGCTCGGCATGACGAACCCACTGGCGTTGCGCCGGATCATCCTGCCGCAGGCGTTGCGCGCGATCATCCCGCCGACGGGCAACCAGTTCATCGCCATGCTGAAGACGACATCCCTCCTCTTCACCATCGCGGTTCCCGAGATCTTCGCCATCGGCACCAACATCTACAGCCAGAATTTCAAGTATTTCGAGATCCTCTGCGTCGTCAGCGTCTGGTACCTGTTGCTGACCGGCCTGTTCACGCTGGCGCAGCAGGCCATCGAGCGCCGCTACGGCTCGCCGAAGACGAGCCGGGCCGCCCCCGCCGGCCCGGTCGCGCGCATCCTCGGATCGACGATCCCGCAGGAGCTCGACTGATGGCCCTGGTGGAGATCATCGACGTCCACAAGCGGTTCGGCGCGCTCGAAGTCCTCAAAGGTGTCGATCTCGACGTCGGGGCGGGGGAGGTCGTGTGCCTGCTCGGCTCGAGCGGCAGCGGCAAGACCACGCTGCTGCGCTGCGTCAACCGCCTCGAAACCTTCGAGGCGGGCCGGATCCTGGTCGGCGGCGAGTCGATCGGCTACAAGCCGGGGCCGCAGGGCCGGATGATCGCCGAGTCCGACCGCGTCACGGCGGCCAAGCGCGCCCGCATCGGCATGGTGTTCCAGCGCTTCAACCTGTTCTCCCACCTGTCCGCCCTGGAGAACGTGTGCGAGGCGCCCATCCACGTCCGGCGGATGGCGCCGGCGGCGGCCCGCGAGCGCGCCCTTGCGCTCCTCGCCAGGGTGGGCTTGGCCGGCAAGGCGGGGCAGTACCCGCACGAACTCTCCGGCGGCCAGCAACAGCGCGTGGCGATCGCCCGCGCGCTGGCGATGGACCCGATCCTCATGCTGTTCGATGAGCCGACCTCGGCGCTCGACCCGGAACTCGTCGGCGAGGTGCTGGAAACGATGCGCGACCTCGCGCGAGGGGGCATGACCATGATCGTGGTGACGCACGAGATGTCCTTCGCCCGCGAGGTGGGTGACCGCGTGGTCATGATGGATGCCGGTCGGATCGTCGAGCAGGGGCCGCCCGCCGCCTTCTTCTCCGCGCCGACCCATCCGCGGACCCGGGCCTTCCTGGCGCGGTTGCGCTGATCGCGGCGACCGTCCTCCCTCACCCCTCCCCCAGCCCCTTCCCCGGCCAAGGCTCGACGGGAAAGGGGCCGGCCCAACGGAGTCCGCACCCGTGAAGATCACGCAAGTCGACATCTACCTCATCCGGAGCGGGCGCCTGCATCCCGTGCTCGTCGAGGTCACGACCGATGAGGGCGTGACCGGCATCGGCGAGGCGGCGATCGCCTATGGCCTCGGTGCGACCGCCGCCGCCGGCATGATCAAGGACTTGAGCGAGTGGTGCGTGCTGGGGCGCGATCCGTTCGCGATCGAGGCGCTGTGGTCGGAGATGTACGACCATTCCTTCTGGGCGAAGGGCGGCGGCGGCCCGATCGTCTACGCCGGCATCAGCGCGATCGAGCAGGCGCTGTGGGACATCAAGGGCAAGGCGGTGGGCCTACCGGTCCACGAGTTCCTGGGGGGCCGGATGCGCGACACCGTGCGCGTCTACGCCAACGGTTGGTGCTTCGGTGCCGATACGCCGGCGAAGTTCGGCCGGGCGGGCGAGAAGCCGGCGCGCGACGGCTACGACGCCATCAAGTGCTACCCGCTCGCCATCAACGACGCGCGCGGGACGCTGCGCCACGTCAGCCTGCGCAGCGTGGAGCGGGACCATGCCAACCTCGCCTTCGACAAGATCAAGGCGCTGCGGCAGGCGGTCGGGCCGGACGTCGGCATCATGGTGGACCTGAGCGGCGCCCTCACCACCGACGAGACCATCCGCCTGTGCCGGCGCTACGAGGAGCTGGACCTCCTGTGCGTCGAGGAACCGGCCGACCCCTTCGACGTCGGGGCGTTGAAGAAGATCTCGGAGGCGGTCGCGATCCCGATCGCCGTCGGGGAGCGGCTCTACACCCGCTACGGCTTCCGCGCCGTGATGGAGGGCCACGCCGCCGACATCATGCAGCCGGACATCGGCAACACCGGCGGCATCATGGAAACGAAGAAGATCGCCGCGATGGCGGAGGTCTACAACATGCGCGTCGCGCCCCACAATTGCGCCAGCACCCTGTCGACGGCGACGGCCCTGCAGGTCGACGCCTGCATCGCGAACTTCATGATCCAGGAAGTCTACCCCTACTTCCCCGAGGCCGACGGCTACATCGAAGTGCTGGAGGACCCGCCGGAGCGCGGCATCAGGAACGGCACCGTGCCCGTCCCGAGCGGGCCGGGCCTGGGTGTGACCCTCGCCCGCGCCAGCGTCCAGCCCTTCCTTTGGGCGCGATGCACGTCGTCGTGAAACGTGAACGGAGACTGTTGATGACGCTTCCCGCCGAAGCCCCGCTCCACGTCTACGTCGAGACCACCGCGAGCCTGGGTCCGGACTACCACATGCCGGAGGCGCGCGTGCGCGCGGCGCTGGGCGAGGCGGCCGGCCCGCTCGCGCTCACCGTGCGGCCCAACGACGATCCCGACGCGGCGGCGCTCGCCCGGGCGCACGCCTTCGTGGGCAGCCGGTTCGACACGACCCTGCTGAGGGACCACGGCACCGCGCTGCGCGTCGTCCACTGCACCAGCGCGGGCATCGAACGCTACCTGCCGCTCGACTGGCTGCCCCCCGGTGCCGTCCTGACGAACAGCCGGGGCATCCACGCGGAGAAAGCCGGCGAGTACGGGCTGCTCGCCCTCCTGATGCTCAACGACCGCCTGCCCCAGCACATCACCAACCAGCGCCGCCACGCCTGGGTGCCGGACCACAGCACGCCCATCCGGGGCAAGACGGTGCTGATCTACGGCGTCGGCGCGATCGGCGGCGCGATCGCGGCGAAAGCCAAGCTGCTCGGCATGCGCGTCTGGGGCATACGCCGATCGGGGGGATCCCACCCCCACCTCGACCGCATCGAAGGGCCGGAGCGGCTCGACGCGCTGCTGCCCGAGGCCGATTTCCTCGTCGTGGCCTGCCCGCTGACGGCGGAAACGCGCGGCGCCATCGGGGCCGCCCAACTCGACCGGTTGCGCGCCCACGCCGGCCTCGTCAACGTCGCGCGCGCGGCGGTCGTCGACTACGGCCACCTCGCGGACGCGCTGCGGGCTGGGCGCCTCGCCGGCGCGGTGCTCGACGTGTTCTCGCCCGAGCCGCTGCCGGCCGACTCGCCGCTGTGGGACGTGCCGAACCTCGTGGTGACGCCCCACACCTCCTCCGACGATCCCGACGGCTACATCGAGCGCTCGCTCGCCATCCTCGCCGCCAACCTGCGCCACCTGCGGGCCGGCACGCCCCTCGTCAACGTGGTCGATCCCCTGCTCGGCTACTGACCGCGCGGCCATGGTGGACCTGCGCTCGCTGGAAGTGTTCTTCTGGGTCGTCAAGCTCGGCGGGTTCGGCCGGGCGGCCGAGCGGCTGCGCATCACGCAGCCCGGCATCTCGCAGCGGATCAGCCAGATCGAGGCCCGGCACAACGTCCGGCTATTGGACCGGAGCAGCCACAAGGCGGTCGTCCTGACGACGAAGGGACTGGAGGTCTACGCCTACGCCGAGCGCCTGCTGGCCCTCCATTCCGAGATGATGGGGTGCCTGTCGGCGCCGGTCGGCTTGTCCGGCACGGTGCGCATCGGCGTGTCGGAAACGCTGGTGCACACGATGCTCGGCGACCTGGTGGGCCGCCTGCACGAGCGGCACCCGCTGGTCACGCCCGAGATCGTGGTCGACACCTCGCCCAACCTGCAGGCGGCGCTGCTGTCGGGCAAGCTGGACGTGGCGCTGCTGCTCGGCCCGGTCAACGAGCCGGGCGCCCGCGACGTGCCCATGCGCGACTACGAGTTGGTGTGGGTCGCCCGGCCGGACCTGAAGCTGTCGGATTCCGTGTCGGGCAGCGAGACGTTGACCCTCGCGGATCTGGCGCGCTGGCCGATCCTGTCCTACGCGCGGGGCACGCAGCCGCACGCCGCCATCGCCGACCTGTTCAAGCGGCCGGACCTGCCGCCGTCGCGCATCTTCGCGAGCACCAGCGTCGCCTCCATCCTGCGCATGGCGCTGGACGGGATCGGCGTCGGCATCCTCCCCCTCGCCGTGGTCGAGGCGGACGTCGCCGGCGGCCGGCTCGTCCGGCTGAAGGTGGAGCGGACGCTGGAACCGCTGCGCTACACCGCCAGCTACCTCGCCATGCCGGGCTCCGGCGTGGCGCAGACGGTGGCGGAGATGGCGGCCCGGTTGAGCCGGCAGGAGCCGGTCCAAGGGGACCCGACCTCGTGATAAGACGCCCTTATGCCGAACATCAGCAAATGCGATTACACAGGTGGCGCCCACATCGGCTAGCCTCGCCCATCACGGTACGCACCGCACGCGCGAGGTTCCCATGACGTCCCCTTCCTTCGCCCCCCGGCGAACCTCGGCCGCCGAGGCGGCTCGCCTCGCCATCCGGTGCGGGTCCTTCACCGGCAACACGGCCATGCTGGCGCCGGGCCACGTCCAGGGCAACATCATCATCATGCCGGCGGCCCACGCCGACCCCTTCATCGCGTTCTGCCGGGCCAACCACCGGTCCTGCCCGCTGATCGCGACGGCGGAGCCGGGCGACCCGGCCCTGCCGACGTTGGGCTCCGACATCGACATGCGGCACGACCTGTCGGGCTACCGGGTGTTCCGCCACGGCGTCATGGTCGAGGAGGTGGACGACATCGCCCGCCTGTGGCGCGACGACCTCGTCACCTGCGTGATCGGCTGCTCCTTCACCTTCGAGGCGGCCCTCATCGCCGACGGCATCCCGCTCCGGCACGTCACGCAGGGGCGCAACGTCGCGATGTACCGGACGAACCGGCCGACCGTGTCCGTCGGGCCATTCGGCGGCAACCTCGTCGTGTCCATGCGGCCGGTCGCGGCCGACAAGGTCCAGCGCGCGATCGACATCACCGCCGGGTACCCGGACATGCACGGCGCGCCCGTCCACGCCGGCGATCCGGCCGCGCTGGGCATCGCCGACCTGCAAAGCCCCGACTTCGGCGAGGCGGTCGCGGTGGAACCCGGCGAGGTGCCGGTCTTCTGGGCCTGCGGCGTGACCAGCCAGGTCGCGATGGAGACGGCCCGCCTGCCCTTCGCCATCTCGCACGCGCCGGGCAAGATGCTGGTGACCGACAGGCTGCACGCCGCCTGATCGGCAGGGGCGGCGGGGACGGACGTTTCGCGGAGGTTCTCGTGGCCCACCATCACCTCGGCGCCGGCCCGGACGCGTGCCACTGGGGCTTCTTCGACGCCGACTTGGCCCCCCGCCTCACGGTCCGCAGCGGCGACCGGGTGACGATCGACACCGTGTCCGGCGCCCCCAACGTCATCCCCGACCGAACCGCGTTCCACGTGCCGCCCGAACTCGACGCGATCCACGCGACGATGACGCGGGGACTCGGGCCGCACATCCTCACCGGCCCGGTGGCGATCGAAGGCGCCAAGCCCGGCCACGTGCTGGAAGTCCGCGTCATCGACGTCGAGCTCACCCAGGACTGGGGCTTCAACCTGCTCCTGCCGCTGATGGGCACCCTGCCCCTCGAGTTCCCCGAGCCGCGCTGCCTCACCATCCCGCTCGACAAGGCGCGGATGGTCGGGCGCCTGCCTTGGGGCCTCGACCTCAAGCTCTCGCCCTTCTTCGGCATCATGGGCGTCGCACCCCCGAGGCAGTGGGGCCGCATCTCCTCGAGCGCCCCGCAGGCGACCGGGGGCAACCTCGACAACAAGGAGCTGGTCGCCGGCGCCACCCTGTACCTCCCCGTGTTCGTGGAGGGCGCCCTGTTCTCCTGCGGCGACGGGCACGGGGCGCAAGGGGATGGCGAGGTGTGCATCACCGCCATCGAGACGGCGCTGCGTGGGACCTTCGAGTTCCACCTGCGCGAGGATTTGGGCTTCACCTACCCCCGCGCGGAAACGCCGACGCATTTCATCACGATGGGCATGGACCCATCCCTCGACGAATGCGCCAAGCTGGCGCTGCGCGACATGATCCGGTTGCTGGGCGAGCACGGCGGCCTGTCGCGCGAGGACGCCTACACCCTGTGCAGCCTCGCCGCCGACCTCCGCGTGACGCAGACGGTGAACGGATCCAAGGGCATCCACATGACCATCGACAAGGCACTGGTGCGTCCCGCGTGCTGACGCCCTCACGCGGCTCCAAAGCATCGGCCGAAAAGTGCGTAGCGGTTTTCGGGAAGAGCCGATGCGTTCACAAGGACATACAGCGTCGGGCCGCGTCCATGGTGCGGTTCGACGCTGTAGCCGGAGCCGGATCCAGCTGGGCGAGGACCTCGGCCGATGGCACCTCGCCTTCCAGCACGGCGATGTAGCCGTCGGAGGCGGCGACCACGAACGTCCCGTTGTGGACGTGAACCAGGCTGCCGACCGCCAGGTCGTGCGGTTCGCTCCAGCCCAGCCCCCGCACCAGGACGAACCAGACCCCGTTCACCCGCGCCAGGGAGCCTGTCGCGCCGAACGCGCGGACCTTCAGCATGATCGCCTCGACCGGCTCGGCGAAGTCGAGGACGCGGTCGGCGATCGCCGGGTTGGGCCAGTACTGCCCAGGGCCTTGCGGTGTCGCCCGCTCCCACAGGTCGTCGAACCCGTGGGCGACCCTCGTCGCCAGCCGTTTGGCCGCCATCTGGATCTTGAGGTCCAGGCTCTCGTGGCACTCGTCGGCGTGCAGCGGGAAGGGGTCGGCGGCGAGGATGTCGCCGGTGTCGAATTCCGGCGCCAAGCGATGACACGTGACCGCCCAGTGCGAGCGGCGCTCCAGGATGGCCCGGTTGACCGGGTACGGCCCGCGCGCCAAGGGCAAGGGCGAGGCGTGGAAGTTGACGGCGTATCGCAGCGAGGACCGCCAATCCGGGACGCGCCATGCGTAGTTCGCGACGACGAGCGCATCGCATCCCCGCTCGCGGAGGCACGCCAAGTCGCGCTCGCTCAAGCGCTCGAATTGGACGTCCGCCCCGTTTTTCTCGGCGAAGGCCACGACGGCCTCGTGGCCATCGAGCCTGTTCGCCACCGGCAGCGTGAACAGGCGCAACGGTTCCCAACCCGCGCGGACGAAGGCCTCGAACACACCGAGGTAGCGGTCGACGGTCGCGATCGCGAAGCGCATGGAGATCCCGCAAGCTTGACCGCGACGCGGTGCCCATCGAAACTGACGCCCGCATGGTTAACGTAACGTTAGGAGGAACGACGTGGACGCCCGCCCGTGCTTTCCCGGCGGGACCGGTCACGGATCGAGCTGCCGCACCCCCAGGATCGACCCGATGATGACCCAGCCCCAGCACCGATGGACGTTGGACACCTACGCCGCCGCGCTGGAGGGTGGCCGCACGAGCGCGGTAGCCCTGGTCGAGGCTTGCCTCGCGCGCGTCGAGGACGAGGGCGGCGAAGGGGCGCGCACCTTGCTCCACGTCAATCGCGCGACGGCGCTGGCCACCGCCGAGTGCGGGGACGGGCTGCGATGGGTGGGAGCGACCCCTTCGCGCTTCGCCGGCATACCATCTCGGTCAAGGACCTGTTCGACGTCCACGGGCAGGTGACGCGGGCGGGGTCGAGGGTGCTGGGCGGAGCCCCGCCCACGCGAGGACGCGACGCCTGGGCTTCGCCCTGATCGGTCGCACCAACAGGACCGAGTTCGTCCAATTCCAGGCTCGGCCCCGATCCCCGTCACGCGCCGGCCGGCCTGACGCTGGCCGGCACGGTGGGCGTCGATCGCCCGGTCCCGGCGATCGGCGCGGCGATGCTGGGCGAACGGGCGTGACGCCCCTCAGTTGAGGATGCCCTTCATCGTGTGGCTGTTCGCCCGGACCTGTTCGACGCGATCCCCAAGGTCGTGCGCCTCGGCCGAGGATCCGAGGTGGCGCTCCACCATCGTGCGCGTGATCGCCTCGTCCTCGCTCAACGTCCCGGTCGCCAGCCCGATGACGTGGTCGGCGAGTTCGTTGACGGTGAAGCTGCTCGCCGTCGTCGAGAGCGGGGCGTTGAGGGTGAAGCGCTCCTCCAGCCCGAGCGCGAGTTCCACCGCCATCAGCGAGTCGAGGCCGATCTCCGACAGCGGCGTCGTCCGGGCCACGTCCTCGCGCGGCAACCGCAGCACGCGCGCGATCTCGTCGATGATGAGCCCGCTGATGACCTTGCGCGCCTCGTCCGGCGTATTGGCGGCGACCAGCGCGGCGATGTCGACCTTGTCCTTGTCGGCGGTCGTCGCCTCGTCCTGGCTGGCGAGCTTGCGATAGGCCGGCGCCTTCAGCACGGACAGGTGCTGGCGGGCGGCGGACCAGTTGATGGGCGCGATCGTCACCACGGCGTCGGCGTTGGGCGTGCCGAGCGCCTCGCCCATCAGGCGCAGGGCGTCCTGCGCGATCATGCCCTTGATGCCGACGCGGGCGGCGAGCGCCTCGCGCGTCGCGTCGGAGCGGGCTAGCACGCCGACGTCCTCGATCGCGCCCCAAGCGACGGCCAGCGCCGGCAAGCCCGCGCGGCGGCGGCGGCGCGCCAGCCCTTCCAGGTGGCCGTTCGCCGCCACGTAGGCCGCCTGGCCCGGGTTGCCGATCAGCGTCGTCGCGGACGAGTACAGCACGAAATAGTCGAGCCGCATGCCGCGCGTCAGCCGGTCGAGGTTCTCGGCGCCGGCGACCTTGGGCCGGAGCACGCGCTCCATCTTCTCAGGCGTGAGGGTCGCGAGCATCGCGTCGTCGAGCACCATGGCGGCATGGATGATCCCGCCCAACACCGGCAGGTCCTTGCCGAACCGCGCGAAGAGGCGCTGCGTCGCCGCCTTGTCGGAGATGTCGAGCGCCTCCGCGCGGACGCGCACGCCTTGGGCCGCGAGCGAGGCCAGGGCCTCGCGGGCGGCCGGGCTCGCCGCGCCGCTGCGGCCGACCAGCATGATGTTGCGCGCGCCCTTGGCGGCGAGCCAGCGCGCGGTTTCCAGCCCGAAGCCGCCGAAGCCGCCGGTGATGAGGTGCAGCCGATCCGACGCGACGGGGAAGGTACGGCGCTGCCGCACCGCGACGTCGGCGAGGGCGGGCGGGCGCACCACCAGCTTGCCGACGTGCCCCGACTGCTGCATCAACCGGAACGCCTCCGTGGTCTCGTTCGCGTCGAAGGCGCGGTAGGGCAGCGGCACCAGCTCGCCGCTGGCGAACAACCGGAGCACGGACCGCATCAGCAGCTTGCTCGTGGCCGGCTCGTCGATCAGCAGCTGGTCGAGGTCGACGCCGAAATACGACAGGTTGCGCCGGAACGGCCGCAGGCCGACGTGGGTGTTGGCGACGTAGTCGCGCTTGCCGAGTTCGACGAAGCGACCGAACGGCTTCAGGATGCCGATCGAGCGTTCCATCGCCTCACCGGACAGGCTGTTGAGCACCACGGCGACGCCCTCCCCCGTCACGCGGCGGACATCCTCGGCGAAGGCGCCGGAGCGACTGTCGAACACGTGCTCGGCGCCGAGGGAGGACAAGAGCGCGCGCTTCTCCGGCGAGCCGGCGGTGGCGATCACGCGGGCGCCGCGCCAGTGGGCGATCTGGATCGCGGCGAGGCCGACACCGCCGGCGCCCCCGTGGATCAGCACCGTTTCACCCGGCTTGAGCCGGGCGCACAGCATCAACGCGTGATAAGCGGTCAGGAAGGCCACGGGAATGGTCGCGGCGGTTTCGAAGGACAGGTCGCCCGGGATGGCCGCGACGAGCGCCGCCGGTGTCGTGACGTGGGTCGAGAAGGCGTTCTTGGCGAAGGCGATGACGCGGTCGCCCGGCTTGAAGCCCTTCACCGCCGCCCCGACGCGCTCGACGCGGCCGGAGCATTCGAGGCCGAGGGTCGGGCCGGCGAAGCCGTGTTCGAGGATCTCCTCCGGCAGCAGCCCGAGGCCGAACATGACGTCGCGGAAATTGAGGCCGATCGCTTCGACCGCGACCTCGACATCGGACGGGCCGGGCACCTGGCGCGCGATCGCGTCCCAATGGATGCGGTCGATGCCCGATCCCTCGCCCCGCTTGAGCCGGGCGGCCTCCGCCTTGCCGCCGCGGTGGTCGTGGCTCGATCCGGTCTCGAAGCGCACGACCTGGGTCACGTCCGGCCGCAGCACGATCTCCGTCTCGTCCGTGTCGCACAGGACCAGGTCGCGCAGCCGCTCGGCCAACGCGTCCGCCCGCATGGTGTCGGCGACGTCGACGCGGCGGATGTCGAGCGTCGGCTTCTCGTTCGCCACCGTACGGCTGAAGACCCACAGGCCGGCGGCGACGTCGCCGCACTCCGCGCGCGACGCGGTCGCGCCCGCGGTGACGATCCACATCCGCGTCGTCAGCGAGCCGAGCGCATCCGCCACGCCCTTCAAGCGCATGCACTGCTCGGTCAGGCCCTTGACCGCCGAAACGTGCCGGTCCGGCTCGTTGGCGAAGATGACCACAAAAGCCGGCGCTTCCGCCAAGTGCTCGGCCTCGATGGCGCCGTCGAGCACCATGGTGACGTGGACGCCGGCCGAGGCGAGCAGCGTCGCGAAGGCAGACATCGTCTGGGAGGAGCGCGCGTCGCCGTCGCCCACGATGATCGCGTTGCCCGATCCGCTCCAATGCCGGCGCTCGGGTTCGAGCTGCGCGCTCAGCAGCAGCGCCGAGCCGGCCTTCGTCGAGATCGGGGACACCTGCGCGCCGCTCAGGCCCACCGCCTGCATCGTTTCCAACCAATCCGCGTCGGTCACGGAGAAGCCGTCGAAGGTTTCATCCGCGGCGAGGCAGGCGTCGAGGCCAAGCACGAGGTCGCGGAAGAAGGACGGCGCCGGCTCGATGGCGGCGAAGAGCGCCCCCGGCGCCATCGCGCGGCGCAGGCCCGCCCAGAAGCCGAGGCGCCGGCGATGCCGGTGCAGCGCCCCGGCCGCGACCACGATGTCGAAACCGTCGGCGGGCAGGTCCTCGATCTTGTCGACGAAGCCGAGGTCGCCCCGGTCGACGAAGCTCATGCGCGCGCGCTCCAGGCGCCGGCGGTCGGGGTCGAGGACGACGACGCGCGCCTGCATCGCGTCGCCGAGCGGCACGACGAGGCTCGTCAGCGGACCATAGCCGACCTGCAGGATGCGCATGGCGCGATCCTTGGGCCACGAGGCGCACGATGCCCGCAGCAGCGCGCCAAGGGACGCCGCCGCCGCGTGCGCGTGGCTCGAACCCAGTTCGAACCCGTCGATGACCTTGACGGACAAGAGTCGGTTCAGCGTGTCGCCGCTCCCGGCGACGATGGCACGGATGGCATTGACGGTGCTCGCCGCCACGAGGAGCTCGGCCGAAAGCTCCTGATGCTCGTGGGCGATCGTGCGCAGGATCTCGTTGGGATCGGGCAGGTCGACCTCGGGGTCGATGTGGCGACCCAACCGATCCTTGTGGCACAGGCCGGAGCGGTCGAGGGACACCAGCATGGTTTCGAGCCAGAGGCGCGTCTTGGCCGGTAGGCGCCCGGTGCCGACAAGCGCCTCGACGTCGATGAAATTGGCGGTGGCGAGGTCGCGCGCGGTTTGCAGCGCGAGCGCCGTCGCCCATCCCTCCAGCAGCACGAAGTCGTCGGACATCGCCGTGGCGCCATCGTCGGCGGCGTGGAACGCGGAAAGAGCGACGGGCCTGTCGTTGCGCGCGGCGGTCGGCTCGCTGGCCAGCACCGCCGTCTGATAGATCATCTGCTTGACGGCGTCGGCGGAGCGCGTCGTACGAATGGCCTGGAAGCGGGCCTCGCGCATGAACACGACGACGTCACCCGCCGCGTCGGTCAGCAGGAAGTTGGCGATGATGATGCGCTCGTCCCGCCGCAGCACGTCGATGCGCGCCTTGGTGAAGGTCGCGCCCGGGCGGCGCAGCATGATCTCGCCGAAGCGGACCGGGATGTAGGCGGTGCCGTGGACGGCGTCGCGCAGGCTGGAGAAGATCAGCACCAGCGCGTGGAAGCACGCGTCCATGCGCGCCGGATCGACGCCGAAGGCGGGATCGCCGTCCTCCTTGGTCAGGTCGAGGACGATGCGGTCGGGCCGCACCGCCGACGCCGTCGCCAGCTTTCGGAAGGATGGGCCGTATTGCAGCCCCGCCCGCTCCGCCATGGCGTAGATCTCGGCGCCGGTGACGGGATGGGATGGCGAGAGCGGCGCGTGATCGTCGGCCTCGGGCAGGATGCCGAGCGTCGCGTCGCGCACGATCTTGGCGCTCGCGTGGGTCTGCCAGGGCGTCTGCCCGAGCCGGGGGCGGCTGAGGATCTCCAGCTGGTTGGTGGATGGCGACAGACGGCAGAGCACCTCGCGCGACGCGTCCGGGGTGAGTTGCATCGGGCTGGTGATCTCGAGGTCGGCGATGGTCGCCTGCTCCGTGCCCAACCAGTCGCGGGCCACCGCCAGCGCCATCTCGGCGAAAGCGGCACCCGGCAGGATCGCGCGGCCGTCGACGCAATGGTCGGCCAGCCAGGGGTGCATGGAGGTGTCGAGGCTCGAATGCCACTCCAGCGTGTCGGCCCCGTAACGGGCGCCGATCAACGGGTGCCAATGGGCCGAGCGGATCAGGCCGGGGGATTCCACCGTGTCCGGCAAGCGGTACGTCTTGCGTTGCCAAGGATAGGTCGGCAGCGCCACGCCCATGCCGGCGGCGGGGCCAGAGCCGAACGCCTTGGCCTCATCGATCGCCGCGCCGCGCGCGATGGCGAGGGCGACGGCGGCGGCGAGGGGATCGCCGCCCTTATCGCGCTTCTCCATGATGCCGAGGGTCGCGATCGTCGCGGTCCGCTCGTCGATCGTGTCGTTGATGTGCGAGAGCAGCGTCGGGTTGGGGCCGATCTCGACGAAGACGCGCGCGCCCGCCTTGGCGGCGACGGTGACCGCGTCCGAGAACAGGACCGGCTCGCGGACGTTGCGCCACCAGTAATGGGCATCGAGTTCGTCGTGCTCGACACCGGCGCCGGTGACGGTGGACAGGAACGTGGCGCGGGACGCCGGGCCGTGTTTCAACCCGGCGAGGCTGCGCAACAGGGGACGCTCGACGGGCGCCATCAGCGCGCTGTGGAAAGGATACTGGAGGTCGAGCTTGCGCACACGGGCCTTGTGGCGACGCGCGGTATCGGGAAGCTTCGCGATGTCCTCTTTGGTCCCCGAAACGGTGAAGGCCCTCGGCGAGTTGCTGGCCGCGATCCCGAGGCCCGGCAGCGTTTCGAGGATCGCCTCGGTCGTTTCACGGGAGCCGATCACGACCGCCATGCCGCCGAGGCCGAGCGTCAGCTCCTGGTGGAGGGAGCGCGAGAAGATGGTCTTGAGGGCGTTGGCATCGTCGAGGATGCCGGCGGCTTCCGCGGCGGCGACCTCGCCGACGCTGTGGCCGACGACGAAGGACGGCGTCAGCCCCAGCGCCGCGAGCGCGTGGCAGGCGGCGGACTGGATCGCGAACAGCAGGGGCTGCGAGATCTGCGTCAGCTCCAGCCTTTGGCCGAGGTCGTCGGCGTGCAGCGTCTCGACGATGGACCAGCCGGCCAAGGCCTCGAAGGCCTCGGAGATGGCGTCGATCCGCGCCCGGAACACGGGGTTGCGCGCGTAGGCGACGAGGCCCATGCCGGCGAACTGACTGCCGTTGCCGGAGAACACGAAGCAAACCGGCGCGTCGCGCTCGATCGCCGTGCCGCGCGCCGCGCCGACCACGACCCCCTCCTCCTCGCAGAGCCGGTCGAGCGAGGCGACCATCTCCGCGCGCGGCCCGGTCGGGAGGACGAGGCGGTGCGGCAGCCGATCGCGGCGGGATCCGGTGGCGGCCACGATCGCCGTCGCCGACGCCTCGTCGGCGGCATCGAGCCGCGCGGCATAGTCGGCGACGAGGGCGCCGAGCGCGGCCCGGCTGTGGGCGGATAGGACGAGGTAGGACGGCGCGACCGCGACCGGCGAGGCGGCGACGACCGGCGCGTCCGCCAGCACGACGTGGGCGTTGGTGCCGCCGAAACCGAACGAGTTGACGCCGGCGAGGCGCCGCAGGCCGGCTTGGCGAGTGAGCGGCAGCGCTTCCCGCGCGACCGCGAGGTTCAGGTCGGCGAAGTCGATGTGCGGATTGAGCTCGCCGCTGTGGAGCGAGGCGGGCAGCAGGTCGTGTTCCAGCGCCAGCATCGCCTTGAGCACGCCGCCCAGGCCCGAGGCCGCCTCCATATGGCCGATGTTGGTCTTGACGGAGCCGATCGGCAGCGGTTCGGCGCGCCCTCGCGCCAGGGTTTCGCCGATGGCGGTCGCCTCGATCGGGTCACCGACCGGCGTGCCGGTCCCGTGCGCCTCGACGAAGGCGATGGCGTCGAGGTCCAGGCCACGCTCGATGTACAGCTTCTCCAGGAGGCGCGCCTGGAAAACCTTCGAGGGCAGCGAGATGCCGTTCGTCCGACCGTCCGAGTTGACGTCGGACCCCACGATATGGGCGTAAACCCGGTCGCCGGCCCGCTCCGCCGCCTCGCGCGTGCGCAGCACGAGCACGGCGCCGCCTTCCGCGCGGACATAACCGTCGGCGCCGGCGGAGAAGGCTTGGCACAGGCCGCGCCGCGACAGCATGGATGCCTGGGAGAAGCCGACGAAACTGTGCGGGCTCGCCAGGATGTTGATGCCGCCGACGATGGCCGTGTCGATCCGGCCGCTGCGCAGGCTGACGACCGCCTCGTTGAGCGCCACGAGCGCGGAGGAGCAGGCGGTGTCGACGGTGAAGCTCGGGCCGTGCAGGTCGAAGATGTAGGAGATGCGGTTGGAGATGATGGACAGCGTGTTGCCGGTCATCATGTAGGCGTCGGCTGCGGCGATATCGAGGATGCGCAGGTTCGCGTGATCGAGCGCTGAGGCGCCGATGAACACGCCGGTGTCGGTGCCGGCCATGGCGGAGGGTCGAATGCCGGCGTCTTCCAGCGCCTCCCAGGCGAGTTCGAGCAGGACGCGCTGCTGCGGGTCCATCTGCTCGGCCTCGCGCGGCGACAAACCGAAGGCTGCTGGGTCGAAACCCCAGATGTCGTCGAGCGTCCCGGCCGACCAGGTGTAGGTCTTTCCCCGTTCCGGCCCGCGGGGATGAAGCATGCGGTCGAGCGACCACCGATCGTCCGGGATGCGGGTGATCGCGCATCGCCCTTCGACCAGCATGGTCCACAAGTCGGCCACCGAAGGCGCGCCGGGGAGCCGGCACGACCGCCCCACGATGGCGATGTCGCCTCGGTCGTGATCGCGCGAGTCGTGGGAACGGATGGGCGAGGTCGACTTTTCCACCGCCGTCGAAAGGGATGCAGCAGAAGGCTTGAGACGCATCGATCACCCTGATCCAAGCTGGAAGTCCGACCGTCGACCCGAAGTTCGACCGGGTACCGCAGTTCGGCCAAAGCGTATCTTATGTTGTTCCGACGCTCTCGACCCTGTCAAGATAGGGACATCGGGACCGGCGCCACGGCGCGCCTGACGGCATGATGCCGCGGCAGGGCGCGTCACGTTCCCGCGAGGGCGGCCGTCTCGCGGCCCCTCTTCCGATGACGCGTCAAAGGTCGCCGTCAGGTCGTCAGCGTGTAGCCCGAGGCTTGGCGCGCATCCATGCATTCGGCGATGGCCTGGATGGTCGTCGTGATCTGCTCGGGGGTGTGCTCCGACGACAGGAAGAAACGCAGGCGGGCGGCCCGCTCCGGTACGGCGGGATGGATGATGGGCTGCACGTTGATGCCGCGCTCGAACAGCTTCTGGCTCAGCGTGACCGCCGCGAGCGAGGAGTGAACGACCACGGGGACGATCGCGTGACCCTCGCTCGATCCCACGTCCAACCTGCGGGCCTTGGCTTGCGTCCAGAACAGCGCGCTGTTGCGTCGTAACTGGGCGACGCGTTGCGGCTCGCGGCCCATCGCCCGCAGGGCCGCGAGGGCGGCGGCGGCCATGGGCGGGGGCATACCCACGCTGTAGATGAAGCCCCCGGACATGCATTTGAGATATTCGACGAGCGTTCGGCAGCCCGCGATGTAACCGCCGCAGCTCGACAGCGTCTTCGACATCGTCCCCATCCAGATGTCGACGTCACGCGGCTCGACCCCGCACAATTCGAAGATGCCCTTGCCCGTCTCGCCGAGCACCCCGAGACCGTGCGCGTCGTCGATCATCAACCAGGCGCCGTGACGACGCTTGATGTCGACGAAGGCCGACAAGTCGGCGCAATCGCCGTCCATGCTGTACAAGCCTTCCGCCACGATCAGCACACGCTCGTACTGGGCGCGACAGGAGTTCAGGATGCGGTCGAGCGCGACCGTGTCGTTGTGGGGAAAGGACCGGCGCGCGGCACCGGACAAGGTGGCGCCGAGAACGATGCTGTTGTGCGCGAGACTGTCGTGGACGACGACGTCCTTCGGCCCGAGGAGGGAGCCGATCGCGGTGACGTTCGTCGCGTGGCCGCTGACGAAGACCACGCAATCCTCCTGCCCGTAATGGTCGGCCAGGGCGCGCTCGAGGTCGCGGTGCAGCGGCCGCTCGCCGGCGACGAGGCGGCTCGCCGAGCACGATGTCCCGAAGTCGGCGATCGCGCCCGAGGCGGCGGCCTGGACGTCCGGGTGCCCGTTCAAGCCGAGGTAATCATAGGACGAGAAGTTCACGTACGACTTGCCGGCGATCCGCGTCGTGGCGCCAGCCCGAACCTCATGGACGCGGAAGAACGGGTTGGACAGCCCGATGACGTCGGCGGCCGAGCGCTGCAGCCTGAGCTCCTGCATGCCCGGAAGGGTGGAAAAATCGGTCGTCTGGGCGAAGGGCGCGAACTCCCGGTCCGACGCCTGGCGAACCACCTTGCGTTCCGCATCCATGCGCCTCGCCACGATGTCCTGGAGCGTGCCGCGACTATTCTGCTCGAGACTGACGGTGGTTCGCTTCATGCGGCGCTGGTTCCAAAACTGTTTCGTTGAGACACGCACTCACCCCGCGACGTCGACGGCCGACCCAGAACCGTCCGGGACTTATCTTGCATCGCACCATCCATTTGATGGATCGATGGAGTGCTCGACTATGGCAAGATCCCCACCATAACGCCTAGGAAAACCGCGCATTCGCACCATCCTCGCGAAGGGCCCAAGACGATTTCTTGTGCAATGCCAGCAGCAAACATTGCATCCTATCGCGGTTCGCGCCCGATAACGCAACCGTTTTCCCCGATCCCGGCGTGTCATCACGATCAACGGCCTCTGAAAAGTTATAGTTGCGTGCGAATTGCCACCGTACGGCGCGGACGGTTTTTGCGTGCGCCGCACCATGATCGTCACGGCGAGCGGGGGACCCGCTCGACGACATCACCCTCGGTCGCTGGCCGGTTTCGGGTGGATGCGGAGGGACGGGATCGAGCGAAGGGAACGTGGATGAGCGGGACAGAGCGGACGGCTTCGACCATGGCGGCGCAAGACAGGGTGGCGCAAGACAGGGTGGCGCAAGACAGGGTGGCGCAAGACAAGCCGTTTCGCGTCCTGCGCATCCAGACC
>CAXSDP010000015.1:34509-42710 GCA_964235705.1 uncultured Beijerinckiaceae bacterium | reverse complement strand
GGCGCAAGACAGGGTGGCGCAAGACAAGCCGTTTCGCGTCCTGCGCATCCAGACCAACGTCGTCGCGCGTCGCGAGCGACAGCTGCTCAACTGGCTCTGCGCCCGCCTTCCCGCCTGGATCACGTCCGATCGTTTGACGGCCCTCAGCGTCACGGGCGCGGGCCTGGTGTTCGTCAGCTATGTCCTGAGCCGCACGATGCCAGGCCTGCTGTGGCTCGCCTCCTTCGGGCTCCTGCTGAACTGGTTCGGCGACTCGCTCGACGGCAGCCTCGCGCGCTATCGTTCGACGGAACGGCCCATCTACGGCTACTTCCTCGATCACACGATCGATGCCATCAACAACCTCCTGATCATGGCCGGCATCGGGTTCACGCTCCACGTGCGCATGGACGTCGCCCTGTTCGCGCTCGTCGGCTACTACCTGCTGTGCATCTACGTCTTCATCAGCAATCACCTGTCGGGCGTCTTCCAGCTCTCCTTCCTCGGTTTCGGCCCCACCGAACTGCGGCTCTGCCTCATCGCCATCAACGCTTGGATGTTCTTCGCCGGACATATCGGCGGCACGCTCGGCAACCAATTCTTCAGCGCCTACGACGCCCTGCTGCTGTTCGCCGGCGCGACCTTCACGATCATCTTCGTGACCCGCATGCTGATCGGCATCGGCGAGTTGCGTGACCCGAGCCGCAGCGGCGCACGTTCGCTCGGGCCCAAGCCACCCCTGCCCTGACCGACCGGGTCGCTACAGGGCTTCGAGGAAGTCGTCCAAGGCGTGGAAGTAGGTCGACCATCCCGCCGGCGCGTGCCGCGCCCCGTCCCCCCGCGGTTGGTGCGCGAGGGTCGTGACCGCGTCCAGCCAAGCTTCGCCGTCGAGGGGTGAGCACAGGGTCAGTCCCGGCGCCGCGAGGTCGCGGAAGACCGGGATGTCGGACGCCACAACCGGGGCGCCGGCCGCGAGCGCCTCGCTGACCGGCAACCCATAGCCCTCGCCGAAGGTCGGCATCAGCACCGCGCGCGCGTTGTCGATCAACCGCTTCAACCCGGGCGTCGAGAGGCCGCCGACCTCGAGCACATGGTCGCGCAAGGGTGGGCTACGCTCGATCAGGTCGATGATCGCGTCGTAGTGCCAGCCCCGTGTCCCCACCAGCACGAGCTTGGGTGCCTCCGCCCCGCGCCGCTCGACCAGGGCCCGCCAGACGGCGAGGATCATGAGGTGGTTCTTACGGGGTTCGAGCGTGGAGCAGAGGATGAAGAAGGCGTGGTCCCGGAGGGCCGGCTCGATCGTCCGAGGCGTCAGGAACGTCGGGGAGACCGGCGTCGGCGCAACGAACACGGGGAGGTCGTTCCGACCCAGGGCGCCCATATGCTCCGCCAAGTCGCGGGCGACGGTCGGGGTGGTGACGACGGCGGCACTCGCGAAGCGGGCGACGTTCCGCAAGCGCGCCCTATGGCGATCGAGCTCGGCCGCACGGAAGTACTCCGGCATGAGGACCGGCAACAGGTCGTGGACGAAGAAGGCCGCCTTCACGTCGCGCCGCGCCTCGAGCCACTCGAACGAGGAAGCGACCCACAGCGGGAACTGGCTCACGTTGAGGTAAACACTGCCCCGGGGCAGCCCCCTCGCGGGCGTTCGGGCGACGGGCAAACCGTGCCGCCCGACCCATCTGGCGATCCCCAGCGGCTTGACACTCCGCTTCAAATTGGCGGCCATACCCCGCCGCACCGTCCCACGCCGAGACCCCCTCGGCTTGGATGGCGACCCCGCTCGCGACGCATCACCCGTCAGCCACCCGACCACACGCTCGTAGACGGGATCCGCGACGTCGGTGTCCTCGATCCCACCAGCCCCCGGTTCGTCGCCCTGGGCCTCTCGCCAGTGGCAGCCGATGGCATTGACCACCTCGGCGGCGCCCTGACCAGCGAGCAGGCGGGACCCGACGCCGGTGGACGTCAACCCGAAGGTCGTAGGAGGGTCGCCGGCGAGGAAATGTTGCGCGAGCGCGTAATCGATCCGATCGATCCCGTTCGGCGTCTCGTTCAAGACCCTCGTCAAGAGACGGGTGACGTCATAGCAGAGGGGGCGCTTCAACTCGCCCCTCGCTTCCTTGAAACCACGCCTAGGATTGAAACGTCAGCGGTCCGGGAAGAACGGGATGGCCGCGGGAAGGCTTGGGACCTGCGGCGGCGCCGGGTTGAAGTAGTAGTTCTGCTCGCCAAGGACACCGTCGAGGTGGGGTGTGCCGTTCCGCCCCGTGTCGAACTCGGCCACGGCGACCGATCGACCGGGAATGTATGGCTGTCCATTGATCACGTCGTTCCCGAACTTGTCGGGATCGATGATGCGATCCTCGGTCTGGTTGAACTCGGTGCTGGCGGCGAGATAAGCCTGCCCGCCACCGTTCGAGCTGGACCGGACGACGTTGCCCGAATCGAGCCAGCTCCTCCGACTGACGGTCAAGGGGATGCCGTTGAGGCCGCTCGTGTCGAGGTCGCCGACCGCCTGGGCCTTGACGACATGCTTCTTGGGCTTGGCGGACGCTTCGACCGAGAAGCCCCCAATGGCCACACCGGTCAACATGACACCTATGACGAATGCGCGCATTTTATCCCCCTGCGAACCGACAACGCTTGCGCTGACGTTTAGTTCACCCTCAGGTCCGGGTCCTTTAAGAACCTTACCGTCGCCGCGAACTCTCGTCGGGCGTGTCGGATATGTCATCGAGCCAGGCCGCGTGCACCGCGTTGGGTCCGAGCCCCATGCCGACGCAACCGCTATCGCGACGCAACTCGCTCGCCGCGAAGAAGTCGATGAGGGTTCGGTCATCCCGCGCCGAGGCGAGGTCGAGTCGCTCGATCAAGCATCCCAGAGCCTTGCGCGGCATCGGCCTGCCGTTGGCGGCGCAAACCAGGCCCGTCACCGTGAGGGCGGGCTGATCGACCGCGAGCCGGAACCCGTCACAGGACGCGAGCTTGCCGCCGCCCGACAGCACGAGGTCGGACACCTCGACGCGACCGAAGCGCGTCGCGATCCCCTCACCCGCATCATTGGCCGGACCCTTAGCCGCGTCGCGTTGGAGCGGACGGAACGGACCTTCCTCGACGCTGGTCAAGCCGGCAGCGGCGGCGGTGCTGGCGAGGACGCTCGCCAAGGGCGCGGTGTCCGCCGCCTCCCGGGCGCGCCGGAACACGCTGATCCGCAGCATCGGCGCGGTCCCCCCGAACGTACCGAACGCGAGCGTGTCCTCGCGTCCGCCATCGGGGGTGTGGCGCCGCGCCGTGTAGGTGGCGGGCGAGCCACGGAAAGCCGGAGCCTCGAAGCTGTAGATCCGCACCGGTTTGGCGATCGCGATCCAACCCTCAACGATCGGCCGCGGCCGGACCGCGCGAGCGGGTTCGCGCGCCATCGTGGCCACCGCCGCGCCGCCGCAAAGGAGCGCCGCGCCGACGACGAGCGCGCGGATGCCCGCCTGGATGCCGGAGTGTCGCGCGGGCGACGCCTCCCCCGAAGGTTTCGATGCGATGTCGCCCATGCCACGCTGTCCGTCCCAGGCGGTCGGTCGCGTTCCCGTCGATGCGCCGCTGCCCCGCCCCACCGGCACAGGCGCATGGAGGCTTGAGTCGATCCTTAACGGCGCGCTAGGGCATCGCCTCAGCGTCAACGATGCCTTATACCAAGGTGTCCGCGCCGCCTCGCGGATGGCGCGGTGCCGGTCGGCCCCTCGTCACACGCGTCAGCTCACAGGGATGTGCTTCACATGGTCTCGCTCGCATGGGTTTGAAGGTCGTCATCGTCGGCGCCACCGGGAACGTCGGACGCGAGATGCTCGACATCCTGGCCGAGCGCCGCTTCCCGGCCGACGAGGTCGTCGCGCTGGCCTCGCCCCGCTCCATCAACACGGAGGTGTCGTTCGGCGACAAGACGCTGAAGTGCAAGGTGCTCGACACCTATGACTTCGCCGGCACGGACATCTGCCTGATGTCGGCCGGCGGCGCGATCTCCAAGGACTGGTCGCCGCGCATCGCCGCCGCCGGCGCCGTGGTGATCGATAATTCCTCGCACTGGCGGATGGACCCGGACGTGCCGCTCGTCGTGCCGGAGGTGAACGCACGCGCGCTCGACGGCTTCGCCAAGAAGCGCATCATCGCCAACCCCAATTGTTCCACGGCCCAGCTCGTCGTGGCGCTGAAGCCGCTGCACGATAGGGCCAGGATCACCCGCGTCGTCGTCTCGACCTACCAATCGGTGTCGGGCGCCGGCAAGGAGGCGATGGACGAGTTGTTCGCCCAGACGCGCGCCGTCTTCGTTTCCGATCCCGTAAGCACCGGCAAGTTCCCCAAGCGGATCGCCTTCAACGTCATCCCCGAGATCGACGTCTTCATGGAGGACGGGTTCACCAAGGAGGAATGGAAGATGGTGGTCGAGACCAAGAAGATCCTCGATCCCAAGATCAAGGTGGTGGCGACCTGCGTCCGCGTGCCGGTGTTCATCGGCCACTCGGAGGCGGTCTCGATCGAGTTCGCCGAGCCCATCTCCGCCGACGAGGCGCGCGACATCTTGCGGGAAGCGCCGGGCTGCCTGGTGATCGACAAGCGCGAGTCCGGCGGCTACATCACCCCCCACGAGGCGGCCGGCGAGGACGCGACCTACGTGTCCCGCATCCGCGAGGACCCGACAGTCGACAACGGCCTCGTGCTGTGGTGCGTGGCCGACAACCTGCGCAAGGGCGCGGCGTTGAACGCGGTGCAGATCGCGGAAACCTTGCTCAACCGCAAGCTGATCGCATCGAAGCGGGAAGCGGCGTAGGTCGCCAGTCCTACGGTGGGGTGGCGGCGCGAACGATCGAGTCCACTGATCGGCGACATCAACCAAGGTCGCCGCCGCCGCACCGTTTTAAACCTTATTTAGAACCTTTAGTTGACGATCGCATTTGTAGAGTGGGGCAAGCATCATTCACGCGTCGTTTTGACTTTCCACGCGTGGATACGATGGTAAACCATCGATGCACAGGGGAGATCGCAGATTTCCTCATTGAACGGTCGCATTCATGTTGTTATTTATGCATTCTTTGCTTTATCTATTCACTTAATTTCTTATTACAGTCGAGGGAATGGTAGAGAGCAAAATCAGGCCAACAACGCGCGACAAGTTGGTCTGCCGATTTCGCAAGGTTGCGCATTGCCAGCCCCCCCAAACGAAAACACCTCTATCGATGTTTTAGGAACTTTGAAGCAAGTACTTAGTGAGGCGATTCGCACAACTCGGAACCTCGCGGTGAGGCGAGCTCGATTCGCATTTTTGGGCGACGCTGAGCTGCGCTAAAGCAGCAAGGTCGCATCGGTCGACGTTGGGTTTATATCGCTGAAAGTTGCAAGGTAAATTTCGGCTCGGTCACGAGAGCCGGCGTAGGAAGAATTGCGTTATTTTCATACTTGGATAGTTATGATCACGTGCGTAAGTCAAAGAGGCATGTGATGCCAGCCGCACTCGCCAAAGTTAAGAGTTCCGTAGTCTCGATAGGTGCCGCGATCCTGTTTTGTCTTATTGCCATATTGGGCGAATTGGCGTGGGATTGGACACCGTCAGGCTTCGAGGCTTGGGCCTTGCGTGGCACATTACTGGCGGCGATTTCCCTTGTCCCATCGCCCACCTCGCCGTTGCAAGGCGGCACGAAAGCGGTTTAATGCGGACGCAAGCCCGTATCGCCAAGCATCGCTGCCTCCGGGCGCCGGTTGCGGCAGGGCCGGTAGCTCAATGGTTAGAGCCGGCCGCTCATAACGGTCTGGTTGCAGGTTCGAGTCCTGCCCGGCCCACCAACGATCCCAATGGCATAGGCCAGCCTGGCGAACCTTGGCGGTCGTCGAGCCAAATGCTTGCCGCCCTATCGTCCCTTTGCCGACCCTTGGAGCCGAAGGCGTTGGCGACGCCGCCTTGATAGTCCGGGTCGTGCTTGCCGCAGACGCGCTCGACCACGACCGTCACCATCCCCGCCGACCCGCGAGGGCGGCTCGATCCGGGGGGAACCGACCGACGCCGGCGCGGTCATCGTCACGCTCCGTGACGCCGGCGGCAACACTCACGCGGAAACGCTGGAGCCCGGCGACAGCGTCCCGCTCGTGGTGTCCGGTTACGTCATTCGGGACCCGATCGTCGTGTCCCAGGAACACGCCCGGCGACGACTTCTCCGGCGTCACCGACCTGCTCCGCCTCGCCCGCCGTCCGGGTCGCGCATGCCGAACGCGAATGGAACCGCGGCTGTTTTCGCGATCTCATGACCTGCGACCGCGGTGAGGATCGACGAGCCCCGTTCCGCTTCGGTGAAACCGGGCCTCTTCGCATCCCAAGCCGGCGATCGCGTTGCGGTTCGCCACCGGGGTTCGAGCATCGGGACGACCTTGCCGATGTGCCACCGACGGACGCCGGTCATCGTAGCCGGGTCAATGAGCTCCCTCGCCTCTGCGAACGGCGGAGACGAACGTGCGGCGCCCCGCGGCTGGCACTCCATTCCTCGCCATGTCCGGCAAGGCTTCCAGGGCGGGCATGTAGGTGGCGGCATCGCCCACGAAATCGAGTCCTTCGGACCCAAAATCAAACACCGCCGTCATGGGTCTCGAAGAACTAGGGCGACGCCAAGCTTCCCCGCTTGGGGAAGATTGTGTCTTCAATTTGCGTTAACGCGTCATTCGCCTATGATATCAATCGAATGCTGGTGCTGTGCTGTTTAAGGGATTGTTCAATTCCACGCAAGAAAGGTCTTTTCATAGCTTTTGCAATGCAGTCGTGTGAAGGCAAACTTGTTCTTTTTTGCAACAATTTGAAGGGCGCTGCATATGAAAGGGCGGTTTTCTACGAAGGTCGGGGTTACCCAAGTCGTGAAGATCGAGAACGACGGTGTTTTCAGTCACGGCGATCCTGACCCGACACAGCTGGAAGTCAGCGTCCTCGACAAGGAAGGTGATCTGCACGTGATCGTCTTCGAGCGCCAAGCGCTCAAGCAGCTGGGAGGTATCGTCCTTGGTCTGGCGAAGGCTTTTCCCGGCGTCTTTGGTCAAGGAGACCCATGAGGGTCGCCCTGGCACGGGTTCGCTCGGCGGCTTGCGAAGGCCACGCGGCCTTTCGACGGAGCCGGTCCCGATGGTGACCCAAAGCGTCTTCCGCTCCGTCGTTCGCGAGGAACAGCGGCAGGTCCCCTTGGGTCGGGATCGGTATCCACGAAGCGCTTCACGACACTGTTCGAAAGTGGGCTGGCGATGGATGCGGTTGAGATGGTCAGGCTCCCACCCGCCGCCCTGGTCCTGACGTGCGAAGCACAACGATCACCGGCAAGCGGTCACTTGCGGGGTACGATCGAAGCTATGACATGCGCCCTCGGCTTGCTCACCGAATTAGCGAACCAGGGTTGGTTTGTTGCCGCTCGCGACCCAGTCACCCTCGAAGATGACGGTACCTTGATAGACCAGCGCGCGCGTCTCGTTGAGGACGCGTATCGTGAAAACGCGGTGGTCGCCGATCGGTATCGTGTCCTTGGCGATGTCAGGCAGGGCGCGTAGGGCCGCGGCGCGTGCCGCGTGATCATCGACAAGCTCCAAACCCTCCTCGTCGGAAACAAGGACGTTCTCGAACTCGGTTTCGAAATAATACTTCGCCATGGATCACTTTGCCCTTTGTTGCGATCAAAAGAATGACTCATGGCATTATCAAACGCCGTCTCTCTCAAAAGATATTTTGCCGCCGTTTGTCTGACGAAAGAATTTTCGCAGGTCTACGAAGGCGCGAGTAGCTCAGTTTGGAAGAAAGTTACTTTGTAACAACCGATCCGGACCGCGCGGCGGAGCCGTCGCGAAAGCAACGATAGGTCCATGGATCTGGTCTGCTAGACGCTTACCATCCACGTGGTCCGAACTGGCCAAACAACCCGCGATCCCCGTGGCCGTGCCGGGCACGCGCTGCCAGGCATCTGGATCTCTCCCTTGAAGGGCGCGGTGGCGGAGCCGACGGCGACCGAGGGGTAGACGGAACCCTCGCGCCCGATGATCCCGACCTCCGCCGCGTGCCCTTCGAGCGACCGCGCGACGATGGAGGCTAGGCCACCCTCCAGGAAGTAGACCGCCTGATCGGATCGTCCGCCTCCCACAGAACCGAGCTGCGGTCGCGAACGCAAAACTCGAGCTTGCCGGCCAGCCGGGCGAAATCATCCGGCGACACG
>CAXSDP010000015.1:3987-34409 GCA_964235705.1 uncultured Beijerinckiaceae bacterium | reverse complement strand
AGGCTTGGGGATACCGTCCCAGCTGGGGACGGCCGCGAGGCACCGTTTCGTTCCGTCAAGTCGCATGCGTCGATAACGCGAGGGCGATATCATCGGATGGCGTCGGCGCCGATCGCAGCACCTAGCGTGAACCTTCCTGCCCGGAGATGTCCAGATGCCACGTTACTTCTTCCACGTTCATGACGGCGTCCAACATGCCGATGGGGAAGGCACGGACCTTTCAGGACCTGAGAAAGCTCATTCCGAAGCCGTTATCATGGCTGGCGAAATGCTGAAGGAGGCGCATGGTCATTTCACGCGCGGAAACTGGAGCCTATGTGTCCTCGATGAGGATTGTGAAGTGGTCAGTGACATCATGATCGCGGTCCGACGACGGAAGCCGGCCTAGGTTTCCTCGCGAGGCGACAGACCCGTATGCCGTGCCGGATCGCGTCGCATCGGACATGACGCTTAAACCTCGAAGGCGTCGGGGGCCACCTTGGTCAAACCAAGCATGATGCCAGCTAAGCGGGCGACCGACTTGCCCTTGAAGACGAGTAGATGGATACTACCCTGATCGTCGACGATTGAGATTTGCAAGCTGGTCGGATCGGGAGTGCCGTGGGTCAATACCCCGTCAGCCTCAATTTGAACGATATTGGTCGTCCTGATCTCCGAAGAGAATGGTTTCTTCAAACGAGCTGTCTCCTACCTCGATATATTTGACACTGTTCAACCGCACGGCTTTCGGTAAATCAACAAGGATGGAATGGTTCCGGTTGTCTCGGACCAAAGCCGCTCAGCCCCCCGCCCGCAACCGCATCGCGCTCGCCAGGGTCGGTGAACCTGATATCGCCCCTGCCGAACGCCCAAGTGGCCTCACGACACCTCACCGCCGGCAGCTCGGCGAGCCGCGTGGTGTCGCGAGCGCCTAGCGAACTTCGTCGACCAGTCCCGGCGCGGAGCCGCACCAGGTCGACGGTGATGATCCCCGCCTCGCCGGAGCGGTGGTCGTCCCTTCCCATCTCCCTGCCCGCATGGCATCGACAAGGATCGGGAATGCCGTTCTGCCTTGGGGAGGCCCGCGTTTGAGCATCGACTCCGTTCATGCAGCGGCCGCATGCCGAATGACCGTAAGGTGGACGACGGCGTTGGGAACGCTCACGCTCTCGGCGCTCCTGCTCTCGATGGTCACGCTCGGCGCGGCGGCGGCGTCCCGCGTGGAGGGACGTCCCACCCTGAGGCTGACGCGACAGGTCCTCACCGACAGGGCGCTCGTGCAAAGGGGCTCCTACAATTACGCGCCGGCCGTCATCCACGATGGGCACGGATTCCAGATGTACTGGTGCGGCGGCGTCGCCGGCGATTTCATCCTTCACCGCCACGCGCCGACCCTCGATGGACCCTGGGTCTCCTCGTCGTTCTGGCACGCCGACGACGTCTCGCTCCAACCAACGGGCGATGCCGCGGACTTCGATGCGCGCCACACCTGCGATCCCAACGTTCTCAGGGTCGGTGATCGCTACTACTTGTACTACACGGGCGAGCAGGTCGACGGCGGCTTGAGCGCGATCGGCGTCGCCGTCGGCACGGATGCCATCCACTTCGAGCGGATCGGGGTCAATCGGCCGATCGTGTCGGCGGCCAAGACCAACGCGGACTGGGCCCTCCACCACTTGACCTATGGCGCCGGCCAACCGGCTGCCGTGTACGTCGCCCCCTACGTCTACCTGGCTTTCACCGACAGCACCGGCAGCGGCGCCAACCCCTTCAACGGGGCGGGCCAGTTCGTCCTGCGCTCGCGCGACCCGGCCTTCGGCACGGGCGTGGAGGAGCTGACGGCGAAGGGCTGGGTGGCGCGCGCGCCGGGCGAACACACGGCCGAATACTCGGTGCTGGAAAGCTTCGGCGTCGACCTCGCCTACGACGGGGTGACGAAGCTGCTCGTCGCCGTGTCCGACAGTGCACGGGATCGCACGACGGTGACCCTGCTGGACTCGGACAGGTTCCGCACCGTGGCCACAAGCGGCCTCGCGCTCCACTGGCGGGAAGGTCCTGGCCTGGCCACGGAGGCCGACAAGTCGCTGGCGCCCCGCCCCGCCTGCGATGCGCTCACGCTCCAGGTCTTCGCCGCCCAGGGCGCGTCCGACGATCCGTTCAGCTGGAACGCGATCGGCACGTCGGCCGCGACCTTCGATCTATCCGGCGCGTGCGCGGCCGGGCCGTGAGGGGTGGAGGGGCGGGCCCGGCCAAGGGAGGGGCTCGCCTCACGCCATCGCCGGCACCTCCGATGCGACGTCCACGGCGCGGTGCGTGACGACCGAGCGGTAAAGGTCGGCCAAGTCGAGGGCCTGGTCGGACGATGATCGCGTCCGTCCGCTCGCGGCACGAACCTCCTTGTAGGCTTGGGGATCGTCGTTCATCCGGCGCAGGATCCCCGCGAGGTCATGCTTGCCGCCGACGTCGATCACGGTGCCGTCCTCGCCCTCGACGATGTCCTCGGCGAGCGCGCCGCGATCGGAGGCGACGACCCATTTGCCGAAATGCTGCGCTTCGCGAACGATGAGGCCGAAGCTTTCCGGCCAGATCGAGGGCGCGATGAGGACATCGATCGAGGCGAACAGTTCGTTGACCCGGACTTGCGGGTAGACACCCCGCAACGAGACGTCCGTCGCGCCCCACGTCGCCTTGACCTCGTGTCCGAACTCGATCGTCCCATCGATCATGATGAGGGCCAAGTTGGCGAACGCGTTCTCACGCAGGACGATTTCCAGGAGCGAAGCGCCCTTGTGCGCCGATCGGCCACCGACGTGACCGATGACCAACGTCCCAGGTGGCGTGACCGATGGCAGGACGTCCATGAAGGCACCGACCCCGTTGGGGATCGGATGGACGTTGGTGATCCCGGCGGCCTCGTAGATCGCACCGAAGGATTTCGACACCGGCAGCGTGTACCTCGCCTTGTTGAGGAGCGCGCGCAACCGATGGCGCCGCTCCAAGGACTGTGGTCTGGTCACGCCTTCCGGGAGCGGCGCCCGGAAGCCGTCGCGACCCGGATCGATCAACAGGTCCCGCTGGTCGACGAGGAATTGGTAGTCGGAGATCCACCAAGCGTCGTGCGCCGTCACGACGTACGGGATGTCCCGCTTCAGGGTTTCCTCGACGATCGAGGCGGTGAGGCGTTGGATGCAGTGGAAATGGACGAGATCCGGCTCGGCGAGGGCGAGGACCTTGGTGAACGTGTCGCCGTTGTCGGGGTTGAAGGGACGCCAGTCCATGTTCACCTCGAGCGGCGTCGCGACCCGGTACACCGTGCACCCGCGATAGGTGTCGACCTTGAAGGAGCCGAGCGGCATCCCGTTGTCCGTCGTGAGGACGGAAAGGTCGAACTCCGCCGAAAGGTGATCCACGAAGTAGTTGAGGTTGTCCTCGACGACGCGGGTGGCCCCGCCGTGCGTTTGCGGTGCGAAGAAGACGTTGCAGACCAGGATGCGCGCCTTCTTCGGCGCGGGAAGGATCTTCCGGCCATCGTCGAGCGAGCCGGCGAGCATCGCGGCGAACTTCATGCCGATCCGTTCCAGCGAGTACAGCCGCAACGCTTTGGCGCGGGCCGCGCGGCCGATCGATCGCCGTCGCCCGGGATCCTCGATCAGCGTCCTGAGGTGATCCGTCCAATCCCTGGTGGAACGGGCGATGAGCCCGTCGACGGGGGCGTCCAGGACCTGATCGAACGTTTCGGTCCAGGATACGATCGTGGGGACCTGCAGGATCGCCGCTTCCAGCCACTTGATCTCGCTCTTGCAATCGGCGATGGCGCCCCCGTGCAGGACCGATATGTTGATGTCGCTCGACGCCAGCAGCGCCGCGTACTGGCTTCGATCGTCGACGAACGGGAAGCGACTGATCTGGCCCTCGAGCGATGCGAAGCGATCGTCGAGCGTCAGGTAACCCACGACGACGAGCCGGACGGCGGGCATCGTCGACAGGATCTCGAAGAGGGCCGGCCCGACCAAGGCGTTGAAGTCGCGGTTGTGGGCCTTCGTGCCGCTCCCGTAGAAGATCGTGACGCCGTCCGTCGCCGGTCGCGGCCGCTCCCCGACCTGGACCATGACGTCGTTGCTGCGGTCGAGGCCGTTGGGGTGGACGTGGGCGATCCTCCGACGAACCAGGGGACCGAGCCTGTCGGCGAGCGGTCGCGTCGACGCGATCCCGAAGTCGCAGAGGGAGACGGCCTGGCGGTAAAGGGGAACGCCGCAGCGCAGGCCGACGAACGTCGCGTGGTCGATCTGACCTTCGTAACTCTCGAAGTCGTCCGGGAAGTCCGGCGTGAAGATCAGGTCGTCGATGTCGTAGAAGGTCGGGATGCCGAGGGCGCGGGCGTAGAGGATGGATTGGACGATCTTCGGGTAAGCCGGCACGCGATAGAAGATGGCGGCCGACGCCCCCGGCAGGTCCGACATGAACGCGGCCGGATCGTTGAAGTCGAAGACGTCGCACTCGATCCCGAGCGCGGCGAGCTGCTCGACCTTCTGCTTGACGCGGTAGTGCGTGCATTGCGGAAGGTCGAGGCAAGCCAGCATCGTCACACGCTTGGGATCACGCGCGACCCTCACCGGTCCCGGTATCTTGAGCGCCTCGATCTCATTCGTCAGCGCGGGTAGCTGGGCGTCGGCATAGGCGTAGGCCACCCCCACATCCCCGCCCTCGATCAACTTGCGGGTCGCGTTCGCGATCTGCTGGAAGCGCATCTCGACGCATTCGTCGACCACGTTGCGGTAGAACGGCTCACCGGCCCAGCGGGCGTACTTGTCCTTGAGGGCGTCGAAGGACATCTGGACGGATCCGACCGACATCGTGATCTTGGCGTAATGGACGAGCGCCCACACCGAATAGGAGGGGAACGCCAGCGCGGCCTGATAGCTGCCGAGGGCTTCGGCCGGCTTGCCGTTTGCCTGCAAGGCGTCGCCGCGATGGAGGTGAACGGAACTGACGGATCGATCATCGGATATGGCGCGGGCGTAGCAGCGCTCGGCAAGCGCGAAACCGCCCCGGATGAGGTGGTAGTCGCCGATCTGCGCGAAAAGCGACGCGATCCCCGCGCCTTTGAAGCTGCGGGACGCGCGTTGCTCCAACGGCCTCTCGAAGACGTCCCGCAGGGCGCTGACCTTGGTCGGGTATGTCGGGGCATCGGCCGCGATACCGGTGTAGGAGCGCCAGTCGAAAGCGGCGGGGTAGCCGCTGCTTCCGACGAGGCCCTGGATGGCGCGCGTCTCGTTGGGCGCGTGACCCTCGCTGAAACCCCTCTCGATCCAGTCTCGATAAAGGTCCGCCGGGGTTGATAGCTCGACCGCGTAATGCTGCCGATAGAAGTCAGGGTCGAACGCCCAATCGCGCGCGATGGGCGTGAGCCGGTCGATGCCTTCGCGCTCGAAGAGTTCGAGGACGCCCTCCCGGTCGGTGACGGCGGGGTCCCTCCATTCCTCGCTGAAGAGGAGGAAGTCGTACAGGTTGAAGACGCTTCGCCACCCAACCCAGCGCGTTTCCCCCTCGCCGACACCGTAAGGGCGTCCCTCGGCCTCGCCATGCTGGAGGAAATGGATCTCGTACTGCCACTGATCGTCCAACAAGCGTTGCAGGTCGGGATTGAGATGGCGGTACAGGATCCAGTCGAAATGATCGGGCAGGACACGATTCCGGCGCGCCAGATCGTCCTTGAGCGCGGACAAGGACGGGAAACGTCCTTCGGTCTCGCCGTGGTTCTTGAAGTGCCTGTGAAGCGCGGCGCTCGTCCGCAACTGTCGCAAATCTGGGTAGTGCCTGGCATAGAAGGTTGGATCGAACCCGATCGCGTCCCCGTGATTCCGGCCGATGACGAGCCGTTTCAAACGATCAAGAGCCGCGATACGCATGTCCATCAAACGTGTGCTCCTTCTCCGTCGATCCCTTGAGCGGACGGAACGAGCTGTTTGTTAAGCCATGGTTGGATGGAGCGCCACCGGCAGCGCGAACCGCCACGCGAAACGGCCGAACCGGCGATCGAGCGCTGGATCGCCGACCTCGAGGCGGCGTCGTGCGGGGCGGCGTCGTGCCCGGCCTTGGAACAATCCTCTCCGAGGGCCCGGCCAAGGGAACGAACCTGCCGAAAGGAAGCGCGGATCGGGAATGGAATTCGATTGATGTCCCCTCCCCCGTCGCCATGATGCGTGGCCCCTTGGATAACCCCTTCATGTCGATCCTCCACGCCGTCGATTGGCCTTACGCGTTCTCCGGCCTGCTCGTCGGGACGCTCGTCGGATTGACGGGTGTCGGGGGTGGTTCGCTCATGACGCCGCTCCTCGTGCTCCTCTTCGGCGTGAACCCGACGACGGCGGTGGGCACGGACCTGCTCTTCGCCTGCGTCACGAAGGGTGTGGGCGTGGTGCTGCACGGTTTCCGCGACAGCGTGGACTGGCGGATCGTCAGGCGGCTCGCCTACGGGAGCGTGCCGGCGACCGCGCTGACGGTGACCCTCGTGGCCGGGCACAAGCACGCGCCGCACGGCCACCACGACGTCATCAGCACCGCGCTGGGGATCGCGCTGATCCTGACGGCGATCGGCCTCGTCTTCCGCCGCCGGATCGTCGAGCGCCTCGCCCCCATGATCGAGGACCTCGACGGGCGCACCCGCCTGATCCTGACGGTCGCGCTCGGCGCCTTCCTCGGCGTGCTCGTGTCGATCACCTCCGTCGGCGCCGGCGCCATCGGGGTCACGGTCCTGCTGGTGCTTTACCCCGGGCTGTCGACGCTGAGGATCGTGGGGTCCGACATCGCCCACGCCGTGCCCCTCACGCTCATCGCGGGAACCGGCCATTGGCTTTACGGGTCGGTCGACTTCCCGGTCCTGGGCTCGCTGCTGGTCGGCTCGATCCCCGGCATCGCGCTCAGCAGCATCCTGTCCAACCGTGTGCCGGAAAGGGTGCTGCGTCCACTCCTCGCGGCGACCCTCGCGGTGGTCGGCGTCCGCCTCGCCATATAGATAGCCGGGACGCCCCCTCGCGAGATCAACGACCGATGAAACCCAACCGAGCCCTGCCGCCACACCTCCACCGGCTCGAAGCCGAGGCGATGTTCATCCTGCGCGAGGTGGCGGCCGAGTTCGAGCGTCCCGTGATGCTCTACTCCATCGGCAAGGACTCGAGCGTGATGCTGCACCTCGCGCTGAAGGCCTTCTACCCCGCCGTGCCGCCGTTCCCCCTCCTCCACGTCGACACGACCTGGAAGTTCAAGGAGATGTACGCGTTCCGCGAGGCCGCCGCGCTTGCGAGCGGGATGCAACTCATCGTCCACGTGAACGAGGACGGGGTGCGCCGGGGCATCTCGCCGATCGCGTCCGGCTCGGCCGTGCACACGCAGGTGATGAAGACGGAAGGGTTGCGCCAGGCCCTCGACAAGGGGGGCTACGACGCGGCCTTCGGCGGCGCGCGGCGCGACGAGGAAAAGAGCCGCGCCAAGGAGCGGGTGTTCTCGCACCGCTCCGCCGCGCACGCCTGGGACCCGCGCGACCAGCGGCCGGAACTCTGGAGCCTCTACAACACGCGGCTGCGCCGGGGCGAGTCGATGCGGGTGTTCCCGCTGTCGAACTGGACCGAGTTCGACGTGTGGGACTACATCGCCGCCGAGGGGATCGACGTGGTGCCGCTGTACTTCGCCAAGCCGCGCCCGGTGGTGTCGCGCGGCGGCTCGCTGCTGATGGTCGACGACGACCGCCTGCCGCTGCTGCCCGGCGAGGTGCCGCGCACCGAGACGGTGCGCTTCCGCACGCTCGGCTGCTACCCGCTGACCGGCGCGGTGCGCTCGGAGGCGGCCGACCTCGACGCGGTGATCGCGGAAATGCGGTCCTCCACCGTCAGCGAGCGCGAGGGCCGGCTGATCGACCACGACGAGTCCGGCTCGATGGAGAAGAAGAAGCGCGAGGGGTACTTCTGATGGACGCGGTGACCGCCGCCAAGCCGGCGCTGCGCTTCCTCACCTGCGGCTCGGTCGACGACGGCAAGTCGACGCTGATCGGCCGGCTCCTGTGGGAGCAGCACCTCGTGCTCGACGACCAGCTCGCGGCGCTGGAGCGCGACACCACCAAGCACGGCACCACCGGCGAGGCGATGGACTTCGCCCTGCTCGTCGACGGCCTGGAGGCGGAGCGCCAGCAGGGCATCACCATCGACGTCGCCTACCGCTACTTCAAGACCGCGCGACGCTCCTTCATCGTCGCCGACACGCCCGGCCACGAGCAGTACACCCGCAACATGGCGACCGGCGCCTCCAACGCGGAGCTGGCGATCCTGCTCGTCGACGCGCGCAAGGGCCTGCTGACGCAGACGCACCGCCACGCGGTCATCGCCTCGCTGCTCGGCATCCGCCACGTCGTGCTGGCGGTCAACAAGATCGACCTCGTCGACTACGACGAGGCCGTGTTCGACTCCATCGTCGCCGACTTCACGCGCTTCGCCGAACCCCTCGGCTTCCTCGACGTCACCGCGATCCCGCTGTCGGCGCGCAACGGCGACAACCTCTCAAGCCTGAGCCCGCGCACGCCCTGGTATCGCGGCCCGGCGCTGGTGCCGCACCTGGAAGCGGTGGACGTCACCGACGACCGTGCCGCCCAGCCGTTCCGCATGCCGGTGCAGTGGATCAACCGGCCGAACCTCGACTTCCGCGGCTTCGTCGGAACCGTGGCGAGCGGGCGCGTCGCGGCCGGCGAAACGATCGTCGTGGCCGGCAGCGGGCGCACCGCCACGGTGGCCCGCATCGTGACCGCCGACGGCGACAGGGCGGCGGCGGAAGCCGGCGACGCCGTGACGTTGACGCTCACGCAAGAAGTCGACGTCGCGCGCGGCGACGTCTTCGCCCACCCCGGCGCGCGGCCGGAGGTGGCCGACGGCTTCACCGCCACCCTGGTGTGGATGGCGGACGAGCCCCTGCGCTTCGGGCGCTCGTATTTCCTCAAGCTCGCCACCCGCACGGTGCCGGCGACGGTGAGCGCGCTCGACTACCGCCTGGACGTCAACAGCTTCGCGCAGGACCGCGCGACGACGCTGCGGCTGAACGAGGTCGGCCGCGTGAGGATCGCGACGAACGCCCCGCTCGCCTTCGACCCCTACGCCGCCAACCGGACCACCGGCGCCTTCATCCTGATCGACCGCGAGGACAACCGCACCGTCGCCGCCGGCACCGTGGCGGAAGGGCGGGGCCGCGCCGCCCTCGTCCAGCACCGGGCGACCAGCCTGACGCGCACGGACCGGGCCCGCCTGAAGCACCAGCGGCCAGGCGTGGTCTGGTTCAGCGGCCCGCCCGGCGCGGATCCGGCGGCGGTGGCGGCGCAGGTGGAGGTGCTGCTCAACCTCGCCGGCGCGCACACGGCGCTCATCGACGAGGCGCAGGTCGCGCGCGGCTTGAACGGCGATCTCGGTTCGAGCCCGCCCGAGCGGGCGGAGGCCATCCGGCGCGCGGCCGTCACCGCGCGGATGATGGCGGACGCCGGCCTCGTCGTGCTCTGCGCCCTCGCGTCGCCGTCGCGGGCCGAGCGGGCCACGGCGCGCGCGGCGCTGCCGGCCGGCGAGTTCGTCGAGGTGCTCGTCGACGCCCCGGTCACCGCGCCCCCGGCCGGGGACGGGACCACCCCGCCCTACGAGGCGCCGCTCGACCCGGCGGCGATCGTCGGCGGCGACGGCGAGGGCGTCGAGCGCGCGGCGGAGGCGGTGCACGAGGCGCTCGTCGCCGGCGGTTTCCTCGCCGGGTTCGACGATCTCAGCGACTGGTCGATCTGAGCGGAGCGGCGTCCGCACCCTCGAAGATCGCCGCCTCGTCGCCGGGCGTGACGCGCGTCTCGGGACGGGGAAGGTGCAGGCCGCACTCCTTCTTCTCCTCGCGCTCCCACCACCAGCGCCCGGCCCGTTCGTCCTCGCCGACGCGGATCGCCCGCGTGCAGGGCGCGCAGCCGATGGACGGGAAGCCCCTGTCGTGCAGCACGTTGTAGGGAACCGCGTTGTCACGCACGTAAGCGTCGATGTCGGCGCGGCTCCAGTCGGCGAGCGGGTTGACCTTGATGAGGCCGCGTCCCTCGTCGGCCTCGGCGAGCGGCGTGTCGGCGCGGGCCGCCGACTGGCCGGCGCGCAGTCCGGTCAGCCAGGCGGCCACGCCGTCGAGGGCGCGGGCGAGGGGATCGACCTTGCGGAAGCCGCAACAGTCCTGCCGCGCGGCGATCGAGCGGCGGAAGCCGTTGATGCCCTCGCGCGCGACGAAGTCGGCCGCCGCCGCGCGGTCCGGCGCGTAGGCCTGGATGCGGATGCCGTAGCGGTCCTCCGTTTCCGCCCAAACATCGTAGGTCTCGGGGAACAGCCGCCCGGTGTCGAGCGTGACGACCTCGACCCGGCCCTTCGCGGCGGCGACGGCGTGGGTCAACGCCTGATCCTCGATGCCCAGGCTGGTCGTGAACACGAGGCGACCCGGCACGTGGTCGGCGATGATGCGGACGCGCTCGACCAGCGACGCCGGTGCCATGGCGCGGGCGAGGGCGTCGGCGGCTTCGGACAAGGGTTGCGTCATTGGCGGGGTCGACCGGGCGGGTGTGTGTGAGCGGATGTAATCACTCGGTGCCGTCCGGCAAACACCGTCTCGACATGCGTAGGGGCTCGACATGCGAACAGGCTCGACATGCGAACGGGGGCCGAAGCCCCCGTCGCGCGGAAACAGTCCTCGACCGTTACGCGGCTACTGCACCAGCTTCGGTCCGGAGGCGCGGGGTGCCTCGTTCTCCTGCATGATGCCGAGCCGGCGCGCGACCTCGGTGTAGGCCTCGACGAGCCCGCCCATGTCGCGGCGGAAACGGTCCTTGTCGAGCTTGTCGTTGGACTTGATGTCCCACAGGCGGCACGAGTCGGGGGAAATCTCGTCGGCGACGACGATGCGCATCATCTCGCCTTCCCACAGGCGGCCGCACTCCATCTTGAAGTCGACGAGCCGGATGCCGACGCCGAGGAACAGGCCGGACAGGAAGTCGTTGACGCGGATCGCCAACGCCATGATGTCGTCGATCTCCTGCGGGCTCGCCCAGCCGAAGGCGGTGACGTGCTCCTCGGACACGATGGGATCGTTCAACGCGTCGTTCTTGTAGTAGAACTCGATGATCGAGCGGGGCAGCTGCGTCCCCTCCTCGATGCCGAGCCGGGTGGCCAGCGAGCCGGCGGCGACGTTGCGGACCACCACCTCCAACGGCACGATCTCCACCTCGCGGATCAACTGCTCGCGCATGTTGAGCCGGCGGATGAAGTGGGTCGGCACGCCGATGTCGTTCAGGTTCTGGAAGATGAACTCGGAGATCCGGTTGTTCAGCACGCCCTTGCCGTCGATCACCTCGTGCTTCTTGGCGTTGAAGGCCGTCGCGTCGTCCTTGAAGTGTTGGATCAACGTTCCCGGCTCCGGTCCCTCGTAGAGGACCTTGGCCTTGCCTTCGTAGATGCGCCGGCGGCGGTTCATGGGGATTAACCGTGGCTTGAGATGATCCATGGGTGGCCGTGGCTCCTCTTAAGATCCCTGGCCGCGCATCCAAACCCAACCCGAAAGACTGGCCCAGGCGAGCGGCGCAGAGCTATGCGTATGTTGCCGCGGTATGCCTTTGCCGTGGTAGCCCTTTCCCGCCGAAGACACAACCTCGTTGGGGTCGGGTGCCCGAGGCGCTCTCCGTCAAGGTTTGGCAGCATATCCGTGCCACCGTCCCGGACATGACACGCGAAACGACATCCCCCGGGCCGGCCCTCGCCTTCCATCCGGCCGCCCCCGACCTGGCGGCCGCGCTCGGCGCGTGGCTTCGGCACCTCACGAGCGAGCGGCGGATGTCGCCCTTGAGCGTCGACGCCTACGCGCGCGACGTCCGCCAGTTCGTCGCCTTCCTGGCCGGGTACCAGGGCGAGTCCCCGACCCTGGCGACGATCGACGCCCTCGCGCCGTCCGACGTGCGGGCCTTCATGGCCAAGCGGCGCTCGGCCGACGTCGGCAGCCGCTCGCTCCTGCGCCAGCTCGCCGGCGTCCGCTCGTTCGCCCGCTTCTGCGAGCGGGAGGGCTTGGCGCGCACCGACGCGTTGGGCGCGGTGCGCGCCCCCAAGCTGGCGCGGACGCTGCCGAAGCCGCTCGGCGCGGGGCCGGCCTGCGAGGTCGCGACGGGCAGGGGCTTCGCCGGCGAGGACAGGCCGGCCTGGACGCTCGCGCGCGACACCGCCGTGCTGGCGCTGCTCTACGGCGCGGGCCTGCGCATCTCCGAGGCGCTGGGCATCACGCGACGCGACGCGCCGCTCGGCGCGATCGAGGCGCTGACCGTGCTCGGCAAGGGGCGGAAGATGCGACAGGTCCCGATCATCGCGCCGGTGCGCGCGGCGGTCGCCCGCTACGTCGCGCTCTGCCCGTTCCCGCTGCCGGACGCCGGACCGCTGTTCGTCGGGGTGCGGGGCGGACCCTTGTCGCCCCGCGTCATCCAGCTCGCGGTGGAGCGGCTGCGCGGGGTGCTGAACCTGCCCGATAGCGCCACCCCCCACGCGCTCCGCCATTCCTTCGCCACCCACCTGCTCTCGCGCGGCGGTGACTTGCGCACCATCCAGGAGTTGCTCGGCCACGCCTCGCTCTCGACGACCCAGGTTTACACCGCCGTGGACGGCGCCCGCCTGCTCGAGAGCTACCGGGCGAACCACCCCCGGGCGAACGGCCCGTAAGGTTCACGGGAGCGGACTGGCGGAACCGCCTCGAGGAGGGTGACGTTGCCCAGCCATGCCCCACGGAATGCTCGAAACCCCCGCCACCGCCCGCTTCGAGGCGCAACAGGTCCCACCCCGCCACGATCCCGGCGACGCCCCGGTCCCACCCCTGCCCCCCGGCCGGCCGTCGATCGACGACCCCGACGACGACCCTCCGCCGGTCATCGATCCCGACGTGACCGATCCGGGGCCGGAACCGACGCCCCCGCCACCCATGATCAATCGTGCCCCACCCCGGATCTGACGTTTCCGGTACGGTCGCGGGCTGGATCGACGCGCGCGCCGGAAACGTGGATAATGGGGCCGCGTTGGCGTGACGCATGTTGGATGGCCGCCGTCGATGATCGACGCGGCGCCCGCGCAGCGCCGGCGGGACCACAGGTATCGAGAGCGACAGGGAAGACAATGTCAGACGGCAAGAAGTTCAATCAAACGTCGCAGGACATCGCGGCCGACCTGTCCGCGCTGCGCGACGACATCTCCAAGCTGACGAACTCGGTGTCCGACCTCTTGCGATCCCGCGCCAGCGAGGCCGCCGATCAGGGCTTCAGCCTCTTCGGCAAGGCGCGCGACCATGCCGCGAGCCGCGCCGCCGACGCGCGCGACGACATGGCCAACCGCGCCTACGCCGCGCGCGGCAAGGTGATGGATCAAGCCTCCGACGCGCGCGATCGCTTCACCGGCCAAGCGGCGGACTTCCGGGACCGCTTGTCCGACCACGCGTCCACGGCCCAGGACCGGCTCGGCGCGTTCGGCTCCGACATGGAAACGAAGATCGAGCGCAACCCGCTGACCGCCGTCGTGGTGGCGGCCATCGCCGGCCTGCTGATGGGACTGCTGAGCCGCTCCTTCTGATGTTCGGCCTCTTGAGCGGGCTGCTCGGTGACGCGGTGACGCCGCTGGTCGAGCGGCTGTCGGCCGCGAGCGCCAACCTTTTCCGAAAGGTGGCGCTGTTCCTCCTCGCCGCGCTCTGCCTGCTCGTCGTCCTGGTGGCGCTGACGATCGCCTTCGGCTTGTGGATCACGTCGCTCGCCGGCGGGATCGTCGGGTGCCTGGCGGTCGCCGGCCTCTACCTGCTCGTGGCCGCGCTCGCCGTCGCGCTCGCGCTCACCGGGGGGGCCAAGGCCCGCGTCGCGCCGCTGGCGGAACCGGAAACACGACAGGGCGAGCGGGCTTTCGACGCCCAGGTCGACCAGTTCAGCGCCCCGCTCCTGCGAATGCTCCAGCAGTTCGGCCTGAAACGCGAACTGATCGCCGTGCTCGCGGGGACGTCGGTGGCGAAGAGGCTGGGACCCCTGCCCCTCGTGGGACTGGCGATCGTCGCCGGCTTCCTGGTCGGCCGGATGTGGAAGAGTTGGCGCGGCCTCTTCACGAGCGACGCCGTCATGGCCCTCATCGGCGCGCTCGGGCTCTTCGGGGATGGTGCGGACGCCGATGCCGCGCCGGAGGACGGCACCGCGTGAAGCCGGGCGTCGGGACCTTGCGGCGGCGCCGTGGTGCGCCGGACCCGGCTAGCCGACCGCGCTGTGCGGCTCCGCCTCGTCCTTGCGGTGTGACTTGCGATCGAAGAACAGCGCTTGGCTGATGACGGCCTTGAGGCTGTCGACGCCGAATGGCTTGGTGATGAGGAAGGCCGGCTCGGGCGGCGCACCGGTCAGGAAGCGCTCGGGGTAGGCGGTGATGAAGATGACCGGCACGGAGAACGAGTCGAGGATCTGATTCACCGCTTCCAGGCCGGAGCTGCCGTCGGCGAGCTGGATGTCGGCGAGGATCAGCCCCGGTCGCCCCTTGCCGACAGCGTCCACCGCCTCGGTGTGGGTGCGGGCCACGTTGACGACCCGGTGGCCGAGTTCCTCGACGAGCGTCTGGAGGTCCAGCGCGATGAAGGGCTCGTCCTCGATGATCAGCACGTCGGTGCGGATCTGGTTGGCGATCTCCTTGCCGGCCATGTCGATGAGGCTGGCCGCCTCCGCCGGCGAACAGTCGAGCACCCGCGACACTTCGGCGGTGTCGAACCCTTCCAGCGAACTCAGCAGGAAGGCGATCCGCGGTCGGAGCGAGATCGCCTCCAGGTTGCGGCGCGCGCCGTGCTCGTCGCCCGACAGTTCGAGCTGATCGGTGTGCTCGTTGACCGGCATCGAGCGCCACACCTTGAGGAAGGACTTGTAGAGGGCGGCACGAACGTCGTGCCCGGCGTCGAACCCGCTCGGATCCGCCACGATCGCCTCCAGCGTCGCCAGCACGTAGGCATCACCCCCGGCCTGGTTCCCGGTCAGCGCACGCGAGAACCGGCGCAGGTAGGGGATGTGAGAGGCGATTGCTTGCGAAACGGACATTGAACCACTTCCTCTCGACCTTGGCCGAATTCAGGATGAACCCCTACGAGCCGGTCTCTCGACCATTCCAACACTCGGGTTTAGGCTGAGCGCATCAATTGCGAATGGACCATAAAGTTCCAAGACGGGTGCGGAATTTCACGCTTGCTGCCCGCTGCCGTCAATGCGTATTGATGCGCGTCCCAAGTGCCGATCGCGCGTCCGTGTAGCATGGTTCGAGTCAGAGGTGCTTGCCAAAATTACGTCTCGCCGGTCTTCCGGAGCCGAAGGTTTCCCGAGGCGGAAGACACTTTCTTTCGAGTTTACTGCGAGACTGCGTAGCGTCGGACGCAAACAACACTGGGGTAAGCCTTTGTCGTCAATTCGTGTCAAAAAAACGACTGCGAAGCCCGAAATCTCGGACCAGATCGGCAGGCAACTGAGGTCCGTTTACAACGATGTCCTGGCCCAGCCCGTTCCCGATCGGTTCCTCGATCTCCTCAAGGACATCGATGCCATGGGCCTGTCGCAGGGAAGCGTCCAGGGTGGCCTCATCCCCGGCGGCGGCCTGGACAAGGCGGGCGGCTTGGACAAGAAGGTCGCCAAGTGACCAGCGATGCCCCCGTCGTTCCGGTGAATGCGGAGCCGCCCGCGAGGCCGCAGGCCAGCGCCCAGATGAAGGCGGACCTGATCTCCGTCATCCCCAACCTGCGCGCTTTCGCCGTCTCGCTCTGCGGCAATCCCGACCGCGCCGACGACCTGGTGCAGGAAACGCTGGTGAAGGCGTGGAGCAACCTCGGCTCGTTCGTGGAAGGCACCAACCTGCCGGCCTGGCTGTTCACCATCCTGCGCAACATCTATTACTCCGAGTACCGCAAGCGCCGCCGCGAGGTCGCCGACACGGACGGCGCGATCGCCGCCAAGCTCGCCGCCGCCCCGGCCCAGCACGGGCACATGGACTTCCTCGATTTCCGCTCCGCCCTCCAGCGCCTGCCGACCGACCAGCGCGAGGCCCTCATCCTGATCGGCGCCTCCGGCTTGTCCTACGAGGAGGCGGCGTCGGTCTGCAACTGCGCCGTCGGCACGATGAAGAGCCGCGTCAACCGCGCCCGCAACCGCCTCGCCGACATGCTCGCGCTGCAGGCCAACGGCGAGTTCGGCAACGACGGCGACTGGCAGGCGATCGACCCGATCTTCCTCGGCCAGCGCTTCTCGCGCACCGGCAGCGACTGAGCGCCGGCGCCGTCCGCCCTCCCCTTCGGGGGCTTTGACTTCGCGCCGCTCCCGTCCGACAAGGCCGCCGAAACCGGCACCACGGGGAACGGCGATGACGGACACGGCCATGAGCGGTACCACGACCAGCGACCACGCGACGCGCGTGGAAACCGACAGCTTCGGTCCCATCGACGTGCCGGCCGATCGCTACTGGGGCGCGCAGACGCAGCGCTCGCGGGAGAACTTCAAGATCGGTGGCCAGCGCATCCCCGTGGCCGTCGTGCACGCGCTGGCCTCCGTCAAGCGGGCGGCGGCCGAGGTCAACAAGGCGCAGGGCGAACTCGACGCCGGGATCGCCGACGCGATCGTCGCCGCCGCCAAGCGGATCGAGGACGGCGCGCTCGACGACCATTTCCCGCTTGTGGTCTGGCAGACCGGCTCGGGCACGCAGTCCAACATGAACGTCAACGAGGTCATCTCCAACCTCGCCAACGAGACGCTCGGCGCCGGGCGCGGCACCAAGAAGCCGGTCCACCCCAACGACCACGTCAATCGCGGCCAATCGTCGAACGACAGCTTCCCCACCGCGATGCACATCGCCGCCGCCGTGGAGGTGACGCGCACGCTGCTGCCGGCGCTGGAGCGGCTGCGCGGCGCGCTGCAGGCCAAGGTCGAAGCCTTCGACCGCATCATCAAGATCGGCCGCACGCACCTCCAGGACGCGACGCCGGTGACGCTTGGCCAGGAGTTCTCCGGCTACGTCGCGATGATCAGTAACGCGGAAGCGCGCATCAAGATGACGCTGCCCGGCCTCTACGAGCTGGCGCAGGGCGGCACGGCGGTCGGCACCGGGTTGAACGCCAAGCGCGGCTTCGCCGAGGCCTTCGCCGCGGAGATCGCGGCGTACAAGGGCCTGCCCTTCGTCACCGCGCCCAACAAGTTCGAGGCCCTGGCGACGCACGACGCGCTGTGCTTCGCGCACGGCGCGCTGAACGCGCTCGCCGCGGGGCTCTACAAGATCGCCTGCGACATCCGCCTCGCCGGCTCCGGCCCGCGCTCCGGCATCGGCGAGCTGCTGCTGCCGGAGAACGAGCCCGGCTCCTCCATCATGCCGGGCAAGGTCAACCCGACGCAGGTCGAGGCGATGACGATGGTCTGCGCCCGCGTGATGGGCAACGAGACGACGATCGCCTTCTCCGCGAGCCAGGGCCACTTCGAACTCAACGTGATGAAGCCGGTGATCGCCTTCGCCTTCCTCGAGAGCGTGCAGCTGCTGGCGGACGCCGCCGACTCGTTCCGCGCCAATTGCGTCGAGGGGCTGGAGGCCAACGAGGCGCAGATCAAGCAGCTGCTCGACCGCTCGCTGATGCTGGTGACGGCCTTGGCGCCCACCATCGGCTACGACAACGCCACCAAAGTCGCCAAGACCGCGCACAAGAACGGCACGACGCTGCGCGAGGAGGCGTTGAAGCTGGGCTTCGTGAGCGGCGAGGAGTTCGACGCGGTCGTCCGGCCGGAGACGATGATCGCGCCGGCGGATTGAACGGCTCGACCGGATCTTTCGCGCGGTCCGCTACCATGACGCCGTTCCGGCACCGCGCGGGGTTCGACCCGCCGGAGGGGACCGTCACCTGACGAGCCCGGCGGTTTCGAGCACGGCGTCGGCGAGGACCTGGAGACCGGCCGCCGCCCAGTCGCGCGTGATCGCCTCGGCCTCGTTGTGGCTGACGCCGCCCACGCACGGCACGAACAGCAGGGCGGAAGGGACGCGCCGCGCCATGTTGACCGCGTCGTGGCCGATGATCGTCGGCATGTCGCGCGCGCGCCGGCCCCGCGCGCGGGTCGCGGCGCGCAGGCGTTCGACGAGGACGGGGTCGAACGGGGTCACGGGCACGTGGAAGATCGCTTCGAGGGCGATGTCGACGCCACGGGCGGCGGCGAGCGCGCGGGCGGCGGCGCGCAACGCGTCCTCCATCCGCTCCAGCGCCGGGGCGTCGCCGGCGCGGAACTCGGCGGTCAGCCAGGCGCGGCCCGGCACGACGTTGCGGCTGTCGGGCGAGACGGTGAGGCGCCCGACCGTGCCGCGCTCCCCCGCCTCGCGCGCGATGCGCTCCACGGCGGCGATCAGCGCCGCCGCCGCGACGAGCGCGTCGCGCCGCCCGTCCATGGCGCTGCCGCCGTGCGCCTCCGCGCCGGTCACCGTGACCTCGAACCAGGTTTGCGCGGCGGCGTGGGTGACGATGCCCAGCTCCGCGCCCTCAACCTCGAGGATCGACCCCTGCTCGATGTGCAGCTCGAAATAGGCGGCGAGGTCCTGGAGGTCGCGCGGGTCGGCCGCGCCCTGCCAGCCGATGCGGCGCAGTTCCGCCCCGAAGGCGAGCCCGCCCGCGTCGCGCGTCGCCATCAGCTCGTCTTCCCCGAGCAGACCCGTGGCGACGGCGCTGCCGGCCATCGGCGGGGTGAAGCGCGCGCCCTCCTCGTTGGTCCAGTTCAGGAGCACCAGCGGCGCCTCGGTCTCGGCGCCGGCCTCGTGGAGGGCACGCATGATCTCCAGGCCGGCGAGCACGCCGAGCGGCCCGTCGAACTTGCCGCCGCTCGGCTGCGTGTCGAGGTGGCTGCCGATCGCGACCGCCGGGCGGTGGGGATCGCGGCCCGGCCGGTGCAGCCGCATGGTCCCGACCCGGTCCACCGCGACCGTGAGGCCCACGGCTTCCGCCCAGCGGACGAGCAGGTGGCGGGCCTCGCCGTCGCCGTCGGTGAGGGTTTGCCGGTCGCACCCCCCTTTCGCCGTCGCCCCGATGGCCGCCATGGCCATCAGGCTGTCCCACAGCCGGTCAGGGGATAGGGGAAGGTTCGAGCTCATGGTGGTTCGCCCTCAACGCCGACACGCACCCCGCCAAGCAAGGCCGACGCCATCCCCGCCCCACCCGGCTCCGTCGAGGTCCGCGGCGACTTGATGGGAGGCCCAACGAACGGATGGTTGCGCTCGCACGCGGCGGGCCTAGCTTCGCGATCGCCTCGCGGCGGCGGATCGCGCGGGAGGGGATCGAATGGAACATCGGCTGAAGCGCGGGCGGGACGAGGCCGAGGGGATCGCCGCCGACGAGCGCGTGCGGAAAACCGTGGACGGCATGCTCGCCGACACCACCTTCGCGCGGACGCGGGTCCGCACCTTCGCCCGGCACCAGCGCGAGGCGATCGGCGACCGCCGCTACGGCGGCGGCAACGTGCCCTACGGCGACATCGTCGAATGAGCGCCGTGCCCTCCTCCGCCATCGAGGGCAAGGTCGCCATCGTGGGGACGGGGCTGGTGGGGGGCGGCTGGGCGATCGTCTTCGCCCGCGCCGGCCTCCCCGTGGCCTTGTACGACACGGCGCCCGGCGCGGCCGAGCGGGCGCGCGCGCTCATCGGCGAGCGGCTGATCGACCTGGCGGCGGCCGGGCTGATCGCCGAGGCGCCGGCGGCGGTCGCGGCGCGCGTGAGCGTGGCCGGCAGCCTCGCGGAGGCGCTGGACGGCGCGGCCTACGTCCAGGAAAGCGCGTTCGAGCGCGTCGACGTGAAGACCACGCTGATGAGCGCCATCGACGCGCTCGTCGGGCCGGACACCATCGTCGGCAGCTCGTCCTCGGGGCTTGGCGTCTCGCTCTACACCGCCCACGTCGCCTGCCGGGCGCGTTGCCTGCTCGCGCACCCGGTCAACCCGCCCTACCTCGCCCCCATCGTCGAGCTGGTGCCGGCGCCCTGGACGGCACCGGAGACCGTGGCGCGCGTGCGCGACCTGATGGAGCGGGTCGGACAGGCGCCGGTGACCATGACGCGCGAGGTGGAGGGCTTCATCCTCAACCGCCTCCAGGGCGTGCTGCTGATGGAGGCCTGGCGCCTCGTCGAGCAGGACCTCGCCACGGTGGAGGACGTCGATTTGGCCATCTCGCAGGGGCTCGGCCTGCGCTGGGCCTTCATGGGGCCGTTCGAGACGATCGACCTCAACGCGCCCGGCGGCGTCGCCGACTACGCCCGGCGGCTCGGCGGCCTGTACCAGGGCGTCGCCGCCTCCACGCCCGTCCATCGCACCTGGGACGCCGCGCTGATCGACAAGGTCGAGGCGCAGCGCCGCGCCGTCCTGCCGGCGGACGGCCTCGCGTCCCGCGTCGCGTGGCGCGACCGGCGGCTGATGGCGCTGGCCCGCCACAAGCGCGAGGTGGACGAGGTGGAGGGGCGGTGACGTCCACCCCCTTCGCGTTCCGCACCGTCCCGTCCATCCAGGTCGCGTGGGCCGGGACACCCGCGAGGGCGCCTCAACCCCGCGCCCGCGCCCACAGCGCCTCCGCCGCGCGCTGCGCGTCGCGCATGATGGCGTGCTCGTCGGCGAACAAGGCCCGGCCGTCCCGCACCACCACGCGGCCGTCGACGATCACGCAATCGACGTCGCGCCCCTGCGCGGTGTGGACGAGCGTGCCGAGCGGGTCGATCACCGGCACGAGGTGCGGCCGGCGGAAGTCCAGGATCACCAGGTCGGCCTTCTTGCCCACCTCCAGCGAGCCGATCTCGTCGGCCAGCCCCATCGCGCGCGCGCCGCCCATCGTCGCCATGGCGAACACGGTCGAGGGCTGCCACTCGTCGGTGACCCCGCCCTCCCGCACGCGCCCGGAGCACAGCGCCCAGCGCATCACCTCCACCATGTCGGCGTGCATGTTGTCCGTGCCGAGCGCCAGCCGCGCCCCGTGCCGGCGCAGCGCGGCGGTGGGCGCGATCGTGCCGCCGGTCTGGTTGCCCTTGGCGATGTGGGCGACGTGGACGCCGGCGCCGCCGATGCGGGCGATGTCGTCATCATCCACGTGGATGCAGTGCGCCGCCAGCAGCCGCTCGTCGAGCAGGCCGACGTCGTCGTAGAGTTGCGGAGGGGTCATGCGATCGCGCTCGCGCACGCGCGCGACCTCGATGCGGCTCTGCGACAGGTGCGACTGCACGCGCAGGCCGAGCCGGTCGCGCGCCTCGCGGATCCGCACGAGGAGGCCGCGCGAACAGGTGTCGGGCGCGTGGGCGGCGAGCTGCACGCCGAGGCGCCCGTCGAGCGCGCCGTGGCACCGCGCGTGCAGGTCGATCGCTTGGCCCAGCGTGTCGTCACCGATCGCGGCGCGGTGCTCCCACCGGCCGAGGTGGACCGTGCCGAAGTCGACGTCGTGGATGCGCCCGCTCCCCCACACCCGCAGGCCGAGCGCGCCCATCGCCGGCATGGTCAGGTGCTGGTGGACGTAGGTGTCGTTGATCAGCGTCGAGCCGAACAGCAGGGCTTCCAGCGCGCCGAGCCTGGCCAGGGCGACCGCCTCCCCCTCCGTGACCTCGTGGCCGTGCGGCACGCCCGGCGTGTAGGCGGGGGCGAACCCCATGTCCTCGGCGACGCCCCGCACCATCGTCAGGATCGCGTGGGTGTGGATGTTGACCAGCCCGGCGATGACCACCTTCCCGCGCGCGTCGATGCGGGTGGCGCCCGTGGCGGCCGGCGGCTCGCCGGCGCCGATCGCGGCGATGCGGTCGCCCTTGACGTGGATGGACCCGCCGTCGACGCGCGGCCGGGCGGGGTCGCCGGTCAGGATCGTGGCGTCGTGGATGAGGAGGTCGATCATCGGGGTCCGTGCGGGGGCGTGGCGGAGGCCATTCCCCCGCCGTCGACGCACGTCCTATACAGGTTCCCGTGAACGGAGGCCCCCATGCGTCTGCTGCTGCTCAACCCCAACACCTCCGAGAGCGTCACCGCCCTCATCGACGCCGTCGCGCGGGCGGCGGCGGGGCCGGGGACGCTCGTCACGTCCCTCACCGCGCCGCGCGGCGTGCCCTACGTCGCCACCCGCGCCGAGGCGACGCTGAGCGGCGCGGTGGTGCTGGAGGTGCTGGCCGACGTGTGCGCGGACACCAGCCACGCCGGCTACGACGCGGTGGTGATCGCCGCCTTCGGCGATCCCGGCCTGGGGGGCGCGCGCGAGCTGTTCCCGATCCCGGTGATCGGGCTGGCGGAAGCCGCGATGCTGACCGCCTGCATGTTGGGCCGCGCCTTCTCCATCGTCACCTTCGCGACGCAGCTCACCCCCTGGTACCGCGAATGCGTGGCCTTCCACGGGCTGGACGGGCGCTGCGCCGGCATCCACGCGCTGGAGGGCGGCTTCACCGCCATCGGCGACGTGCAGACCGAGAAGGAGGACCTGCTCGTCGACCTCGCGCTGCGGGCGATCGAGAAGGACGGGTCGGACGTGATCCTCCTCGCCGGCACGCCGCTGGCCGGTTTGGCGGGCCGCGTGGCCCACCGCATCCCGGTGCCGGTGATCGATTGCGTGGCGGCGGCGGTCAAGCAGGCGGAGGCGATCGTGGCGCTGCGCCCGCGCAAGGCCACCGTCGGCACCTACCGGCGGCCCGCGCCGAAGCCGACGAGCGGGCTGCCGCCGGCGCTCGCCGCCTGGATCTCGCACGAGACTTAGCGTGGGCGCTCCCCCGCGCCGTCCCGGGGCGGCGCGGCCGGAATGACGAAGGGGACGGCCATCTTACATCGACGGGTCCCGCCGGCCCGACCCGTGTTGCTAGGTGTCGCCGAGTGTCGCCGAGTGTCGCCGCCCGTCGCCGACCGGCGGGCGGGGCGATCGCACACGCCCTCGCCGTGTTGGCGGTGCGAACGCGCGAAAGCGCTCGGGCGGGCGGGCTTGCGTTCCGTGCCCGGCGGGGCGATCCTTCGTGCGTCGGCGCCAGGACCCTCGCGCTGCGCCGGTGACGCGTCGTACATCGCGATCGGGGTCAGCGAACCCCGACATGGTCACACCCCAGGGTCGCGGTTCGCCGACATGGTCCCACCCTGGTGTCAGCGTTCGGCGACAGGGGCACAGCCCGGTGTCAGGGTTCGCCGAGGTCGCTCGTCCCGCGATGTCGGCCGTGGCCGACATCGACCGGTTGCCGATCGAGGACATGGCCGAGGAACCGCCGGGTTTCGGATTCGCGCGGCGCCCCCAACACCTGGCCGGGCGCGCCCTGCTCGAGGATGGCGCCGTCCTTCAGCACCATCACGCGGTCGGCGACCTGCCGGGCGAAGGCCATCTCGTGGGTGACGACGATCATCGTCATGCCCTCGCGGGCGAGGCGGCGCATCACGTCGAGCACCTCGTTGACGAGTTCGGGATCGAGCGCCGAGGTCGGCTCGTCGAACAGCATGAGCGCCGGGCGCATCGCCAGCGCGCGGGCGATGGCGACGCGCTGCTGCTGGCCGCCCGACAGCTGCGAAGGGCGCTTGTCGCCGTGCGCGCCGAGGAACACCCGCTCCAGGTCCGCCGCCGCCCGCTCGCGCGCGTCCCGCGCCGACAGGCCCAGCACGCGGCGCGGGCCGATCGCCACGTTGTCGAGCGCGCTGAGGTGGGAGAACAGGTTGAAGCGTTGGAACACGAAGCCGAAGCGGCGCCGCTGCCGCGCCAGCGCCTTCTCCGGCAGCGCGCGGCCGCCGGCGTCGAACGCCATCCGCTCCCCGGCGAGGCTGACCGTGCCGCCGCTCGGCGCCTCGATGAAGTTCAGGCAGCGCAGCACCGTCGTCTTGCCCGAGCCGGACGGGCCGATCATCGCCAGCACCTCGCGCTCGGCGAGGTCGAAGGACACGCCCCGGACGATCTCCTTCGCGCCGAAGTTTTTGCGGAGGTCGCGGACCTCCAGCAGGGGCTTCACGGTGTTCGCTGCGACGGGCTCCATCACCACACCGGCAGCCGGCGCTCGATCGCCCGCGACGCGTAGGCGAGCACGGACACGATGGCGTAATAGTACAGCGCGAGCAGCGCGTAGATCTCGAAGGGGTCGAAGGTGGTCGTGATGATCGCTTGGCCCGCCCGCGTCAGCTCGTAGACGGCGATGACCGACAGCAGCGACGAGTTCTTGACGAGGCTGATGAGCTCGTTGGTCAAGGGCGGCACCATCGGGCGCAGCGCCTGCGGCAGGAGGATGAAGACGAGGACTTGGCCCCGCGTCATGCCGATCGACTGCGCCGCCTCCGCCTGGCCGCGCTCGACCGAGCCGACCGTGCCGCGCACGATCTCGGCGACGTAGCCGGCGCAGTTGATGGACAGGGCGGCGATGCCCGACCACGTTTCGCCGAGCCGCAGGCCGACGACCGGCAGCGCGAAGAAGACGAGGAAGATCTGGATCAGCAGGGGCGTGCCCCGGATGAAGTCCACGGCGGCGCGGGCGAACCAGCGCGCCGGCCACCAGCCGCCCAGCGCCATCAGGCCGAGCGCCACGCCGCCCGCCGTGCCGAGCACGATCGCGCTGAGCGAGATCTGCAACGTCGTCAGCGCGCCCTGCGCCAGCAGGGGCACGGCCATGACGACCACCGGCCAGTCGATCCCCACCGGCCTACGCCCGGGGCCGCGTCACAGCGCCGGCACGGCGCCGGGCAGGTCCATCCTCGCGCCGAACCACTTCTCCTGGAGCGCGGCGAGTTCGCCGCTCGCCTCCAACGCGCGCATCCGGTCGTCGAGGTAGGCGACCAGCGCCGTGTTCTCCTTGCGGGTGGCGATGCCGGCCCAGCGGGGCGCGCCGATGCCCCGCACGATGCCGAACCGGCCGTGCGTGTCCTTCAGGAGGTAGCTGAGCGCCGGCAGGGCGTTGAGCACGCCGTCGACCGAGCCCTGGCCCAAAGCGAGATAGGCGGCGGGGTAGTCGTCGTAGACGCGCACCGCCGAGAAGCCCTTGGCCCCGGCGGCGCGCCACTGGTCGTCCTGCTGCTTCTGCACGATGGCGCCGGGCGAGCCGAGTTCCACGCCGATCGCGCGGCCCTTGAGGTCGTCGAGCGACTTGATCGTGCCGGCGTCGCCCGCCCGCACCAGCATCGCCAGGCTGGCGTCAACGTAGGGGATCGCGAAGCCGACCTTCTCCACCCGCTCCTTGGTGTAGGTCATCTGGCTCATGATGATGTCGAAGCGGCCGGCGTAGAGCGCGGGGATGACGCCGGCCCAGGCGGTGTCCACCATGGCCGGCTTGACGCCGAGCGGCCCGCAGACGAGCCCGGCCACGTCGACGTCGTAACCGACGATCGCACCGCCTTGGCGGAAGGTGAACGGTGGCAGCACCGCCTCGCAGCCGACGCGCAGGACACCGGCCTTCCTGATGTCGTCGGGCGTGGTGGGCGCGATGGCGGCGGCGGGCTTGAGCGTGCCGGCGAGCGCCGCCGCGCCCGCACCCAGGACGACGGTGCGGCGATGAAGGACTGCGGCGGGGGGCATGGTGGACCTCGGCGGATGGCCCGACGGCGCGGCGTCACCGCTAAGCGTCGCCTGCGCCGTCGTGGCGGAAGCGAGGCATCTGCACGTGTCGTGCCGGGCCACCTCGGACCCCGACCCACCTTGGCCCGGCCCCTTTCGGCGGGACCGGGCCTTGGCGCATGTCAGGCCAGGGTCAGTTGCCGCCGGCGGCGCCGCCGCGACCGAAGCCGCCGGACGGGCCACCCGTGGCCGTCTGCCTCGTGTCGGGCGCGAGTTCCTCGGCGTCGCCCGGTGCGTACTGGTTGGCGATGGCCGCGTTGTTGATCGTGCTGCCCTGCTGCAGGAACGGTGCGATCGCGGGGACCGTATCGTAGGTCTGCGCGATGCTGGGGTTGTAAACCTGCGCGACGCTGGGCACGGCGGCGACGGTGGCGAGACCAGTGGCGGTCACCAGGAGGAAGGTCTTGAGCTTCATGGGAACATCCTTTCGTGTTGCGTCGCACAAAGGTCGTTCCGTGGGCATCGAAGCGCAATATCGCATCGCAACAAGGCAGCTATGCGTACACGATGGCGTGACTTTGGTCCCTTATGATCGAGCCTGCCCATGAACGAGGCAACCCGGCCCCTCGCCCCACTCGGGGACGGACCCGTGCGTAGCGATGGCGGATCCATCCCGCTGGGCACGCCCGGCTTCCCGGACGTTCCCGTCCCGATCACGACGAGGGGGGCACGCCCGTACGCGATGGCCGGTTGAGCGCGGCCGAGCGAAAAAGCTCGCCCCAGCGGCCGAGGCGCCGCGCGTCGACGCCGGCGAGCCGCAGGCTCGCCCACAACGTGACGGCGATGGAATCGTAGACGGGGCGTCCCACCTCGCGCTCCAGGTCGGCCGCGAGGCTCGCGCCGTTCAGGTTGGTGCAGACGATCGCGACCGCGTCGCAGGTGGGGGCCACCGCGCGGACCGCGTCGGCGATCGTCGCCGCGTCCACGGTGGCGAAGGAGAAGTTGTCGCTGAGGCCGAAGTGGCGCTCCGCGGCGCAGGGGAAGCCGGCCGCGCCCCAGTTCGCCGCGATGCGGGCCTGCACGTCGCCGGTGTAGGGTGTCACCAGCCCGACGCGGCGCACGCCGGTGGCGGCGAACACGTCGCGGAACGCCAGCACCGCCGTGCAGGCGGCGATGCCCGTGCCGGCCGTGATCGCGTCGCGGAGCCGCTCGTCCCGCTCGAAGCCGAGCCATGACGCCGACGTGCCGTTCCAGGCGATGGCGTCCACCTTCGCGTCGGCGAGCAGGTCGGCGGCGGCGAGGATGGCGGGTTGGGCGAACTGGGCGTCGTCGGCGTCGGCCAGGCCGATCCGCGTCACGCGGAAGCGGGCGAAATGGGCGGAAACGTCGGGTGAGGCGCCGCCGGCGGGGGCCAAGTCAGCCCGGGCCAAGTTAGCCGGCGCCAAGTCAGCCGGCGCCAAGTCGGCGAGCATCGCGGCGGTGACCGGCTCCAGCACCGTGTTGGACGAGGGCGTGAGCATCCCCAAGCGCACGCTCACGCGAGCCGCGCCCCGTAGGTGTCGGCGGCGATCGGGTGGCAGGCGCAGCGCGCCTGGATGCGCGTCAGGGCGGGGATCATGCGGGCGACCGACGCCTCCGCCTCGTCGTAACGGGGACGCAGCTGCTCGAACTCGGCCGCGACGGCGGCGAGGATGGCCGCCTCGTCGATGCCGGTGAAGCGGCCGTCGGCGAACATCACGGCGCCGGCGACGAGGCTCGCCGCGACGGACGCGCCGCGCTCGGCGTAGACGAGCTGCTGGATCAGGTCGCCGGCCGGCACGAAGGGCACGGCGTCCAGCCGGTACAGGACGAGGTCGGCGATCGCCCCCTCGGCGATCACGCCGAGCTCGCCCTCCCGCCCGAGCGCCGCAGCGCCGCCGAGCGTGCCGGCGCGGAACGCCTCGCGCGCGCTCACGCGGGCGTCCTCCCCACCGCGCACCCCGTGCAGGGCGGCGGCGAGGCCGAGCGAATTCAGCATGTTGCAGGTGTCGGTGGAGGAGCAGCCATCGGTGGCGAGGCTGACGTTGACCCCGGCGTCCAGCAGCGCGCGCACCGGCGCCACGCCAGACCCCAGTCGCAGGTTGCTCCAAGGGTTGTGCTGCACCGTGGCGCCGGCGCGGGCGATCAGGCCGATCTCGCGCGGGGTCAGCCAGACGCCGTGGACCAGCGTCGTCGCCGGCTGGAGGAAGCCGAGCGCGTCGAGGTGCTCGACGAAGGTTTGGCCGGATCGCAGCAGGCCGGTCACGACTTGGAGGCGGGTTTCCTGGACGTGGATCATCACCGGCAGGTCGTGGCGGTCGGCGAGCGCGCGGAACCCGCGCAGGAGATCGTCGCCGCAGCGCTGCGGCGCGGAGGGCGCGACGATGAAGCCGACGCGGTTCGCCTTGGGGTGCCGCGTGCGGGCGAGTTCGTCGGCCAAGGCCAGCAGGTTTTCCGCACGCGCCACCGGCACGGCGCGCAGCTCGGCCAGCAGCGTCGGCTCGAACTCCTCGTCGGCGAAGGGGATCGTGTCGGGGAAGGGGACGTCGATGCTGCTGACGCCGACCAGCGCGCGCAGGCCGATGTCGGCGTAGGCCTGGTGCACCGCCGCCAGTTGCGCGCGGTCGAGGGCGGGGCCGATGCTCACGTCGTCGACCACCGTCGTGGTGCCGGTGCGCACCGCCTCGATGGCGCCGACCAGGGTGCGGAGGTACACCTGCCTCGGCGTCAGCGGCACCGGCCTGGGCGGCCGGGTGAAGCCCATCCACGATTCGAGCGTCAGCCCGTCGAAGCGGCCTTTCTGGAAATGCTCGTGGGAATGGAGGTGGCCGTTGATGAGGCCCGGCGTGAGCAGGCAGCGGGTGCCGTCGATGGCTCCGTCGCCGGCGCCGGTGCCGGCCGGGACGATCCGCTTGATCAGGCCGCCGGCGACCTCGACGTCGAAGGGTTCGGCCGACACGGCGGCGTCGCGGCCCCGAACGACCCGGCAGTTCTTGATGACGAGGGTTGCCAATGGTTATCCAAGCTAGAGCAACGGACCGCATGACGGACGCGGTCCGACCACCTTCGTCATCCCGGGCGCCGCAGGCGAACCTGGGACTCGGGGGCGGCGGGACCGGGCCGCTCATCGTGCCGCACCAGGTGGCACCGGCGTTCGTGCGGTGGCCCTGGCTCCCGGGTTCTCGGCCGCGCCGAGCCCCGGGATGACGAAGGTGGTCCGACGGACGCCCGATGATGCCAGTCGGATCACGTCAATGATAGGGGCCGACATTGCGCGGGCGCGGCGCAATCACCGCGTCGGCGCCGACCCGCCCATGGTTCGAGCGACCTTCGACCGGATCGCCGCATCCGCGCGCGGTCGAGCCGGGGCTCGGCTCAGGCGATGGCGGCGATCGTCGCGGCCACCGCCTGCGCGCGCGGCGTCAGGCTGGCGACCTCCAGGTACTCGTCGGGCGTGTGGGCGCGGCCGCCGATCGGCCCCACCGCGCAGAGCGTGGGGCAACCCACGCTCGCCGTGAAGCCCGAGTCCGCGCAGCCGCCGGCGAACTCGCCCGCCACGGTCGCGCCAAGGCGGGCGCTCACGCGGGCGTAAGTCTCGAACAGCCCGCGCGCCGCCTCGTCCTGCACGAGGGGCAGGAACTCGCCTTGGATCGTCAGCTCCGCGTGGGTGCCCGGCACGGTGGCACCGGTGACGATCGCCTCGATGCGCGCCATGGCCTCCGCCCTGTCGGCGGGTTGGACGTAGCGCAGGTCGATTTCGCCGGTGGCCAGCGGCGCCACCGTGTTCACCGACTGCCCGCCCGCCACCAGCCCGACGTTCACGGTGGTGCCGCGCGCGAGGTCGGTGAGGGCGTGCAGCGCGATCACCTTGTGGGCGAGCTCGCCGATGGCGCTGATCCCCTCGGCGTAGCTGCCGCCGGAATGGGCGGCGCGGCCGTGGATGGTCATGCCCATGAACACGCCGCCCTTGCGCCCGGTGACGACGTTGCCGGTGGGTCGGCCCGGCTCGGCGTTGAGCACCGCCCGCGCGCCCCACGCCGTGGCCTCGATGATCGGCCGGCAGGCCGGCGAGCCGATCTCCTCGTCGCTGGTGAACAGGCCGAGCAGCGGCACCGGCGCGCCGCCGGCCCGGTGGTAGGCGGCGAGCACGAAGGCGTTCATGACGAGCCCGGCCTTCATGTCGGCGACGCCCGGCCCGTAGGCCCGCCCGCCGGCCACGCGGAACGGGCGGCGCGCCGGCTCGTCGCGGGGGAACACCGTGTCGCGGTGGCCCATCAGCACCACCGGCCGGTCGCCGCCGCCCGAGCCGGCGACACGCGCCTTCAGCACGTCGCCGTAGCCCTCCACCGGGATCGTCTCGACCGGGATGCCTTCCCCGGCGAGGAAGGTACCGATGCGCGCACCCACCGCGTCGACGCCGGCCTTGTGGCCCGAGCCGGAGTCGATGGTCACGAGGTCGGCGAGCAGCGCCAGCATCGCGTCCCGCTGGGTCGCGAGCCAGGCGAGCGCGGCGGTTTCGGGTTCGGGCATGGGACCTCCGGTGCTTGGGGACGCTTCATGTCCCGATGCTTGGAGCCCACGCAAGATCCCGACCGGACCGCCTTCGCCTCGAGGGATACCGCCTCAAGGGGAGCGATCAAGCAGCGGGCAGGTCGCGCCGCAAGCGGCGACGCCCTCCAGCCGATACCGCAGGCAGCAGACGCGGCGGCGGCGCGGCCCATCCGGCGAGGCCGGGCGGTAGGGCCGGGACAACGACGCCTCCGCGCCCGCCAGGTCGCGGCCGACGGGCGCGGCGAGTTCTCGCGCGGCGAAGTCGAGCATCGTGCCGGCGTTGCACCAGAGGACGCGGCGGGACAGGCCGGACCAGCCGGCGCAGCGCTCGATGAACGGGCGCA
>CAXSDP010000015.1:0-3887 GCA_964235705.1 uncultured Beijerinckiaceae bacterium | reverse complement strand
AGGACGCGGCGGGACAGGCCGGACCAGCCGGCGCAGCGCTCGATGAACGGGCGCAGCCGCGGCGCCAGCAGCGACGCCGCGTCCTCGCCCGGCGCGAGCGGCCGGCCCTCGTCGGGGAGCCAGAAGCGGTCCACCGTGCCGTCCGCGCCGAGGTCGCAGCCGAGCGTGTCGAAACCCACCGGCAGCACCCGGCGCAGGCGCACCAGCGCCGCCACGGTGGGCACGATCAGCGCGGCGAAGGCGAACAGCGTCCAGTACGACAGCACCGCGCGCTCGTCCGCCCCGGGGACGCGCCCGGCGAAGGTGACCGTGGCGGCGGCGAAGGCCGACCGGCTCCCCACCACGTCGGCGAGGCGGACACCGCCCCGGCCCACCGCCAGCCGGTCGGCGTAGGGCGCGAGGTGGGGCGGAACGGCGGCGGCGAGGGCGGCGGCGAGCGGCGGGGTCACGCGCCGACGCCTTCCCCGACGCCCGCCCGCAGGTCGGCCCGCTCCGTCCGCCGCATCGCCGCGCCCAGCAGCCACAGCGCGGCGACGTACAAGGGCGTGGCGAGCGCGAAGAAGGCCGGCCAGCCGAGCGCGCCCGCGAGCGCCGGGCCGCCGACGCGGGCGGGGATGGCGGCGAGGAAGCCGACGCCGAACAGCAGGGAATAATCGGTCGCCGCCGCCGCGCCCTGCGCCCAGCGGTAGATCATGTTGAAGACGGGGACGCCCAGGCTGGACGCCGCGACCGCGCCGCCCACCGCCGCCGCCACGCCGAGCCGGCCGCTGCCGAGCGCGGTCGCCAGCACCATGAGGGCGCCGCTCGCGGCGACCCCGACCGCCATCGCCGGGACGAGGCGTCCGGCCGACACCCTCGCCAGCAGCGCGCCCGAGGCGAGCACCGCGCCAAGGTTGATCGCCGGGCCGAGCGTCCCCGTCACGAAGCCGACGGCGGTCAGCGACACGTGGAGGTCGAGCAGCACGAGGCTGGTCGGGGTGAGCAGCAGGCCGCTCGCGGCGAAGTAGAAGCCGATGAGGGCGGCGTGCCCGAGCAGCGCGCGGGACCGCCGCCCGTCACCCGCCCCGCCCCCCTCGCCCGGTGGCCCGGCGTGGCGGAGGCAGTCCTCGGGGTAGCGGAGGATCGGCAGCAGGCAGCCGGCGTCGAGGAGCGCGAGGAGGAGCAGCGACCCGTGCCACCCCAACCGGGCGTAGGTGACGCTCAGCATCCCGACGCCGAGGATGCCGCCGACCGACGCGCCGCACAGCTTGGCGGTCGTCACCGGCGGCCGCGCGGCGCCCGGCACCGTCTCGACGACGAGGGCTTCCAGGGCGACGTCCATCGTCGCGAAGGCGAAGCTGACCGCCACGGCGAGCGCGAACAGGGCCGGCACCGGCCACCCCTCGCCCAGGCTCAAGGCCAGCAGCAGCGCGACGCCCAGCGCCTGCGCGGCGGCGACCCAACCGACGCGGTGGGGCAGCGGCGGCAGCCGCACCCGGTCGAGCACGCTCGCCCATAGGAAGGTCAGGCCGAGCGGCAGGTCGATCAGGTGCAGCAGGCCGACCTCAGCCAGCGCTACGCCGCGCGCCCGCAGCAGGATGGGCGCGGCGGTGCCGAGGAATCCCAGCGTCGCGCCGAACGACAGGTACAGGGCGACGAACGGCAGCAGTCGCCGGCCCGCGCCCATCGCACCCGTCGCGCGCGGGGCAACGCTCCCGCTCACCAACGGTAGGCGAGGGTGAACAGGTCCCGCTGCTTCTGGCCGTAGAAGCAGGCGTTCACCGACGAGCAGGTCGACACGAAGGTCTTGTCAAAGGCGTTGGTGATGTTGAGCTGGGCGCGCCAGTGACCGTAGTCGTAGTGCACGGCGAAGTCGGCGAGCACGTAGGAGGGGACGCCCATCGTGTTGGCCTGGTCGGCGAAGGAGCCGCCCTGGTAGCGCAGCCCGGCGCCGGCGCCGAAGCCACGCAGCACGGTGGTCTGGACCGTGTAGTCGAGGAACAACGCCCCGAAGTTCTGCGGCGTGGCGGTGGGCACCTTGCCGATCAGCGCGGTGTTGAGGTCCGCGATGTCGCGGATCTGGAAGCCGGTGTAGGAGGCGAGGATCTTCAGGCCGTCGGTCAGGCTACCCTGCGCCTCCAGCTCGAAGCCGCGCGAGCGCTCCTGCCCGGTTTGCAGCGAGATGAGGGCGTTGGCCGGGTCGGTCGTCAGCACGTTGCTCTCGACGAGGTTGAACAGCGCGCCGGTGAAGGACAGGTTGCTGCCCACCGGCTGGTACTTGACGCCGACTTCGGTCAGCTGGCCGCGCTGCGGTTGCAGCAGCGTCGGCGTCGGACCCGAGTTGTTCGTGCCGATCTGCGGCTCGAAAGAGGTCGCGTAGGTGGCGTAGGGCGCGACGCCGCCGTCGGTCGTGTAGATGAGGCCGACGCGGCCGGTCAGCGCGTCCTTGGTGCTGCGCGTCGTGGTCAAGGCGGTGTCGTTGTCCAGCACGGAGATCAGCGTGTCGTGGCGTCCGCTCAGCACGAGGGTGAAACGGTCGAAGCGCGCCTGCTCCTGGAGGTACTCGCCGATCTGATCCTGGGTGTTGAAATTGTTGATGAAGCTGGTGTTGGGGATGAGCGGCGTGATGCCGTAGACCGGCGCCGTGACGTCGAGGTCCGGCCCCAGGGCGAACCCCTCCCTGTCGGCGAAGTCGAAGCGCTTGTAGTCGACGCCGGCGAGCGCGACGTTGGCGACCGGCCCGGTGCGGAAGCGGGCCTCGCCCTGCGTGTCCACCGCGAACTCGGTCAGGTGCGGCGTGGTGTTGAAGTTGAAGCGCTCCAAATCGACAGTGGGGTTGGCGGAGAACGCGTCGTACCCGTTGCCGAAATTGGTGCGGTCGTTGATGCGCAGGTCGGAGTAGCGCAGGTTCTGGCGTACCGCGAACGTGTCGTTGAAGCGGTGGTCGATCGCGGTGCCGATCAGCGCTTGGTTGCGCTGGAACGTGTCGATGTTCGGGTCGCTGAGGAAGACGCTCGTCGGGATGCGCCCGTAGGATGCCGGCGCCACCGTGCCGACGTAGGGCTCGAAGTTCTCGCCCCGCGTGCGGTCCTTCTGGTAGGAGCCGAGCAGGGTGACGCTGGTCGCCGCGTCCGGTGCCCAGGTGAGGCTCGGCGCGATGGCGAGGCGGTCGTCGGGGGTGAAGGCGGTCTGCGTGTTGCCGCCGCGCGCCAGGCCCTCCAGCCGGTAAAAGAAATGGTTGTCGGGGGCGGCGGACACCGGGCCGCTGATGTCGAAGCGGCCGTAGTCGTTGCCGTAATTGTCGATGCCGCTCTCGATCAGGCCGTGCGGGGTCGTGGTCGGGCGCTTGCTGACGCCGTTGATGATGCCGCCCACGTCCGAGCCGCCGTAGAGCACGGAGGCCGGCCCCTTCAGCACCTCGATGCGCTCGAGGTCGAAGGGCTCCAGCTTGAAGGTGGCGAAGCCGGGCGAGACGAGTTGCAGCCCGTCGAGGAAGTAGCCGGTGACCTGGGCGTTGAAGCCGCGGATCTGGATGAAGTCGTTGCGGGTGTCGTTACCGAACTGCTCGCCCAGCACGCCGGAGGTGTAGCGGGTGGCCTCGCCGGCTGTCCGCGACTGCTGGTCCTCGAGCTGCTCGGAGCCGATCACGGAGATCGACTGCGGCGTCCTGATGAGCGGCGTGTCGGTCTTGGTGGCGGTCTCGCTGACGCGGGGCACGTAGCCGTCGATGGGGCCAAGCGCCGCCGCGTCCGGGCCGAGGATCCTGCCCCCCGGCGCGTTGGTGTCGCGCGTGACCTGGGCGGTAGGCGTCGGGGCGGGCGCGCTCGGCGCGAGCGGCGGCGGCCCGTTCGCGCGGGCCGTCCGGGTCGGCGCGCACGTCGAAGGCCTCGTGACGCCAGCGGAAGCGT
>CAXSDP010000014.1:0-68682 GCA_964235705.1 uncultured Beijerinckiaceae bacterium | reverse complement strand
CAAGGCGATCGCCCGCACCACACCCTGCCTGCTCGCGCTGTTCTCGATCGTCACCTTGCTCGCCACCCGGCTGAGCGCGCGCGAGCGACGACGGACCGCGACGACGGCATGGTACGCCAAACCACGACCCACCTTCGCCGACACCCTCGCAGCAGTGCGCCACGCACTCTGGCGCGAGCAGGCTTTGGTGACGTCCCCTCGCCGGGGTCACCGAATGAAACGGCGCTTCGCCTTGCCAGCGCCATGGGCCTACGCCCTTTGCCAAGCCGCCTGAATGGCCAAAGTCGAGCTAAGCCCCGACCGTCAGCAAACCCTGAGAACGTCCGCCTCCGGGCCCGCGCTGCAACCTTGATTTGGTGCTTTAGCATCTGACCCTACGTAGGTTCGCCAGCTCCTTCGGGCGTAATCGGCCAAATGCCCCGTTGTTGAAACGCTTGCCATCTTGCTCGCGGATCGCCAGCGGGCCTTTTGTTTGGCAACCCCTGACGACTATCGTGCCCTTTCACGGTGGCGTAAGGCAGTATGGCGCGGCGGGCGCGTAGAAGGGATATTGCCGTTGCCGGAAACAGGGGGTCCTACCGCGCAGTCCGGAATTCTCTATCAAAACAGCATCGCAGCGCTCTACCTTGGCCGCCTGCTCGACTCGCGGCCTACGCCAAATGGCCAGCGCGTCGTGAGCGTGCGTCTAGAGGCTCCTGAAGAAGTCGATGACGTCGTTGTGACTTACGAGAATGGTGCGCGTCTTCTCATACAGGCGAAGGAGGCGCTCGCTGTCGGAACGGCGCCGTGGACGGCGTTTTGGGGAGCGCTCAGGGCCCAACACGCACGTAGTGGCGGGATCGCCGAACGGTATATGTTGGCTGTCGGAACGCTGACGACCGACTTGGACACGCTGAGGGAGCTTTGTGACCGAAGCCATGGCAAGGATACAGCCGTGGAATGGACGGAGGCGCTCGCGGCCGTTCACAAGACACTCCTCGGGAAAGTTTTAGCTGCGGGTCAAATTGATGTCGCCGAAGCCTTCGCCTTAACGCGATGCCTGACGGTCGAATTTCAAACTGTGAAACACATCGAGACTTTTGGGATACGCGACGCGATTCCGGCCTCCAGCGTCAGCCTTGAGAACCTATTCACGACCTTGCGCGATGCCTGCGGGGGCGCAGCTCGGGTGCGCGCGAGCTTTAGCGCAGCCTTGCTAGCCGATCGATTGGCTACCAGCCACAACATAACGCTGACTGGGGCGCCGGGCGACGGCCTTCTCAGCTACCTTGCTGCGCTGGAAATGAAGTATCACGCCATCGTTGTTCCCGGAACTTCCTTTCGCGGGCCGCTGGACGACCTCCTTAGAATGCCCACGATCGAGGTAACGACCACAAACGAACCTAGTGATTTTGAAGACGAATCTTATTCCCGGCTGCGGAGCTTCTTGGGCGAAGTTATCGAGCTTGCATTGTTCCCTCGCGCAGCCCGAAAACACCTGCTCCTTGAGGCAGGCGCGGGTTTTGGCAAAAGTACGGTCTTGCACGCCGTGCTCGTGCGTCTCGCGCGCGAAAGGGTTTTCGTGCCGGCCTACATAGCGGCAGACGGGCTGGCATTGTATACAGGGATCCTCGATTATCTTGAGCGTCACCTAAACCCTAACTATCGGGTGACCTTGGACTGGACGGCGCTTTGTCGGCAAGGCCGTGCCGTCTTACTGATTGACGGGCTAGACGAGCTCTCTGATCAGGCCCGCACCGCCGCGCTGAGCAACATCGAGCAGATCGCCGCATTGTTTCCAGGCTCGCCAATTTTGGTCGCTGCGCGTGACAGGTCGGCGTTGAGCCTGCCGACAGTATTTACCCGCTGCAGGATATTGCGGCTCAGTGACACCCAGATCGATGATCTCCTTGAGCGTTACCTTGCGCGACGGCCGGAGATCAATGCGGACGCCATTAAGACGTCGCTGTGGACGTCTAAAGACCTGTCCGCCCTATGCTCCATTCCCCTTTTCTTGGCTATTTTAGTGGCGACCCTACCGCGTTCTGGTCAATTGCCTAATAGCAGGGCTGACCTTCTAGAGCGGTATTTGAGCCTGGCGCTTGCACCGCAGCGACATAAGACTGGATCGCAGCCTCGTGCATCGCTCACAAACCTTCGACGGGCGGCTGAGATCTTGGCTCTCGACGATCTGCGGCGACACGAGATCGCGCAAGCCGAGGATGCGGCCCGGCGCATGTTGGGCGCAAGCCTTGGGCAAGCACTTGGCGATGATTGCATTGATGACCTGCTTCAGTGCGGATTGCTAGTCCGGCGCGGAGCTCGAGTCGGTTTTCCTATCGCGACGGTCCAGGAGTATCTCGCGGGGTGCGCTCTTTCGATTGGCGAGCCAGAGGTCGGAGCCTGGTTCAAGCAGATTGCGCGTCGCCCCTGGGTGCAGGCCGTCCAATTTGCCTTGGAGCGAATGTCACATTCCGAACCTGCCCTGATCGCCCAAATCGATTCGGCTGACGACTTTTTCCACACCTCACTGCGCGTTATCGCGCGCTCTGTGGTGAATGGCGGGCGCGCCTCCCCGGAATTCCGGCTCAGGATCGTGACGCGATTGCTCGCCGCCTGGCGCACGGGAAGCTGGCGGGTCCAGAAGGACATCGCTGAGCTCCTTAGTGAAGGGCTCGCATTTCCACCTACGCCAGAGCTAGTCCACCTCCTAGTGACGACCGGCGACGAGGTGTCTCAGGGCGCCCTCTTGGTGAAGCTTGGCGATCGCGAGATAGCGGTGGGCGCCTTCAAGACTTTGCTGGCGAAACACGATTTTCGATCCTTGTGGGGTCGGTCTTGGATGGATGCGGTCCGGATGATCGGACCCGATGCGGTCCAGCTTCTGGTAGCCCGATCGTCGGAGCCAGGCTTCATAGTCGAAGAGGTCATTGCCTCTGCGCTTTACCGTCTCAGAAACATGAAGGCCGTTAATTGGACTGAAATCTCGGAGCGCCGGGATTTGTCAGCAAAGATCGCGGTCGCTTGCCTGTGGGGCGCGGAGCGACAGAACAGTTCGGTCGGTCGAAACAAGATCTCGTCTCTCCTTAAAACTTTGGCGGACAACGCGGCACAGGAGCATGGCCACGGCGTTCGACTATGGCAGGAGTTTCCGGAGGCCTACCTGAGCACAAACTGGTGGCAGGAGCATCTTGCCAACATAGTCGTCGGCGACGCGGCCTCGGAGAGGCCAAGAGCGGCGATCTTCAACGCTCTGATCGATGTTCACCATGACGCGGCATCCAACGGCATCGCTCTCGCCGAAGAAATACGGCTGCTCGTCATTAGTGCTGAGAGTAGAATGGTCCTATTTGATGCGATCGTGTGCGCGGCGTCACTAAAAGATGCCGCCTCTGAGGCTATACTACTAGCCCGTCTTTCTGAAAACTTAAATTTAGAGAACTGTAAAATCTGGAGCTCATCGTTTCCCTACTTTTCTGAGGAACATAAACTTCTTGGCTTGCAGACTATAAAATGCAAACTGCAAGGACTTGAATATGTAGGTGATCTTGTCTCCTGGATGGTCTGGAGATCGAACTTGGTACCGGGAGACCAGCGGCATGTTGCTGCGAGAGGTCCGTTCCTCGCATCGGACTTCGTGTCGGCGTCTCGCACTTTTCTCTTTGAGTGGGCTGCGGAAGTCATTGCGAACCTCCCAGACAGCGCTGAGCGACTGCTGCTTATTTCTCGGTTGGTGGAGGTAGGCGGCGATGGAGCTGGGATGCTCGTCGCAGCGTTGGAAGCCTTCGCGGCACGGGGAGTGCACGGCGACCGCGATGATTGGACCTGGGTGGCCACGGCAATGCGTGCCCTTGAACGGACGGACCGTCACATCAGCACGGATGCGACGCTGCGCTTAGTAAGGTTATTCCCCAGTTACTCGACTCATTCGTTCTTCGCCACGTTGATCCGACGAGAGGGCCGGGCGGTGACAGATCAAATACGCGAGTTGTTCGCTGATGTCGGACCTTCGACCCGTGCGCAAATCCTCGGCGGTTTGGAGGATATAGCACCATCGCTTGGAATTGCCGTGAGCCGGGATGCTGCGGATAGTTTGCGACTCGATTGGGTCAATTGAAAAAACGACCTAAAGATTTTTGTACGTCGAGCACCACCGCCGCAGGATTGAAGGACCGCCTCCAGGCCATATACCAACTCCGCCACAGGACGTGAGTGTTGCCTCGGAATAAGAAAGCCGAGATGTCAAGTTTTCCTCAGTTGGCGTCAGTTGACGTGGGAGCCCGGATCGCGTACCAATTTGGCATTGGCAGAGGCCGCGCCCGGAACCTGAGAAGGTGGCCGGGCGAAGTTGTTTCTGGGGGACACCATGCGCGAGATGTTCCGCACGTGACGCCCCGCGCCGTCGCCGACATGCTGGAAGAGATCGCCACCAAGGTGCTCGAGCTTCCCGGCGTGTCACGGACACGGCCCCATGCCTTCGTCGAAGCCAAGAGCGAGCTGCGCGGCGAGATCCTGCGCAAAGCCGCCGAGCTGCGCACCGTGCCGGCGAGTCCAAAGCCGCTGCCGGTGCTGCGACCTGGTTCGATCCAGGTCGGCCGGCGCAGCGTGGCGGTCGAGGTGCGCGGGCGCCGGAGCGCGTAGAGTTTCCCAGCCGCTGCGGGATGGTAGTGCGGCCCTGATCGCTGAGTCGAGCGGGCAAACCACATGCGCGGGAGGCCGCCATGAAGTAGCGCGGACCCCATCCGCATTAGTCTGATGCAGCGCTTAAGTCGCTTTCCGATCACCTGACCCATACCGGCCTCACACCGACTGCCGATCCTTAACGCTGATCGAAGCCGTCGTGCCGGAAACAATCGTCATCATCTGATGCTTCGCACGTCGAACGTCGCCCAGCCCGGCACAGGCCGGCCGAGGCGAGCGGCCTGCACACCTTCCCTGACGGGCGTCCACCCACGACGTTAAACGAGGCCGCCTCATCCTCGGACATGGAATGCGAACAGCCGCAGCGAAGCGCGGACGACTGGCCGGGCGCAAGCGGCTTGAACTCTGCCCGAACGGGCGCGGAGATGCGATTGCGGGGAGCAAACCCGCCAATCAGTGGAACGAGACGCTCGCGGGCAGACGCCGTGAGCCAGGGGTGCCTCGGCGTCCCAGCAGGTAAAACGAGGCGTCGTCGCACGCCTATCGTCCACATGACCGGGGTCGCGTCCGGTCCGCATTTCCACCGATCCTAGTGTGGATCGAGGCCGCCGACGACTCGCGGATGTACCGGGTCGCGGCGGCTGTTTCCGAAGTCTCTTGAGAGTTCGGAAACGAACAGCGTCTAAGTAAGAAAAACAAACAATAACAATGGGTTGCGCGATGCTCGCTTCAAAGCGCGTCGCGCGGCTGAAAAAGCGGAGCGGCGAGGCCAGCGAGGCCAAGGCCGAGATCGCCACCAAGGCCGCAGCCTACATCCGGGTCTCGACGGAAGAGCAGGCGCAACACGGCCAGGGCCTCGAGAGCCAGCAGCGCGCGGTCCGCGCCTTCGCGGAGTCGCAGGGCTATAAGCTCGTCGACGTGATCGCCGACCCCGGCGTGTCCGGCGCGACCAAGCCGGCGGAACGCCCCGGGTTCGCGCGCATCCTCGAACTCGCGGAGGCGCAGGCCTTCGCGGTGCTCCTGGTCTACAAGTTCGATCGCCTCGCGCGCCAGATCGTCTACGCCGTGACGGCGGTGAACGACCTGTCCGAGCGCTATGGCGTCGTCATCCGCTCCGTCTCGGAGCCGATCGACACGGCGACCCCGATGGGGCGCACGGTTTTCGCGGTGCTCGCCGGCATGGCCGAGCAGGAACGACAAGCTATCACCGAGCGGACGCACGGTGGGCGCCGCGAGAAAGCAACGAAGGGTGGATTTGCCGGCGGCTCGGCGCCGCTTGGCTACAGCCGCGACCGCGAGGGTGGGCTCGTCATCGACGAGCGTCACTCGAAAACAGTCGAAAGCATCTTCGAGTTGCGGAAGGGCGGCGCGACGCTTCAGGCGATCGCCGACGCGCTGAACGCCGAGAAGGTGCCGACCAAGCGCGGCGGCCAATGGCGCCCAAGCCAGGTCGGCTACATCCTCGATAACCCGAAGTACCGCGGTGCCGTCGAGTACCTGTTCCGCTGGCAGGGTGCGGAAACGCACGTCCTCAAACGGGGCAAGCACAAAGCCATCGTGAAGGGGTGATGATGACGTCAAGCTTTTGGACGTGGGCGACCGTGCACTGGTGGCTCGCCTTCTGGCTCATGTTCTGGGCGCTGGTGGTGGTCGCCCAGCTGCTCAGCGGTCTTTTCGTTCGCCTGCCGAACCGGCTCATCAGGTCCGCGAACATCCGGCGAGCCGGATGGCCGCCCGTGCACCTCGACGCCGACGGCGACTTCAAGCCAGCCGAGACGAACGCGCGTGATCGCTGACCGATATACCCGCGCGGTCGTCCTCGTCGACGAGGTCAATCCGTACCCCGCGCGGTCGGCACGCCCGATCCGGCTGCCGCACCGCCTCGCGCCATCCGCTGCCGTGGCGATCCGCACCGTGCAGCCGGCCGCCGAGCAAAACGGCGGCCCGAAGCTCGTCGACGAGAGGCGCTGACATGCTGACGTCTGCTCAGTTCGAGCGCCTGCCGCAGCTGCTGCAGGTGATCGTCAACATGGACCGCAAGCTGGTCGCGGCTCGTCCCGGCCAAGTCGTCAGCCTCGCCGACGCGCGGTTCTATCGCTCTCTGCTGCGGGAGCGCCGCGACCTGACCCGTGCAGCTGGGAAGGCCTGGGGTGGCGCTCGAGAGAACGACGGTACGGTGAGGACCTGATGGTGCCTGACGAGATGCTGGACGCGATGCCCGTCACCATCGTCATCGATCCGATGACGATGGCGCTCGCACTGATCGGCCTAGCCATCGTGCTACTGGCCACCCTCGCCGTGGTCGACCTTGCGCTGCGTTCCTGACCATCGGCCCGAAGGCCGATGAGCATCGCTTCTCCCAACTCAGGGTGCATTAAGATGGTTGAGAAGCAAACCGTGTTCCTGGCCGAGGCGATCGCCGACCAGCTCGGGATTGACATGACGCCCAGCTTCCTGACCGAGGTGGATCTCATCCGCTACCGCCTGTTCCTCACCGGCTACTCGGTTCGTCCGATCAGCACCGGCTCGTCGCGGCCGCCTGCCGGTTTCGTCTTCCCGACCTTGAGCCACATCGTGGGCGAGCAGGGACCTTGAGCGCCTTGAAGGTCGCCAAGGCGCCGACATCGGTCGCCGACATGACCGATGCCCAGCTCGCCGACGAGCACCGTGGCCACACGTTCGCGAAGCTGCGAACCAAGGACAAGCTCCAGGCGATCGAGGCCGAGCTGGACCGGCGCGGACTCGAGTTCGCCCAGGGCGAGCACAGCTTCGTCAGCCGGCAGATCACCGATGTCGGCCTCGTCGACCTGAAGCGCCTTCGCGCGGACCTCGGCGACGATATCTGGCGCGAGTACGGCATCCCAGGCTCGAACCGCTTCTGGCGCTCGGACCTGAAGAAGAAGGGGCAGCCAACGTGACGGATGGTCAGTTCGACAGGGTCGAGACGCACGAGACGCGGTATACCGGCACCTTGAGCGCCGATTGCGTTCGCAAGGCCATCACCGAGGCGGTGTACGAGCTGGTTGGCGTCTCGCGATACGAGAGCGGCCTGAAGCTGGAATGCGAGCTGTTCTCGTGGCTCAAGGAGCACGACATCACGTTCGTCCTGACCAAGGACTACCTCTGCTACCGCCTTCCGGATGCGGCTTCGGCCGATGCGCCATAGGCCATCGACGATGCATGCTCAGGCGACCATGCCGGCCTGCGTTCACTTCGTCGGCTTCCGCGACGACCGCTACCAGGCCGCTGTGAAGGTCTGGGGCCGGCCCGACTTCATCCATCGGTGGTGCGACCGGCGCGCGCGACGCGAGATCGGGCCGGATGACCTGATCGTCTTCGCCACCGGCGACTGGCGGCAGGAGCCCTCGCCCTGCAACGCGCCGGACATCGACGAGGACGAAGGCCTGTGATGAGCAGCAGCTCGACGACGGAGGCCGACGAGATCCGATCGATTGGCGCGAACCACCAGCTCAAGTGCCTGCTGACCGCTGCGCTCAGCGAGGTGGTTGGCTTGCCGCGGCTCGCGGCGGGCATGGAGCTGAAGATCCGCTTCCCCGCCAATTCCGGCTGCGACCTCGGCAACCTGCCCAACCTCGATGTCGAGTTGAACCAGCAGGACCACCTTTCGCCGTGAGGCGGATGATCTCGCCAAGAGCGGCGGGATCGCATAGATTGATCCTCGTCCCAGGTGGCGACGGCCGAGTTGCCGTTGCCCCAGGTGGCGGGGGCTCGGGTGGTTGCACACCCGGAGCGCGAGTTAGGACCTCGCATGACCTAGGCCCGGCCGAACTTCGGTCACCCCCGTCGCCGCTCGCGGCGGGGCCATGTAGCCCCAAATCATGCAACAAATCGAGACTGCTCCGGCTCAGCCGGTGACGCGGCCAGGCGACGTCTGGCTGCTCGGTGACCATCGCCTCGTGTGCGGCGACGCCACCGATCCCGCGATCGTGGCGCTGGCACTCGCCGGCGCCGTGCCTCACCTGATGGTGACCGACCCACCCTACGGCGTGAACTACGATCCGGCTTGGCGCGCGAAGATCGTCGACGCTGCGAGCGGACGGCGTAAGGTCGTCGGCGCGATCGGCAAGGTCGCCAACGACGACACCGCCGACTGGCGCGCCGCCTGGGCGTTGTTCCCCGGCGATGTCGCCTACGTCTGGCACGGTGCTTTGAACGGGCACGTCGTGCGCGCCGGCCTGGAGGCGTGTCGCTTCCTGATCCGCTCGCAAATCATCTGGGACAAGGGTCGTCTCATCATCTCGCGCGGCGCCTACCATTGGCGTCACGAGCCGTGCTGGTACGCGGTCCGGCGCGGGCGCACCGCACGGTGGACCGGCGACCGCAAACAGGTGACGGTGTGGCAGATCCCACACCGACGATCCGAGACTGGTCACGGCACGCAGAAGCCGCTGCTCGCCATGCAGCGGCCGATGGAGAACCACAGCCGACCTGGTGACGCGGTCTACGACCCCTTCGTGGGCTCGGGCACGACCATCATCGCCGCCGAGACGATCGGCCGGCGCTGCCACGCGATCGAAATCGACCCGGTCTACGTCGACGTCGCGGTGCGGCGCTGGGAGGCCCACACGGGCCTAGTCGCGATGCTGGCCCCCGCATTGCCAATCGAGGCGCCGAGGGGCGCCAGCGAGGCCGCCTGATCGCCGTTCGATTGATCGTTGCCTTTGTGCAACAATGTTGCAGGTGGGCAACAATCGGGTGAAATCCAGGGTCCTTCCCCAGGCTCCCCCGGGTACGGGGAACGCCCCACCGCGGCTGACTACCGGCTGAGGAATTTTGAAAATGGAGGCAGCGTCAGCATCCCCCTCGGACGGTGCCCCCGCCGCCAGGAAGACCTTCAGCCTCGTCCAAGCGGCCGCGATCCTCGAGGTGCACCGGAACACGCTGGCGAAGTGGCTCGACCAGGGCTGCCCGGTGGTGGCCCGCGCCGATCGTGACCGTGGCGTCGAGTGGCAGATCTCCGTCGCGGACGTCAGCAACTGGCGGCTTCAGACCGCCGTCGAGGACGCGGTCTCTGGCTACCAGGACGAGAGCGGCCAGATCACGAAGGACGAGGCCGACCGGCGCCGCGCCGTCGCCAACGCCATCACCGCCGAGATCGCCGCCGACGAGGCGCTCCGGCACGTCGTGTCCCGACACGACGCCGAGGCGGCGGTCGCCGCGTTCTGCCAAGTGCTGAAGACTGGGTTGTCGAACGCCGCCTCCAAGGTGGCCGGGCGCGCGACGACGATCACCAGCGCCCCCGAGATCGAGACGATGGTCCACCTCGAACTGAACCGCGCCTTCGCGACGGCCAAGAGCGAGCTCGAGCTTCGATGGGGCAACGCACGAGGCCGCACCGATGACGGCGACGCAGAGGATCAGCCGGCACCGTAGGGGGGACTACGCCTGCGGCCTAGCCGAGCTCCAAGGCGCCTTCACCGCCCAGATTGACGCGGCGCTCGTCTTCAAGCCGCACCTGTCCGGGTCGGAGTGGGCGGAGCGCCACGGCTGGATCCCTAAGGGGACGGGGGCCGAGTGCGGTCCTGTCACGCTGTACGGCTACCAGCGCGGCCTGCTCGATGCGATGTGCGACCCGCACGTCCCGCTCGTCACCGTGCTCAAAGCGGCGCGCGTCGGCTACACGCGCTGCGCCACGCTCGCCACCGCCTACCACCTCCACCAGGACCCGACGCTGTGCTGCCTGGCGCAGCCGACGATCCCCGACGCCGAGGACTTCGGCGGCAGCGAGATCGCGCCGATGCTGCGCGAAACGCCGGTGCTCGCCGGCCTGCTCCGACCGGTGCGCAAGGGCGAGAAACAGGACAAGGCGACCTTCTACCAGCTCGCCAACGGCGCCTCCGTGCGCATCGTCGGCGCGGCGTCGGACGACGCGTTCCGCCGCTACTCGGCGCGCTTCCTGTTTGCCGACGAGGTCGACGGCGACGGCTGGACGCCGGGGGCGAAGACGCAAGGCGACAAGCTCAAGCTGTTCTGGACCCGTGGCGAGACGTTCTGGAACCGGAAGCAGGTCAGGGGGTCCACCCCGCTGCTCCAGGAAACGTCGCGGATCTGGAAGCTCTGGCTGCAGAGCGACCAGCGGCGCTACTTCGTGCCGTGCCCGCAATGCTCCGAGGCCGCCGGCCGGCTCGACGGCTGGCAGTACCTTGACTGGGGCGGCAAGGACACCGCGCACGGGCTGAAGTGGGACCTCGACGCGGACGGCCGCCTGCTGAAGGTCTGGTACGTCGGCACCTGCGGCTGCATCATCGATGAGAGCCACAAGGCCTGGATGGACGCGCGCGGCGAGTGGCGCGCCACCGCCATGGCGCGAACGTCGGGTCACGTCGGCTTCCACCTCTGGACCGGCATGTCGCTGAACCCGAACGCGGCCTGGCCGATCATCGTCCAGGAGTGGCTGGAGGCGCAGGACGACCCGGCCTCGCTCGTGCAGCCCTTCGTCAACCTGCGGCTCGGACGCCCCTACAAGGCGCGATACGGCCAGGAGGTCAAAGCTTCCAAGTTCCTCGCCCGAGGCGAGGTCTACGGGGCCGAGGTGCCGGCCTGGGCCGAGTTCCTGACGGTCGGCGTCGACGTCCAGTCCGGCGTCAAGGCGCGCCTCGAGGCCGGCGTCTGGGCCTGGGGTCGCGGCCTCGAATGCGCGCTGGTCGGCCACTTCGTGCTGCCCGGCGATCCCGCGCAGCCGGAGGTCTGGCACGCGCTCGACCGGCTGCTGCTGCGCGGCTTCACGCGGACGGACGGCAAGACGCTGGCGATCCAGGCGACCTGCATCGACTCCGGCGGCCACCACACCGCCGAGACCTATGCCTTCGCCAACGAGCGGCGCGGCCGGCGCATCTGGGCGATCAAGGGTCGTTCGGAGACGATGGGCCGCCGCTCGAAGGTTTGGCCGCGCGAGCCGACCAACAAACTTGGCAACGTCTTCTACCTGATCGGCGGCAACGCCGCGCGCGACTTCGTCTACGGCAGCTTGGCCATCGAGAAGGTCGGCGTGCGCTACGTGCACTTCCCGCAGGACGGCGCCGCCGGCTCGCGGAAGATTGACGAGGACTTCTTCGAGCAGATGACCGGCGAGCGGCTCGTCGTCCGTCGGCAGGGCTTCACCGAATGGGAGAAGCCGAAGGACAAGGCCCGCGAGGCCGGCGTCTGCTTCGTCTACGCCTACGCGGCCGTGTGCGGCCTGCAAGCCAAGAACGCGCTGTTCGTGGCCACCGGCAGCATGCCGGCGGCGAGCGACCCGACCCCACCGCAGCCGGCCGCCCCGCCGCCCTCGCCACCCGTATCGCCGCCGGCGACGAGCTGGCTCCAACCCGACCCTGAGCGCCAGCACTCCAACTTCCGCCCCGGCTCACCCGGGGGCGGTTGGATGCAGCGCGGGAGATCCTGATGGCCTTCTCTCAAGCCCAGCTCGACGCAATCGAGAACGCGATCGCCGCTGGCGTCACCTCCGTGTCCTACGAGGGAAAGAGCTCGACCTTCCGCTCGCTCGACGAGATGCTGCGGGTCCGCGACATCATCCGCCGCGCGCTCGGCATCGCGCCGCAGAGCTCCGCGACCGTGCTGGTCGCCCATGACCGCGGCACCGGCGGCGGCTTCGCGCCCCGGGGCGACAACGGCTGGTACTCGGGCTTCTGATGAACGCCCTCGATCGCGCGATCGGCTGGTTCGCGCCCCAGGCCCAGCTGTCGCGGGCCCGGGCGCGACACGCGCTGCGCATGTACGAGGGCGCCACCGTCGGGCGGCGCGCAGCTTCGTGGAAGGCCCTGCCGACCTCGGCCAACGCCGAGCTGCAGGGCGCGATGCGCCCGCTGCGCGACCGCTCCCGCGACCTCGCCCGCAACACGCCCTACGCGGCGCGCATGCTCGACATCATCACCTCGCACGCGGTGGGGACCGGGATCGTGCCGGTGCCCGACACCGGATCGGACCGCTACGACCGCCGCCTCGAGACCCTCTGGGGCGAGTGGGAGCGCAAGGCCGACGTGACCGGCCAGATGACCTTCTACGGCATGCAGGCGCTCGCCGTACGCTCCATGGTCGAGTCCGGCGAGTGCGTGCTGCGCTTCATCGACCGTCCGCTCGACGGCGGCTTCGCGGTGCCGTTCCAAATCCAGGCGCTCGAGGCGGACTACATCGACCAGTGGCGCGACGGGATCTACGGCGATCCCGCGAACCCGGTCGAGGGCTTGGACCGCAGCCGGCTCGGCGTCGGCCTCGGCGACTTCGACCGCCGCATGGGGCTGTGGCTGCTGCCTTGGCACCCCGGCGAGATCACCACCGCCAACATGCGCCCCGGCGTTTCGACCTTCGTCGGCGACGACGAGGTCATCCACCTGTTCAAGGCGCTGCGCCCTGGCCAGGTCCGCGGCGTGCCGTGGTTCGCGCCGATCCTGATGACGGCGCGCGACCTCGCCGACTTCGTCGACGCCGTCAACGTGAAGGCGCGCGTCGAGGCCTGCTTCGCTGGCTTCATCACCAACGACGACTCCACGGCGCCGCTGCTCGACCCGGCGCGGGCCGGCATCGCCGGCTACGACTACGCGAACCCGGCGGCCATGGTGACCTCGCTCGAGCCGGGCATGATGAAGGAGTTGCGGGCGGGCCAGGACGTCAAGTTCGCCCAGCCGACCTCGGCGGGGCAGGTCGAGCCGATCCTGACCTTCAACCTGCAGGCCATGGCCGCCGGCGTCGGCTGCACTTACGACCAGGCCACCGGGGACCTGCGCGGCGCCACCTTCTCCAGCCTGCGCGCCGGCAAGGTCGAGTTCCGCCGGCTCACCGAGCAGCTTCAGCACCACACCATCATCCCCGGCATCTGCCATCGCACCTGGGACCGCTTCACCTCGCGCGCCGTGCTCGCCGGTCTGCTGCCCGCGCGCCGCGATCCTTATCGGGCGCAGTGGGTGACGCCGGCTTGGGAGCCGATCAACCCGAACGACGACATCGAGGCGGACATGAAGGCGGTGCGGTCCGGGCGGATGTCGCCGCAGGACTTCGTCGCCTCGTGGGGCAATGACTGGCGCCGCGTCCAGGACCAGTCCGCCGCTTTCTACAAGCGCGGCGACCGCATGGGCCTCGTGTTCGACATCGATCCCCGGCGCACCGACCAAGCCGGCAAGCAGCCCGCCGACGCCGACGCCAAGCCGCCGACCGACGACACCGGCGAGCCCGTGGCCGCCGGCGCGCCGGCCGGCCCCGGCGCATCCGCCCCCAACCAGTGAGACCCCGAATGGCGAAGACAGCGACCGGGCGGCCGAAGGCCGCCGCGGGCGGGCAAGCGCGCTCGCTCGACCTGAAGACGGTGGAGACCCGCGGCAAGCGCTTTCTTTCCGTGGCGCCACAGACCTACGACGCCACCGAGCGCACGGTCGAGATCATCCTGTCCGAGGGCTCGGCCGTCGAGCGCTGGTACGGCACGGAGGTCCTGTCGACCGAGCAGGCCGCCGTGTGCATCACCCGGCTCGCCTCGTCCGGCATCCCTTTCCTCGACAGCCACAACACCTACGGCATGGACGCCGTGCTCGGCCGCATCACCGACGTGTGGTTCGCTGAGGGCCGCGTGATGGGCCGCGCCCAGTTCGCGGAGACCGACGCCGGCAAGAAGGCCGAGGGCATGGTGGCGCGCCGCGAGATGGCCGGCGTTTCCATCGGCTACCGCGTCGACGCTTGGACCATCACCGACGCCGGCGGGACGGTGATCGACCCGGACAAGACGATCCTCAACCTCGACGACAAGCTGACCTTCACCGCGACGCGCTGGGAGCTGCTCGAGGTGTCGCTCGTCTCCGTGCCGGCCGACCCGGCCGCGATGATCCGCTCCGGCGATGTCGCGACCGACCAGGACCTGCGCGCCAGCCCGATGGGCAAGGGCGCGAAGGAGATCACCGTCACGCGCGGGGACTGCTCCGTCACCTATCGATACGGCGCCGACGCGCCCTCCGAACGGGCATGGCCCGAGAACCAGAAAGGCACACCGACCATGTCCAAGACCAACGCGTCCAGGAGCGCCGCGCCGAAGCCTGCCGGCAAGCGCGGCGCGAGCGCGACCCGCGCCAAGCGCGACGACGCCAAACCGACCGTCGACAAGGACGGCTACTACGTCAACGCGGACGGCGACTACTGCGACGCCGACGGCAAGAAGAGCGACGAGCCCATGAAGGCCGACCGCGCCGCCCCGACCGTCGACACGGACGGCTACTGGGTCAACCAGGACGGCGACTACTGCGACGACGTAGGCAACAAGGTCGACGAGCCGATCCTCGCCGATGCGGGGGCAGGTCGCGCGATGCCCGCCATCGACGACGACGGCTACTACGTCGACGACGATGGCAACTACGTCGACGCCGATGGCGAGCCCAGCGACGACCCCGTCATGGCCGACCGCGACATGGACGGTGAGGACGACGACGAGGGCGACCGCAAGCAGCGCGGCAAGCGCGCGGCACCGGCGGCCCGCCGCGACGCGGGCATGCAGGCCCTGAGCCGCCGCGACGTCGCCGAACTCGTCCGTATCGGCGACCAGGCGCGCGGCCTGAAGATCGAGCTCGACGTCGCCGGCGCGATCGCCCGCGACCTCAAGCCGGTGGCGCTGCGCAAGATCATGTTCGACAGGCTCGCCGCCCGAAGCGCCGAGAAGGCCATCCGAGGAGGGAGCGACGTGCCACAAATCAAGGTTAACCGCGACGAGCGCCAGGGCCGCGCCGGCGCCATGGAGCTCGCCCTCGTCACCCAGCTGCTCGGCTCCCGCGGCAGCGACGGCATCGAGTACGCGCCGAAGAACCGGGCCGACAAGAAGTTCGTCGAGGCGCACAGCGCCCGCGCCGAGACCTACATGGGCATGGGCTTCGTCGAGATCGCGGCGGAGTGCATCGGTCATCGCGGCAACATCCGCACGCCCGCGCACGCCTTGGGCATCATCGAGCGCGCGTTCCAGTCGACGTCGGACTTCCCGGCGATCTTCCAGAACGTCCTCAACAAGTCCCTGCTCGCCCGCTACGAGCTGATGACGCCGACCTACCAGTCGATCGCGATCGAGCGGCCGTTCAACGACTTCCGCCCGCACCCGATGGTCCGCGCCGGTGATTTCCCGTCGCTCCAGCCAGTGACCGAGACCGGCGAGCTCAAGGCCGGCTCCTCGATCGACAGCGGCGAGAACGTGTCGGTGAAACCCTACGGTGTTATCTTCCCGATTTCCCGGCAGATGATCGTCAACGACCAGCTCGGCGCCATCGATCAGATCCTCGGCTCGGCCGGCGACACCGTTCGCATCTTCGAGAACACGACGTTCTACGCGATGTTTAACTCGAATCCGACCCTAACGCAGGACGGGAACGCGGTGTGGTCGGCGGCCCACGGCAACCTGGCCGCCACGGCGGGCGTCATCAGCGTGGCCAACCTCGCCGCCGGTCGGGCCAGCCTGCGCGAGATGCGCTCGCTGTCCAAGCTGCTCCTGAACGTGCCGCCCCGGATCATCCTGACCGGCCCGGCGCAGGAGACCTTCGCCGACCAGATCGTCTCGACAATCACCCCGCTGCAGTTCTCGGCGGTCAACCCGTTCTCGGGCAAGCTGCAGTCGATCTCCGACGCCAACATCACCGACGACAGCTGGTACCTCATGGCCGACCCAGCCCGGGTACCGTGCTTCGTCTACGGCTTCCTGAACGGTTCCACCGGGCCGCGTGTGCGCACCTACGAGCCCTTCGGGATCCAGGGCGTCCAGGTCTCCCTGGAGCACGACTTCGGCTGCGGCGCCATCGACTACCGCGGCGGCTACCGCAACCCCGGCGCCCTGCCGACTTCCTGATCCCCCGACCGCGCGCAAGCCTCGACCAGGGCCGTCCCGAGGAGGGGCGGCCACCCTTCCCGTGACCTCACCCGCGAGACCGCACCCATGCAGAACTTCGTCCAGGAGGGTCGCACCCTCACCGTCGCCGCGCCCGCTGGCGGTACCGTCAGCGGCCAGCCGGTCGTCGTCGGCAAGCTCTTCACCATCGCATCCGAGACGGTGCCAGCCGGCACGGTGACCGCGCTCTGGCACAAGGGCGTCTACACGCTCTCCAAGACCAACGCCCAGGCCTGGAACCAGGGCGACAGCCTGTACTGGGACCCCGTCAACGACGTCGTCACCAACGTCAACACCGGCGGCCTACTCCCGATCGGCTTCGCGTTCGCGGCCGCCGCGAACCCGTCCTCGACCGGCCAGGTGCTGATCGCGCAGGCCGCCTCGTGAGGCACGAGCCGACCGCACCTAAGATCAAGGTCGTGCCGAACGTCCTGGGCGCGATCGGCTTGCGCCATCCCACCGATGGCGCACTCGACAAGGACGGCTCGCGCTGGACCTTGGACACGTTTACGACCCGCAAGCTCCTCGACGGCTCGATCCGTCGCGCGGAGGTCGCGCCGGCGGCGCCGGTGAGGGTTGAACCGAAGCCGGCCGCCACCGCTCCCGTTGTTGGCGGCCGACGCGAGGGGAAGACGGCACCGTGATGGACTTCTCCTCCCTCGTCCTGGCACCGGCGATGGCCGTGTTTGCGCAACCGATCACCGTGACGCCGGTCGCCTCGCAGCCCGGCGCGCCGGCGTACCCGGCGCGGGGCTCCTGGTCGTGGAAGCCGGCGGAGGAGGAACTTCCCGACGGCACCTACCACTCGACGAACCAGCCGGCGCTCGGCATCCGGCTTGCCGATTTCGCGGTGCCTCCGAAGCAGAACGACACGGTGGTGACGGCCCAGGGCGCGTTCACGATCATCGACGTCGTGCCGGACGGGCAGGGCGGCGCCGACCTGAAACTGCGGCAGACGGACGGCCTATGACTATCGGCGCCCCGATTTTCTACCCTGCCGGTCCGCTTGAGATCCGCGACGGGACCGCCTCCCGGCTCGCCGCCGTGCCCGGGCTGAAGACGGTCGCGACGCAGCGAACGGTTCCGACCAAGGACGACGTCCTGCCGGCGGCGCTCGTTTACCACGGCGGGGAACGCACCGAGCCGAACGGCGACGACAACGTCGGAGCGCCGTCCTTCTTCCACGAGCTGACACTTGTCGTCGACCTTGTCGCGCAGGCTGCCAACGACGCCGCGCTCGACACGCTGATCGTCGGCCTGGCGGAGGCGACGCGTGCCACGCTGCTGACGGACGCGACCTGGATCAACCTCTTCGAGGGCATCCGGCGCTGCGACGTCCGCTACGCCTACGCGAAGGAAACCAACGCCTTCATGGCGCAGGCGACGGTGGAGTTCGAGGTCACCTTCCGCTCCGCCTGGCCGCCCTACGCGCCGAACGACTTCACGTCGGTCGCCGTCAATCCGAACGCCGTGACGCAGCCGCCGCTCGGGCCCGCCTTCTCCACGCAATTCGACATGCCGGAACCCGCGCCATGCCCACCACCGTGAAAGTCTACCCGACCAAGAAGACCGCCGTCGGGCTGAAGCACCCGCACGGTCCGGCGCTGCTCATCGCCGGCAGCCTGTGGCCGCAAGACAGCTTCACCGCGCGCCGCCTCACCGATGGCAGCGTCACGAAGGACGCCTCCAAGGTCTACGTGCCGGCAGCTCCAGCACCATCTCCCGCAACGACCGCTCCGACCTCGTCGGCGCCGGCGGCGAGCGAGCAGGCGAGCACCGCGGCCTCGGCGCCCGCGCCGGTCGCCGAACCGACCGCGCCCGCCGCGTCGAACGCGGCACCCAAGACGGCCTGACCCGGCCTCCACCCTCCTGATCCCATCGAGGCGCCTCCGGGCGCCTTTTTCTTTGCCGGAGTGCCTTCATGGCCGTCGCCACCCAGATCCCCGCGAATTGGAAGCTGCCGCTCTTCCAGGCCACCGTCGACGGGACGATGGCCGGCAACCTCACCGAGAGTCAGCCTGCGCTGCTCGTCGGCCAGTACCTCGCCATCGGCGTCGTCATGCCGAACGTGCCGATCGCTGTCGGCTCGCTCGCGGTCGCCGGCCAGCTGTTCGGCGTCGGCTCCATGCTCGAGCGCATGGTCGCCCGCTTCTTCAAGGGCAACGACACCCAGCAGCTCTGGTGCGTCGCCGTCCCCGATCCCGCCGCCGGCCAGGTCGCCGCCGGATCCATCCTGCTTTCCGGCACCAGCCTGCAGTCCGGCGTGCTGTCGACCTACATCGCCGGCCAGCTCATCGCGGTCGCGGTCTACTCCACCGACACGCCGGCGACGGTCGCCGCCAACCTCGTCGCCACCATCAACGCCACCCCGACCCTGCCGGTCACGGCGGCCGTCGACGGCACCAACCCGGCGAAGGTTGACCTGACGTGCCGCTGGAAGGGCGCGACCGGCGACGACGTCGCGATCTCCTTCAACTACCTCGGGCTGCTCGGCGGCGAGGCCATGCCGGTCGGCCTCGCCGCCGCGGTCACCGCCATGTCCGGCGGCGCCGGCGAGCCCGACTTCACCGCCGCGATCAGCGCGATCGCCGCGCGGCAGTACTTCCACGTCGGCATGCCCTACAACGACACGGGCAGCCTGGAGGCCTGGAACACCGAGTACGGCTTCGCCGCCGGCGGCCGCTGGTACTTCACACGCCAGCAGTACGGCTGGGTCTACAACGCGCTGCGCGCCGACTACGCCGACGGCCTCGCCTGGGGGCTAGAGCACAACTCGTCGGTGATCTCGACGATGATCTTCGAGCCGGCGGCACCCTCGCCGCTCTGGGAGTGCGTCGCCGCCTACTGCGCCCAGGGCGCCGCTGCCCTGCTCGACGACCCGGCGCGGCCGCTGCAGACGCTGCCGCTCGTCGGCATCCTGCCTGCGCCGATCGACCAGCAGTTCTCGCAGACCGAGTTGAACGACTTCGTCAACAGCGGCCTCGCCGTGCAGGGCCTCGGGTCCGACGGCCAGCCGATGATCCTGCGCGAGGCCCTGCAGTACCAGGTCAACCTGTACGGGCAGGCCGACACGGCGTTCTCGCTGATCACCGTGCTGTCGAACCTCGCCGAGCTGCTCAGCCGCATGAAGGCGGCGATCACTTCCAAGTTCCCGCGCCACAAGCTGGCGCTGGACGGGACCCGCTTCGGCCCCGGGCAGGCGATCGTCACGCCCTCCATCATCAAGGCGGAGCTGATCGCCGAGGCGCGCCAGGCCGAATACGATGGGCTGATCTCGAACGTGTCGGCCTTTATCGCCAACCTGATCGTCGAGATCGACAGCAACAACCCGAACCGGGTGAACATCCTCTGGGCGCCGCAGCTGATGGGTCAGCTGCGCAATTTCGACGTCCTCGCCCAGTTCCGCCTGCAGTACCCGACGATCAGCCTGACCTGATCCGCCGCGCCGCCGCCGCGCGGCCGCGACTCCCGCTCGCACTCAATCCCTGAGAGATCACCATGGCTGGCAACCGCATCGGCGGCGTCCTCAACTTCACCATCGACGGTACTCAGTACCCGGTCCGCGGCAACTTCGAGGTGATGCCCTCGACCGTTAAGCGCGAGGACGTCGCTGGCCAGGACTACGTCCACGGCTACGTCGAGACCCCAGTGGTGCCGGGCGTGAAAGGCGACATCTCGACTGTGCCCGGGCTGTCGTGCGCGGCGCTGGAGGCGATCGTGGATTCGACCCTGCAGGTGACGCTCGCCAACGGCACGACCTACGTCCTTTCGGAGGCATGGTGTAAGTCCGCCTTCACGATCTCGACCACCGAGGGCAAGCTCGCGGTCGACTTCGGCTGCAAGTCCTGCGACGAGGTCGTCGCCGCCTCCTGACGTAGGAGCGGTCGATGCCGCTACCGTACCAGCCGTGGCGCGCCGCGCTCCAGCCGGCCTCGTTCCGTGGCATCGGCTTCCACGTCGAGGTCGGCGGGCAGGCCGGCGGCCGGCGCAACGTCACGCACGAGTTCCCGCTGCGCGACGTGCCCTGGACCGAGGACATGGGACGCAGCGCGCGGCGCTGGCCCATCACCGGCTACGTCATCGGTCCGACCTACCTCGTCGGCCGCGACGCGCTGATCGCCGCGTTGGAGGCCGGCGGCGTCGGCACGCTCATCCACCCGACGCTCGGGTCCAAGCAGGTCAACGCAAACCCCTTCAACGTCACGGAGTCGCGCGAGCGCGGCGGCATCTGCACGTTCACGATGGACTTCGTCGAGGCCGGCAGTCCCTCCGGTTCTTCGGTGACGACGGACACGCAGGGCGCGGCGACGACGGCGGGCGCGAACCTGGGGTCCGCGGCGACCAGCCAGCTCGACACCACCATGCAGGGCTCGCTGGCGAGCGGCACCATCTCGACTTGAGGCCGGCGCCATGACCCTGGCCGAACTCGACGAGACCACCGCGATCCTCGGCGCGCTGCTGACCGCCCTGTCGGGCACGCTCGCCGGCGCGACGGGCACGCCGGCGGCCGACCTGTACTATGCCATCGGCGATCTGCGGGCGAACGCCGACGACGCCATCCGCGCCGGGGCGCTCGGCGCGCCGCTGGGCAACGCCTTCGGCCTGGCGGTTGCCGCCGGCGCCACGATCGCCAATCTCGAGCTGGTCCGCCTCGCCATGATCGCCGAGACGCCGGTGACGCTCTCGGCGGTCGCGCTGACCAACGCCGGGATCCAGCTGGCGCTCGCCGCCGAAGTCGGGGTGCTGGCGGCGACCACCTTCACGAGCCGGCAGGACGTCGACGCGGCGCTGGCGACGTTGAACGGCGCCTTCGACCAGGCGGAGGAGTACGCCGCCGACAACCACGCGCCAGCGGTCTACCAGGCGCTGATCGGCGCGCACGCCGCCGCCGTGCGCGATCTCACGACGCGCGCCAGGCCGCTGCCCAACCTCGTCACGTACCGCTTCGCCCGCGTGATGACCTCGCACGCGCTGGCGCAGCGTCTCTACGGTGATGCCAGCCGCTGCGACGAGCTTCGCGCGGAGAACAAGATCATCGCCCCCGCCTTCTGCCCGCCCGTCGGCCGGGCGCTGTCCTCCTGACCGCGAGTCGCACCATGACCTTCAAGCCCGTCGAGAACCCCGTCTTCACCTTGGACCTGCAGCGGCCGATCCAATACCTCGGCGTGCCGATCAAGACCGTCGCGATCCGCGCGCCGACCGCCGGCGACATCTTCCGCGTCGGCAACCCGGTCCGCTACGACATGCGCGACAACTCGATCGAGTTCGACGACGGCAAGGCGTTCACCATGCTGAGTCGCCTGTCCGGCATCCCGGTCGACGGGTCGCTCGAGCACATGACGACCAACGACGCGGTGTCCTGCTTCTGGGGGTTCGCCGGTTTTTTTATCCCGGGGCTGTCGATGAAGCCGCGCGAGCAGCCCGGAAGCTCGCCAAACACTACGGACGCTCCCCTCTAGAGTTCCTCGACCTGCCGACCGAGCAGATCTGGCGGCTCTGGGACGACACGGTCCGCGACCAGGCCGAGGACAGGCTGGACGCGCTGTGAGCCTGAAGTTCAACCTCCGCGACTTCGAGCGCGTGGCGCGCAGCCTCGACGCTTTCGCCGACCAGGTGCCCTTCGCCATGGCGAACGCCTTGTCGAGCGCGGCCTTCAAGGTCCGCGAGGTCCTCATCTCCGACACCTGGCCCGAGCACGTCGAGGTCCGCAATCGCAACGCGCTGCGCCAGGCGCTGCGGGTCGAGAAGGCGAAGCGGAAGACCCTGCGCGTCGCGATCACCGACACCGGGCCCTCCGCCGTCCGGCTCAACCTCAAGGCGCACGCCGACGGTGGCGTGAAGAAGCCGATCGGGCGGCGCCTCGCGGTCCCCCTCTCTGGCACCGTGCGGCGGGGCGCGCGCGGCGTGCCCAAGGGCGAGCGTCCGCGCGCCATCATCGACGCGACGCCCAAGCGGGCGCTCCGCGTCACCAAGCGCGGCATCTTCGTGGGCGCCGGCGGGCGCCTGCACATGCGCTACGCCTTCACGCCGACCGCGCAGATCAAGCCGGACGTGCCGTTCCGCGAGGACTTCGAGCGCGCCATGCGTGGCGAGGTGCGCCGGCAGTTCCCGATCGCGATCCGCCGCGCGATGCAGACCCGTAGGGCGAGGTAGCCATGAGCACGGAGAAGCTCCGCCTCGAAGCGGACATGAAGGACAACGCCTCGCCGGTGGTCCGCAAGCTGAAGAAGGAGCTCGACACGATCCGCCAGACGCCGGGCATGGCGGAGGCCACCAAGTGGTTCGGGCAGTTCGAGGAGGGCGCCAAGGGCTTCGTGAAGAGCGGCGGCGATGCCGCCGGCGTCATCAGCGCCATGGGCATCGGCGGCCTGACCGCGGCGGCCTCGGTGGCAACGCTGATCACCCAGTTCAAGGAACTGGGCGAGCGCACGCTGGCGATGAAGGAGCTTGGTCGGCAGACAGGTCTGACCACCGACCAGGTCAACGCGTTCGCCCGCGCCGGGCAGAGCTTCGGCGTCGGCACCGACGTCATGCAAGGCGCGCTGAACCATCTTTCCAGCCAGATGCCGGAGTTCCAGCGCAACACCGGGGCTCTCTACCAGCAGCTGTCGCGCTGGCCCGACCTGATCAGGAAGCTGCAGGGTGAGGGGACCGAGGACCAGCTCGGGGACATCTTCAAGTTCCTCGGTCAGAAGAAGCTGCAGAACGAGCCGCAGTTGCAGAAGCAGATCCTCGGCGCCTTCTTCGGCAGCGGCGATCAGCTCGAGGCCCTATTCGCGAGGGGCGCCACCGGCTTCCTCGACGAGTTGAAGAAGCAGCAAGCCAGCCTCGGCCCGATCACCGACGACCTGCTGAAGCAGGCCCAGGCGTACCGTGACGCCACGATCGACTTCAACACCGCGCTGACCAACTTCGAGACCGGTGCCGGGCCCGCGTTCCTCAAGCAGATGACCGATCTGCTAAAGGACGCCAAGGACTTCGTCGACGTCCTGGGCAAGGGCGGCAACGAAAAGGGCGCGGACAAGACGCCGGACCACCAGGATCACCGGACCTGGGGGCAAGCCCTGGGCGACGCCACGAATGACGCCGGCAAGTCGCTCGGCAAGGCGTGGGACTGGTTCAGCGAGGTCACGAAGGACAAGAAGCCGAACCCGCTCCTCCACAAGAGCTCCTTCGACGGCTCAGGCGGCCTGCTCCACCCCGCGAGCTTCGTCGCCGAAGCGCCGGCGAGCGCGTCCGCCTCGGTCTTCGTCGGCATCATCGCCGACGGCACCAAGATCGGCTTCATCGCCGCCATGCGCGAGCTGACGGCGACGCAGGACCTGGGCAAGTCCGGCGGCGCTCCCGGCTTCACGAACGCCAGCTATGAGCCTAGCGGCGGCGCTGGGGGTGGCGGTCGAGGCGGCGGCGGGGCAGGGGGCGGCTTCGACGGCGCCGTGCCACTCGGGAGCAAGGCCGGCAGCCTCACCCGCCTGATCGAGGACGAGGCCCAGCGCGCTGGCGTCGATCCCCGCATCATGGAAGGCATTCGCGCCGGCGAGTCCCTCCATCGCAGCAGCTACGACAAGAAGGACGACGCGCTCGAGTCGTCCTGGGGTCCGTTCCAGCTCAATCGCCGGCGCGGCCTCGGCGTCACGTTCGAGCACGACACCGGGCTCGACCTCCGCGATCCCGCGACGATCGCCGCGCAGGCGCGGTGGGTGGCGCAATACCTGAAGCGCGGGGGCAGCCTCGGCGCATGGGCTGGCTTCCATGGACCGCGCGACGCGGATCCGCGTTGGGGCGAGTCGGGCTACGTGCCCAACTCGCAGGCCGGCGAGGCGAGTGCTCCGGGTGGCAGCGTCTTCGGCCTCGGCCAGCTCCGCAGCCTCCACGTTCTCAACGAGCAGTGCGTGGCGCTCGCTAAGGCGGCGGTCGGGGCGTCGGGCTCGGTGCGGGAGTGGCGCCGCGGCGTCGGCGCGCTCGAGGGCACGTTGAAGCCCGGCACGCCGGTCGCGACGTTCCTCGACCACTTCGGCCGGCAGTCCGGGCGCTACGCCGGCGGCGGGCTCGGGACGATGGGCGCCCACCTCGACCATGCCGGTGTGTTCCAGTCCTACATCAAGGATGCCGCCGGCAAGATCGTCGGCATGAACATGGCCGAGCAGTACAAGGGCTCGCACGGCGTCCACTCGCGCGCCTACATGTTCGGGCAGGGCTGGGGCGAGCGCAATGCCTCCAACTACCACGCCGTCCTCGGCGCGAACGGCGGCTTCCTCGGTGGCGCCAACAACCCGATGAATCGTCGAGCGACGGGCTTGGCGGATGGCGGGCACGGTGGCGCGGGCGGTCGCGACAGCAGGGCTCAAGTGGACATCCACCTGCACGATCGAGGCGGCAACGTCCGGAGCACAACGCATCGCGGCGAGGGGCCGATGGAGGTGAAGCTCCGTACCTGGCCGACCATGACCGAGCCGAGCTTCGACACCTGAGCGAACGATCGACGAAGCGATAGCGGCTTGCACCGGGAGCCGGGATCGCATATCAAACCTGCATTGACCAGTCGTGCGCGAGCGTGCGGCTGGTCTTTCGTTTTCGAGCCCGGAGCCGTGAGGTGACCGGGCTTTCTTGCGTTCGGGGGTCGGCGGCATGTCCACCCTGGACCCGAACTTCGTCGCGACGATCACCGCCAACAACCAGCGCATCACCGCCTGGGAAAGCGTGATGGTGCGGCGCGAGTTCGGCAACGGCGTCTCCACCTTCCAGTTCACGCCGGCCGAGGGCTACTACGGCCAGCGCTATAGCGGCTTGCAGCTGCAGCCAGGCGATCCCGTCACCATCGCGCTCGGCACGCAGAAAGCCTTTACCGGCTGGTGCACGGTGCGGACCGGCGGCTACGACGCCAGCAGCCACCAGCTCGTCATCGCCGGGCAGTCCAAGACGATCGACCTCGTCCGCTCGAGCGTGGTGGTCAAGCCGGGCAACTACAACGGCAGCACGTTCCAGCAGGCGGCCCAGGCGGTGCTGCAGCCGCACGGCATCGGCCTGACGATGATGAACGCGCCGCAGAGCGCGCTCCAGCCGTTCAAGACCCTGTCCGTCCAGTATGGGGAAATGGTCGCCGAGTTCGTCTCGCGCATCGCGATGAGCCGAGGCCTGTTCCTCACCGACGATGCGGACGGCAACCTGGTCGCCGGCCTGGGCAGTCCGAACGCGACGGTGGCGGCTGACCTCGTCGAGGGTCAGAACATCAAGCGCGCGACCTTTAAGCTGGAGGACCCGGCGGCCTGTTCCTGGAACAAGCTGAGCGGCGTTTCGTCGACGACCGGCGACGACAACAACTATCCACCGCGCGCCTTCTCGGCGACGTCGACCAACGCGGACGTCCGATCCAACATCACCAGGCTGTTCATCGCCGAACACCCGGAGGATGCCCAGGGTTTGGCGACGCGCGTCGCCCACGAGGCGATGCGCTCGCTGTGGCCGATCATGCAGGTGTCGATCACCGTCGTCGGCTGGTACCGGCCCGACGGGAAGCTCTGGGCGCCGGCGCCGGACGGGAGCGGCATGGTGACCGTCTTCAGTCCCATGATCTTCCCGAACCAGACGGCGCCGATCACGATGAGCATCCAGGCCGTCAACTATGGCCAGGACAGCCGCAACGGCACGACGACGACCCTGGACCTCAAGCGGCCCGATGGGCTGACGCAGGGGCTCACGTCGGGTCTCTCGGACACGAGCGGCGCCGGCAGCGCCGGATCGTCGATCTCGACGACCGCCACGCCGGACCAGCCGGACTACAAGCTCAGCACGTAAGGGGTCGCGCATGCGGGGCAGTGCAGGGGACGCGCTCCGCCGCGCCGGCCTCAACCTGGCGCGCGGCACCATCCACATGGTCAGCGACACGCCAAAGCTGCAGACGATCGACTTCCGCGGCTACGACAACGAGCTGATCACCGGCGTCGAGAACTTCGCCCAGCCCTACGGCTTCAAGTCGGTGCCGCTACCGCCCGGCGACAAGGCCGCCGAGGTCGTCGTCGGTTTCATCAACGGCAACCGCTCGCACCCGGTGATCCTCGGCCACATCGACCGGCGTACCACGCCGACCGGCTGGAACGCGGGCGACAGCGGCATCTGGAACAGCATCGGCCACATGCTGAAGCTGACGGCGGCCGGCCTCGGCTACGTCGCCGGCTCGAAGAAGCTGCCGTTCACGGTTCCGGTCGGCACCGCCACCCTGACGATCGCCGACGGGAAGATCACGGCCACGGTCGGCGGCACCACCGTCATCGTCACCGACGGCAAGATCTGCCTCGGCGACGCGAACGCCTCCATCCCGGTGATGCTGAAGGCCGGCCCGTCTTCGCTCGTCTTCGCGTCCAAGTAGCCCGGCGTCGAGGAAGCATGGCCTCCATCCGCCTGATCCAGCAGAGCGGCCCGCAGGTCGACATCACCATCCAGTGCGTGTTCGACCCGGTCGCTGGCTCGGACGCCGACGTCGCGCTCGCCCGCGCGGTCCTGGTGGCGCTCAACACGGACCGGCGCGCGCTCGACGACGACACCCTCCCGAACCCCGGCGACGTCGATCGGCGCGGCTGGTGGGCCGACCTCGACGCGCAGGCGATCTGGGGCGGCTGGCCGATCGGCGTGCGGCTGTGGCTGCTCACCCGGGCGAAGCTCACCGACCAGAACGCCCGGCAGGGCTCCACGATCGCTCAGACGCAGGCTTACATCGCCGAGTGCCTGCAGCCGTTCGTCGACGCGAAGTTCTGCACGAGCTTCGACATCGCCTTGACGACGCTGGTCGGCCCGGCCGGACCCTACGGGATCGGCGGCACGATCACGCTCTATCGTGGCCCCAAGTCGGCGATCGCGCTCGCCTACCAGGACCTCTGGTCGACCTACGGAGGCTGACGCATGCCCTGGTCGACCCCGACGCTCGCCACGGTCCGCGCGACCAACCGCGACTACATTACCGGGCGCCTCGGCGTGCCGCTGATCCCCAACGACGTGCCGCGCGTGCTCGCCGACGCGAACGCCGGCAACGCGCACTTGAACCTCCAGTATCTCGACTGGCTCGCCCTGCAGCTGCTGCCCGACACGGCCGAGCAACAGTTCTTGGAGAAGTGGGCCAACCTCTACCTGGTCAACGCCGACGGCAGCAAAGGCCGCAAGGTCGCGACCTACGCCAGCGGCACCGTCACCCTGATCGCGACCGTCGTCGGCTCGGTGCTGCCGGCCGGCTCGTTCCTGACCGCTTCGCTCGGCGGTCAAACGCTGACGTTCCAATCGACGGCCGCGACCGCCATCAATCTCACCCCGACGTCGGTGCCGGTCCGCGCGCTGAATGCCGGTGCCGCCGCCAACCTCGCTGCCGGCACCGTTCTCTCGCTGGCCGTGTCGGTGCCCGGCATCAACGTGTCGAGCGCGACGGTAGTGGCGCTCGCTGGCGGCGCCGACGCCGAGACCGACCCCGAGCTGCGCGTCCGCGTGCTGTTCCGCCTCCAGAACCCGCCGATGGGCGGCGCCGCCGACGACTACGTGGGCTGGGCGCTGGCCTGCCCGGGCGTCACCCGCGCCTGGCTGTCGCCGCAGGAGATGGGGCCCGGCACTGCCACCCTGCGCATCATGATGGACAAGCTGCGCGGCACGGCGAACCCGATGACCGACGGCTTCCCGCTCGCCGCCGACCTCGCCGCGGTCAAGGCCTACGTCGACACCAAGCGACCGGTGACCGTTCTCGACTTCTTCGTCTGCGCGCCGATCCCCCAGCCGGTCAGCTGCACCATCACCAACCTCTACAACAACACCGCCGCGGCCAAGGCGGCGATCGGCACCAGCGTCGCTGCCGTCATCGCCCAGCGCGCCCGGCCGGCGCGGGCGGTCAACGGCCAGCCGCAGCCCGCGCAGACGATCTACTCCGCCTGGGTCAACGATGCGATCCTGTCCGCCCAGGGTGTGAAGCGCTTCGACCTGGCGATGGCGGACGCCGTGATGCCGAACATGGGCAGCATGGCCGTCATCGGCTCGATCTTCTACGGCTGACGCGTGGTGGCCGAGTTCACACCCGACACCTGGGTCCAACGCACCGCCGCTGAATACGCGCAGGCGCTCGCTGGCGAGCTACCCACCGGCACGGCCTGGTCGCGCGATCCCGACGGCGACCTGATGAGGTGGGTCGAGGGCTGCGCGCAGATCTGGGGCGATGTCGCGGCCGCCGCCGCCCTGCTCCTGCTCATCGAGAGCGACCCCAGCAAGACGGTCGGCCTGCTGCCGGACTGGGAGGCCGCGCTCGGCCTGCCGGACCCGTGCGTGCCGCAACTGCTGACGCTGCCGGAGCGGCAGGCGGCGCTGGTCAACAAGCTGACCACGCAGGGCGGCCAGAGCCGCGAGTTCTTCGTCGGCGTCGCGGCCGCGCTCGGCTACCAGATCGCCATCCGCGAGTACTCGACCTTTCAATTCGGGCTGTCCTCGTTCGGCGGCGCGCGTGGGCAGCTCCAGCCGCCCTCGACCCGTTTCTTCTGGAAGGTCCGCGTCGCCGGTCCGCGAGCGACCCGCTTCCAGTTCGGCCGATCGAGCTTCGGGCGCGACTCCTTCTGCGAGATCGTCCACGCCGAGGATCTCGAGTGCGTGTTCCAGCGCTGGAAGCCGGCGCACACCACCGTGCTGTTCGACTACCAGGTCTATGGCGCGGTCTTCGACTTCTTCTTCGCCTACTGACGAAGGCTCCTCCATGCAGCAGCACTACCCATTGAACCCGGCGACGGGTCTCGAGGACCCGTCACAGCTGCCGTGGATCAACGGCAATCCCGCGACCGGCGCCGAGGGGTCGTTCCCTCCCTTCGCGCTCTGCACCGATCCGATGGACGAGATCATCAACGTCATTACCGGAGCCGACCTGGTGCCGGCGGGCGACCTGACGCAGCTGCTTCAAGCCATCAAGATCCTGATCCCGCTGTACGCGCCCAAGCCGGCGGCACCAGTGGCGTCGATCACCTACGGCCCAGGCGAAGGCCTGCGCCTCGACGCCGGCAACAACTTCGACTGGAACCTGCCCGGGCTCACCGCCGAGAACACCATCGCCGACGGCGACCTCGTGGGCTTCTACCAGTCCGCCGCCGAGGACCAGCCAGCCGGGCACCACTACCAGACGAGCTTCGCGACCTTCGCGGCGGCGGTGCTCGCCAAGCAGGCATCCGGCATCGCCAATCTCGGCGCCTACATCGCCCTGCAGGTCTACACCGCATCGCAGACGGTCGCGCTCGACCCCAACTGCCAAGCCTTCACGGCCGCGCTCTGGGGCGCCGGCGCCGGAGGCCAGTGCGGTAGCGGCGCGGCCGGCGGCGGCGGCGGCGGCGAGTTCGCGCTGGGTTCCTATCAGTGTCCGAAGGGCTCCTCGCTGGCGCTGCTCCTCGGCGGGATGGGATCGCCCGGCAACGATGGCGGCGCCTCGTCCGTGACCTTGGTCAACTACGGCACACTGGTCTCCGCGAACGGTGGACAGCGCGGCGGCGCTTCTGGCGCGAATACCGGGGGCGCCGGCGGGACCGGCGGCACGGGTGGCCAGGTCCATATCGCCGGGCAGCCTGGGCAGGCGGGCTTGTCCGAAGGCCTCTACTTCCCCGGTCCGGGCGGAGGTTCGTTCGGCTGCGGGACGAACACGACGACGGGCAACGTGATCAACGGCGTGGCGCCAGGCCAAGGCGGTACCGGCTGCAATCCCATCACCAATATCCTCAATGGCGGCCAGGGCGGACCGTCGCAGATCATCCTCGCCCAGCTCATCGGAGGTTGATGGATGGCTGACCAGACCGCGCCCACCACCGCCGTCGCCAAGACGATCTGCATCATCGACGCCGGCACCACTTGGCCGCGCCAGGTCGTCGCCACCGTCCACGCCACGGACGCCTGGAAAGATCCCGAGGGAAGGACGACGGTGGCCAGCAACGTTGCCGGGATAGGTTGGAGCTACGACGGAACCACGCTGACCCCACCGCCGGTGGCGCAGGCGACCGTGGCCCAGCTGCTCAGCCACGCGCAGCGCGCCTTTCAGCTGGCGCTCGCCAAAGGCCAGTCCTTCAACGTCGCCGCGTCCGGACAACCGGCCGTGCCGGCCCTCAGCGATGGGACGCGCACCACGCGCGACGACCTCGCCGAGCTCGCCGACTTCGGCAAGGCCAACGCAGCCGGCACCCGGGTGTGGCTCGACAACGCCGGCGCGACCACCACGCTGAGCGGCGCGCAGCTCGTGACGCTCGACACGCTCGTGCGCGCCTGGGTGTCTGCGACCTACGCCGCGCACGGCACCCTGCTCGCCGCGATCACCGCCGCGCCGCCGACGGTCACGACGATCGCGCTGGTCGACGCCTTCGCCTGGCCGACCGCCTGATCGGAGGCCGCCATGGCGACGAACATCCTGCAGCTGCCGCAGCTCGAGGCGTCCTTCTCCGTCACCACGAACTCGGACTGGCGTGACGTCCTCCAGTTCCAGTGGCCGCAAGGCTCTGCCAACGCCGGCCAGCCGCTCGACATCACCGGCATCGCCTTCGAGGCGCAGCTGCGCCCGTCCGCGACCGATGCCGAGGTGCTTCTCGACATCTCGACCGCCAACGGCCTGCTCCAGGTCGACGGGTCGCTCGGCCAACTCGCCTTCGCCGTGCCGGAACTCGCACCCGCGACCGGTCCGACCGGCTGCACGGCGAGCCTGCCGGCGGGCGCGTCGGCGGTGATGGACATCATCGCCACCGCAGACGGCGTGATCCTCAACCTCGGCCAGGTCGCCGGCCCTTTCACGGTCGCGATCGCCGGCGGCGTCACGCGGCGCTGACCGTCCCCGACCCTCTCGACATCAAGAGACAGCCATGACCTTCAGCCTCACCACGAAGCTGAGCGGCGTCTACGGTGGAGGATCGTTCGGCTACGGCTTCGCCGATGCCAGCGGTGGCGCCGGTCTGGGACCGTTCTACGTCGCCCACGTGGTGCTGAACAGCGTCGCCGCGATCATCGATCCCGCCACCGCGCAGGGGCAGGCGAGCGCGCTCACCGAGCTGCAGGCGATCGCCGGTGCGACCGCGGCCGCTTCCACGGCGACGAACCAGGCGGCCGCCAACACGCTGCTTGGGCAGATCGTCTCGTTGCTCCAGCAGACCGCCGCCGAAACGCTGTGGACGGACAACACCGGCGCCTACTTCATCCGCGTCGACAATCCCGCCGGCGGCGCGCCGACCTGGAAGACGATCACCGGCGCCGTCTCCGCCGCGCCCGGCGTCGGCGTCAAGCCGGCCGAAGACCGCACCGCACCGATCACCGACAAGACGGCGTACCAGGCGATCGCCGCCGCCGGCACCACCATCGCCTCCGGCGACTTCGTCGACCACTTCGTCACCACCGACAGCGTGACCGGCGCGATCATCGGCCAGTTCTGGCTGAACTCGAGCCAGGGCGCGGTGCTCGCCGCCGCGCCGTCGACGTCGAACCTCAACGCCCTGTCGCTCCTGCCGCAGGGTGCCGCGACGCTGGCGCAGCAACAGGCGACCGCTGGCCTGATCCAGCAGGTCTTGAGCACGCTAGGCGCCACGTTGACCGTCAAGGACGCCGCCGTCGAGGCCGCGCTCGGCACCCCCGCCGACGTCGCCGCGACGGGCGGCTCGACCAGCGGCTCCGCCATCGCCTGGCTGCGCGGGATATTCGGCCTCCTCACCGGCACGCTGAAGACCGCGACGCAGTCGAACGCCCCACGCGTGTCGGCGAGCGGCCCACTCGCCGCCGCGACGAGCGTGGTCGCGCTGGCCGTCGACGGCATGAACGCCGCCGTGATCCAGTTGGCCGGCACCTGGGCGGGCATGGTCACCTGGTCGGCCTCGGTCGATGGCGGCACCACCTTCTTCCCGATCAACATGGTGCCGTTCGGTGGCGGCACCGCAGTGGGGTTCGCCACAGCGAACGGCCAATGGGAGTTCGCCTGCGGGGGCGTCACCCACCTGCAGGCGCAGATGACGGCCTGGACCAGCGGATCGGCCACGGCGCTGATCGCGGCGGCCAACGGCCTCAAGAGCATCCGGGTCGGCAACCCGACCGGCAATCCCCTCACGGTCGCGTCCACCGACGGTGGCCTCGCGACGATCGGCACGACCACCGATGCCGCCACGGCGAGCGGCGCCACCACGACGGTCGTCGGTGCCTTGCGGGCGATCCGCGACAAGCTGCTGGGCACCATCGCCGTTACCGGCACCTTCTACCAGGCCACGCAGCCCGTGTCGGGCACCTTTTGGCCGGCGACGCAGCCGGTGTCCTCGGCCGACGGCGGCCTTGCGACGATTGGCTCGACAACCGACACCGCCACTGTGAGCGGCGCCGCCACCACGGCGATTGGTGCCCTGCGCGCGATCCGCGACAAGCTCCTGGGCACCATCGCCGTCACCGGCACCTTCTTTCAGGCGACCCAGCCCGTCTCGGGCACCTTCTGGCAGGCGACGCAGCCGATCTCCTCGACCGACGGCAGCTTGGCGACGATCGGCACCACGACCGACGCCGCCACCGCGAGCGGTACCAACACGACGGTCGTCGGCGCCTTGCGGGCGATCCGCGACAAGCTACTCGGCAGCATTGCGGTCACCGGGACGTTCTACCAAGCGACGCAGCCGGTCTCCTCGACCGACGGCGGCATGGCGACGATCGGCTCGACGACCGACGCCGCCACGGTGAGCGGTGCCAACACGACGGCGATCGGCGCGCTGCGCGCGATCCGCGACAAGCTGCTCGGCAGCATCGCCGTCACCGGCACCTTCTACCAAGCTACCCAGCCCGTTTCGGGCACCTTTTGGCAAGCGACGCAGCCGGCCTCGATCGCCGACGGCAGCAGCGTCACGCTCGGCGCCAAGGTCGACGCGGCGGCGACGGCCGCGTCGACGTCGGGGTCAGCGATCGCCTGGCTGCGGGGCATCTTCGTCGCCATGAACGCCGCCACGCCGGCCGGGACAAACAACATCGGCACGGTCGGCCCCGCGCCGCGCGCGCCGGTGTCGGGTAGCACGACTACCGTCGCCGCGAGCTCCACCCAGCTCTGGGCAGCCAACACCTCGCGCACGGCCTGGACGATCCAGGCGCCGCAGTCGGCCGACGTGTGGATCAACCCGCTCGGCGGGGCGGCCAGCATCGGCGGAGCCGACTGCTTCCGCATCCCCGCCGGCGGTTACGCCAAGTCCACCGCCGGCGGCGTCGAAACCTCGGCCTTCACCTACTACTGCGCGACCGCGGGCCTCGAGCTCGCCGCGTACCAGCTCTGAGGAGGGTGTCGCGATGGACATCTACGCGCCGCCGCTAAACCTCGGCCGCAACTTGCTCATCAACGGCAACTTCGCGATCAACCAGCGAGGCTACGCTAGCGGTACCGTGCTGGGTAGTAGCGTCTATGCGCACGATCGTTGGCGCGATTACGGAGGTGGGAACTGCGGCTACAGCTATACCCAGAACACGCCCGATACGCTCGTGACGATCGCCAGCGGGACACTTTCCCAGGTCGTCGAGGCGCAGAACGTAGCAGGTGGGACCTACACCCTGTCATGGACGGGTAGCGCGCCCGGCTACGTCGGTTTCACACCAGCGGGTAGCTCCTACACGCTGCTCGGGCCGTTCACCTCCCCTCACGTCGTCAGCGGCGTCCCGGCAGGAACGCAGATCACGGTGGCGTTCCAGGCCGGCACCCTCGGGCTCGTCCAGCTTGAAGCCGGCACCACGCCGACGCCGTTCGAGCGTCGGCCGGTCGGTCTCGAGATGGCGTTGTGCCTGCGCTACTTCGAAAGGGTTGTCGTTTCGGGATCGGGACGCTTGAACCTGTGCGTCTGCGCGAACTTCAACTCGTCCACTTCCTTCGGGTCGATCAGCTACGCCTATAAGCGTGCGAACCCGACGATCACTCTACCGGCCCAGACGTCGCTCAGACTGCTCGGGAATGGCGGGGCCACCAGCTCGACGTCCTTGTCCATTTCGGACTCCTCGCCACAAACCGCGCTCCTGCAAATCGGCACGGCGTCAGGGTCATTGACGCAGGGCGACACGGCGTTCCTGCAGGCCAATGACAACACCAGCGCCGTTCTCGACATCTCCGCGGAGCTCTGACGTGGCTTACACTCAGATCGTCGACCTCACGACCGGCGCCGTCCGGCTCAACATGATCCATCGCGACGCGGATGGGGCCAACGTCCCCGCCGATCCCGGCAACCTCGATTGGCAGGCCTACCAAGCCTGGGTCGCCGCCGGAAACACACCGACGCCGGCTGCGGCGCCGGCGCCTTCCGTGCCGCAGCTCACCTTCCTGCAGTTCCTGGGGCTTTTCACCAGCTCGGAGCAGGCGGCGATCGTGCAAAGCACGGACGTGAGCGTGAAGCTGTTCCTGCTGATGGCCGCCGGCGCGAGCTTCGTCAGCCTCACCGACCAGCGCACGACCCAGGGGCTCGCCTACCTCGTCTCGATCAACCTGATCACGCAGGCCCGCGAGACCGCCATCCTCGCCTCGGCCACGCCGACGAGCTGATCCCGGCGCTCTACGTGTGCCGGCGGGTCGCGCCCGCGTCCATTCCCATCGTCTGAGGCTAGGACATGATCGTCAGCCTGCGGACCGTCACGCCCTCCGTCTCCGTCGCCCCGGCGGGCGCCAAGGTCGCGGCGGTCTCGCGCGGCGCGCTCACCTCCGTCGCGGCCTCGCCGATCGTCGCGGCGATCGCCTTGCCGCCCACGATCGTCAGCGTCGATGGTCGCGTGGGCTCGGCCGCCGTGGCTGCCGTGCTGCCCGGGGCCAGCAGCGTGCTGCAGGCGGAGATCGATGCGATCGAGGCCGAACTCGCCGGTCTACAGGCCACCGTCCAAGGCGACGTGGCGAACCTCGTGTCCGGCATCGCGAGCGAGGGCGCGGCGAACGCCGAGGCGCTCGCATCGGTGACCTCCACCTTCAACAGCGACCTCGCATCCCTGCAGTCGCTGGTCGAGCAGAACGACAGCTACGCGACGCAGGCCTTCGACGAGGTCAATGCGGCGATCGCCGAAGCACAAGGCGACATCGCCGCGAACCAGGCGGCCGCGACGGCCGCCTTCGGCGAGGTCGACGCGGCGATCACCGAAGCGCAAGGCGACATCGCCGCGAACCAAGCGGCCGCGACGGCCGCCTTCGGCGAGGTCACCACGGCGATCGCCGACGCCAACGCGGCGATCCAGGCCAACGAAGCGGCGACCACGGCCGCCTTCTCGAGTGCCACCGCCTCCATCGCATCGAACCAGGCCGCGACGACGGCGGCGCAAGCGGACGCGTCGAGCGCGCTGAACGAGCTGCAAGGCGTCGCGACGACGATCCTCTCCATCCAGGGCGATGTCGCCGGCAACACGTCCGCGATCACCGTCGAGGCCGGCGCCAGGTCGACCGCCGATGACGCGATCGCCGGCGAGATCACCACGATCACGGCCAATGTCGCCTCCAACGAGGCGACGATCAAACAGGAGGCGGTCGCCCGCGCCGACGGCGACAGCGCGCTCTCGGCCACGCTGACGACCCTGACCGCCACCGTCGGCGGCAACACCGCCGCGATCTCGCAGGAGGTCATCGCGAGGTCGGACGCCGACAGCGCCCTCGCCACCTCCATCCAGACGCTCACGGCGACGACGGGCAGCAACCTTTCCGCGGCCATCAGCCAGGAGGCGACCGCCCGCACGACTGCCGACACGGCCATCGCCGACACCGTCACGACGCTGAACGCGACGGTCAACGGCAACACGGCGGCGATCACCCAGGAGGCGGTGACCCGAGCCGACGCGGACGACGCGCTATCGGCTCAGATCACCACGCTGAACGCCGCCACCGGCGGCAACACCGCCGCCATCACCCAGGAGGCCGCGACCCGCACCGCCGCCGACTCGGCGCTCGCCGCTTCGATCACGTCGCTCACGGCCTCGAGCGCGTCGAACCTATCCGCCGCCATCAACCAGGAAGCGACCGCCCGCACGACCGCCGACACGGCCATCTCCGACACCGTCATGACGCTCACCGCGACGGTGAACGGCAACACCGCCGGGATCTCGGCGGAGGCGGTGACCCGCGCCGACGGCGACAGCGCGCTCTCGGCGACGATCAACACGCTGACGAGCACCGTCGGGGGGAACAGCGCGGCGATCACCCAGGAGGCGGCGACCCGGGCCACCGCTGACGAATCGCTCTCCGGGCAGATCACCACGCTGAACGCCGCCACAGGCGGCAACACCGCCGCGATCACCCAGGAGGCCGCGACCCGCACCGACGCCGACTCGGCGCTCACCGCCTCCATCGCGTCGCTGTCGGCCCAGACCGGCGCGCTGAGCGCCGCGATCTCCAACGAGTCCGTCGCCCGCACGACGGCCGAGAGCGCGATCGCCAGCGAGGTGTCGACGCTCACGGCCAACGCGCAGGGCGCGGTCGGCGGCGGCAACGACCTCGCCAACTCGGACCTGAACGGCGACGACGGCTGGGGCTTCGGATCGATCCTCGCCGGGGCGCAGCAGTCCTTCAACCCGGCCGGCTACACGAACGCCTCGGTCAACGTCCTCGCGACGCTGCTGCCGGCCACGACCGCCGCGGGACAGTACGCCGACTGGGCAAGCCCCCACATGGCGGCCGAACCGGGCATCACCTACGAGGCGAGCGTGCTGGCGGCCGGTCAGGCGGCGCAGGCGCTGCTGATCTACGTCGGCTACATCGACGGCAACGGCACCGTCCTGGCCTACGCGCAAGGCTCGCAGACGAGCGGCGGGAACCCGGCCGGCGGGAACCTCGCCGGCTTCACCCAGATCGGCGGCTTCTCGACCGCGCCGGCCGACACCGTCGCGCGTTGCCTGCTGCTGCGCACCTTCGCGCCCACCGCCAACGTGGCCTGCGCCGGCTTCTTCACGCACCCGTTCTCCCGCACCGCCTCCGCGGGCCAGACGATCCTGTCACCGTACTCGCCGGGCACCCAGGCGAACGTGCCCGCGATCAACGCGACGATCGCCAACAACGCGGCCGTGGCGGCCACGGCGACCGACGCGGTCGCGGCGACGGTGGCCACCCTCACCACGACGGTCGGCGCCAACACCTCGTCCATCTCCAACGAGGCCACGACCCGAAGCACGGCCGACGAGTCGCTCGCCGGCCAGATCGCCACGTTGAACTCCGCCACCGGCGGCAACACCGCCGCCATCAACCAGGAGGCCGCGACCCGCACCGACGCCGACGCGGCGCTCGCCGCCTCCATCGCGTCGTTGTCGGCTCAAACCGGCGCGCTGAACGCCGCGATCTCCAACGAGGCCGTCGCCCGCACGACGGCCGAGAGCGCGATCGCCAGCGAGGTGTCGACGCTCACGGCCAACGCGCAGGGCGCGGTCGGCGGCGGCAACGACCTCGCCAACTCGGACCTGAACGGCGACGACGGCTGGGGCTTCGGATCGATCCTCGCCGGGGCGCAGCAGTCCTTCAACCCGGCCGGCTACACGAACGCCTCGGTCAACGTCCTCGCGACGCTGCTGCCGGCCACGACCGCCGCGGGACAGTACGCCGACTGGGCAAGCCCCCACATGGCGGCCGAACCGGGCATCACCTACGAGGCGAGCGTGCTGGCGGCCGGTCAGGCGGCGCAGGCGCTGCTGATCTACGTCGGCTACATCGACGGCAACGGCACCGTCCTGGCCTACGCGCAAGGCTCGCAGACGAGCGGCGGGAACCCGGCCGGCGGGAACCTCGCCGGCTTCACCCAGATCGGCGGCTTCTCGACCGCGCCGGCCGACACCGTCGCGCGTTGCCTGCTGCTGCGCACCTTCGCGCCCACCGCCAACGTGGCCTGCGCCGGCTTCTTCACGCACCCGTTCTCCCGCACCGCCTCCGCGGGCCAGACGATCCTGTCACCGTACTCGCCGGGCACCCAGGCGAACGTGCCCGCGATCAACGCGACGATCGCCAACAACGCGGCCGTGGCGGCCACGGCGACCGACGCGGTCGCGGCGACGGTGGCCACCCTCACCACGACGGTCGGCGCCAACACCTCGTCCATCTCCAACGAGGCCACGACCCGAAGCACGGCCGACCAGTCACTCGCCGGGCAGATCGCGCAGACCAACGCGGCCGTCGGCTCCAACACGGCGGCGGTCAACCAGGAAGCCGCGACCCGCACCGACGCCGACAGCGCGCTGTCGGCGAGCCTGACCAGCCTGACCTCGACGGTGAACGGGAACACCGCCGCCATCACCAACGAGAGCGTCGCGCGCGCCACCGGCGACCAGGCGCTGTCGACGAACCTCTCGAACCTGTCCACCACGGTCGGTGGTCACACCGCCACCCTGCAGCAGCTCGGCGCCTCGCTGAACGGCATCGAGGCGCAGTACTTCCTCGGCATCACGATCGACGGGCAGACCGGCGGCTTGATCCTGTCCGGCGTGCTGAACCCGGACGGGACGCTCAACACCACCCTGCTGATCGAGGCCAACGTCGAGATCGCCGGTAACGTGCTCGTCGCTGGGACGCTCGACCAGAACGCGCTGAACGCCGGCAGCTACGGCAACCTCGTCAGCCCGCACGGCGGCACGTTCTTCGGCAGCGGCAGCGGCATCTTCACGGTGCCAGCCGGCGTGACCTGGCTCTACGTCGAGCTGCGCGGCGGGGACGCCGGACCCATCACGTTCTTCTACGATGACAATGGTGGGAACAACCAGAGCACGACCACCAATGGACCGCTCGGCGGCTACGCCTACGGCACGCTGAACGTCACGCCGGGGCAGCAGATCTACTACGTCGTCGGCGGCTACGGCGGCGCTCAAAACAATACCAACGGCGGAGCGTCATCGGTCGGGGGCAGCAGTGCCTTCGGCCCTCTCTCCGCCACCGGCGGCCATCTCAGCGAGGACAGCTCCGGCAACGTCACGGTGAACACGCCGGGGCAGGGGAGTGGCGGCCTCATCAACCTCGCCGGCGCGCCGTACAACCTGGTTTCGGGTGGCGGCGGCTTCCTCAAGCTGACGTTCTAAGGGCTTGCCATGACCAATCGCGTCTGGGCCCGCCTCGACGCCGCGCCGACGGGCGCGCGTCCGGCCACGGTGATGGAGGTGACGCAGCCCCTCGACCCGGCGCTGGAGCCGGGCAAGACCGTCTTCGTGGGGCTCGCCTTCGCCGACGTCACGGCGATCGCCGGCGTGGCGCCGAACTGGACCACGGCGGATGGTGTCGCCTTCGCGCCGCCGGCGCCCGGCGGCCCGCCCGCGCCCGTGACGGCGACGCCGCCCACGGTGGCGCAGCTGCTGGCCTACGCCGACGCCAAGCAGGGCAGGGTGCTCGCGCAGGTGTGGAGCTTCAACGTCGGCACGTCGGCGGCGCCGCTCCCCCTGACGACCAAGCTCGATGAGCGCGGCCAGAACGCGATGGCGCGCCTCGCCGCGTGGGGGATGCGCAACGCCGCCACCGTTTACGCGACCAACCCCTACTCCAACGTCGACTACTCGCCGGCGACGGTGAGCGCCGCGCAGGCCGTGCTGCTGGGCAACCTGGCCGACGCCGTCGTCGCCAAGAGCCGGGGCGTCCTCAACGACCTCGCCGCCGGCATCACCGCCGCGCAGCCGACGATCACGACCTTCGCCCAAATCGAAGCGGCCGCCTGGCCGTCACCCTGACCCGAACCCCATCAGCTTGGAGGCCGCCATGTCCGCCGCACCCGTCGCCCTTTCCCACACGGTCAAGAACGCCGTCGCCGACGACAACCCCGAGGCGCCGACCCTGACGGTGCACGTCGACGTGTCGACGACGCTGCCCGGCAACGTGAAGATGGCCAAGACCTTCCCCGTGGTGATCACCAACCCGACCGCCGATCAGATCGCCGCCTACAAGACCGGCGCCGCCGTCACCCTGACCCTGGCACCCGCACCCGCGGCGGCTTCGCCCTCCACGTCGACGACGTCGACGGCCCCTTCGAGCTGATCGTGACGACGGTCGTGACGACGCTTCCCAGGCTCGCGCAAGCGGGCCTTTTTCTTGGCCTGTGCCTCGGCATGGCGAGCGCCGCGCCGGCCCGTGCCGAAAGCGGCCGCGCCAGCTTCTACGGGGCGGAGATGGGGCACGGCCGCACGGCCTCCGGCGCGGTGTGGCGGCCGATGGGACTGTCGGCCGCCCACCGCTCGCTGCCGCTTGGCTGCCGCCTGCGCGTCCGCCTCGGCCGGCGCTCCGTGGTCGTGGTCGTCAACGATCGCGGCCCGGCGGCATGGTCCGGCCGCGTCCTCGACCTCTCACGCGGCGCCGCGCGCGTCCTCGGCTTCGAGCGCGCCGGCACCGCGATCGTCAACTTCACCCGCCTGAACTGAGGCCACCATGCTGAACTTCACCGGCACCGCGACCAAGCGCACGGACGGCGGGGTCGCCGCGGCGGCCGCCCTGATCGGCTGCGCGGTCGACGCGCTGCTCGCCGACATCCAGGTCGAGGCGTCCTGCTCCGGCTTCGACGACGAACACCGTCCCAAGGCGCTGTTCGAGCCGCACATCTTCCACCGCAACCTCCAGGGCGACAAGCGCGACCGCGCCGTGGCGTCCGGCCTCGCCTACCCGCGCTGGGGCGCCAAGCCGTACCCGCACGACTCCTACGGGCGCATCGCCGCCGCCATGGCGATCGACGAGGAGGCGGCGCTTCGCTCCACCTCGTGGGGTCTGCCGCAGATCCTCGGCGAGAACCACGCCGCCGCAGGCTATCCGAGCGCGACCGCGATGGTGACTGCCTTCGTCGCCGGCGGCGAGGACGAGCACCTCGCCGCCATGGCGCACTTCATCGTCGCCAGCCCGCACATGCGCGCCGCCCTCGTCGCGAAGGACTGGCCGAGCTTCGCCCGCCTCTACAACGGACCGGCGACCAAGGGGTATGACACCCGCCTCGCGGAGGCCTACGCGCACCAGGTGGGGATCCATCCCGGCGACGCTAACGCCCACCTGGCGGCACGCGCCGCCCAGGCTTCCACCAACACGAACGAGGCGGTCGGCGTGACGCTCGCCGGCGGCGGCATCCTGGCCGCCTCGCTCGCCGCCGACACGGCACTCAGCTGGCTCGTGCTCGGCGTCGCGATCGCGGCGATCGCCGCCACCATCGCGCTCCTCCTGCGCGCGAGCGTCTTCGCCAAGCGCGGCGCCGCCTTCGCCGCGATCAGCGGGGTGCCCGGCGGCGTGTCGATCCCATCCGGCACCGCCGCGATCGCGTCCTCCAACTAGGGCCACCACCATGCTCCTCGTGCTCCTTCCGCTGGCGCTCGCCGCCCAGCTCGTCGTCTGGTTCCTGCTGATCCGACCGAACCATCACAGCTTCCGGCTGACGGCCGGGCTCTACGAGCGGATCGGCGCCGCCGAGGCGAGCCTGATCGCGCGCATCATGCTGCGCCTTCACGGTCTCAAGGTCGTCATCCTGGCCTTCGCGACGTCCCTCGTGCCGATTGTGGGTCCGCTCTACGCGCAGATCGCCGGCACGGATTGGGGCCGCTACCTCCCCGACACGCAGGCCCGCGTCGTCGGCATCGTGATCCTCGTCGCCGGCTTCCTCGGTCCGATGCTCCTCGCCGCCCTCCACAGCCAGGGCCTCGCCGACGCCGCCGCGATCACCCCCGAGCCGGTGCCGACGCCAGCGCCGGGGGCCTGACTTCCCGAGTTCGACGCGCCGGCCTCGGCCTCGCCCGAGACGGGTTGAACGCCCCGCGCTCGCGCGACGGGTCGGCGCGTCGTCCCCCATCCTCCCACCGGAGCCTTCCATGCGCCGCCTGATCCTCGACGCCCTCGCGGCGGACCTTGGGCGCTTCGCCCTCGCCCACGCCGTGCTCGGCCTGCCGATACTCCTTGTGGGCGCCTGCTTCATCCCCGGGGTGTCCGGTCGCCTGCGCGGCCTCGCGCGCTCGTCGAGCGGACGGATCGCCATGGCCTGCCTGATGGCCGTCGTGGTGGGCTGGGAAGCGCGGGCCGCGCTCGACGCCGCTTCGGATCGCTCGCACCGCCTGGGCGCCGATCTCGCCGTCGCGACGGCGTGGGCCGATGAGAATGCCAGGCAGGCCCGGGCGCAACACGACATCGCCGATGCCGCCGCTCAGCGCGAGCGCACCGCCGCCGCGACCGCCGACACCCTCCAGCGACAGGTCCAAGCCTATGCGTCCGAACTCGCCTCGAAGCCCACGCGCGCCTCTCATCCTGATGGCTGCCGTCTGTCTGGCGACGACGCTCGCCGGCTGCGCGGCCTCGGCGCCGCCGGTGCTCGCCGCTAGGCCGGTGCTGCCGCCGGCGCCGGCGTCGTTCGGCGTACCGGTGGTCGTACCGCCCGCCCAGGCCGGCGAGGACGCCCGCGCCTACGCCGCGCGGGAGAAGGCCGGCCGGCTCGACGCCAACGCCCGCCTCGGCGCGGACGCCGCCTTCTACGCCGACGTCGTCCAGCACTACGGCGCCCCTGGCGCGCGGGACTAGCCCAGCGAGGCGAATGGAGATGAGCGATGGACAGCGCAGCGACGACGCTCGTCCCCGCGATCTGGGGCGAAGCGCTGAAGAGCTGGGGCGCCTATGCGCTCGTTCTCATGCTGCTTGGTGCGATCTGCTGGCTGCTGGCCAAGCGGTTGACCGGCAAGGAGGCGGAGAACGCGGCGCTTCGGGCGGAGATCGCGATCCTGCAGGAGAAGCGGCTCCAGGACGCCACCGCGCTGGTGAAGGTGACGGTGACCGCGACGGAGACGATCGCCGCGCGCGGGCAGGGCGACAAGGACCTGACGAAGATGCTGGCGGCCTTGGCCGACGAGCTCGCGGCGGTGAAGGACTGGATGAAGGAGGCGTTCGGCCCGCGTCGGACGAGGAGCCGATGATGCGGTTCCTGGGACCGATCCTTCGCAGGCTCTTCAAGCCGGACCCGCCGGCGGGCGAACCCGCCACGACCATCGACCTCATCGCCCGCGACGTCGACGCCGCCGTCGCCGAGCACCAGCGGGTGACGGTCGCCGCCAACGCGTCCCACGAGCGCGCCCTGCGGGACACGATGAACGACCTCTTCAAACGCATGGGAAAACACGATGACGCGGATGGCTGACCTTCGACACGGCCGGTTGCTCCGTTTCCTCGCATCGTGCGCCGTCGGGTACCTCCTCGTCGCGGCCCTGACCGACTCGCCCTTCCTCATCCTGATGTTGAATGGCTTGGTCGCCTCGGCGACGGCAGGCGTGTGCGTCGCCTACTCGCCCGTGCTCGTCGTGGCCTTGTCGGCCCGCGTGCCGACCAAGGGCGACTACCTCGGCTCCGGCATCTTCCTGGTGGCCCTGTCGATGCTGGCGCAGCGCCTCGTCTCCTTCGTCGGGCGAAACGGCGGCTGGCCGGACATCTTCAACTCCGACTGGGAGACCGCGATCATGTACATCGGCCTCGTCGGCGTGCTCCTGCACCTTTGGGCGCCGAACGCCGTCGAGGGTAGGGTGCCCCGCGCGCGCTGGGTGTCGACCGGCTTCATCGTCGCCGCCGGCTTCTTCGTCACCTTCGTGGTTTGGAACGCCCACCTCGGCTCTGGAGCGCATCCGATGGTGGAGCTGCGCTAGCCTCAACAGGCTGCGGCTACATAGACAGGTTCGCGCAAGCACGGATCCTGCATCATCAGTCCACGCCCACGTAGGGCGTTTCCTCCCATGACTTCGCCCCGTCTCGCTCCGGCGAGGCGGGGCTTTTTTCGCGTCTGAGGCCCGTGGGCGCCCTCGTCAGTTCACCGCCAGCGAGCCCGTCACCTGCTGGGCCCGCCCGCTCCGAGCCGCCATACCCGCGTCGTAGGCGGCACGCAGCGCGGCCTCAAGCGACCAAACCGCCTGGTCGGAGAAGTCGAGGCCGTCGCCGTTGCGCGTGGCCAACGTCTCCAGGGAGAGGTGCTTCCGAGCGATGGTCTCGAGCACCGCCATCATCTTCTCATGGGTCTTGCTGACCTGCTTCATCGTCGCCGCCCCTCGTTCTCTGCGTCGGACCAACATCGCTCTGCGGGACGCTTTACGCAAGGAGAAAATAGGACAAAAAACGCCTAATCAGTGCTTGCCATGAGGGCATTTATGTCCTATTATCTCTTCATCGGACGGAGAGACCAAGGCCATGGACAAGCGGGATCGCTTCATCAACGAGCTTCGCGACGCCGCCAAGGCCCGGGGCCTTTCCTTCTCGGTCGACAAGGGGCGCGGCAAGGGCGGCCACTGCATCGTCCGCGTGGGCGACAAGGTGACGATCCTACCGAGCCGGGAGATCGACCCGGTCACCGCCGGCAAGATCAGGAAGAAGTTCGGCCTCACCTGAGGCCGAGCCGGTCCATTTCGTTCAAGGAGGGATCCATGCGCATGTTCACGTACCCAGCGATCTTCGAGCCGGGCGAAAACCCCGGCGTCCTCGTGGTCACCTTCCCCGACGTGCCGGAGGCGATCACCGAGGGCAACGGCGAGGCTGACGCGCGGGCGATGGGCAGCGACGCGCTCGGTGTGGCGCTGCTCACCCTCTTCGAGATGAAGCGGCCGCTGCCGAAAGCGTCGAAGGCCAAGGCGGGGCAGGTCATGGTTTCCGTCGACGCCGACGTCGCGGCGAAGCTGGCGGTGCTGGAGGCGTTCCGCGAGTCCGGCATCACCCAGGCCGAACTCGGCGAGCGGCTCGGCAAGGACGGGCGCGAGGTGCGGCGCATCCTCGATCCCGATCATCCGACCAAGATGTCGACGCTGATGGCCGTGCTGGCCGCTCTCGGTAGGCGATTAATCATCGGTGTTGAAGCAGCATAGAAGTACAAAGATTTATGGTCACCAAACGGGGGGTCACACCTTGACCGAAAGAGACAATCAGATCTGCGGTATAATAATGCCAATCAGTCCTGTTGAAGGATACTCTGCTTCTCATTGGCTTGACGTGAGGGAGATAGTACAGGATGCCATCAAGATGGCAAATATGGATGCTACAGTCGTTAGCATAGCTGATGAAATTAAGACTATTCACAAAACGATCGTGCAGAATATAAGTAATTGCCCAATGATTGTATGCGACGTCAGCTCGCGTAATCCCAATGTCATGTTCGAGTTGGGAATGAGAATGGCATTCGACAAGCCTGTAGTTATAATCAAGGATGAAGTGACGCCATATAGCTTTGATACAGGATTAGTAGAACACATTGCCTATCCCAAAGATCTGCGTTTTGCGGATATTATCAAGTTTAAAGAAACGCTCCGCTCCAAGATACTTGCCACTATGAAGGCGGCAAAAGAGGCGGATTACTCGCCCTTTCTCAAACAGTTTGGAACATTCAAAATTGCCAAGCTCGATGAGCAAGAAGTTTCAAGTCAAGACTTTGTGCTTTCCGAGCTGAAGGAAATGAAAAATATCATGCAATCTCTCGCAGCTCCGATACGTAGAGACCGCTTAGATGTCGAAAGATTTGCGAACTATGTATCGTTCTTTGTACCTCATAGCGAAAAGGCAGAGGAGAATTTAATTGACGAGATCAATGACCTAAAGATCGCTGTCATTACTGAGCGCAATAAAAAAGGTGACTTTAAAATTAATCTGATGTCCGATCTTCCGCCGCGGCTCTATAATAGCCTTTTTCTTGTTGTAAACAAGTATGGAGGGGGTGTCATTCAAGGTACGGGCTCCTGAACCTGCCGCCTCTAGTCTGAGCAGTTTTCAATGTACGCGGACTTGTAATCCGCACGTAAGAATTCCTGTCCCGCCGCGAAAACGCCGAAACCCTACCGCTTCTGGCGTATTTCTGGCGTGCGGATTACGCTCCGCAATCGGCTCTGGCTGATCCGGCCCGATCACGACGGTCATCGTGCCAACGTTGTGGCCTGCTCCGAACCGTTCGGGCTGGCGATCGCAGCCGGCGTCCTTCATCGCCAGCCCGCGTCGCCCTCGCTGCCGAGCGCCGCGATGTCCCGGCGAGGGCCGGACTGCGCGTTTGCCGTCGATGGCGCGTCAGCCGCCCTCGCCTTCTTCCTCCACGGCGTAACCTGTCCTTCCCTCGGCGAGCGCTTCCACCAAGCGGACGATCGCCTTCCTTAACGCGGGAGCTTCGATCTGGCCAAAGGCGCGGTTAAGCTTCCGTCTGTCCTCGCTTCCGAAGCTTTCTCGCATAAGTTCAAGTTCGCCACAGGGCGCCGCACCGAACTTGGGATCCAGAGGGAAGAAGTAGGTCGGTTGGACCTGAAGCGCTTCGGCGATACGCACCAAGCGGCTGGCTGCGACGCGATTTTTGCCTTTCTCGTACTTCTGCACCTGCTGGAACGTGACGCCGCTTGCTTTCGCGAGCTGTTCTTGAGACTGCCCCAACTCGTTGCGTCTGAAACGGATCTTGGTGCCAACAAGCTCGTCGAAAGAATCCAATGCACTTGCCCACTGAAGCCTCGCTTCAGCAACAGTATGCGTCCCGCGACCAAACCGCCAGCGTGCGACTCCTAACCGCCCTCTTCCACCGGATGAAGGTCGATGCTGAGCTCCAGGCGCCCCGAAGGACTGACAATGAGTTCGATCCTGGCCTCTCGGTGAGGAACGGCCAGGTGGAAGAAGCCGATCAGGCTGGCCAAGCCTTCGGCGGATTGGCACTCGGCGAACGAGGCGACGGACGCCGCCAAACTTTCCACGATCCGCGATCGTGGTAACTCATGCGGCATTGGCCAGACGCCCGCCATTGCTCGCGCCCGAACGGCACCGAGTGAGATCCTGGTGCTTCAACCCGGCGACGCTCAGCACGCTTTCGTAGCTCTCCTCCGAGATCTCGATGCGGACGGCGAGCGCAGGCTGGCCATCGACCATCTGCGGCAGGCCGAGCGGTCGCACGTCGAAGCCATACTGCTGCCAACGCGGCAGCCACCACATCTCGCCTACCGCGGTGAGGTCGGTGATCCCTTCCTCGAGGCAGTATTGCTGGACGGATGCCATCAAACGCCCATCCGTCTGCGTCCGCCGTCGCTCCTTGATGATGAAGTAGCGCGTCCATTCCAGGATGCGGGAGCTGACCGGCACGCGATCCTCGACGAGGTGGGCGAACGTCTGGCTGATCATGTGCGGTCGCAGGGTGGGATAGAGTCGTTGCCCCCCGACGACAGTATCACCCTCAAGCGCGAGCAAGTAGATACTGTGCTCATCGTCATACTCGTCGACTTCCAGGCCATCAGGGCTGAAAAGGGACATCCACCTCCGCTCGCCAACGAAGATGTCATGCCGTTTACGGTGGTAGTCCACCAAAATTTGATCGTAGTCCGTCCGGTTCGCCTGGGTGACGACGTGGATCTCTGACATGGCTGCTTCCCCCACGGAAGCAACAGCATGCGGAGAAACGTCCTAGGCCGGTATTGTAGAAACCTGAAGGTCAGACGGAGATATAGTTCGCGAGCATGGCGCGTACGCAGGCATGGGTTCGGTTCGAGGCCCCAAGCTTGTCGGTGGCCCTGACCGCGTGCGCCGTCACGGTCCGCTCCGTGATGCCCAGGATCTCCGCGATGTCCCCGTGGCTCTTGCCGGAGGCGATCCAGGTCAGCACCTCCGTCTCCCTCGCGGTCAGGGGACTCGGCCGTGGCTTGGGAAGCGACAGCCGGCGAACCTTCTCGAAGGCATATACCGCGACGAGGTGCAGCGCCGCCCTTGCGCCGCTGTCGAACTCGGGTTTGGCCCCGCTGACGGAGAAACAAGCGTCGAGGCCGTTCATGCTGTGAACGGGGATGCTGAAACCACGTCGAAGGCCGAAGTCGCGCGCCCTGTTCATCAGCTCCAGGGCGCGCGGCTCGCGCTCGGCATCGAAGGGCGCCTCGGTCCATTCGAAAGGCGTCACCGATGAACGGCATAGGCGGACGACGGGATCGTCGATCACGTAATCCTCCTTCATGTAGACATCGAACCACTCCGCCGACCAATGCTTGAGCATGACCATCTTCTCGAAGCGCTCGGTCGGGTTCGGCAGGCCAGCGACGATGAAGTGGTCCACGCCATAGGTGGAGAAGGCGGAACTCAGCATGTCCGCCAATCCGTCGAGTTCGGTGATGTCGGTCAGGCGGTCGATCGTCGAGAGGGCGCTCGCGTAGCATTCCGATTCGCGACGACGTTCGGCGAAAGTTTTGTAAGGAGGCGTGGCTCGCGTCATGGGCTTATGGCGGTGAAGCACCTCATCTCAATCGATAACGGGTGAAGCGTCCACCGAAATCGCGCTCAGGTTGTTTCCGCGATCGGGAGCGTGCCTCCATGCACGCCTTTGCAGTCATCACCGCGGTAGAAACAACGACGGGGAAGCGGATACGATGCCGCTGCAAGGCGTGTCGCACCTTCGCCCGTGGACTCGAGCCTGCGGGCTACGTGGGAGCATCGTGAACGTGATGTCCTCTAGTGCCCTCATTCTTATCCTCGTGACCGCATCGCTCGACACATCACCGTCGATCACTCTCACGGCTCATGACATCGAGATCGCGGCTTACGCGTCGACGGTGGCGGTCGTACTGACCGCTTCGGCCAAATGTGATGACATCCTCGTCGATAAGAACCTTTATGCGGCCCTGAAGGACTCGGCCCACATCGTCGACGAGGACAAGCCTGCGCTGACGAGCGCCGTGCAGGCAAACGTCGTCACGTTCAAGAAGGCAATCGAGAAAGCGCCCAGCCTGCGGACCTGGTGCGACACGGTCTTTCGTCTCTATGGCAGGCCCGGAGAGCTTGTGCCCGGCCTGCTCGTCCGCTGACACGTCGCGCTCATCCAGCGGCGACGTGGTTAGCACGTCCCCACCATCGGCAGCTCGGCCAACCGCGTCGTGTAGCGGGGCGAGCGCATCTCGAACTTCGTCGCCCAGCCCCGGCGCGGCGCCACGCCGGCGGCGGCCGGCACCACTGCACCGCGCCCGAACCGGGCGTTGCAGCTGTCCATCGCCGCCATCAGCGCGGACCCGCGCTCGCGGTCGAACTGACCGAGGCTGGGCATCGCGCGCTGGCTCGCGGCGAGCCGCACCAGGTCGACGGTGATCACCCCCGCCTTGCTGTAGCGGTAGCCGTCGCGCCACATCCTCCGGGCGCCGAAGGTCGCAGCCTTCACCAGCACCAGGCTGTCCGACGTCGCCTCCGGCAGGCGCACCACCGTCGACACGGACCTCTGCGGACTGCCCTGGTCGTGCTCGCTGGTGTGGTAGAACACCGTAACGTGGTCGGTGCCGAGCACGTGGCGGCGCAGCTTCTCGCCCAGCCGTGTCGCGTGTGCGGCGACCGCCTGCTCCAGCGTCGGCAGGTCTTCCACGCGGCGGGAGAACATGCGGGTCACCGCGCAGCCCTTGCGGGTCGGCGCGACCAACTCGAGGTCGAGGCAACTCGTGCCGCGCAGCTCGTGCACGATGCGCTCGCCCACGACCGTCATGCCCTGGCGCGCCAGACGCGGGGCGAGGTCGCGCACGTCGGCGACGGTGGCGCAGCCGATCGCCCGCAGCCTGGCCTGCGAGGCCGGCCCGACGCCCCAGATCTCGTCGAGGGACGTGCGCGCCAGCCATCGGTCGCGCGCGGCCGGCTCGGTCAGGTCGCACACGCCGGCGAGCTCGGGGTTCTTCTTCGCGAGCTGGTTGGCGAGCTTGGCCAGCGTCTTCGTCGGGCCGATGCCGACGCAGGTCGGGATGCCGGTCCAGGCGAGCACCGTGGAGCGCAGATCGCGGCCGAGCTCGACGCGCTGGCCGGCCGCCACGTCCGACAGGTCGAGGAAGGACTCGTCGATCGAGTAGACCTCGGATCGACGACTGAAGCGGTCGTAGATCGAGTTGGTCCGTCGCGACATGTCACCGTAGAGCGCGTAGTTCGACGAGAACACCCGCACGCGCTCGCGCCGGCAGAGGTCGCGGATCTTGAACCAGGGGTCGCCCATGCGGATGCCCAGCGCCTTGGCTTCGGCGGTGCGGGCTATGGAACAGCCATCATTATTGCTCAGCACGATGACCGGCACGCCCTTAAGCCGGGGGTCGAACACCCGCTCGCAGGAGCAATAGAAGGCGTTGCCGTCGACGAGCGCCAAGGAGCGGGCGGGCGCCGGCGCGCTCACCGCCGTGCGGCCCGGCGGAGCTGGCGGATGCTGTTGGCGACGACGCCCCAGATCTCGACGTGGGCGCCCGCGTCGAACACGAAGGCGGGGTAGCGCGGGTTAGCGAAGGCGAGGTCGACCCTGTTGCCCTTGCGGGTCCACACCTTGAACGAGCGCTCCCCGTCGATGTCGACCACGACGACGTCCCCGTTCTGCGGCACCAGCGAGCGATCGACGATAGCAAGGTCGCCGTCGTGGATCCCCTTGTCAGCCATGCTCTCGCCAGCGACACGGACGAGGAAGGTGGCCGGCCGGTTGGTGATCAGCAGGCGCTGGAGGTCGATTTCGTCTTCGATGAAATCGTCGGCCGGACTCGGAAAGCCGGCCCGCACGGCTCGGAAGAGCAGGGGGATCGGCATGGGTGTGCCGAGCGTAATGCCGATGACCTGCACGCGCTTCTCCGTTCTCTGTCGTGGCTGATAATGGGGCGGTTAGGCCGCGAGCGACTCGATCATCTCGTCTGGCACTTGGCCGATGACGCGCACGAGGCGGGGCTCGGCGAAGATGTCCTGCTCGGGATCGGACTGCTCCTCCAGTACGACGACGCCAGCGACCTGTTCGGCTATGCGCTCGGCGGCGAAGACCGCGTTCGCTTGGTCCTTCGCGCGCTGCGGCGTGCCCGGCACGAGCTTGCCGCCGCGCTTGGCGACCATGAAGGGGAGGATGATGTAGGTCGTGGTCGCCATGGATTCGCTCTCCGGTGTGGAGAACATAAACGGAACATTGACGCGGTAGCAAGGCCGGTCTGAAGATGCCCACATGGATAAGCACAGGCACTTCGATAACCGAGCGGCGGTTGAGGACGTCGAGGGCCTGTTCGGCCTAGCTGACGAGTGCGATGTGGGCGAGGGTGACGAGGTTGCCAGGATCTGGCGTCTCCACACGGTCGGACGCGGCTACCAGGGGGTGTCGACGGCCATGACGCTGGAGGGCGCGCGCGAGTTCGCCGCGGCGCTGCGCGAGGAAGGCGTTAGGGTGCTTCGGTGCGAGAGCGAGCAAGGTGAGATTGTTCAGGAAGACGGATTGTTCGGCACTTATGCGCCGCAATGATGGGGCGGAGTAGAGCGTCGATGGCGTGCTCGATCTTGGGGGCGAGAGGATCGATCACGCTGCCACCAAACCGTTGACCAGCCACCAACCGAAAGCGGCGAAGGCGGTGGTCAGCGTCATCCAAGGTATTGGCGCGTGTCTGTTCGCCAGGAGAAGAGATCGCTGTGCGTAGCTCCATCTTTCTCGAGAACTGAAATCACCGCGACCATGCCCAAAATCTTATGCCCAGCTGCCTCAAGCTTCAGTTTTGATGCTATCAGCTGCGAGCCACTTGTTACAACGTCGTCATAAAGTATGATTGGCCTGTCTGTAGAGCCATTGAGGATCAAATGCTGTAGATGGTCTCGGTACAACCTTGACCGACCACCTGTATGCGACTTCTCCTGCGGACTTGACCAAAGAAGCAGCGGTTTGGCTAGGAAGCCTTTTCCGGCTAGACCTGCGATCTCCCGCACGTGCTTCAATGTTTTAAAGTCTTGGTTTGCCGGCGTGGCGCCGCTATTTGGCACCGGTACAATTGTCGCCAGTCCGGTCGTCCTCGATATGATACGTAAAGCGCATTGCCGCACCAGTTCCTGCTCACAGAGATGAGCGTTGTTTTCAGTGATCTTCTGCCAAGAACCGTTGCATAACATGGAGATGTAGCCGTTAAAGCTCTCTCCCTTCATTATGTATCTTACCTTCTGGGCGTCCCAATCACTGCTGTTTTTTACTAATGTTGAGTCCGTACTGTAGCGGACAAAGCTATCGACTTCAATATGGTTTTGTACCGGCAATTGCATCGGTGATATCTTTGGTTGAGTTTAAGACTTTGGTCTTGGGACTGTCCAAGAAGCGAGCCGGCCATGTCAGGGACGCATCATCTACCACAGATCGCATAATGAACAGCCACCTACCTAAACGCCCACATTCGGCGGCTTGGTGAAGTGTGCCTGACGTATCAGATGCCTCGACGATCACCGTGGCATCCGAAAGGGCGGCCATCACGCGGTTCCGCTTCGGGAAGCTGGACTTGAAGGTGGCTTCTCCTTTCTCGAATGGGCTAACTAGGAGGTGTTCGTTATAAATCCACTCCTGTAGGGAGGCGTTTTCGGTAGGATAAGCCTTCTCAAGCGGCGTGCCTATGACGGCAACAGTCCGGCCCCCGGACTGAATAGCAGATTGGTGAGCTGCGGAGTCGACACCTTTGGCCAAGCCGCTCATTACGACGACCCCAGCCTCGACTAATTCGCGCGCAAGTCGAACGGCCCGGACGCGGCCCTCGGCGGAAACCTCTCGCGTACCAACGATTGATACGGCCGGGAGCTTAAAGAGTGAGGTATCACCGGCGACGTGGATGATCTTCGACGCTCGAAGAAAATCCATCTGTTTAGCGTCGTGGAAAGTGCGCGAGCCCGCAGTCAAAGCATCTTCGAGCTTCATCGACACTGACTGTGCCGGAGCGAGGTATTTGCGTCCTCTAGCTGGTCGACCATGAAAACTCATGTGCACATCCATTCAACCAAGGCTGCCGGGCGACGGTTCACGCTTGGAAGCCCGAGTCGCAAACTCATTCGGCAGTCGACTCGCACGCTGTCCACAACAAAGCGTATCGCACAAAAAGAACAAAATAGGAACACTCTTGACTTATTAGGAAGGTGAGTTGGTCGGGTTAATCGTCCCTTTCAGTTGAGTAGATCTCGAGGCTCAGCGCAGCCAAAAACTCCTGCAAGGCGGACGTTGTCGCCCTCAAGCACCATAAACCCTTGCGGCGCATCTCCTTCCAGCCCGCGTTTCAAAGCCCGCCGCGCAGCTGCATCCCTGGATCCTCGGCGATCACCGAGCGTGTCCGTGTCATGACGCGAGATACAGCCACGGCGCCGCGCGGACCGCCCCGCGCCCGGCCGGCTCGATCAACCCGAAGGCCGAAACGGAACCGATGTAGACGCCGGCCGTCGATGCCGTCGGTGACAGCCCGACCGCCTTGGCGACTTGGTCGCGTCTAATCGCGCCCCGCGCGTCGTAGATGACGTCGAACACGCGGGCTTCCTGTGGCTTGAGCAGCATGCGGGCGGCGAGGCGGAGATCCTCGACGCCAGCGATCTCGGGCACGCTCGCGACCTGTAGGCCGGCCTCGGTCAATTGGACGACGCCGGCACCGGTCGCGACAAGGTCGCGCTTGGCGAGCTCGCCGATGTACACGCCGAAGGTGGAGGCGTTTGGACTGTAACCGGCAACGACACAGGCGCGGGCGCGTGGCACCTCGTGGTGGCCGGCGGCGCGCCACCATCCGAGCGCATCGAGGACGCGTTGCAGTGCTGGCGTCAGGTCGGCTCTCGCGGTGCCAAAATCTTCGTCGGCGGCGCGATGCTCGCGCTGTGCCGGCCCATGACGGGTTCGCTGTGGCTGTTTCGTCGGGGCAGGGCCGTAGGGGGTTGACATGCCGCCCGCTGCCGTCCGCCGGTCAGGCCGGCGCTCGACCTCCGCCTCATCGAGCAGCGCCAGAATCCGGCCGGTGAACAGGTTGCCGATCGGCTGACGGTCCATCTGCTCGATCGTGGCGGCGGTCCGGCTGGGCGGCTCGAACAGCAGCTCGAAGCCGTTGATCCGTTCCGCCGCCTCGCGCACCCCGCGCTCGTACCCGCGCCGCTCGGCGGCCTCGAGCTCTTCCCTCTTCGTTGCCGCTTCGGCTGTGGTCTGTTGGCGATCGCGTCGGCTGAGAACATCGGGCGTCGTTGCACCGGCTTGTGCCTTACCGATGATACGCGAAGAGCCTTGTGTAAGCTGATCCGGCGTCTCAGGAGACACAACGGCGAGCGCCTCGCGTAGCGCGGCGACGTCGACGGGTGCCATCGCGCGCGGTCGGCTCGGGCCGGCATCGTTGTCCGGCGTCGCGGACGTGTCGAGCGTCGCGATCGCCGGGAAGCGGGTGCGCTCGAGCACGCCCTCGCGCGGAGCCCAGACCCAGCCCTCGCCGACCGCGAGCTTCGGCAGCGAGGCCAGCACCGCCTTCGCCTCTTCGAGGTCGGCCGAGCCGCGCACCCAGCCCTCCACCGCCTTGCGGTCCTGGGGCGAGGTCAGGCGCATCGCGACGAGCGTGGCGATCTGGCTGAGCACGTTCTTGTGCAGCACCGCCGGGCGCTGGGTGATCATCATCGGCCGGAAGCCGCGCACCCGGCCGCGCCGCACGATCTTGTCGACGATGCCCAGCAGCCGGAGCTGCTCGGGCAGGGGGGTCTGCGACGCCATCTCGTCGGCCTCGTCGAGCACAAGGTGACGCGGTACCCGTGCGCCGACGTAGAGCCGCTCGAGCATGGCCGTCAGGAAGCGCGTGCGCTCGCCCCCTGTCATATCGGACACGTCGACAATCGCTTGGGTGACCTGGTCGCCGGCCAGCAGCTCACCCAGCACCGCGCCGGCGTCGGGCGACACGGGGACGTCGGCCTGCTCGCCACCGAAGATCACGACGGGGAAGCCCGGCGTACCGTCGGCCATGGTGCGCAGGCCGTGCCACACCCCGGTCGGGTCGACGATGATCACGCGCCGGCCCTCGTCGAGCAGGCGCTCCACCGCGCTCTTGGCCGCGTAGGTCTTGCCAGACCCGACCGTGCCGACGATGCAGAGTGGCTGGTCCAGCGCGGCGTTGGGGATGGGGTGGGGAGTGATCGCGCTCAACGTGCGCACCACGTCACCCATCGTGACTGGCCGCATCGTTGGTGTCCTGCTCGAGGCAACTATCGATCGCATACTTCAGCCCGCGCTCGAATTCCAAGGCGAGGGGCTTCGCGAGCTGTCGGACCGGTGCGCCGTCCTCCCACTTGAGGGACATCATCGCGTAGCCGAACGACGCGCCAAGGGCCTTGCACATGATGGTCATGATCGTGGCCGGATCGGAGCCGCGGCTGACCTCATCATTGCTCGTTTCGACGATCGCCAGGGAAGCAGCCTGGATCATGCGCAGGTGCATGGCCTGAAGCTTGTCCGGCGGCGTCGCATGGTCGAGCATCCGCGCGACCCAGTCCATGTAGGAGGCGAACTCGTCCCGGCTTGTGGCGTCGTCGCTGGCAATGTTCTTCGTCAGCCACCCCTGCAGGCTGGGTATGCTCCGACGTCGCGCTTCACCCATGGTCGCCTCCGCTCATGCAATCCCCGCCGCCCGTTCGATCGCCTCGGCCTTGCAGTCCTGCCACGTCGCCGCGGCGCGGGCGGCGATCATCGGCTTGTCCAGCCCGCGCGCGTGGGCTCGCAGCAGGAGGCGGTGCGCCTTCCGCTTGCGCGCCTTGAGAAGGGCGGAGACGAGGGGCCAGTGCTTCGCGCACAGCCACTCGTCGAAACGGCCGGCGGCGGTCGTGCGCCGGCAGAACGGGACGCAGCACGGCAGCCGGTCGGCCATCACTGCACATCCCCTGCGGCGAAGATCACCTCGAAGTTCCGCTCGAACGCGGCGGCGAGCGCCGGGCTGTCGACGAGCACCAAGTCATTATCCTGCTGCTTCAGCCCGGACGCGGAGAGGTTGGCGGCGCCGGAGCGGAGCCAGCGGCCGTCCACCGCGTAGGATTTCAGGTGCATGTAGACCCGCTGGCGCTTCACCCGCAGGGTGACGCCGTGGATGTCCTGCAGGGCGATCAGCGGCGCCGACTCGGGGCGATCCTCGAGCTGGTCGCGGTCGACCAGGATACGGATGACGACGCCGCGCCGGGCCGCACGCTCCAAGGCCTCCAGCACCGGCCGGTCGGTCAGCACGTAGGCGGCCATGTCGATCGTGCGCCGGGCGCGGTCGATCAGGCCGACGTCGTAGGGCTCGAGGTTCTCGGCCGGCGCGTAGTGGATCGCGAGGGGCGGGATCGCGCTGGTGGCGCGGCGATCGTCGCACCCGGCAGCGCCAAGTAGGGCGGCGCCGGTACACGCCAGCGACAAGGCGCCCCGTTTACGCATGGGCGGTCTCCGGTAGCCAGTGTGTCGGCTCCGTCGAGAACCGCAACTGACCGTCGAGCTCGATCAAGAACCCTTGGTTCATCACCCAGCGCCCGCGGTCGAAGAAACCGGTGGTTGAGGATGGCTCGCTTTGCTGCGCATTCAGCTCGTGGAACAGCCGCAGCTTCGTCCCGTCCTTCGGTGCCGTGCCGATGGGCTGGCGCTCGCTCATTCCTTGTACTCCTTCGTCGCCGTTGACGGTTCGAAGCCGTTGCACTCCACGCGATCGGAAAAGCTGCTGCGCCGCCAGTGCCAGGTGTCGAGGCTTTGACGCGCGGCCGGCTCCGTGCCGCTGGCCGCGCTGCGCCGGCAGGTCGACGCGATCGGGCAGTCGCGGGTCGCGCACATGGTGATGTCAGGCACGGGCTCCTCCTGAAGCGCTGAGCAAGGCAAGGCCAGGCGGGGCGTGTATGGCCGGCATCGACCTGGCTGACCGTCCGCGGCGCGCGCGGTCGTTGACCCGCCAAGCGAGCTCGATCGCCTCCGCGAGCGTTTCGCATGGTGTTAGTCCGGCATGGTGGCGGATCGAGAACTCGTCGATTCCGCAGGCGAACACCGGCACGCCGCTGGCGAGCGCGGCGCCGACCTCGGCCCAAGCCCCTTTCAGCACCTCGTCGCCGAGCCGGTAGAGGACCAGCGCCGCCGCCGAGCTTGCCTCGGCGATGCACCGGCGCCAGAGGTCGACCAAGTCGGTGCTCTCGCCAGGGCCGGCCTCGTCGATCCAGGTCGAGATGATCGGCACGCCGATCGCGCGGTGGTGCTGCCACAGGCGAGCGTGCGCCGTCTTACTGGCGACGTAGATGCCGCCAGGCACGCCGACGACCTTCTCAGCCGTCGTGACGATCACCGGCCGATACCAGCGAAGCTCGACCTCGTTCCTGATATGGCAGCGCAGGTTGACGAGCGGGCCAGCGCGGTCGGGGCCGAGGTCGCCGACGACACGACGGTCCGATGTCACGACGTAGCGGACGTACTCGCCGATCATCCAGCGCGGCTTACCGCCGGCCGCGATGAAGCGGTGATCGTGCGAGCCGTCGAGGCGCTTCCACCGCTTGCCGATCGTCGTGCCGGTCGGCAGCGAGCAGCTGTACTCGGGCAGGGCGGCAAACTCGCGCGGGGTCAGGCGCAGCGCTGGTAGGGCGTCAGCCATGCCGCGCTCCCTTCCCATCCGGTAGCACGCGAACCTGCCCGCAAGCCGCGTCGATCTCGGCGAGCACCGCTCGCCAGACATCCTCATGGTCGTACTCGGCCAGCACCACAGCGCCGGCGAATGTCAGCTCGAGCGCGAACAGCGGCGGCGCGCGCGTCGTCATCTTCCAGGATTGCAGGCCGACCAGCGCCTTGGTGGAAAAGGCGAGGTGCAGGACCTCGTTGATGTAGACGCGGAAAAGGCCGGCGGCGTTGTGGGTGGCGGTGACGTCAGGCATCGGCGACCTCGCTCCTCATGGCGGCGAGCTGCTGGGCCTGCTCCGGGCTGGAGATCTCGAAGGACGGGCGCTCTTGCCCGTCGGGGTAGACGATCGTCAGCTGATGGATCGTCAAGAGACCCCCGAGCGTCCAGTCGCAGCCGCGCTGCGCTCGCCGCTTCTTGGCTCGTGCGGACTTGTCGCGCTCCGATGGCCACGGACCGGCGTCGGAGAAGCGACCTTCGCAGCTGAAACCGAAGTAGCGATCGACCGTGTCGCGCGCGGCGCCGGCCGCTACGAGGGAGCGCATCGACTGGACCGTCCCGCACACCGGGCAGATCGTGGCGACGTCCCGATCCGCGACGCCTTGGGCCCGAAGCTCGGACTGCGCCTCGGCGAGCGTGAGTCGGCGGAGGTCAGCCATGCCGCGCCTCCGGCATCCCGTTGTGCTCGACGCCGTCAAGGAGGCGGCCGGCGGCCTTCTTGCCGACCCGCTGCATTTTGTGACCGCCGCCGCCGGCAGCGCCGCAGTGCGCGTTGACCCCGCCATCGCCAGGCGAAGCGATGCAGCCGTCCGACCAGACCAGTTCGCCTGGGCTGTCGAGCCGCTGCTTCGGATCGAAGCTCCAGGCACCCCACTGCTTGAAGTGGAAGGCGATACCGGCGGCCTCGCACTGGTCACGGATCGCGCGCGGCCAGCGCGGGTGCATAGGGCGGGCGTTGGGGCCGCTCTCGCCGCCGACGATGATCCAGTCGAGATCTCCGCCAGCAAGAGAGTCAAACGTGCCGGTCGGCGTTCCACCGTCGGGATGGCACCGGTTGCAGTAGTCGGGCGGCCGGCAGCCGTTCGGACAAGCGATCCGCGTGAAGTCGATCGGTCCCAGTAACGGTTCCGCCGACACGAACCGGACCGCCGCCGGCGTCGCGAGGAGGTCGGGGATGCGCTCGTCGGCCCGGCGCTGGTCTTCGGCGGAGACGCCGAGCCAAACATTGGCGAGCGGCCATTCAGTCGTAGAGAGCGCAACGAATTCTTCCGCTTCTTCAGCGTTCGCTTCCGACATCCGTCGACCGGTAATCTCGACCCCGCTTAGGTGACATTGCGTTTGCACGCGATCACGCACGGTGCCTTCGTTCATGTACGCCCGCATTCGCGCCGACCGCTTCGTGAGCACCTGGAAGGTATGCTGTGGGCAGAGCGCCATGACGGCGAACACGCGGTCGATCCACTCGTCCGGCACCGCCGCGTGGAAGAGGTCGCCGTGCGCGCAGACGAAGATCTTGCGTGGCCGGCGCCAGCGCAGCGGCTCCGTTAGCCATCCTTCGTTAAGGCGGACCTCGCCGGTCCAGACCGGGCCGGCCTTGCTCGGCCGCGTGAGCCCGACGCGGGAGGGATGGTTGCGCAGACGCGTGCCGGCGAGCCCCATCGCGTAGCAGTTGGTGCAACCCGGCGAGACGACGGAGCAGCCGGTGATCGGCTGCCAGGTAGAGTCCGTCCATTCGATGGAGGAGGTCTCAGCCATGTCGGCCACCCCTCGAAAAGGTGGGACACTCGTGGCTAAAACCGCCGTGTTTCCGGTCCGCTTTCCGCACTCTAAAGGTGGGACATTTTACAGGTAAGTTGGTGACCCCTCCGGGACTCGAACCCGGACGCCTTGCGGGCTCAGCATTTTAAGTGCTGTGCGTCTACCGATTCCGCCAAGGGGTCGCATTGGGCGTTTAATCCGTGCGGGGCGGCATTGGCAATCGCACGGTCGGTTCAAGGCGACATGCTGGCGATGATCTTGCCGAGGAGGGACATCAACCGGGCCTTGGATGGGCCGACCAGCCGATCGAGTTCCCCCTCGTGCTCCGTCGCGCGTACGCGCAACTCGTCGAGCGTCCGTTCGCCCTTCTTGGTGAGGACGAGGGTCACGCTGCGCCGATCTTGCGTCGAGGCCTTGCGGTTGATGAAGCCGTTCTTTTGAAGGTCCTTGATGAGCGGGCTGACGGTTGACTTGTCGCGGGCGATGGCACGGCCGAGCGCGCTTTGCGAGATCCCCGGGTTGAGGTGGATGATCGCTAGCGCCGGGTAGCGGCCGGGTTTGATGAGATCCTTGTCGTGGTGCTTGGCGAACGTACGATAGGAGGCGTCCTGCGCCAGGCGAAGGTGGAACCCGACGCAATCGGACAGGAAGCCTAACTGTACGTCACCGTTGCCCTCCGGTTTCGGCGCGACGGCGTCCCTCCTGCGCGTTCCCAGGGCGGTCCGCTTCGCCACCATGGCTTCCTCGTCGCACGGCCCCTTCGATGCGTCCGGCGAGGGCTCGGATTCGCGAACGTGCGCGGCCTTGTCGGAAGCGTTCCAAGTCGTTCCGACCTTCGTCAGCGCGCTGGTCTTGGATGCCTTCACCGATGCCTCGCGGGCCTGTTCCACCATGCTGACGACCCCACTCCTGTGACCAGCTTGACCTGTCGCGCGTCGGGCCTATGCTTCGCACTGAAACAAACACCCCGTGATCAAGGGTTTGGTTTGTCATCAAACGTTTAGGGCGTGTTGTTCCCGCGTGCAAGCCAAACTTGCGCGGCGCCCGGTCCGCATGCCCCGGCGTCGCGTACGCCTTGCCCCGATCGCGTTCGAGCGCCCGACACGCTCGTCCGCGCGCCTTGCCATGTCGCGAACACCACGTGGATCGACCCGCTGACCATGAACACGCAGCCTTCCAACGCGGGTCGTACGCCCGTCGCGCGCGTCCTCGCCGCGAGCCTCGTCGGGACCACCATCGAGTTCTATGACTTCTATGTCTACGCGACGGCGGCCTCGCTCGTCTTCGGACCCTTGTTCTTCCCCCGATCCTCACCGTCGGCCCAGTTGCTCGCGTCATACGGCATCTTCGGCCTCGCCTTCCTCGCGCGGCCACTGGGATCGGTGGCGTTCGGCCACTTCGGCGATCGCGTCGGTCGCAAGTCGACGCTCGTCGCCTCGCTGCTCCTGATGGGGGCGTCCACCCTGCTGATCGGGTTGCTACCGACCTATCGGTCCATCGGCTGGTGCGCGCCGCTGCTGCTGTGCGTCCTCCGGTTCGGTCAGGGTCTGGGCCTCGGTGGGGAATGGGGCGGCGCGGCGCTGCTCGCGGTCGAGAACGCGCCGCCGGGCTGGGAGGCGCGCTATGGCATGTTCCCGCAACTCGGCGCCCCCGTCGGCTTCATCGCCGCCAACGGCCTCTTCATCCTGCTCAGTCTCGCGCTGACGCCCGCCCAATTCGAGGACTGGGGCTGGCGCCTGCCGTTCCTCGCGAGCTCGTTGCTGGTCGGCGTCGGCCTCTGGGTACGGCTGCGCCTGAGCGAAACCTCCGCGTTCTCGGCAGCGATGGCGGAGGCGCCCCCGGCGGCCGTGCCCATCGCCGACGTCATGCGCGACCACGCGCGCGAAACCTTGGCCGGCACGGTGGCGGTGGTCGCCTGTTTCGCATTGTTCTACACCGCGACCGCCTTCGCGCTCGGCTACGGCACCGCGACCTTGCACTATGATCGCCGCGTTTTCCTCGGCATCCTGCTCGCCGCGATCATCTTCATGGCGTTGGGCACGGTGGTGGCGGCGGTCTGGTCGGATCGGACGAACCCGCGTCGCGTGCTCATGGTCGGTTGCCTCGCCACCGTCGTCACCGGCTTCCTGCTCCCGCCGATGCTCGGCAGCGGCTCGCTGTTCACCGTGTTCCTTTTCCTATCGATCGCGCTCTTCGCGATGGGTCTCGTTTACGGGCCGCTCGGCGCTTGGCTCCCGACGCTGTTCCCAGCCAGGGTCCGCTACACCGGGGCCTCGCTGGCCTTCAGCGCCGGCGGCATCATCGGCGGTGGCCTCGCGCCGTTGCTGGCGCAGGCGCTCGCGGAACGGGGTGGACTCGGCCCGGTGGGGATCTACCTCGCCGGCACCGCGCTCGTCAGCCTCGTCGCGTTGGCGGTCAGCCCGGGCCCGCGCGAGGTCGAGTTGTCGGAACGGCTGACCCGCGCACCGAGCCCACCCGTCCGCTGAACCGGCGGACGCCTTGCCTCAGAGTTTCGCCTTCAGGTCCCGCGCCGCGGTGAAGCCGAGCCGCTTGCCGGCCTTGATCTTCATCGGTTCACCCGTGTTCGGATTGCTTCCCTTGCGGGCGGCGCGCTTCTTGACTTGGAACACGCCTAAACCGCTGATGCGAACCTTGTTGCCCTTCTTCAAGTGCTTGCCGATCAGCGCCACGGCTTCGCTCAGATAGATCTTCGCGTGGGACTTCGGGATCTCGAAGGTGGCGGCCAGATGGTCGCCGATGTCGGTGGTCGTCAGGGTCACGACCGCTTTCTTGAGCGGAGCCGCCGCCTTCTTCGACTCCTTCTTGACCATTCCCACCGCCCCCGCGCCGTCACGCCATTAGCATGTCGCGCGCCATGGACGCCACGACGTATCCGCGGCGGCGTAGCCGGACCAAGGGCCCTCAAGCCGCCGAAGGATCCTTCAGGCGGCCAAGGCGGCGCGGAGCGTGTCCTCGGCGTAGGGCTTCGATATGACGTGGACGTCCTTGAAGCGCTCGGGGAGGCTGATCGTTTCGCCGTAACCGGTGGCGAAGACGAAGGGGATGGCACGGTCCTGCAGGTCCTCGGCGATGGCGAAGCTCGTCTCGATGTAAAGGTTCACGTCCAGGATCGCCGCGTCGAAAACGTTCAGCTTGAGCGCGCGGCGGGCATCGCTCGTCGTCGCCGCGATCTCAACCTCGGCGCCGCAGTTCTGAAGCATCGTCTGCGCGTCGAGGGCGATCATCATGCTGTCCTCCACCAGCAGCAGGTTCTTGCCCTTCAGGTCGGCCTGCGGCGCGATCACCGGCGATCGACGTGACACCACCTCCTCGCCACCCTTCTGCACGAAGTCGTAAGGGATCACGAAACGGGCGCGGATACCCTCCGGACGACGCTCGACCGACGTTTCGCCCCGAAGCTCGAAGGGGATGGACTGCTCGATGACGATCGTCCCGAATCCTCGCCGTTTCGGCGGCGTCACGGGTGGTCCGCCGCGCTCCTCCCAGACGAGGACGAGGTCGCCGGCTTTCTCAAGGGACCAGGTGATGGCGAGGCATCCCTCCTCCACGCTCAAGGCGCCGTATTTAGCGGCGTTCGTCATCATCTCGTGAAGCACGAGGGCGAGCGTCTGATAGGCGCGGGCCTCGATCATGACGGGCGGGCCGGATAGCGCCAGGCGGGCGTCCTCGACATGGGTCCAAGCTTGCGCCTCCGCCTCGATCAAGGTCAGCAGCGGCGCGGCTTTCCAATGCCCCTGGGTCAGCTGGTCGTGCGCCACGGACAACGCGTGGATACGATTCTGCAGGTCGTTGGTGAAGGCTTCCAGCGACGTCGCGCCCTGCTGGCTCTGCCGCACGAGCGATCTAATGACGCTCAAGACGTTCTTGACCCGGTGGTTGAGCTCGGCGACGAGGAGGAGTTGCCCCTCCTGCGCGGCCCGTCGTTCCCGATCGATGATGTTGGCGCGTCGAAGGATCACGTCGAGCAGCGAAACGCGCAACGTCTCGGCGATGATCAAGTCGCTGCCGCGCCACGGTAGGGATCGGTCGCGCACGGTTTCCTTCCACGCGGCGAAGCTGGTCCGGGGGCTGAGCCGGTGGCCCACGCCCTCGATCTCGATGGTGCCGTTGATCTCGACCGCCTTGTTGGGGTTGCCGCCCCAGTTCACGGTCTGGATCACCTCCCGACGAAACAGCAGCAGGAAATCCTGCGGGGCGCGCGTGAAGGGAATGGCGAGCAAGCCGCTCACGGTGGGGGCGTAGCGCGTCGCGTCCGGCAGGTGCCCGGAGAGCCTGTCGGTCGAGAACACCTGGTTCGCGTGCTTGCCGTTGAGGAAGCGGATCAGGTCGGGGATCGCGTCATGGGGCGGCGCGGCGCCTTCCGCCTCGAAGCGATCGTTGGCCCAGATGCCGATTCCATCGCAGGGGATCATGTCCTGGATCAGGGTGTTGAACCGCCGCAGGTTGTCGAAGATCGTCTCCTCGGGTTCCATGCTGGCGATCAAGCGGTCGTGGATCTCACGACCTTTGGCGATCTCGGCCAACGCGTCGTGCTGCTGCTTGGCCTCGATCTGCGTGGACAGCACCTGCGCCAGCAGCTCCATCGCGGCGCTGGTCGTCGCCGAAATCCGGCGCGGCGTGTCGTGATGGCAGGCGATCAGCCCCCACAATCGGTCGCCCTGCATGATGGAGACGGTCAGGGTCGCCGCACTGCCCATGTTGCGTAGGTATTGGAGGTGGATGGGCGAGGCGCTCCGCAGCGTCGACAAGGTGAGGTCGACCGGCGCGCCCTTCTCGGTCAACGCGGGTACGATCGGCACGGGCGTGTAATCGACGGTCGCGATGAAGCGCAGCCATTGGCGTCGGAAGAGCGCGCGAGATTGCGCCGGGATGTCGCTCGCGGGGTAGTGGAGGTTCAGGAACGGCGGCATGCCGGCGCGCAACGCTTCGGCGACGACGACGCCGGTGTCGTCCTCGAGGAACTTGTAGAGCATCACGCGATCGTAGCCGGTGACGGCGCGGATCTGGCGGGCGGCCGAGATCAGGAACGTCTTGAAGCTGGTGGTGCGGCGCAGCCGGTCGATCACCGTCTTCACGAGCGCGGTCGCGTCCCCCAGCGTCGTATCGGCGCCCGCGCACGGGATGAACTCGGCGATCGCCAGCTGACCGGACGCGTGGATCATGATGTCGTACGCTTCCTGCCGCGTTCCCACCGGCACGTTGCTCAAGCGTTCGGCCAAGCCCGAGATCATGGCGGCTTGGAAGACGTTGCGGAGGTCGTGGATGATCTTGGGCGGCAGGACCGTTTCCATGGCCGCCTCGATCATGAGCGTCGGGGCCTCGACCGAGAAAACGGCGGCGGCGTTGGCGGACACGTGCGCGATGCGCCACGTCGGCAAGGCGAAGGCGATGAGGAAGCCGAAAGGTTGGATCGCCCCGGGGATGTGGACCGGCTCGCGCTCGCAGTCCGATACGTCGACCGTTGCTGAAGACACCTTTGGCACGCCCATTCCTTCTCACCGGTACGTCAAAGGAAAGCGAGCGAACGCCAACAGTGTTCCAACGCCGGCCAGGTCGGCCTGCCTTCCTCGCGAAGCCCATTCCTCGGCGCCGCTGGTGTCCCACGACCCGCCGGGGCGGCCGCGAAGCCATCCTTCTAGAGGATCGACGGCCCTGCGTCTTCATCAGCGGCCAGCATCATTCCGCCAGCGAGGACCAAAGGCCAGGGGTGCCAGTGGATCGGTCGAGCTCATACGCCGCCGATGATCGCATCCCTCAGCCGAAACGGTTCGGCCGCAAGGCGGGCAGGGTTTCGGGAATGACGATGAAGGGACTGGAATTGCGACGATCGTAGAAGGGACTGTAGGCGTCGTCGATGAAATCCGCCGTGCCGTGTCGCTCCTGGAGCCGGCCGAACTCCGCGCGGAAACGCGCGTTCTGCGGACCGACCTCGTCGCTGCCACGCGTCGCGGACTCGTGGTGGACGAGGTGGGCGAAGGGTGTCCAAACGGTGCGGAACCCGGCGTTCCGGCCGCGTAGGCACAGGTCGATGTCGTTGTAGGCGATGGCGAAACGCTCCTCGTCGAAACCGCCAAGGGCCTCGAAGCACCGCTTGGTGACCAGCATGCAGGCGCCTGTCACGGCGCTCAACGTTTGGCGGATGGCGAAGCGGCCCATCGGCCCGGGATCGTCGCCCTCCGCGTCCACGTACCAGTGCCCGGCGGCCTGGCCGAGCCCGACGATGACACCGTTATGCTGGACCTTGCCGTCCGGGTAGGTGAGCTTGGCGCCGACGATCCCCACGTCGTCGAAGGACAGGCACTCGACCATCTCGCCGAGCCAGCCCGGTTCGATGACCTCGATATCGTTGTTGAAGAACAGGATCGCGTCGCCGGTCGCCAGGCTCGCCCCCCGATTGCACATCCGCGCGAAGTTGAAGGCCTCCGGCATGATGTCGACGCGGACGCCGGTGCCCTCGATCATCCGGTAGAAGTCCAGGACCTCCGGATCCGTCGTCCCGTTATCGACGATGACGATCTCCAGCGGGGCGGGGTTCGTTCGTCGTGTCAGGTCGTCGATCGTGCGCTTGATGAGCGCGAGGTTGTCACGGTTGGGGATGACGACCGATACCGTCGGATGTTCGGGCGAAGCGAGCCGTACCCTGTGCAGGCCTGGCAGGAGCGCCGGCTCGACCGCCGTCGCTCGCGCGCCATAGGCGTCGGCGAGCGCGCGGCGGGCGCTGGCGACCGAGCGGTCGAAGTTGGCGGCGGAGTAGCTCTGTTCCCCCCGCCGCCACAGGTAGGCCGGGAAGGGGATGTGGATCACCGCGTCGCGCTTCGCGCCCTGGAGGTAGCGCAGCAGCAGGTCGTAATCCTGCGAACCTTCGCGGTCCTCGCGGAGGTTGCCCAGGGCCGCGAGCCGGTCGGCGCGGAACACCGAGAAATGGTTGATGTAGTTCGCGCCCGACAGCATCACCGAGTCGTAGGCCGGTTTGCAGAAGGATCCGATCGGCTTCAGGACATCGTCGACGATGATCTCGTCGGTGTAGAAGAACAACGCGTCCGGGTCGCGCAGGATCGCGTCCGCGATGACGGCGACCGCGCCGGGCACGAAGACGTCGTCATGATCGATGAAGGCGATCCATCGGCCCCGCGCGACCGCGATCCCGGCATTGGTCGCGGCGGCGATGCCCCGGTTGCTCGCCTCGAGGACGACCTTCACGCCGCGCCGTGCCGCCGCCTCCCCCAACATCGCGAGCGTGTCGGCATCGGTCGAGCCGTCGTCGGACAGCACCAGTTCCGCGTAGGGCGCGTTCTGGGCGGTGTATGACGCCAGGAGGTCGTCGAGGTAGGCGCGACGGGTGTTCCAGGTCGGGGCGACGAAGGAGATGAGCGGCGGCCCGCTCGCGCCGAGTTCGTCTTCCAGGCGGTCGCGCAGGTCGGTGGCCTTGAGGGACATGGCCAGCTTGAGGACCGGCAGCATGTCCTCGGCGCCCTCCTGCACGCGCACGCCGCCGCCTTTCGACACGTCGCGGAAGAATTTGATGATCCGTGCGACCGTCGCCTTGAAGGTCGTCCACCGATCGAGCCGGCCCCTCGCGTCCGGGGCGACGATGCCGATATGCTGGTAGCGCAGGTTGAAGAGGAAGTGCAGCACCGCGATTAGGACGGCGTTCGAGGTGCGAAAGGCGACGAAACGGAAGGTGCCGGGCTCGTTGCGGGGCCGGAAACGCAGCCGCTGGAGGTGCCGGATCCGATCGAGCGAGACGTGGTAGAACGCGAAAGGGAAGGCCTTCAGGTTGAGCGCGGTGATGTCGCTGAAGCCCGCGCCCTCGTCGAAGGTGATGCGCGGCGCGTTATCGCCGTCGCCGGTCATGAGGAAGAAACCGACGAAGCCGTTGGCGCCCCCCGAGATGTCGAACACGAAGCCAGGGTTGTCGTCCCGGCCGCGCCAAGCGAACGGCGCGGTCCGCTCCATGCCGGCGATCGATGTCGGAACGAGGCGCTTCATCACCGCTGATCGTTCACGCGCTGGCCCGACCTGAACGTGCGCCCGGATCGGGCCGCGAGAACCACGTCGCCGGGCCGCGATCTCGGGATGATCGACGGGCGAAGGTGACGCGGGGGGCGTGTCTCATCCCGCCTCCTAGCGTAGATCGAAGCCGGCTTCAAACACGGGTGCACGTTAAGGCAAGGGCGAGGGACATGGTGGCCAGGGACGTAGGCGGTGACGGACTCGAACCGCCGACCCTCTCCGTGTAAAGGAGACGCTCTACCAACTGAGCTAACCGCCCGACGCCGTGGGTCATAGCCGATCCGGTGGGCGAAATGAAGATCCGCGCACCGCCTCGCTTGCCGCCGTGGCGAGACTGGCCTTCAAGCCGGCTGCACTTCCATGCCTTCGATCGTCTCGCGCGTTCCCACGTCGGGGACGAGCTGACCTTCCCATTTGGCGACGACCGCCGTGGCGAGCGAATTGCCGATCACGTTGGTGGCGGATCGACCCATGTCGAGGAACGTGTCGATGCCCAGGATCAGCAGCAGCCCTTCCTCCGGCAGGCTGAACTGGCTGAGCGTCGCGGCGATCACGACGAGCGAGGCGCGGGGAACGCCGGCGACGCCCTTGCTGGTCAGCATCAGGGTCAACAGCATCGCCACCTGGGTGCCGAGGCTCAACGGGATGTCGTAGGCCTGCGCGATGAAGATGCTGGCGAAGGTACAGTACATCATCGTGCCGTCGAGGTTGAAGGAGTAGCCGAGCGGCAGCACGAAGCTGGAGATCTTCGTCGCGATCGGGAACTTCGCGAGTTGCTCCAGCATCTTCGGATACGCCGCCTCGGAACTCGCCGTGGAGAAGGCGAGCAGGAAGGGTTCCTGCACGAGCTTCACCAGGCGCGCGACGGACGGCCCCAGGATGAGGAAGCCGACCGCGACGAAGATCACCCACAGGCAAACCAGGCCGAAGTAGAACTCGCCCATGAACTTGGCATAGTTCACGAGGATGCCGAGCCCGTTGGTCGAGATGGTCGCCGCCATGGCGCAGAAGACGGCGAGGGGCGCGAGTTTCATCACGTAGCCGGTGACCCGCAGGATGATGTGGGACAGGCCCTCGACGCCGTCCAGCACCACCTTCGCCGCCGAGCCCATGGCGGCGCAGGCGACGCCGAAGAACAGCGAGAACACCACGATCTGCAGGATCTCGTTGTCCACCATCGG
>CAXSDP010000013.1:54463-69711 GCA_964235705.1 uncultured Beijerinckiaceae bacterium | reverse complement strand
CCGGGCTCGGCCGCCTCGCCACGCCGGCCTTCGAGCCGGTGCGGGGCGGCGCGCCCTGCCCCGTCGCGGTCGCCATCGACCTCGACGACGCCGCGCTGGCGCCGGCCTTCGCCCTGCGCCGCGTCGCCGGCGTCCGCAACGGCGCGAGCCCGGACTGGCTGCGGACGCGGTTGCGCGCGATCGGCGCGCGTTCGATCAACGCGCTGGTGGACGTCACCAACTACCTCGCGTTCGATCGCGCCCGCCCGCTCCACGTCTTCGACGCCGACAAGGTGCGCGGCGGCCTCGTCGTCCGACGCGCCCGCCCCGGCGAGTCGATCGAGGCGCTGGACGGCCGCACCTACGCGCTCGACGCGACGATCGTGGTGATCGCCGACGACGACGGCCCGGTCTCGATCGCCGGCGTGATGGGCGGCGCGCGGACCGGCTGCGACGAGGCGACGACCAACGTGCTGGTCGAGTCGGCGCTCTGGGATCCCGGCACCGTGGCGCTGACCGGCCGCAAGCTCGGCATCGCGAGCGACGCCCGCTACCGCTTCGAGCGCGGCGTCGACCCCCTGTTCACGCTGCCGGGGCTCGACCTCGCGACGCGGCTCATCGTCGAGTTCTGCGGTGGCGAGCCCTCGGGCATCGCCATGGCCGGCCACGTCGCGGAGCCCGGCCGCACCATCGATTTCCCGCTTCGTGAGGTGGAACGGCTGACCGGCCTCGACCTCCCGCGCGCCGAGATGACCAACATTCTTGCCGCGCTCGGCTTCGGGCTGATGGCCACCGACGCGGACACCGTGGCGCTGCGCGTCCCATCCTGGCGGCCGGACGTCGCCGGCAAGGCCGACATCGTCGAGGAGATCGTGCGGATCGCCGGCCTGGAGCGCGTCGAGCCCCAGCCGTTGCCCTCGACCGGCGGCGGGGCGGCCACGATCCTGACGCCGCTGCAGCGCCGCACCCGCCTGGCGAAGCGCACGCTCGCCGCCAACGGCCTCGTCGAGGCGATCACCTGGTCCTTCGTGTCGCCCGCGCAGGCCCGGCTGTTCGCCGACGGACGCCCCGCCCTGCCGATCGCCAACCCGATCTCCGCCGACCTGTCCGACATGCGGCCGTCCCTGCTGCCGGGCCTCGTCGCCGCGCTCGGCCGCAACGCCGCGCGCGGCGAAAACGACGTCGGCCTGTTCGAGGTCGGCCAGATCTTCCGGGGCGACCGCGACACCGACCAGCGGATCGCCGCCGCCGCCGTGCGCGGCGGAACCGCCCGCCCCGGCGGGGGCGGCCGGCACTGGTCGGGCGCGGCCGGCCCGGTCGACGCGTTCGACGCCAAGGCCGACGCCATGGCGCTGCTGAGCGGCCTCGGCGTCGCGACCGGCGGCCTGCAGGTGGTGGCGGGCGGTTCGCCGGCGTTCCATCCCGGCCGCTCGGGCACGCTGCGCTTCGGGCCGAAGGCGGTGATCGGTGCCTTCGGCGAGTTGCACCCGCGCGTGCTGGCCGCGATGGGGGTCGAGGGGCCGGTTGTCGGCTTCGAGGTAATCCTCGACGACGTGCCCCTGCCGAAGGCGCGGCCGACCAAGGCCAAGGCGCGGCTCGACCTGTCCGACTTCATGCCGCTGCGGCGCGACTTCGCCTTCATCGTCGACGGGGCGGTCGAGGCCGGCGATATCGTGAGGGCGGCGGGGGGGGCGGACCGCGCGCTCATCACCGGCGTCGACGTCTTCGACATCTACGCCGGGGCGGGCGTGGCGGCCGGCAAGAAATCGGTGGCGGTCGCGGCGACGATCCAGCCGCGCGAGAAGACGCTGACGGACGTCGAGATCGACGCCTTGATGACGAGGATCGTGAGCGAGGTCGTCAGGAAGACCGGCGCCGTACTGAGAGGATGAAACGCGTGCACAGGACAACGTCGGGGACCCTCGCGGTCCTCGCCCTCGCGGCCACCATGGCCCTCGGCCTCGCGGCCGTCACGACGGCCCACGCCCAGGCGACCATCGACGACTGCGAGAAGATCCAGGCGGCGGACGCCTACAACCAGTGCTTGGCCAAGTTCGGCCCGACCTCCAAGGTGAAGAGCGTCGAGCCGGAGAAGCCGACCGACTTCAAGGCGAACGGCGCCGAGGCCGCCGCCACCGCCGGCCCGTCCAAGGGCCACGGCGGGGGACGCCACGCCGGCCGCCGGCGCGGCTCCCGCGTGGCGCATGGCGGCTCGGGCCGCAGGCGGATCGCCATCAGCGTCCATCGCCGGCACAAGTAGGCGGCGATGTCCCGCTCCCGGCCCCTGCCGCGCCTTTGGAGCGAGCTGACGACCACCGACTTCGCGCGGCCCGACGTCGCGTCGTGGATCGCGGTGCTGCCGGTGGCGGCGACCGAGCAGCACGGGCCGCACCTGCCGCTCGGCACCGACACGCACATCATGGAGGGCTACCTCGCACGGGTCCGCGCCCTGCTGCCGGCGAACCCGCCGATCGTGGTCCTGCCGATCCAGACCGTGGGCAGCTCGGTCGAGCACACGACGTTCCCCGGCACGCTGAGTTGGCCCGCCACGCTCGCACTGGCCGCCTGGACGGCTGTCGCGGAGGACGTGATCCGCGCGGGCCCGCGCAAGCTGGTGATCGTCAACGCGCACGGCGGCAACTCGCCGGTGGTCGACATCCTCGCCCACGAGGTCAGGACCCGGCACCGCGCCCTCGTCGTGCTCGCCTCGTGGCAGCGCTTCGGGACGCCGGACGGCCTGTTCACGCCGGGGGAACTGCGCCACGGCATCCACGGCGGCGACGTCGAAACCTCGCTGATGCTGGCCTTCCGTCCCGACCTCGTGCGGACCGACGCCATCAGCGACTTCGTGCCGAGGAGCCTGGCGATGGAACGCGACCACCGCTGGCTGCGCGCCACCGGGCGCCCGACCGGCATCGGCTGGATGGCGGAGGACCTTTGCGCGGCCGGCGCGATCGGCGACGCCACCCTCGCCACCGCCGCCAAGGGCGAGGCCTGCGCGGCCCACGGCGCCGCCGCCTTCGTCGAACTGCTCGGGGACGTCGCCGCCTTCGATCCCGCGAGCCTCGGCCAGCCGGGCTGAGGCCGCGCAGCTACTTCGGCGCGGGCGCGACGGGCAGCGGGGGCGTCGCCAGCGCGGGGGCCGGCGGCGGCGCGGCGGCGACGGGCACCGGGGCCGGCGGCGGTGGCGCGGGCGGCGCACCGGGGGCCTGCCACGGGAACATCCAGGTCTCGGTCAGCACCTGCGTGGGGCTCCTCAGGTAGGCCCGCAGGTCGGCCGTCTCGCCGGGCGCGAGCTGGACGTCGAAGGTCGCCCGGAAGCCGCCGATGGCGGGGTTGTCCTGCGTGTAGGAGCGCACGATGCTGCCATGGCTGCTTCCCGCCACGATCGACACCTGGCTCGGGTCGTCCTTGTAATAGGCGAGGTCGCCGCCGGCGAAGTCGATGATGAAGCGCCGCACCGTCGGGAGGTTCGGCTCGGACGAGCCGAGCGCGCGCGCGGCGGTCTGGAAGGTGTTGACGACCTTGCCGTTCGACGACAGGTCGTCGAGGTCGAGCGCCGACGTGATGGAATAGCCGTAGGTCCGGGGCTGACCGACGACGAGGTCGTCGGCGGCGACCCAGGAGGCCACGACGTTGTCGTTGCTCTCATCGGTGGTCGGCATCTCGAACAATTCGACGTGACCCTCGCCGAAGGGGGTCGACGGCTCGACCCAGTAGCTCGGGCGTAGCTGGTAGGCGAGGTCGATGTCCTCGTAATGGGTGAAGTCGCGGTCGCGCTGCAGCAGGCCGAACCCCTTCACGTCGCGGTCGAAGAAGGCGGACGTCTTGGCGATCGGGGGGTTGCGCAACGGGCGCCAGATCCACTCGCCGGTCCCCGTCTCCATCATCAGCCCGTCGGAATCGTGGAGTTCGGGGCGGAAGTCGTCGTGGAAACGGTGGTCGTCCTCGCCGACGAAGAACATGGAGGTCAAAGGGGCGTAGCCGACCTTCACACCGTTGCGGCGGGGGATCAACGTGGCCGTCACGGAGACGACGCTGTTCTCCTTGGGGTAGCAGTCGAACTGGAACGCGCCGGTCGTGACCGAACTGTCGAGCAGGGCGTAGATGGTCAGCTTGTCGACGTCCGCCCTGGGTGTCTCGATCCAGAACTCCCGGTAGAAGGGGAACTCCTCCTCGTGGGTACCGCCGGCCAGCGCCAAACCGCGCGCAGATAAGCCGTACCGCTGGCCCCGGCCGAGGAAGCGGAAGTAGCTCGACCCGATGAAGGAGATGAACTCGTCGTACGTCCTCGGGTCGTTCAGCGTGGTGCGGATCTTGAAGCCGGCGAAGCCCAGGTTCACCGGCAGCGGCTTGGCGAGGCGGGTGGACCCGAAGTTGAACGCGTTGGCCTGGTAGGGGATGGGCGTGGGGATGCCGTCGCGCAGGGTGTTGATGACGACCGGCCGTTTATAAAGATGCCCGAGGTGGAACAGCTCGATGCGGAACGGGCTGTTGTTGCCGCCGCCGAGCAGGCCCTTGTTCTCGCGGAACTCGATCTGCCGCCAAGCGTCGAAGTCGAGCTTGTTCAGTTCGTCGGGGAGCGGCGGCACCTGCGCCTCGTAGGGCGCCGACGCGAGGTCGAAGGCGCGCTTCACCACGTCGGAGAAGGAGAAGTGGCTCGCCTGCGGCGGCCTCGCCGTCTGCGCGTCGGCTTGGGTCACCGCGTCGGCGGCGACGACCAAGGCTCCCTGCACGATTGTTCGTCGGTTGAAAATCGCCCGATCCCTCGTCAACGGCCCTGCAACGACCCTCTGCGGACGCGATGGCCAAGCGCCTCCGGCCCCACCGGGAGCCCTACCGAGCTTTCCGCGGGGCGGCAAGTCCCGCCCCGACCCAACCCGTCAACGCGGTGAACGCCGATCCGCACCGGTCGATCGGGGGGTGGCGCCGCCGCCGACCCGTCCGGCCAGGTCTCAATTGGGCCAAGTTCGCGAGGCTTTGTCCCACGGCGCGGACGTCACGCATCCGTCATCCCTTTCGACCCGGCCCCTCGAGGGACGAGCCCCGGGCAAGACTCGCGTGCCCATCCTGTCTTGGGATGCGGGAAAGCCGAACATGCGGAACCCACGTGTGGACCCAGACGCTTAGTTCAAGTTCCCACGCGAGCCGCCATCCTCGCGCGGGCCGCCATGCGCCGGCGATCGACCACGGCGTCGAGCCGGCCCTGGAGGCCGACGGGGCGCGCCACACCTTCTTCGATCATCGGCGCGTGTCCGTCCGTTGGCTGTGCGGCACGGTGCTGACCGGGCTGATGGGCGCGGTGCTGATCGGGTCGACGATGTACGCGGCCCTCGACCACGAAGCCTACTTCGCCGACGCGCCGCTCCCGGCCGCGGCGCAGAAGAAGGACGACGACGAGGCCGGCCTCAACCCGCACAAGGGCGACCGCCTGGTGAAACCGGTCGACATCGTGGCCGCCAAGCAGACGTTCCGCGTGCCGACCCCCACCAAGATCGGCGACAAGGAGGAGATGCGCACGCACAGCTTCGCCCGCGTCGAAACCACGTTGCTGACCGCCACCGCCGGCTATTCCGACGAGGTCCCCGCCTACAACCCGCAGAAGGTGCTGGCCGACGCCCGCACCGCCGTGGAGGCGCAGCCCGAGCCGCAGCAGGACGACGCCGAGTTCTCCTGGGCGACGCGGGACCTTTCGCCCCAGCTCCTCACGACGGACGTGTCGCTCTCGTCCGAGGAAGTGCAGGCGCAGGTGTCCGAACACGTCAAATCCGCCATCGCCGCCGGCAACCGCCCCTTCACGCTGCCCCCGCAGCTCCTGTTGATGCGCACGAGCCGCGCCGACGCGCCCAACCCGCTCGCCTACGCCAACGACGTCTTCCCCAATTCCTCGTTCTCCTCCATCGAGGTGCGGATCGTGCCGGAGAACGTGACGGTGGTACCCCGGGCGCCGAGCCTGCCGGGCGTCAGCCAGCTCGACGAGAAGCTGGTCACCGTGCATCGCGGCGAGTCGCTCGAGAACCTGCTGCTCAACGCCGGCGTCGCGCGCGCGATCATCCCGGTCGTGATCGCGACCCTTGGCGCGCGGGACGGGCAGCAGCCGATCCCGGACGGGCGACGCGTCAAGCTGCTGTTCACCGACACGGACGGCGGCGGCGACGCCACCATCCTGGCGCGCCTCTCGATCTACGCGAACGAGACGCTGGAAACGACCGTCGCCCTGAAGGACGACGGCACCTACGTCCGGTTGACCGGCAAGGACGCCCCCGCCGCGCCCGCGAAGCGCGGCGACGACGATGGCGACGACGGCGGGATGCCGCTCTACAACTCGCTCTACGAGAGCGCCCTGAAGCAGGGGATCCCGAAACCGGTCATCGACGACCTCGTCCGCATCTTCGCCAACGACGTCGACTTCAACCGCGCCGTCGCGGCCGGGGACTCGTTCACCGCCTTCTACGACAACGGCGACGAATCCGAGGGCGGCAACGAGCTGCTCTACGCCGCCATCACCACGCGCGGCGACACCTACCGCTACTACCGCTTCCAGACGCCCGACGACGGCACCGTGGATTATTACGACGGGAGCGGCCGCTCGACCCGCAAATTCCTGATCCGCATCCCCGTTCCCGGTGCCAAGATCACGTCCGGCTTCGGCCTGCGCTTCCACCCCATCCTGGGCTATTCCCGCCCGCACACCGGCACCGATTTCGCCGCCCCGATCGGCACGCCGATCCTCGCCGCCGGCAACGGCACCATCATCCAGGCCGGTTGGAGTTCGGGCTACGGGCGCCGCATCGAGATCGAACACGCCAACGGCTACGTGACGACGTACAACCACATGTCGGGCTTCGCGCGCGGCGCCACCGAGGGCGCGCGGGTCAAGCAAGGCCAAACCATCGGCTTCCTCGGTCAGACCGGCCTCGCGACCGGCCCGCACCTGCATTACGAGGTGCTGGTCAACGGCCATTTCGTCGACCCCATGCGCGTGAAGCTCGCCCGCACGCGCGAGTTCGACGGCCGAATGCTGTCGCTATTCACAAAGGAGCGCGACCGCATCGACGAGTTGCTCCAGAAGGCGCCGGCGGCGCAGGCGCAGCTCACCGCGCAGAAGTGAGCGCGCCGGGATAGGCCGGATCGTCCTTCCACCCCATATCGAGCGGGGAGGCACCATGACGCACGACCGTCCCAAACGAGATGTCCATGCCGAGACGGCGACCCGCTTCGCCGTGGAGGGCATGACCTGCGCCTCCTGTGTCGGCCGCGTCGAGCGGCTGATCCGTCATGTCGCCGGCGTGGCGTCGGCCGAGGTCAACCTCGCGACCGCCACCGCGAGCGTCGCCCTCGACGGCTCCCGCGAGCGCGCGGCGGTGCTGGACGACGTCGCCGGCGCGGTGGCGAAGGGCGGCTACGCGGTGCCGGGGCGATCGATCGTCCTCGGCGTCGAGGGCATGACCTGCGCGTCCTGCGTCGGCCGCGTGGAGCGCGTGGTCGCCAAACTGCCGGGCGTGCGCTCGGCCAGCGTCAACCTCGCGACCGGGCGCACCAGCGTCGAGGTCGCCGGCTGGGTCGAGGCGGGGACGGTCGAGGCGGCGATCGCCAAGGCCGGCTACACGCCGCGCCCGATGGAGGCCGAGCCGGCGCCGCGTGGGGCCGGCGAGGAGGCCACCCTGACCCGTGACCTCGTCGTGGCGGTGATCCTCACCCTGCCCGTGCTCGTCCTGGAGATGGGCGGCCACCTCGTCCCGGCCTTCGCGGCGGCGATCGACCGCACGTTCGACGTCGCCACGATCGAGGCGATCGCCTTCGTCTGCAGCACGCTCGTGCTGTTCGGGCCGGGGCTGCGCTTCTACCGGCACGGCCTACCGGCGCTGTGGCGTGGGGCACCCGACATGAACGCGCTGGTGGTGCTGGGCGCCAGCGCGGCCTGGGGCTTCTCGACCGTGGCCGCCATCGCGCCGGACGTGCTGCCGGCCGGCACGGCCGACACCTACTTCGACGCCGCCGCGACGGTCGTCACGCTGATCCTGCTCGGCCGCACGCTGGAGGCGCGCGCCAGGGGCCGGGCCGGCGACGCGATCGGCCGCCTCCTCAAGCTGCGCGCCAAGACCGCCCGCGTGGAGCGGGACGGCGCCTTCGTCGACGTCGCGATCGATGCGGTGCGCGTCGGCGACGTGGTGCAGGTGCGGCCGGGCGAGGCCGTGCCGGTCGACGGCAGCGTGCGCGACGGCCATTCCTTCGTCGACGAGTCGATGATCACCGGCGAGCCGATGCCGGTCGCCAAGGCGGTGGGCGCGGCGGTCACCGGCGGCACGCTGAACGGCACCGGCGCCTTCACCTTCGTCGCGGAGAAGGTCGGCGGGGCCACGGCCCTCGCTCAGATCATTCGCATGGTGGAAGACGCGCAGGGCGCCAAGCTGCCGATCCAGGCGCTGGTCGACAAGGTGACGCGCTGGTTCGTGCCGGCCGTGTTGCTCGCCGCCGCGCTGACCTTCGCCGGTTGGACCGCGTTCGGGCCGAGCCCGTCGCTCGGCCTGGCGCTCATCAACGCCGTCAGCGTGCTCATCATCGCCTGCCCCTGCGCGATGGGGCTGGCGACGCCGGTCTCGATCATGGTCGGCACCGGTCGGGCGGCGGAACTCGGCGTGCTGTTCCGCCGGGGCGACGTGCTGCAAACGCTGCGCGACGTCACGCTGATCGCCTTCGACAAGACCGGCACGTTGACGGAAGGTCGCCCGACCCTGACCGACCTCGCCTGCGCCAAGGGCTTCGCGCCCGACGACGTGCTGGCGATGGCCGCCGCCGCCGAGGGCGGCTCCGAGCATCCGGTGGGGGCGGCCATCGTCGCGGCGGCGCGCGCCAAGGGCCTCCACGTCCCGACGGCCCGCGGCTTCGCCGCCCATCCCGGCCTCGGCGTCACCGCGAACGTGGGCATGCGGGACGTGAGGTTGGGCGCGGATCGGATGATGGCGGACGCCGGGATCGACGTGGCGTCCTTCGCCGCCGAAGCCGCGCGCCTGGCCGGGGACGGCCGGACGCCGCTCTACGTCGCGCTCAACGGCCATCTCGCCGCGCTGCTGGCGGTGGCCGACCCGGTCAAGGCCTCGACGCCCCGCGCGGTGGCGGCCCTGCGCGGCCTCGGCCGGCGCGTCGCGATGATCACCGGCGACGCGCGCCGGACCGGCGAGGTGGTCGCGGCCCAAGTGGGCATCGACCGGGTGGTCGCCGACGTGCGGCCGGACGGCAAGGTGGCGGCGCTGCGGGCGTTGCGCGCGGACGGTCCGGTCGCCTTCGTCGGCGATGGCATCAACGACGCGCCGGTGCTGGCCGAGGCGGACGTGGGCATCGCGGTCGGCACCGGCACCGACGTCGCCATCGCCAGCGCCGACGTGGTGCTGATGGGGGGCGACCTCGCCGGGGTGGCGACGGCGGTGGCCCTGTCGCGGGCGACGATGCGCAACATCCGTCAGAACCTCGCCTGGGCCTTCGGCTACAACGTCGTGCTGATCCCCGTCGCCGCCGGCGCGCTCTATCCGTCCTTCGGCGTGACCCTGTCGCCGATGCTGGCCGCCGGCGCGATGGCGCTGTCCAGCGTGTTCGTGGTCACCAACGCGCTCCGCCTCAAGCGCTTCCGTCCGCGATGACCGCGCGCCTGACCCGGACGCGTTACTGGATTGTCACCACGCTCCAGAGCGCGGTGGTCATGGGCCTCGTCGCAGTGGACCTGCTGGTGTTCGGCGAGGATGGGGCTGCGCCTGGAAACGCCGCCACCGAAGCCGTGCTGGGGTTTGCCACGGCCGCCGTCGCCGTCGCTGGCATCGCCCTCACGATCAGGCGGCTACGCGACGCCGGCCGCTCCGGCTGGTGGTCCCTGCTCGGCGCGATCCCGCTGGTCGGCGGGTTCCTCCTGTTCGTCCAGGCCAGCCGGCGCGACGCGCGCTAAAGCCCCGCCGCCATCTTCACCGCCGTCAGGTCCGCGACGAAGCGGGCGTATTCCGTCTTCTTCGCCTCCTCGTCGGGCAGCCGCAACAGGTAGGAGGGATGCACGGTGACGAACACCGGCGCCTCGTTGCCCTGCGGGATCGGCTTGCCGCGCTCGGCGCCGATCTTCACGACGCGGCCGAGCAGCGCTTGGCCCGCCGACGCACCCATCGCCACGATGATCTTGGGCGCGAGGAAGCCCTTCTCCAGGTCGAGCCAGTAGCGGCAGGCGGAGATCTCCTTGCTGTCCGGCTTCTTGTGCAGCCTGAACTTGCCGCGCGGCTCGTACTTGAAGTGCTTGACCGCGTTGGTGACGTAGGCCTTGTCGCGCTCGATCCCGGCGTCGCCGAGCGCGCGGTTGAACATCGCCCCTGCTGGCCCGACGAAGGGGTGGCCGGCGAGGTCTTCCTTGTCGCCCGGCTGCTCGCCGACGAAGATGATCTCGGCCGATTCCGGCCCTTCGCCGAACACCACCTGCGTCGCCGGCTTGTACAGGTCGCAGCGGGTGCAGTTGGCCGCCGCCGCCCGCGCCTCGGCCAGCGTCTTGGGGGCGTCAGGGGCGGCTTGTTCCGCAGAGGCGTCCGCTGCCTCGAAAAGATCCACGCCATCCTCCTTGATGGCCACGTCGTCCACCGACGCGCGACCTTGCCGAATGAGAGCTTGGGCAAGGCGCGAGGGTTGCGTGGGTTCCGCCTCGATCATCCCGGCCATGCGCGTCCCGGCGTCGCGGATCAGGCCGTCGATCATCCGGGCCTCGGGCAGGTTGTGCCAATATTTCTTCGGCATCTCCTTCTGCATCGCCCGCACCTTGAGGCGGGCGGGGTTGAAGATGGAGGCGTAGTAGGTGCGCCAATGCTCCTCCAGCCGGTCCTCGTCCGGCACCTGGGCCTTGTCGGCGCCCGGCCCGTAGGACAACGCCTCGCCGTCCCAGAACGCCGAGCGGTGCGGGGTGAGGATCGACCAGCGCATGCCGGTGAAGCGGCGCACGAAGAAGTCGCCGACCGCCTCGACGATGTAATGGTCCGGCTCGAACCAGGCGATGAAGGCCGGCTCGCCGTCGGGCGCCACCACCTCCTTGAAGCGCACGAAGGCGTGCATCTTGTGGATGTCGCGGTGGATCGCCTTGGCCATCGCGTTCACCCGGTGGACGTCGGGGTCGGACGCGTCGGCGAGCAGGGCCGGGTTGGACAGCAGCCGCCACAGCAGGCGGTAGAGCAGCGCGAAACGCTCGGGGTCGGAGTGGAAGATGACCTCCTTCGCCAGCGCGACGAACGCCTTGGACACGTTGAATTGGGGACGATCGACCGCCGGCACGTCGGCGAGGTCGTCCGTCGCCAGCAGGTCGCCGCCTTCCCCCGCCACGCCCCAGGCGATCTGGTCCGGCGCGACGGTGGCCAGCACGGCGGAGCGGGCGGCGACGCGCCAGCCCTCGAAGTCGGTGGGGGTGGCGAGGGTGACGCGTTTCATGCGCGATCCATCACCCCGCTTCGGTCGCCGCGCAAGACCGGGCGCGCGTCAATCGCGCCACAGCCCGTGCCGGCGATGCCAGTCCTCGATACTCTCGTCGGGGTAGTGCGGCCGCAGGGTGTCGTGTGGGCCGGCCTCCAGCGGCACCCACGCCGGCTTGTCGTCGAGCATGATGTGGGTGCGCACCGGCGCGGGCGGGAGCGGGGTGTCGACGGCGGAGGCGAACGGGTGCAGCAGCTCCGGCCAGTCGGGATCGTAGAGCCACAGGGCGGTGGCACAGCGCGTGCAGAAGTTGCGCTCGCCGGTGCTGACCTCGCAGCCGCCATCCGCGTCGCGGATCGTCGCGCGGTACACGCCGAGCGAGTCGCGGCCATGGACCGTGAGCGAGGACGCGACCGCGCTGAGGTTGATGGCGGCGCCGCCCCCGCCCGCCGTCTTGCGGCAGATGGTGCAGTAGCAGAGCTGGTAGGGCACCGGCGCGTGGCTGTCGCAACCGAACGTGACGGCGCCGCAGCGGCAGGAGCCTTCGAGGTGGAGCATGGGGACCGACCCTTCCCGTCGTCATTCCTCACCGGGTTGCCCGACACCCCCTCATGGTGAGGAGCCGCCAAAGGCGGCGTCTCGAACCACGAGGGCTTCAGGAGGCACCGTGACGGGACCGCCCTCCTGGTTCGAGACGGCCTTTCAGGCCTCCTCACCATGAGGCTACTGGAGACGCGCCCTACCTGATTGCCGTCCTACCGCCTCGCGTCACGAAATCAACCGAACAACTCCATCTGCTTGGCCGGCGCGATGCGGGCCTTGAGGTCCGCCTTGTCCGTCAGCCCGCCGGGGCTCCAGTCGGCGCAGGTGATCCAGGGCATCATCGTCTTCACCGAGTGGCAGATGCGGGTCAGGTCCTCCAGCCGCAGGGCGCGGACGCGGCGCGACGACAGGATCTTGGCGATCGCCTTCACGCCGAGACCCGGCACGCGCAACAGGGTTTCGCGCGCCGCCACGTTGACGTCGACGGGGAAGGTGTCCCGGTTCTTCAGCGCCCAGGCGGTCTTGGGGTCGACGTGGAGGTCGAGCATCCCGCCCTCGCTCGCGCCCAGGATCTCCTCGACGCCAAAGTCGTAGAAGCGCAGCAGCCAGTCGGCCTGGTAGAGCCGGTGCTCGCGCATCAGCGGCGGCTTCACCAGCGGGAGCACGCGGCTGGCGTCGGGGATCGGCGAGAAGGCGGAGTAGTACACCCGGCGCAGGCCGTAGCTCGCGTAGAGCGAGGACGATTGCCGCAGGATCGCGCCGTCGTCGGACGGGTCGGCGCCGATGATCATCTGCGTGGACTGGCCGGCGGGGGCGAAGCGCGGCGGTTTCTTGCCGCCGACGCGTACGTCCCTGCGCTCGCCCTTGGCGTCGTCGATGCGCAGGCGCAGGCCGCCCATGGCCTGGCGGATGCGGCCGGCGTCCTTCTCCGGCGCGAGGCGGGCGAGGCTCGCCTGCGTCGGCAGCTCGACGTTGATCGACAACCGGTCGGCCCACCGGCCGGCTTCGGCCAGCAGGGCGGGGTCGGCGTCGGGGATCGTCTTCAGGTGGATGTAGCCGCCGAACTTGTGGTCGAGCCGCAGCTTGCGGGCCACCGCCACCACCTGCTCCATCGTGTAGTCCGGCGACTGGATGATGCCCGACGAGAGGAACAGCCCCTCGATGAAGTTGCGCTTGTAGAAGCCGAGCGTGAGGTCGACCACCTCGTCCACGGTGAAGCGGGCGCGCGGCACGTTGGAGGACACGCGGTTGACGCAGTAGTGGCAATCGAACCGGCAATAGTTCGTCAGCAGGATCTTCAAGAGCGAGATGCAGCGCCCGTCCGGCGCGTAGGCGTGGCAGATGCCCATGCCCTCCGTCGAGCCGATGCCCTTCGACTTCAGCGAGGACTTCTTGTCCGTGCCGCTCGACGCGCAGGACGCGTCGTACTTGGCCGCGTCGGCGAGGATGGCGAGCTTTTCGAGGACCGTCTGCATACCCCCTCAGCTTGGCCGTCGGGAGCCGTTCGGCAAGGCGCGCGGCGCATTGAGCGTGGGATAAGTCGTGCGACGCGTTGGCCGGACCCCTTCAATAGTGCGGCGGCGGCGGCTCCGGCGCCCCGGGCTCGCGGCGGGCGAGGTCGCCGATGCGGTCGGTCAGCGCCGCGACCTCGCGGGCGAGCGCGTCGATCACCCGCCATTGCGCGGTGATGGCGGCGTTCAGCTCCTCGATCGTCGCGTCCTGGTAGGCCACGCGGCTTTCCAGCGCGGCGAGGCGGTCGGCGCCGTCATCGCTCACGCCCAACCCGCCGCGGGCTGGAGCGCGTCGGCGAGTATCCGCGCCGCCCGCGCGCCCTCCTCGTAGGCGCCGTGCGCGGTCGAGAAGAAGTGGGTCGAGGTCGCCTCGCCGGCGAAGAGGAGGCGGTCGTCGACCGGCGTCGCCAGCACGGCGCGGGCGTCGGCGTGGCCGGGCAGCGCGTGCGAGTAGGAGCCGAGCGACAGGGGATCGCGCGCCCAGCCGGTCGCCACCACCGGCGTGAGGCTCGCGCCGATGTCCCGGCCGAGCGCCGCCGTCAGCTCGGCGCGCGCGGCGTCGACGAAGGCCGGCAAGCCGCCGGCCTCGAGGTGTCGCGCGTGGTCGCCGCCGAAATAGCCTTCCACCAGGGCGCGGCCGCCGGAGCGCAGCGTGTAGCTGCCGCTGTCGCGCCGCCCCGGCGCGCCGACCACGCGGGTGTCGGGCTCGAACGCTTCCGCGTCCTCCAGCGTGAAGAACAGCTTGTTCGCGACGCCGAGCGGCAGGTGGGCGGCGGCGGCCATGTGGTCGTCGAGCGCGGGGGCGAAGCGGATCGCGCCGGACGCCAGCACGGCCGTCGACACGGTGACGATGGCGGCGGCCGCCTCGACCGCGCCGGCGGTCGTCTCGACCCGCACGGCGTGGCGGGTCAGGTCGACGCCGGTGACCCGGCAGCCGCGCCGGACGGCCAAGTCCGCGCCAAGCGACGCGATCATCGCGCCGTAGCCGCCCCTGACGCGCCAGTTCACGTCCGTGTCGACGTAGCGGTCGAAGTCGAGCACGGACACGCGCTCCAGCGGCGCGCCGTTGTAGTAGGTCGAGATCGCGTCGGTCAGCCCGTTCCAGCGAGCGGCGGGGTCGAGGAAGTCGGAGGCCGGCCGATCGCGCCCGGTGCGGCGCACGTCGGCGGCGGCAGCTTCAAGGCGGGCGTAGAACGCTTCTTGTTCAACGTCGAAGGCGGCCTGCTCGGCGTCGCCGAAGCCGGGCTGGGGGCTCCGCTTGCGCCACGGCGGCTCGCTCTTGTCGAGGGTGAAGCCGCCGTCGCCCGCGATGGTGGCCAGCACGTTGCGGTCGGCCGAGTGCAGCCACTCGCAGCCCAGATCCAGGGGGAAGCGCGTGCCGCACGGGTCGGTGTGGGCGCGCCCACCGAGCCTGTCGCGTCCTTCCAGGATCAGGAACGAGAGGCCGCGCCGGCGCAGCGCGCGCCCGGCGGCGATGCCGGCCGCGCCGGCGCCGACCACGACGACGTCGAGGCGTTGCGATGATGATGTCATGGCAAGGAAAATGGGGGTGGGACGAGGTCGCGCCAAGACGTTTGCGTCAAGACGGTCGCGCCAAGGCGCCGGCGCCTCAGCCCCGGCGCGCCAGCAGGGAGCGCAACGGCGCCCAGGCGCGCAGCTGCAGCGCCCACAGCACCAGTTGCGGGCGCGGCACCAGCGTCCTGAGCAGCGGCAACGCGGCGGCGAAGCGATCTTGCAGGTAGGTCCGCCCCGGCCGCGCCTCCAGGCGCGGCGTGATGTCGTTGAAGAGGC
>CAXSDP010000013.1:37644-54363 GCA_964235705.1 uncultured Beijerinckiaceae bacterium | reverse complement strand
AGGTAGGTCCGCCCCGGCCGCGCCTCCAGGCGCGGCGTGATGTCGTTGAAGAGGCGCGCCGCGCGCAAAAAATCCGCCTGGTTCTGCAGCTTGGGGAGCAGCGTGCCGGCGGTGGCGAAGAGGTTGTCGATCAGCAGCCTGCGGACCCGCTGCTCGTGGTCGTTGCGGCCGAGACGCTCGAAGTTGAACACGCCGGCCAGCTGCGGGTGGCGGGCGAAGATGTTGGACGAATGCATGCGGTAGACGGTCAGCGTCCGGTCGATGATCGCGCTGCCGGTGAGCGCGTTGACGCCGCGCGCGAGGTACACGTCGAAGTTGCTCGGGAGCGTGCGCAGCGCCGGGTTGCCCATCACGAGGTTGAGCGCGTCGCGGCGGAACACGAAGGCCGACATCGAGGCCCAGGGCCAGTCGCGCCGGTCGGGGGCGACGCGGCGCACGGCGTCGGCCGGCACCGGGCGCAAGGCGGCGAGCGGCAGGCTCGCCTCGTCGCGGTCGACCGGGCGCAGCAGGTCCGGATCGCGGCCGGTGCCCTCGCGGACGTAGGCGTTCAACGCGGCGAAGGTGCCGAGCACGAGTTCGTCGCCGAGCGTCTGGAACATGTCCGAGCAGGTGAAGCCGAGCGGCACGCGCAGCGACAGGTGGACGAACATGTGGGTGGCGAGGAAGTCCGGCAGCATCACGTCGTCGGCGTCGAGGAAGGTGACGTAGGGCGCGCCCGTCGCCTCGAACCCCTCCACGGAGGCGAGCGACTGGCCGCCGTTGTCGGGGCGCCGCACCACGCGCATCCGCGGGAAGCGCGCCGCCAGCGCGTCGATGACGGCGGGGCTGTCGTCGGTCGAGCCGTTGTCGAGCAGCACGCACTCGAGGTGGGCGTAGGTCTGCGCGAACACGGACTCGACCGCCGCCGCGAGGTAGGCGGCGTAGTTGTAGTTGACGATGACCACGCTGACGCGCGGCAGGGTGAAGGCGTGATCGGCCGCCACGCTCGCGGCCGGGGCGACGGTCACGCGAGCCCACCGCCGACGCGCTCCCGCGCCCGCTGGGCGTAGGCGGCCCAGGCCTCGTCGAAGACTTGGCCCTTGGGCACGCCGGTGACGCCCGGCCAATGCGCGAAGACGATGTTGCCGCCCCATCGGCAGATGTAGCCGCCGTCGGCGCCCACCGTCACGCCCACCGCCTTGTGGTAGCTCTCGCCCGACACGTCCGACGCGAGGTCGTAGCCCGGCACCACCTTCAGCCGTTTGCGGTGGACGACGAAGTTGACGAGCGGCTGCGCGTAGAGCCCGCCGCGCTGGCGCACGGTGTCGAAGGTGCGCTCGTCGGCCTCCATCGCGTCGTAGAAGTCCTGCACGGCGAGGATCCTGTTCGACGTGATGAAGAAGCCGTCGTTGAAGGTCAGCGCGTCGCGCAGGTAATCGTAATCGAGGTGGTGTTTGTTGTAGACGTAGCTGTCGGTCTTGGTGGCGACGATGAAGTCGACGACGCCCGGCCGGAGGTGGCCGAGCAGCGGGGCGAGATCGCGGAAAAGGATGATGTCCACGTCGAGGTAGACCACCTCGTCGAGCGGCAGGGCGAGGGACAGCAGCTTGCGGAGGCGGAACCGCTTGCCGAGGCTGAAGGGGAAGAGCTTCTTCGACAAGGCGTCGAGCTCGCGGCAGTCGATGTCGGAGATCGTGACACCGTAGATCTCGGCGACGCGGCGCGTCTTCTCCATGTTGTCGTCGTAGGAGATGAGGTGCACCGGCAGGTGCGCGTTGGTGGCGCGCCAGGATTCCAGGAACGGCAGCAGCCAATGCATCACCTTGTCGTTGGCGAGGATGGCGATGCCGGTGTTGCGCGGCGGTTGGGTGGGCACCGCTCGATCGGAAGGGCCAGCATCACTCATCGTCGACAATCCAAGCTCCCTGCATGCCGGCTCCATAGCGCATCGCGTCCGCGTCGGGAACGTCCCGCGACGCGCTCGGGACGGGACGGGCTCGCGAGACCGCGTCGCGCACCGGGAGGCGACCGACCCTCCGACCCCACGCGATGCCAGGGCGCTCGATCGCGACGAAGGCGAGCGTGGCGATGACCATCAGGATCACGGCGCAGCCGAGGATGACGCCCCAGTACCGCGCACCCGAGCCGAGCGCGAAGGCGCGCACCGGCGGCGACGCGAAGACGGTGGCCAGCACGAGGCCCTGCAGGAGGTAGAGGCCGTAGCTGATGTCGCCGAGGCGTCGCGCGCCGCGCGTCGCCAGCAGGCCGAAGAGGTCGCAGCCCCACGCGATCAGGGCGAAAGCACCGGTGAGGGGGAGGATCGCGCCCACCCGGTTCATCGAGGGCGAGGCGAAGGTGGCCGCGACCAGCGCGACGACGAGCGTCGAGGTGAGGACGGGCGGCGTGGCCCGGACGATCGCCCCGCCCGGCACGGACGCCGCGAGGGCGCCGGCGCCGAACAGGGTCGCGCTGACGACCGGGAGCGCCACGACGGCGTCGGTCGCGGTGAGCGCGGTGGCGACGCACCCGGCGACGAAGCCGCCGAGGCAGGACAGGGCCGGCCAGCGCCCGCCCGCCCTGACGACGAGGGCCATCGGGGGCAGCGCCGCGTAGAACCACCACTCGTAGCGAAGCGTCCACGTCACCCCGGCGAGGATGATCCACGTGTCGGCGAGCCGGTCGAGGTCGGGGCCGGGTCCCAAGGCGCCCAGGGCCAGCCACCAGGCGCACCCTTTCACCAAGCCGAACAGGGTGCCGTGGAGCTGCCAGCCCGATCGCGCGAAGACGATGACGATCAGCATGGCGATGGCCACCACGTAGAGGGGCCCGATGCGGAAGACCCGCCCGATGTAGAGCCGCCGCCAGTCCGGCCGGCCCCGCTCGGCGAGCAGCTTGCCCCAGAACAGGAAGCCGGTGATCATGAAGAACAGGGCGACGCCGACCTGGCCCAGCATGGCGTGGAACCGGGAGGAAGGCGGCAGCCAGCGTCCGTCGGCGACGTAAACGTGGTAGATCGCGGCATGGTGGGAGAAGACGGCGAGGGCGAGGAAGCCGCGCAAGCCGTCGAGCGTCGCGACGCGCCCGCCGTGCCGCGTCGCCGCTTCGTCGGCGGGCCCGAAGATCGGCGCCCGGACCAGGACCAGCAGCAGGATGACGCCGAGGACGGTCGGCCAGGGTGAGTCGATCGACATATCGCGTCCGATGCCGCGCGTCGCGACGGCGCTGGTCATGGCACAGGACGCGGGTCCGGCCAACCGGGGCGGCTGGCCCGCGCCGGTGCGGCGTGCGATAGGCCGCTCCCACACCGGCGAACCCCAAAACCCGCGAACAAGACCCCGCCCGCATGACCCAGTCAGCCCACCCAGCCCCCGTCGACACCGCGACGATCGCGCCGCCGCTGGTCAGCGTGGTGATCGTCAACTTCAACTATGGCCGCTTCCTCCACGCGGCGGTCGCCTCCGTGCTGGGGCAGAGCTATCCCCATGTCGAGTGCGTGGTGGTCGACAACGCCTCCACCGATGGGTCCGACGCGGTGCTGGCGGCGATCGAGGCGCGCGGTTCGGCCGTGCGGGTCGTCCGGCGCGCGGCCAACGACGGGCAAACCCCCGCCTCGCTCGACGGGCTCGCCGCCTCGCGCGGCGCCTACGTCATCTTCGTCGACGCCGACGACCTCCTGCTACCCGGTTGCGTGGAGGCGCACGTCTACGCCCACCTGTCGCTGCGCGCCCACGTCGGCTTCACCTCCGGCGACATGCTGCAGGTGGTGGGCGAGGGGGCGGAGACGCGCGTCGTGGTGGCCGGCGGCGAGGATTTCGGCCGCTATATCCGCAGCGGCAAGGGCGTGCGACGGGACCTCGTGCGACCGTACCGCGACGCGGTGGGCGGGAGGTGGCCCGGCGAGACGCTGGCGATGCGGCTCGCCGGGCGCCTCCACCACGTGCCGCCGCTGCACACCTCGTGGGTGTGGTCGCCCACCTCGGGGAGCTGCTACCGCCGCGACGCGCTGCTGCTGTTCGCCGACAACCCGGGGCTGGCGGAACTCCGTACCGGCACGGACATGTACTTCGGCCACGCCATCGGCGCGCTGTGCGGCAGCGCGTTGATCGACGAACCGGTGTTCGCCTACCGCATCCACGGCGGCAACATCTACACGCGGCGCGCGCAGCTCGACCGCACCCTGTGCTTCAAGCCCGGCGGCGGCGGCGACAGCAACAATCACGCCCGGCTGCTGATCATCGACCACCTCGTCGCGGAGGCGGCGCGCTTCGCGCCCAACATCTGGCTGAGGCTCAATTTGGTGGCGCTGCTGGTCCGCCTCGACCACGGCGAGGCCGACCCGGCCCTGCCCCGCTGGCGGCGCCGCTCGCGGCTCGCGCGCCGGCTCGCGGACGATCCGCACGCGCTGGCGGCGACGTTGGGGCCATGGCTGACGCGCCTGCTCAAACTATGGAGCGGCGTCCCATTCCGGCATTGGTAGCCGCGATCGCTTTACCCCGGTTTAAGGCGGCTCCGCGATGGTGGGGCGGGCGGGCGCCAGGCCGCGAGCGCCGACCCTTCTCACCCGGGACGCACCATTGACCACCACGGCATCGAGGGACGACACCTTCCGCTTCGTCGCGATCGTCGGCGCCTGCTGCACCCTGGGCACCCTCGCGGCCTTCGCCATGGGGGTGCACGGCCCCCTGTCCCTGCCGGTCGACCGCGACGGCGTGCCGGTGGGGCGCGACTTCGTCAACACGTGGTTCTACGGCCGGTCCTTCTTCGACGGCGATCCCGGCCGCTTCTACGACCGCGCGGTGTACACGGACATGATCCGGTCGGTGCTCCCGAGCGATCCGGTCGACCGCATGTGGTCCTACCCGCCGCCGTTCCTGCTCGTGGCGGCGCCGTTCGGGCTGCTGCCCTACCTCCCCGCGCTCGCCGCCTGGACGGCGTGCGGGCTGCTGGCCCTCGGCCTCGCCGTGCGGCGCGTCGGCTCGCGCTGGATGGTCGCGGCGGCACTCACCTCGCCCACCGTGATCTTCGCGGTGGTCGCCGGCCAAGTCTCGCTGCTCGTCGCGGCGGTCATCCTGACGGCCTTCGCGCAGCTCGACCGGCGTCCGGTGCGGGCCGGCCTGCTCCTGTCTCTACTGGTGATCAAGCCCCAGACGATCCTCCTGGTCCCGGTGCTGCTCATCGCCTCGCGCCGATGGCGCGCGCTGTTCTCCGCCGCCGGCGGCACGGCGGCGATCATCCTGGCCTCGATCGCGGCGAACGGCTCGGCGGCGTGGAAGGACTTCATCGCCGTCGGCCTGCCGACGCAGGTCGCGGAGATGAAGGGCACGATCGACTTGCTGGCGCCCTCCTCCGTGTCGCTGACGACGGCGGCGATGGAGGGCGGGCTTTCGGCCACCACAGCCTCCTCGCTGCAACTGGCCGCCACGCTCGTCGCGGTCGCGCTCGTCGCCGCCGTCGGATGGCGGAGCCGGCGCGATGGCACGGGCACCGACCACGAGTGCCTCATCGTCCTGACGTGCACGATCTTCACGCTGCCCTACTTCATCCTCCACGACCTCGCCGCGTTCTCGGGCGCGGCCATCGTGCTGGCGTCGCGGGGCAGGCTCCTCGGGCACCGCTGGGTCCTCATCGCGATCCTCTACGTGCCCCTGCTGCAGAAGCCGCTCAGCATGGCCCACGTGTACGTCATGCCCCTGCTGGCGCTCGCCCTCGCGGGCCTGCTGGTGGCGGGAGGGCGACGCTCTGGCGCGCCATCGGGCGGCCGCGCGCCCGGTGATCCCGGATCGTTGGGCGAGGGCGTCCCGGCCGCCGCCTAGGCCCCGCCGCCGCCCGAGGCGCACGGCACCTTGCTCCGGCGCTTCTGCTCGGGCGTTTCCCGCGCGCGGTAGTTCGCCAGCACCCGCGCCGCCATCGGCGACAGCGCCGCGTAGCGCCACCACAGCGCGTCGCGCGGGGTGCGCGCCTCGCCGGGGTTCCACGGCTTGTTGGCGCCGGCGTAATGCACCACCCAGGGGTCGGCGCGCCAGAGCGTGCGCAGCGCCTCCCAGCGTCGCCCCGCTCGCGTGAGCCGGACGAACACGTTGACGTAGGCCGGGAAGGAACAGTTCGCGAAAGAATTGTAGCGCGCGTCGAGGCGGGCGTAGCGGCCGCCCATGATGAAATTCAGGGCGTCCTGGTCCATGTAGTACAGGCCGGGGTTGTCGGTCAGGTACTTGACCGTGCGCCCGGCCACGTCGTCGGCGCGCCAGCGCGCGAGGTCGAAGACCATCACGCCGCAGTTGAAGTAGTTGGTGGTGCGCTCGCATTCGAGGCCGAGCACGCGCCGCACGTAGGCGGCGAAGCGCAGCCGCTCACCCTCGTAGGGGATGAAGAAGGTCGGCCAGGTGAGGCTGCCGACCAGCATCGGCCAGTCCGGCATCGCCGCCATCGGCGTCCCCTCCAGCGGCGTGTCGTAGAGCGCCTCGAGGTTCCGATGCACGACGACGTCGACGTCGAGGTAGATGATCCGGTCGACGTCGGGCAGCAGCGCCGGGAGCAGGAAGCGCAGGTAGGTGCCGGCGGTGATGTGGTCGCGGATGGGGAAGGCGCCGTGGACGTTGGTGCAGGCGATGGGTTTGAGGGTGAACGTCGCGTCGGCCATCCGCTCGGCCAGCTCGGCCAGGTCCGGTGAGGCGAAGTCGGTCAGCGCGTGAACGGTGACCGGGCGCTCCGCCCGCGCGTGCGCCTTCAGCGAGGCTAGCATGACGATGGCGGCGTCCACCATGCGCGCGTCGAGGCAGATGCCCACGTTGATGCCGCGATCGTCCATCCGACGCCGAAACCCCCTCGATCGCACCCCGCGCTCGCGGCGCCTGCCATGGCAAAGATCGACGGGCGGGGCAACCGGACGTCACGAACCGCCGCGAGCCGGCGGCGCGATCGAGGCCATATAAAGACTTGCTTATATCTTTATTGCTAGCGGCGCGCGGCCTTGCTATAGCCCTGGCACCGCAACGGAGTTCCGCCCGCTCATGACCCACTCGCCCAAGGATTACGTCGTCGCCGACATCGCCCTCGCCGGTTGGGGCCGCAAGGAGCTCGACATCGCCGAGACGGAGATGCCCGGCCTGATGGCGACGCGCGCCGAGTACGGCGCGGCGCAGCCGCTGAAGGGCGCGCGCATCGCCGGCTCGCTGCACATGACGATCCAGACCGGCGTGCTGATCGAGACCCTGAAGGCGCTCGGCGCCGACGTGCGCTGGGCGTCCTGCAACATCTACTCGACGCAGGACCACGCCGCCGCCGCCATCGCCGCCGCCGGCACCCCCGTGTTCGCCATCAAGGGCGAGAGCCTCAAGGACTATTGGGAGTACACCCATAAGATCTTCGAGTGGGAGGACGGCGGCACTCCCAACATGGTGCTCGATGACGGTGGCGACGCCACCATGCTGATCCACCTCGGCATGAAGGCGGAGGCCGGCGACACCGCCTTCCTCGACGGCGCCACCAACGAGGAGGAGGAGGTGCTCTTCGCCGCCATCAAGGGCCGGCTGAAGACCCACCCCGGCTGGTACGGCCGCCAGGGCCACGCCATCAAGGGCGTCTCGGAGGAGACCACCACCGGCGTCCACCGCCTGTACCAGATGGAGAAGGAGGGCCGGCTGCTGTGGCCGGCGATCAACGTCAACGATTCCGTCACCAAGTCGAAGTTCGACAACCTGTACGGCTGCCGCGAGTCGCTCGTCGACGGCATCCGGCGCGGCACGGACGTGATGATGTCCGGCAAGGTGGCGATGATCGCCGGCTTCGGCGACGTGGGCAAGGGCTCGGCCGCGAGCTTACGCAACGCCGGCTGCCGCGTGATGATCTCCGAGATCGATCCGATCTGCGCGCTGCAGGCGGCGATGGAGGGCTACGAGGTCACCACCATGGAGGACGCCGCGCCCCGCGCCGACATCTTCGTGACGGCGACCGGCAACGTGGACGTCATCACCGTCGACCACATGCGGGCCATGAAGGACCGCGCGATCGTCTGCAACATCGGCCACTTCGACAGCGAGATCCAGGTCGGCGCGCTGAAGAACATGAAGTGGAACAACATCAAGCCGCAGGTCGACGAGATCGAGCTGGCGTCCGGCAAGCGGATCATCTTGCTGTCGGAAGGCCGGCTGGTGAACCTCGGCAACGCCACCGGCCACCCCTCGTTCGTGATGTCGGCGTCCTTCACCAACCAGACGCTCGCGCAGATCGAGCTATGGACCAAGCAGGGCGAGTACGGCCTCCACGTTTACACGCTGCCCAAGACGCTCGACGAGAAGGTGGCCAAGCTCCACCTCGAGAAGGTCGGCGCCAAGCTCACCGTGATGAGCGAGAAGCAGGCGACCTACCTCAACGTCCCGGCGCAGGGACCCTACAAGACCAACGAGTACCGCTACTGAGGCGTCGCCAACCCCCGTGCCGGTCGCGCGCTCACGCGCCGGCCGGCCGGCATCCCCAGTAACGGAACGCGCGGTCCTGCTCCGCGCGCACGAACACCATCGCCGCCGGCCCCGTCCAGGGGCCGTCGTGGCCCGCCATCCACGCGCGGCCCGTCCACCAACCCTGGCCGGGCAGGCCGTCCGACGCGCGCACGACCAGCACCGCGAGGTCCGGCTCGCCCGCCACGGCGGCCGCCTCGTCGATCGCGTCGAGCGTCCGGCACAGCGCCCGCATCCTGGGGCGGGTGAAGCGGTGGCCGAGTTGGTCGAGCAGCCCGGCGTAGCTGAGGGCGGCGCCCCGCCGCGCCGCCGCGATCAGCAACGCGCGGACGCGGGCGACGTCGCCGATGGCGTCGGGCGACGCGGGATCAGGCGGGTCCGACGGCGCGCGGCGGTCAGGGCAGGAGTTCGACATCGACGTCGACGTCGTGCCCGCGTCGGACGTTGAACTCCGCCCGACCGTCCGTCACTCCTTCCTTGAGCCAGCCCAGTTCCTCGGCGACGTCGGGCGGCAGGGTCGCGGTGCCGTGGATGCGCAGGACGTAAGGTGGCTCGACGGCATTGATCTCGCCCCAGACGATCGATTCGGTGAGCGCGTTCATGTTGTCTCCATGCCAGACGGGTGCGCCGAGCAGGGGCAGGATCGCGTCGTAGATGTCGCGGCTGCGCGTCCACCCCGACGCGTCGACTGTGATAATGCGCGTGCCCATCGTCTCCTTTGCTGGTGCCGGTGTTGGATCTGTCTTTGTCGCTACCGCCTTGCTCACCTCAGGCCGGGCACGGACCGCAGCTCGTAACTCGTCGAGCGTTTTCTGGTCGGCGACCTCAAGCTGTATGACGTATCTGGGCATAGGCCTGTCCTCAGTTTCTTCGCTTTAGAACATCTACCGGATAAAAGCTTCTGTAATGGTTCTTCGTGAAGTAAATAGGACCACGCTCGTCTATGACAATCCTAGAGTCTCCAGGATCGGCGCCTGGCAGGCGCATATAGTAGGTCTTGTAGGTGCCACCGATTGGCAGTTGCGCCTTTGTGTCCCTGTGCGGAAAGTTCTTGTACTCATGCGGGTTCAAACGTCGTTGATCAGCAGGGTCAGAGGCTCGTATCATCTTGAGCGTTGCGGCAATTTCTAGCAGTTCTGCGGCACTCAACCGCCTGTTGAGGTTTGCCGGGTCGAGCGGATCAACAATACCGTCATGCGGTATGACCATCTCGCCAAGAGGCACAATCGGATCGTCGTCGACGATCGGGATGATGGGCAGGCGAGGCTCGACCTGACGGGATGACGAGACCGGGGTGATGGTGGCACCGGAATTTGATCCATCTGTCCATCGCCCGCTGGTCGGACCGCTTCCGGCGGGCACGCGCGCTTGGTCAGGATCGAACTTCTCAAGCGCAGCGGTGTCGAAGCCGAGCGCTTTCATGAGGGCATGCGGTGTCAGGCCGCCGTCGAGCAGGTCCGCCGCATCCCGCACGTTCCGCGCGTTAACCTCAGATGTGAGCCAGGGCAGCCGCGCCTGGGCGAGGCGGATGTTAGCGAGGGCCTTTGCGCCGCGCCGCCAATGGTCCGACGCGGCAGCGATCGGCACGAAGACGCCGTCCGACACTGCCCGCTCGGCCGCGACCGAGAGGAGCGCGAGCACGCGCGGGCCGTCGGCGTCGAGCGCGAGGCCGCCGTGCCGGGCGAACCGCGCGAGGCGGACGCGGGCGCCGATGAACAGGCCGGCGTCGTCGATGGCCGGGCAAAGGGTCACGCCGAACGGCCAGCACGGGGCGGCCGACGGCATCTTGGCGAGGTGGATCCTATGTTCTCGCATAAGGTATATTTACCCTAGGCACGTCACGACCAGCAAATTCCATCATCGGACAATGTTCGCAGCCTCGTTGGTGCGAAAGCGCGGAAACGAGGAAAGCCGGTTGGCCGCCCGGCGTCGAGGCGTCCCGGCCCCGGCCGCCGCGCGGCCAAAGCGCAACACCCCGCCGGCATCGCCGCCAAGGCCAACTTCCGGTGTCGCCGAACCGCCCGGCTCGATTATCAAAGCCGGCGCGCGTCGCTAGAGTGACGCGATTCGAGGCGGCACGGGCGAGGTTCGAGGGATGCGCAGGCGACTGCGGGAGACCGGATACACGCGTTCGTGGTCTCGCGTCTTCCTGCCTGGTGCCATCCCGGCAATGGTGTGCGGCGCGGCGCGCGCCGACACCGTGCGGCCGGAGGCCGTGCCGGCATCGGTGGCGGACGACGGGGGCGAGCTGGCGAGCCGCCTCGCCGTGCTGGGCGACCTGCGCGGCACCCACGACACCTACCTGCTGGCGATCTTCGTTGGCCTGGTGCTGTTCGCCACCACCGTCGCGCTGCTCCACCTCGCCGGGCGTCGCCGCGCGCAGGGGCGCGAGAACGCGCTGCTCTCCGCCCTCAACGAGGTGCGGGCCAAGCTCGACCGCGCCGAAACGTTCCTGGCCGCCGAGACGCAGATCACGGTCGCCTGGGGGTCGCAGGCGGCCGAAGCGGAGATCGAGGGCGACGTCGGCCTCGTCAGCGACACGCCGATCCTGCGCCGCGTCCTTTCCTTCGGCTCCTGGCTGCGGGCGGAGCAGGCGCGGACGCTGGAGGGCTGCGTCGACCGGCTGCGGGAGCGGGGCGAGGCGTTCCACCTGGGGCTCGTCAGCCTCGCCGGCCGCCACCTCGAGGTCGAGGGTCGCGCGGTGGCGGGTCGCGCGGTGATGCGCATCCGCGACGTGTCCGGCGACCGGCTGGAGGTGACGCGGCTGCGCGAGGCGCACGCCCACGCGGTGGGCGAACGCGACGGCCTGCGCGCGCTGCTCGACGCGATCCCCTGCCCGGCCTGGGTGCGGGACGGTTCGGCCCGGCTGACCTGGCTCAACCGGGCCTACGTGCTCGCCGTCGAGGCGAAGGACGCCGCCGACGCCATGGGACGCGGCACCGAGTTGCTCGAGCCCCCGGCGCGGGAGGCGGCGGCGGCGTGCCGCGCGCGGAACGAGGTTTACCGTGGCCAGGCCGCCGCCGTGCTGGCCGGCTGGCGCTGCAGCCTCGAGGTCGTCGAGGTGCCCCGCGAGCACGGGTCGACCGGCATCGCCTTCGACGTGTCGCAGCTCGAAGGGGCGAAGCTCGACCTCCAGCAGGCCATGCAGGCGCACGCCCGCACGCTCGACCAGCTGTCCACCGCCGTCGCCATCTTCGACCGGCGCAAGCAGCTCGTCTTCCACAACGCCGCCTACCGGCAATTGTGGTCGCTGAACGGCGCCTTCCTCGACGGGGGACCGAGCGAGTCGGAGATCCTCGACGACCTGCGCGTGCGCCACATGCTGCCGGAACAGGCGGATTTCCGCTCCTGGAAGGAGGCGCACCTCGCCGGCTACCAGTCGCTCGACACCAGCGAGCAGGTTTGGCACCTGCCCGACGGTCGGACGCTGCGCGCCGTCATCAACCCCAGCCAGCAGAACGGCGTCACCTACCTGTTCGACGACGTGACCGCGCAGTTCCACCTGGAGTCGCGCTTCAACGCGCAGGCCCGCGTCCAGGGCGAAACGCTCGACACGCTGAAGGAGGGCGTCGCCGTGTTCGGCACGGACGGCCGGCTCAAGCTGTCCAACGCCGCCTTCGCCGCGCTGTGGCGCCTCGAGCGCAAGGACCTCGACGCCAAGCCGCACATCGACCGCGTGGCGACGCTGTGCGCGCGGCTGTCGCCCACCGCCGAGCCGTGGGGCATCCTGCGCATGGCGGTCGCCGGGCTGCACGACCAGCGCACGGGGCTGGAACAGCGGCTCACCTGCCGCGACGGCACCATCATCGACTGCACCGCCGCGCCGCTCCCCGACGGGGCGACGCTGCTGACCTTCACCGACACCACCGCCAGCGTCAACGTCGAGCGGGCGCTGACCGAGCGCAACCAGGCGCTGCTGGAAACCGAGCAGTTGCGCAACGACTTCGTCCACCACGTCAGCTACGAGCTGCGCTCGCCGCTCACCAACATCATCGGCTTCATCCAGCTGCTCGGCGACGGCTCCATCGGCTCGCTCAACCCCAAGCAGTCCGAGTACGTCGGCTACGTCATGAAGTCGTCGGCGGCGCTGCTCGCCATCATCAACGACATCCTCGACCTCGCCACCATCGACACCGGCGCGCTCGAACTCAACCTGCGCGACATCGACGTGCTGGACACGATCAGCTCCGCCGCCGAGGGGGTGCAGGACCGGCTGTCGGAATCGGCGCTGACCCTCCAGGTCGTCGCCCTGCCCAACCTCGGCTCGTTCAAGGCCGACGCCAAGCGCCTGCGGCAGATCCTGTTCAACCTGCTGTCCAACGCGATCGGCTTCTCCGCGCCCGGCCAAACGGTGACGCTGGCGGCGCTGCGGCGCGGCGCGGAGATCGTGATCAAGGTGTCCGACCAGGGGCGCGGCATCCCCGACGACGTGCTCGCCCACGTCTTCGACCGCTTCCATTCCAACACGATCGGCTCGCGCCATCGCGGCGTGGGCCTGGGCCTGTCCATCGTGAAGAGCTTCGTGGAGCTGCACGGGGGCCGGGTGCTGATCGACAGCGCGCCGGGCCAGGGCACCACGGTGACGTGCATCTTCCCGACGCGGAATGAGAAGCTCGCCCTGGTGGAGGAAGCCTGAGGCGCGCGCCGCCGGCGCCACGATCGATCACGATCGATTTCGCCTTGCCGGCGCGGGTCGGTGCTGCTTCGGTAACCAAGTTCGAGCAAGCTCCGCGATGTCGGGCCGCGATGTGGGCCAAGGAGATATTCCATGATCGTCGAGTCATGACCGCCGAGGCGCAGCCGGAGCCCCCGTCGTCGTTCGTCTGGTACCTCGACGTGGTCGACGAGGCGGCGACCGTCTCGCTCGCCGCCGACATCGCCTCGCTGGTCCAGCCGGGCGACCTCGTGACGCTGTCGGGCGAACTCGGATCGGGCAAGACGACCTTCGCCCGCGCGCTCATCCGCGCCCTCACCGGCGAGCCGGACCTCGACGTGCCGAGCCCGACCTTCACCCTGCTCCAGGTGTACGACAGCGCCGTCAAGGACGCCGCCCGCTTCCCCATCGTCCACGCCGACCTGTTCCGCATCAAGGACCCCTCCGAGCTGGCCGAACTCGGCTGGGACGAGGCGGCGGAGGGGGCGCTGGTCATCGTGGAATGGCCGGAGCGGGCCGGCGGCGGCCTCGCCGGCGAGCGGCTCGACATCGCCTTCCACACCGACGCGGGGAAGGGGGCGGGCTTCCGCACCGTCGCGGTGACCGGCGTCGGTGCGATCGGGCAGCGCCTCACCCTGTCGCGCTCCGTGCGCGACATCCTGGAGCGCGGCGGCTTCAGCGACGCCGAACGCACCTTCATGATGGGGGACGCCTCCACCCGCGCCTACGAGCGGCTCCGCAAGCCCGACGGCGCGGAGGCGATCCTGATGATCTCGCCACCCCGCCCCGACGGCCCGCCAATCCGCTACGGCAAGCCCTACAGCGCCATCGCCCACCTGGCCGAGACCATCACGCCCTACCTCGCGATCGGGGGCGGCCTGCGCGAACTCGGCTTCTCCGCGCCGGCGGTCCACGCGCACGACGTCGGCACCGGCCTCGCGATCATCGAGGACCTCGGCTCGGAGCTCCTGGTCGACGGCGAGGGCATCATGGTCGAGCGCTACGCCGAGGCGGTCGGCGCGCTGGCGCACCTCCACGGCGCCCCGTGCGCGACCACCCTGCCCGACGGCGACGGCGGCACCTACGCCATCCCGCCCTACGACATCGAGGCCCTCACCATCGAGGTCGAGCTGCTGCCCGAGTGGTACGCGCCGCACCTGGCCAAGGTGATGCCCTCGTCCGGCGCCAAGGCCAGTTTCGTCAAGCTTTGGCGCGACACGCTGGAGGACGTGGTCGCCGCGCCCCCCACCTGGACGCTGCGGGACTACCATTCGCCGAACCTCCTGTGGTTGGCGGACCGCGAGGGGCTCGCCCGCGTCGGCATGATCGACTTCCAGGATTGCGTGCTGGGGCACCCCGCCTACGACGTCGCCTCGCTGCTGCAGGACGCGCGCGTGTCCGTGCCGGCCGACGTCGAACTGCGGCTGCTCGGTCATTACGCGATGGCGCGGCGCCGGCAGGACGCCGGCTTCGACACGGCGGCCTTCGCCAAGGCCTACGCGATCCTCGGCGCCCAGCGCGCCACCAAGATCCTCGGCATATTCGCCCGGCTCGACAAGCGGGACCGCAAACCGCAATACCTCGTTCACATCCCGCGCATACAAACGTACCTGCGCAAGAACCTCGCGCATCCCGCGTTGGCGGAGCTGAAATCTTGGGTAGAGCAGAACGTACCGGGCTTGCTGGCGACCCCGTCCTGAAGCCCGTGCCGAAACACGCGCGGCCCCCGGCCCGTCCGCCGCTGCAAGCGATCGACGGCGTGCCGATCGCGAGCGCGCCGGTCACGGGCATGCCGGGCGTGGCGATGGTGTTCGCGGCCGGGTTCGGGACGCGGATGCGCCCGATCACCGACACGCTGCCCAAGCCGCTGGTCCCGGTCGCCGGCAAGGCGCTGATCGACCACGCGCTGGACCGCTTCGCGCAGGCGGGCTTGAAGCGGGCGATCGTCAACGTCCACTACCGCGCCGACCAGATCGAGGCGCACTTGGCCGCCCGATCGGTCCGCGACCCCGCGATCACGGTCTCGGACGAGCGGGCGCTGCTGCTCGACCAGGGCGGTGGCGTCAGGAAGGTGCTGCCGCAGATCGGCGGCGATCCCTTCTTCCTGTGCAACACCGACGCCTTCTGGCTGGAAGGCCGGCGCTCCAACCTCGCGGCGCTGGTCGCGCGCTGGGACCCGGCGGCCATGGACGTGCTGCTGCTGGTGGCCGACACCGCCACCAGCGTCGGCGTCGACTGGCCGGGCGACTTCGCGATGGAGGCCGACGGGCGGCTGCGCCGGCGCGCCGAGGACGCGGCCGCGCCCTACGTCTACACCGGCGTCGGCATCATCAAGCCGGAGCTTTTCGCCGCCATGCCGGAGGGTCCGGTGCGCCTCGCCCCAACCTTCTTCGCCACCGCCGGGCGCGGACGCCTGCACGGCCAACGCCTCGACGGGCAATGGCTGCACGTCGGCACGCCGCAGGCGATCGCCGAGGCGGAGGACACGATCAGGCGCTCGCCGTACCAGGCGGCGTAAGGGTTAGGGGGAGCGCGAGGATCACTCGGCGGCGTCACGCCGCGTGACGACGCGCTCGGGGAAGGCGGCGGCAAGCGCGGCCTTGTTCGCGCCGATCACGCCGCGCTCGGTGATGAGGCCGCTCACCAGCGCCGCCGGGGTGACGTCGAAGGCGTAGTTCAGCACGGGGCTGCCCGGCGGGGTGACCATGATCCGGGCGATCGCGCCGTCGTCCGTCAGCCCGGTCATGTGCGTCACCTCCTCCGTGCCACGCTCCTCGATGTCGATGCCGGCGACGCCGTCGTCGATGGTGAAGTCGATGGAGGACGAGGGCGCGCCGACGTAGAAGGGCACATTGTTGGCGTGCGCCGCCAGCGCCTTCAGGTAGGTGCCGACCTTGTTGCACACGTCGCCGCTCGCGGTGGTGCGGTCGGTGCCCACGATCACGCAATCGACGCGGCCGTGCTGCATGAGGTGGCCGCCGACGTTGTCGACCACCACCGTGTGCGGCACGCCGAAGCGCCCCAGCTCCCACGCGGTCAGCGACGCGCCCTGGTTGCGCGGCCGCGTCTCGTCGACGAAGACGTGGACGGGGATGCCGGCGCGGTGCGCGGCGTAGATCGGCGCGGTCGCCGTGCCCCACTCGACGGCGGCGAGCCAACCGGCGTTGCAGTGGGTGAGGATGTTGACCGGGCGCCCGCCGCGTCCGCGCGACAGGGCGCGGATGAGTTCGAGCCCGTGCGCCGCCATCGCGCGGCACACGGCCACGTCCTCGTCGGCGATGGCGGCGGCCTTGGCGTAGGCGGCGGCCTCGCGATAGTCCGGCGCCAGCGGCGCCAGGGTCCGGCGCATGGCGTCGAGCGCCCAAACCAGGTTCACCGCCGTCGGGCGCGTCCGGCGCAGCGCCTCGCTCGCCGCCGCCAACCCGGCGTCGGAGGGGTCGGCGCGCGTGGCGAGCGCCATGCCGTAGGCGGCGGCGACGCCGATCAAGGGCGCGCCCCGCACGTGCATGTCCTTGATGGCGCGGGCCGCGTCGGCCACGGTCCGCAGCGTCATGACGGCGAAGCGATGCGGCAGGGCGGTCTGGTCGATGACCTCCACGTCGCGCCCGTCGGGGGCGAGCCAGATGGTCCTCT
>CAXSDP010000013.1:16581-37544 GCA_964235705.1 uncultured Beijerinckiaceae bacterium | reverse complement strand
GTCTGGTCGATGACCTCCACGTCGCGCCCGTCGGGGGCGAGCCAGATGGTCCTCTCGCGGTCGGCCTGGCCCGTTCGGTCTTGATCCATCCGCTCTTGGCTCATCCGCTCTTGGCTCATCCGCTCTTGGCTCATCCGATCCTGGCTCATCCGATCCTGGCCCATCGTGGCTCGCCGTCCATGGCGACGCCCTTGTCAGCCCTCAGAAACCGCTTAGCCCAGAATCAGCACCCTTTGCAGATGCTGCCCTGGATTTTGTCGTCTTGTCGCTGGATCCCGACGTCCATCGGCGTCGTTCCCGCGCCCTGCGACGCGCCGGGATGAGGGACGGTGGCCCCCGTCGCCGTGGTATAGTTCGCTCGCGGGTCGCCCCCGTCGCGCGGCGCGTTGCCGGCCGGTCCGTTGGCCTGCGCGAGGGCGCCCGCCGTCATCGCGAGCGACGTGACGGCCGCGAAAAACACCGACTTGATCATCAAACCTCCTTGATGAGACGTGAAACGCCTCTTTCTGGCTTGGGTTGCGCGGCAGCATGGGTGTCCATGGAAGGACGATTTAACGTGGCATTAAGCGAAGACCGCGCAAAAGACCGGCAGGACCTCACGAGCGAACCCAGCGACCAGGGGTGTACAGCCATGACGCTGCCGGACGGCAACGAATCGAAGGATCAGGCCGCGACCGGCCCGGAGCGGCCGGCGGACGCCGAGTCAACGCCATCCCGGCCGGCTGACGTCGAGGCGACGACCGGCGGGGCCGAAGTGCCGGTCGGCACGGCGCTGGCGGAAACGGACGTGGCGACGGACCCGTTCCCGGTCAAGGCCGACCGTGCGCCGGAGCCGGTGGCCCCGCGATCGATCAAGTCGATCCTCCTCGACTACAGCGCCCATGCCGCGATGATCGTCGGCCTGATCGGCTTCGCCTGGACGGTCAGCGACCACGTGGTGACGCACCCGACGGCGGCGCAGATCGAGGCGCCGGCCGCCGCCGGCCCGCGGGCGGCCGCGCCGGTCGCGACGCCCGAGGCCGAAGCCAGGCGGGACGACGGGAAGGACGACAAGCGGGACGAGGTTTCGGAGCTTCGCGCCGCCAACGAGCGGATGGCGAAGGACGTCGACGCGCTGCGCGCCCAGCTCGGCACCCTGCAGGCCGCGCTCGGGCGCGAACCGACGCCCGACCAGGTCCGCGCGCTCACCGGCGAGCTCGAGGGTGTGAAGGCCGGGTTGAGCACGGTGAAGGGCGAAACCACCACCGCCATCGCCGCGCTGTCGGGCCGGCTCGACAAGTCCCAGCGGGAACTCGACAAGTCCCAGCGTGAAACGGACGCGAAGGTTCAGCGGCTCGCCGCCGGGTCGCTGGAGCGCCAAGGCGTCGACACCGCGGCGACGGGATCGATCGCGCCGGCCGAGCCGCTCGCCGACGCCAAGTCCGCCGCCGATGGGAAAACGGCCCGAACCAAGCCGGTGCCAACCAAGCCGAGCTCGGTGATCGAGGCGCACACGTCGCCGACACCCGTCGCGAAGCCGGCGACGAGGCTCGCGAGCGCCGAGAAGGCCGACGACGAGGCGGCGAGGCCGGCCGTGCTGCCGGGCTGGGTGGTGCGCGAGGTTTACCAGGGCGTCGCGCTGATCGAGGGCCGGCGCGGCTCGCTCGAAGTGGTGCCCGGCGTGAGCATCCCGGGCGCGGGCGTGGTCAAATCCATCGACCGCCACGGCAACGGCTGGACGGTGACGACGACCAAGGGGATGCTCGCCTACGCCGCGACGCCGCGCGACACCCGCCGGACCGCCCGCGACTATTACCCCGACCCGCGCTACGATTGGTGAGGCGATCCGGCCGGCTCCCGCAGGGCCGGGCCTCGGTTCGTCGCGATCAATCCGGCTTGTCGAAGTCTCGCGGGTCGAACGCGCGATGGGTCGAGCAGAACTCGCAGGTCACGCCGATCTTGCCGTCGTCGCCGATCATGTCGGTGCGCTCCTGCGGCGTGAAGCGTCGCAGCATCGCGTCGATGCGGGAGCGCGAGCAGCGGCAAGCGTCGCGAACCGCCTGTGCCTGGAATACCTTGACGCCGCGCTCGTGGAACAGCCGGAACAGCAGCCGCTCGCTCGACAGCGTGGGGTCGACGAGTTCGTGGTCCTCCACGGTTTCGGCGAGTGCGCGGGCCTCGTTCCAAGCGTCGTCGACGTCCGGCTCCGCCGCCTGGTAGTCGGCCGGCGCGTCGCCGGGGTCGAGGTCCCTCGGGCGCATGCGGTCGGGCGCCTCGGGCAGGAACTGCACCATCAGCCCGCCCGCGCGCCACGCCGCGCCCTCGCCCGTGACGTTCTCGGCGACCGCGAGCCGGACCAGCGTGGGGATCTGCTCGGACTGGCGGAAATACTGGTGCGCCGCCGCTTCCAGGCCCTGCCCTTCCAGCGCGACGATGCCCTGGTAACGCGATGCCTCGCTGCCCCGGTCGATGGTGAAGGCGAGGTGGCCGTGCCCGAGCAGGTCGCCGTGCTTGGGCGCGTCGTTCAGGCGCTCGGCGTCGTAGCGGGCGAAGGCGCGGATGCGGTCGGGCGCGTCGAAGTCGACCACCAGCATGTCGATGAAGCCGTCGCTCTTGGTTTGCAGCTGGAAGCGCCCTTCCATCTTCAGGGCGGAGCCGAGCAGCACGGTGAGCGCCGCCGCCTCGCCGACGAGGCGCGCCACGGCTGGCGGGTACTTGTGCTGCGTCAGGATGTGGTCGACCGCCGGCCCGAGCCGCACCACGCGGCCGCGCACGTCGAGCGGCTCGACGGCGAAGGGCAGGATGCGGTCGTCGTGCCCCTGGTCCGATACGGGGCGGGTGCTGTCGGGTCCGGGCATGCTCACACCCCCGCCCCGAGGCACCAGGCGAGGATGCCCTTCTGTACGTGCAGGCGGTTCTCCGCCTCGTCGAAGACGACGGAGCGCGGCCCGTCGATCACGGCGTCGCTGACCTCCTCGCCCCGGTGGGCCGGCAGGCAGTGCATGAAGATCGCGTCGGGGGCGGCGGCGTCCATCAGCGCCGCGTCGACCTGGTAGGGCTTGAGCAGGGTGTAGCGCGCGGTCTTGTCCTCGTCGCCCATCGACAGCCAGCAATCGGTGACGACGCAGTCGGCGCCGGCGACCGCCTCGCGCGGGTCGTCGGTGAGCACCACGTCGGCGTCCGAGGCGCGCGCCCATTGCACCGTCTGCGCGAAGGGGCCGAGGGTGGGCGGCGTCGCGATGCGCAGCGTGAAGTCGAAGCGCTCGGCGGCGTGGATCCAACTCGAGAGCACGTTGTTGCCGTCGCCGCACCAGGCGACGGTGCGGCCGGCGATCGGCCCGCGATGCTCCTCGAAGGTCAGCACGTCGGCCATGATCTGGCAGGGGTGGGAGCGCTTGGTCAGCCCGTTGATGATCGGCACCCGCGCGTATCGCGCGAGTTCGGCCATCGCGGAATGGTCGAGCATGCGGATCATGATCGCCTCGACGAAGCGCGACAGCACGCGCGCGGTGTCGGCGATGGTTTCGCCCCGCCCGAGCTGCATCTCCTTGCCGGTCAGGATGATCGTGTCGCCGCCCATCTGGCGCATCGCGACGTCGAAGGACACGCGGGTGCGCGTCGACGGCTTGTCGAAGATCATCGCCAGGGTGCGGCCGGCGAGCGGCTTGTCGCGGGCCGGGGCGCCCTTGCGCCACGCCGCCTTGAGGGTGGCGGCGTGGTCGATGATGCGGCGCAGGTCGTCGGCCGGCACGTCCGACAGGTCGAGGAAGTGGCGGACGTCGGTGTCGACCTCGGCGGCCCGCGTCATTCGGCGGCCCCGCGCTGGAGCGCCGGCGCGGACAGGCTCCGGCACGTCGCCTCGAGCCGCGCGACCGCCTCGGACACCTCGGCGTCGCCGATGACCAGCGGCGGAACGAGGCGCACCACGTTGTCGGCGGCCGGGATCACCAGGACGCGCGCCTCCAGGGCGGCGCGGGCGAAGTCGGCGGGGGGCACGCGCAATTGCAGGCCCAGCATCAGCCCCTCGCCGCGCACGTCGGCGATCACGTCGCCGTAGCCGTCCTTGAGCCGGGCGAGTTGCTGCTTGAAGCGCAGGCCCTTGGCGGCCACCGCGTCGATGAAGCCCTCGGCCAGCACCACGTCGAGGACGGCGTTGCCCACCGCCGCGCCCAGCGGGTTGCCGCCGAAGGTGGAGCCGTGCGTGCCAAGCGTCATGCCCCTGGCGGCCTCCGCGCTCGCGAGGAAGGCGCCGAGCGGGAAGCCGCCGCCGATCCCCTTGGCGATGGCCATGATGTCCGGCTCGACGCCGGACAATTCGTAGGCGAACATCTTGCCGGTGCGCCCCACGCCCGACTGGACCTCGTCCACCACCAGCAGCAGGTCGTGGGCGTCGCAGAGCTCGCGCAGCGCGCGCAGGAAGGAGCGCGGCGGCACCCGGATCCCGCCCTCGCCCTGGATGGGCTCGACCAGGATCGCCGCCGTTTGCGGGCCGATGGCCGCCTTCACCGCCTCCACGTCGCCCCAGGCGACCTTGTCGAACCCCGGCGCCTTCGGCCCGAACCCGGCGATGTACTTGTCGTTGCCGCCCGCCGCGATCGTCGCCAGCGTGCGCCCGTGGAAGGCGCCCTCGAAGGTGACGACGTGGAACCGCTCGGGATGGCCGGCCACCGCGTGGTACTTGCGGGCTGTCTTGATCGCGCCTTCCAGCGCCTCGGCGCCGGAATTGGTGAAGAAGGCGTAATCGGCGAAGCTCACCGCGCAGAGGCGTCGCGCGAGCCGTTCCGCCTGCGGGATCTCGAACAGGTTGGACGTGTGCCAGATGCGGCCGGCCTGGTCGGTCAGGGCGGCGATGAGGTGGGGATGGGCGTAGCCGAGCGAGGCGACCGCGATGCCGCTGCCGAGGTCGAGGTAGCGCTCGCCGTCGGCCGTCTCGAGCCAAACACCCTCGCCGCGCGCGAAGGCGAGGGGGGTTCGGGCGTAGGTCGGCAGCAAAGACGAGGTCATATCCCGCTCCTGAGATCGTGAGGCGTCATCACGAAAAAGGCCGCCCGAGGGGCGGCATGAGCTAAGGGATAAGGTGTAGGGGCTTCCCCCGCCGAGGTCAAACATCCCCGCGCGTGGCTCGGCGCGGGCGGGACCAGCGACCGGGAAGACCGGCGGCCGGGACGACGCGGGCGGCGGGCGTCTCGCCACCGCCCCACCGCGATCGGCGGGGCATCCCGCCTTTGTTCCCGCTTTGTGATGGGCGCGTTCGACCCCGTCACGCGGAAGACGCAGGGCATTGTTGAAAACACTTAACGATCCGTGACCACCCTTGCGCGCGATTCGGCAGCTAGTGTAGCGTTGCCTTGCCAGCCACGACATGCCGTGCGGCGCGATTACTTCCAGCGTCTCGCGTTCAACGATGCCGGTCCGCCGGTGTGTCTCCGCGCGCCCGCTTTGGGCGGTGCGGGGGCGCGCGTCGACGCGTCCCGAATCGTGAACCGAGACCGACACCGGCGGACGAAGACATGACCGACACGTACCTTGGCGATGAAGCCCTCTTTGGCGCCGAGGTCGCCATCACCGGGGACACGACGCCGAGCGCGATGCAGCCGAGCACGGTGCAGCCGAGCACGGTGGAAGTGATGCCGACGTCCTTGACGGCCCCGCCGACGACCCTCCCTTGGACCGACGAGCGGGTGGACCTGCTCCGCAGACTGTGGATCGAGGGGCTCAGCGCCAGCCGCATCGCCGCCGAACTCGCCGGCGGCGTCACGCGCAACGCGGTCATCGGCAAGGTGCATCGCCTCGGCCTGTCCGGACGCATCAAGGCGGTCGCCGGCGACCCGGCGGGGCGCGTGCGTCCGGGCGCGGTCAGGCCGGGTCCGGGCATGCGCCAGGTCACCCCCCAGGGCCTGTCCGGGACGACCGCGTCCGACGACGCCGACGCGCTCCAAGCCGGCGTGTCCCAGGCCGGCATGTCCCAGGCCGGCGCGCTTCAAGGCGGCACGTCCTTGGCCGGCACATCGTTAACCGGCGCCGCCCAGGCGGGGCCGCCGCCCCTCCCCCTCATCAGATCCTCAGGAAACACGGTGCTGCCCTTGGCCGAGAACGTCACGATCATGGACCTGAGGGAGTCGATGTGCCGCTGGCCGGTCGGCGACCCGTCCTCGGCGGAGTTCCGCTACTGCGGCAGCAAGGCGCCGATCGGCGCCGGCCCCTACTGCGCCCACCACAGCCGCATGGCCTACCAGCCGGTGCAGGACCGCAACCGCCGCCGCAGCGCCTGACGATCCGCGCGTGACGACCCGCGCGTGAGGGAAGCGCCCGAGGCGCCGATCCCTCAGGCGCCGAACGTCTCGTCGAAGGCGTAGCCGGCACCCCTCACGGTGCGGATCGGGTCGTCCTGCCCTTGGCTCGACAGCGCCTTGCGCAGGCGCCCGACGTGGACGTCCACGGTCCGCTCGTCGATCTCGGCGGACAGGCCCCAAACGCTGTCGAGCAGTTGCGCCCGCGAGAACACGCGGCCGGGCTTCGCCATCAGGTACTCCAACAGCCGGAACTCGGTGGGGCCGAGGTGCACCGCGCGCTCGCCGCGATGGACGCGCCAGCTCTGCCGGTCGAGTTCGAGGTCGCCCGCGACCAGGCGCGAGGCCACCTTGTCCGGGCTGGCGCGGCGCAGCAGGGCGCGGACGCGGGCGACCAGCTCCGGCACCGAGAAGGGCTTGACGATGTAGTCGTCCGCACCCGTCGAGAGCCCGCGCACGCGCTCGCCCTCCTCCCCGCGCGCGGTCAGCATGATGACCGGCAGGCTCCGCGTCGCCTGGCGCGCGCGCATGCGCCGGCAGATTTCCAGGCCCGACACGCCCGGCAACATCCAATCCAGGATGACGAGGTCCGGCGGGTCCTCGATCAGGCGCAGGTCCGCCTCGTCGCCGCGGTCCACGCACGTGACGGCGAAACCCTCCGCCTCGAGGTTGTAGGTGAGCAGGACGCCGAGGGTTTCCTCGTCCTCGACCACCAGGATGCGGGGCGCGGCGCTCGCCGTGCCATCGTGCTTGCCATCGTGCTTGGCGGCGAGGTGTTTGGGGGCGGCGTGCGTGGTGGCGTGCTTGGCCGCGTGCTTGGCCGCCTGCTTGGCGGCGGCGCGGCCGTTTTCCTCGGCGTCGTCCATCACGCCCTCACCCCGCGGCCGGCGGCGTCGAGGGCGACGGGGTTGGCAGGGACGGGCTGGAGAAGGATCGTCCCTTCGGCCGGTTCACCGGCAGGGCCTCGCCGGTCACGAGGTAGACCACCGTTTCCGCGATGTTGGTCGCGTGGTCGCCGATGCGCTCGATGTTCTTCGAGCAGAACAGCAGGTGGGTGCAGAACGAGATGTTGCGCGGGTCCTCCATCATGAAGGTGAGGAGGTCGCGGAACACGCTGTCCTCCAGCGCGTCGAGTTCGGCGTCGCGCGTCCACACCGCCTGCGCGCGGTCGACGTCGCGGTGCGCGTAGGCGTCGAGCACGTCCTTGAGGAAGAGGGCCGCCACCTCGTTCATCGACTTCAGCCCGATGATGGCGCGCGGCAGCCGCGCCTCGGCGGCGACGACGATGGCGCGCTTGGCGATGTTCTTGGCGAGGTCGCCGACGCGCTCCAGGTCGGCGGAGATGCGGATCGCCGCCACGATCTCGCGGAGGTCGACCGCCATCGGCTGGCGCCGGGCGATGATGAGGATCGCGTGCTCCTCGATCTCGCGCTGGAGCATGTCGAGCCGGGGGTCGACGGCGACGGTGGCGCGGGCGAGGTCGGCGTCGAAGTCGACCAGCGCGTCCATGGCGTCCGACAGCATCTTCTCCGCGATCCCGCCCATCTCCGCGATCTTGCGGCCGAGCAGGTCGAGCTCCTTGTCGTAGGCCTTGACGATGTGTTCGGGCATGGGCGGGGACCTTTTCGCTGGCGCGGCGCCGAGGGCGAGGGAAGAACCTGGGGCTAGCCGAAGCGCCCGGTGATGTAGTCCTGCGTTTGCCGCTTCTCGGGCGCGGTGAACATCCGCTTGGTTTCACCGAACTCGACGAGTTCGCCGAGGTACATGAAGGCGGTGTGGTCGGACACGCGCGCCGCCTGCTGCATGGAATGGGTGACGATGCAGATCGTGTAGCGCTCGGCGAGGTCGTCCATCAGCTCCTCGACCTTGGCGGTGGAGATCGGGTCGAGCGCCGAGCACGGCTCGTCGAACAGGATCACCTCCGGCTGCACCGCGACCGTGCGGGCGATGCACAAGCGCTGCTGCTGGCCGCCCGACAGCGACAGGCCGCTCGAGTCCAGCTTGTCCTTCACCTCCTCCCACAGCGCCGCCCCGCGCAACGCCGCCTCCACGCGCCCGGCGAGTTCGCTCGCCGGCAGGCGGTTGTAGAGCTTGATGCCGAAGGCGATGTTGTCGAAGATCGACATGGGGAACGGCGTCGGCTTCTGGAACACCATGCCGATGCGGGCGCGCAGCAGGTTCAGGTCCTGCCCCGGTGCCAGGATGTTGTCGCCATCGAGCAACACGGCGCCCTCCGCCCGCTGGCGCGGGTACAGGTCGTACATGCGGTTCATCACCCGCAGCAGCGTCGACTTCCCGCAGCCGGACGGGCCGATCAGGGCGGTGACCTTGTTGGCGTGGATGGCGAGGTCGATACCCTTCAAGGCGAGGGTGTCGCCGTAGAAGAAGCGCAGGTCCCGGATCGCCAGCTTGGGCGGCGGGGTCCAGCTCTCGGCCTCGGTGATATCAGCGGTTCCGGTCATGACTTCACCTTCGCGACTTTTGCCTTGGCCGCCCGGCCGCCGGTCGTCGCCATGCGCGAGGTCCCGAGCGTGCGGGCCGTGATCGAGAGCGTCAGGACGGCCATGGTGATGAGCAGCGCCCCCGACCACGCGAGCTGCTGCCAGTCGCCGTAGGCGGAGCCGGCGTAGCGGTAGATGACGTAGGGCAGGCTCGCCATTGGCGCGTTCAGGTTGAACGAGGTGTAGGAATTGTTGAGTGCGGTGAACAGCAGCGGCGCCGTCTCGCCGCTGATGCGCGATACCGCCAGCAGGACGCCGGTGGTGAGGCCGGCCTTGGCCGCCTTGTAGGCGATGGCGCGCACCACCATCGACTTCGGCATGCCGAGCGCCGCCGACGCCTCGCGCAGCGGCACCGGCACCAGCCGCAGCATGTCCTCCGTGGTGCGCACGACGACCGGGATGACGATGATCGCCAGCGCCAGCGCCCCGGCGATGGCGGAGAAGTGCCCCATGGGCACGACGACGACCTGGTACACGAACAGGCCGATGATGATGGAGGGCGCGCTGAGCAGGATGTCGTTGATGAAGCGCACGACGAAGGCGAGCTTCGACTTGGCGCCGTATTCCGCGAGGTAGGTGCCGGCGCCGATGCCGATCGGGGTGCCGACGACGACGCCGATCAGCGTCATGATGAGACTGCCGACGATGGCGTTCAGCAGGCCGCCGCCGCTGCCGGGCGACAGGGTCCGCTCGGCGAACAGGGTGGGGCCGAGGCCGCTCACGCCCTTGATGACGAGGACCGCGAGGATCCACACGAGGAAGACGAGGCCGAAAGCCGACGCGCCGTAGCAGAGGGCGACGTAGATGCCGTTCCTGAAACGCCGCGAGGCGTAGAGGGTCGGGGCTTGGGGGGTCGGGGCTTGGGGGGTCATGGGCGCCATCGTCCTACCGCGCTCCCTTGCGCTCGATGCGCGACAGGTTCCACCGCGCCGCCGCCAGCACGAAGAAGGTGATGACGAAGAGGATCAAGCCCAGCTCGATCAGCGAGGCGGTGTAGAGGCCGCGGTCCGCCTCCTCGAACTCGCTGGCGATGGTGGCGGAGATCGAGGTGCCCGGCGACAGCAGCGAGGCGGACAGGTTGTGGGCGTTGCCGATCACGAAGGTGACCGCCATCGTCTCCCCCAGCGCCCGGCCGAGCGCCAGCATGACGCCGCCGATGACCCCGACCCGCGTGTAGGGGATGACCACGTTGCCGACCACCTCGCGGGTCGTGCAGCCGAGCCCGTAGGCGGATTCCTTCAGCACCGCCGGCACGGTGGCGAACACGTCGCGGGACACGGCCGTGATGAAGGGCAGCACCATGATCGCCAGGATGAAGCCGGCGGTGAGGACGTCCGTGCCGTAGGCCGGGCCGGCGAAGAGCGTGTTGAGCACGGGGATCGGCCCGGTCACCGCGATGATCGCCGGCTCGACGGTGGCCTGGAGGATCGGCTTGAGGATGAAGTAGCCCCAGATGCCGTAGATGATGGAGGGGATGCCGGCGAGCAGCTCGATGGCGATGCCGATCGGCTGGCGCAGGCGCGGCGGGCAGAGTTCGGTGAGGAAGATGGCGATGCCGAGCCCGATGGGGATGGCGATGACGAGCGCGATGATCGACGTGACGAGCGTCCCGTAGATGGCGACGGCGGCGCCGTAGGTGTCGTTGACCGGGTTCCAGTCCGTGCTGACGAGGAAGCCGAAGCCGAACTGCTCCAGCGCCGGCAACGCGCCCCAGACCAGGGACGCGATGACGCCGCCGAGCAGCAGCAGCACGCACATCGCCGCCCCGAACGTCAGCGCGTGGAACAGCCGGTCCCCGTTGCGGAACCGAGCCAGCGCCCTCGCGCGACCGGCGAGGGACGCGTCGGTGGGGCCGGCCACGAGGTCAACCACGTTCGACTCCGCTCCCGAGGACCACGATGGCCGCTTGGATGGGCTGCCTGCCTGGATGGGCTGCCTGGACGCCTACTTGTACGCCAAGGGTTGGCCGTTGGCACCCTTGATGTCCTGCTCCCATTCCGTCTTGACGAGCGCGACGACGTTGCCCGGCATGGGGATGTAGTCCAGCTGCGAGGCGGCCGGGCCGCCGTTGGCGTAGCACCAGTCGAAGAACTTCAGTGCGGCGCTGGCGGCGGCCGGGTCGCTCGGCGTCGTCGGCATCAGGATGAAGGTCGAGGCGGTGATCGGCCAGGAGGCGGTGCCGGGCTGGTCGGTGAGCAGCAGGTAGAAGCCCGGCGCGTCCTTCCAATTGGCGTTGGCGGCGGCGGCGGCGAAGGACGCGCCCACCGGCTCGACCTTCTTGCCGTCGTGGTTGATCATGTCGGCGTAGGTCAGCTTGTTCTGCTTGGCGTAGGCCGACTCGACGAAGCCGATCGAGTTCTGGGTCTGGCCGACGTTGGAGGCGACGCCCTCGTTGCCCTTGGCGCCGATGCCGACCTTCCATTGCACGGACACGGCCTCGCCGACCTGGCTCTTCCACTCCGGCGACACCTTCGACAGGTAGTCGGTGAAGTTGAAGGTGGTGCCCGATCCGTCCGAGCGGTGGACCACGGCGATCGCGGTCGCCGGCAGCTTGAGGGACGGGTTGAGCTTGGCGATGGCGGGATCGTTCCACACCTTGACCTCGCCGAGGAAGATCTTGGCCAGCGTCGGCCCGTCGAGCACCAGGGCGCCGGGCGCGACGCCGGCGAGGTTCACGACCGGCACGATGCCGCCCATCACCATCGGCCACTGGACGAGCGAGGCGGCCTTGAGGTCGGCGGCGGTCAGCGGCATGTCGCTGGCGCCGAAGGTCACGGTCTTCGCCTTGATCTGCTTGATGCCGCCGCCGGAGCCGATCGCCTGGTAGTTCAGCTGCACGCCGCCCTGCTTCTGGTAGGCCTCGGCCCATTTGGCGTAGATCGGGTAGGGGAAGGTGGCGCCGGCCCCGGAGATTTCCGCCGCCGACGAGGGCGTCGCGGCCAAGGTACCTGCGATGAGCGCGCCGGCGAGCGCGGCGCGGAGCGGGGTGTGCGAGTTCATGGACGGGGCCTCGTCGGAACGGGAAAGTCGGGACGCGAAGGGAAGCGCGGGTGTGAACCGGCGGCGCGGTCCCCGGTTCGGCGGGACGGTTAAACGGGGCACGCGAGGCTTTTACGACGGCTGGATGACGGTTGCATGACATCGCCCATCATTTGCGCGGGATGCCTAGGGCGCGGCCTCCCGCCCGGCGTCGCGAAGCCCCCCGTCGCGAAGCCCATCGTCGCGAAGCCCATCGTCGCGAAGTCCCTGGTCCGACGCGTGCAGCGGCAGGAACACGCTGAACGTCGTCGCGGTGCCCGGCCTGGAGGCGATCGACAGGCGGCCCCGGTGGCGGGCGACGATGTGCTTGACGAGCGCCAGCCCCAGTCCCGTGCCGCCCTTGGCGCGGCTGGCGCCGGCGTCGACCCGGTAGAAGCGCTCCGTGAGGCGGGGCAGGTGCTCGGCGGCGATCCCCGGCCCGTGGTCGGTGACCCGCACCACCGCCTCGGGGCGCGCCCGGCCGACCGCGTCCCTGCCGACCTCGACGAGGACGCGGCGGTCGGGCGCGAGCGAGGCCCCGTACTTGATCGCGTTCTGGATCAGGTTCTCGGCGACGCGCGCGAGTTCGTCGTGGTCGCCGCCGACGATCACCGGCCCCGCCGTGGCGACGCGCAGCTCGACGCCGTTGTCGTGGGCGAGCGGCGCGAGCGTGTCGGCGATGTGGTGGAGCACGTGCGCGAGGTCCACCGGCGCCTGCGGGCGCAGGTGCAGGTGCTGCTCGACGCGTGACAGCGACAGCAGGTCGTCGACGAGCCGCGCCATCCGCCGCGCCTGCTCGCGCATGATGTGGAGGAAACGCTCCCTGGCGCGCGCGTCGTCGCGCGCCGGCCCCTGCAGGGTCTCGATGAAGCCGAGCAGCGAGGCGAGCGGCGTGCGCAGCTCGTGGCTGGCGTTGGTGATGAAATCGACCCGCATCCGCTCGAAGCGGCGCGCCTCGCTGTTCTCGTGGAGGTAAAGGACCACGATCGCGTCGCCGGGGTCGAGCGGCGTCGCGCTGACGGCGAACACGCGCTCCACCGGCACGCGCTCGGTCCAGCTCGCCTCCGTCGCCGCGCCGCCGCGCCGCGCGGCGGCGATGGCGTCGAGCACGTCGGGCGAGCGCAGGTGCCGCGCCAGCGGCGCGCCGACGTTCAACGCGGGGAAGAGCGCCCGCGCCGGCGCGTTGAGGGCGACCACGCGGTCGTCGGGGCCGACGGCGAGCACCGGCTGCGGGATCGCGACGAGCAGGCGACCCAGCAGCGCGAGGTCGCCGGCGCCGGCCGGACGTGGTGCGGCGGTCAACCCGGCGATCGACCCGGCAGTCAACATGGAGGGGCAAACCTCGCGAATGGGAGGGACGCGCCGCGATCGTGTGGCGCGGACCGATCAGCCTACGCCGGGGATGTGACAACGAGGCGTCATCGCCGATCCCGCCCCCGAACGATCCCGCCCCCGAATAGGCGTTCGATCGGCGCCGGACGTCAAGCGCGGCCCCGCCGGTGCGCGGCGCACCGCCCACGCCCGTGAGCCGAGTTGCCTTTCCGCCGGTCCGGCCGCATAAATTCCGCCATGACGCGCCACCGCACCCCGCCCAACACCCGCTCGACCCCGGGTGCCCCGGCTCGCGCCCTCGTCGCGCGCGTCGGCCTCCTCGGCGGCTTGGCGGTGGCGGGAGGCTTGGCGGTGGGAGGCTTGGCGATCGGCGGCTTGGCGATGGTCGGCCCGGCCGGCGCGGTCGACCACAAGGCCAAGGCGATCGCGGCGGCGAAACCGGCCATCCTGAGCCTGAAGGACGCGCTGCTGCACGACGCCGCCTCGCCGGTCGTCGGCAACCCGGAGGGCGACGTCACCATCGTCGCCTTCACCGACTACAATTGCCCGTACTGCAAGAAGAGCGAGGCCGACCTCGCCGCGCTCATCGCCGACGACCCCAAGATCCGGGTCATCTACAAGGATTGGCCGATCCTGGCGAAGAGCTCGGTGACGGCGGCGAAGATCGCCATCGCCGCCGGCTTCCAGGGCAAGTACGCCGAGATGCACAAGGCCCTGATGCGGATGAACGCGCGGCCGGCCACCGACGGCGACATCGGCCAGGCGGTGATCGCCGCCGGCGTCGACGTGACCCGGCTCAACAAGGACCTCGACGCGCGCGACGGCGAGATCGTGCTGCTGCTCAAGCGCAACATCCAGGAGGCCGAGGCCCTGCAACTCAAGGGCACGCCGGTCTACCTGATCGGGCCGTTCATCACCGCCAGCCCGCTCGACTTCCCGCAGTTCAAGCAGATCGTGGCGGACGCCCGCGAGGACCAGGCGAAGCCGGCCACGGCGCAGTAGCGCCCCGGCGGACATGGTTGTCGGCCGGGCGCTGTGTCTTCGGCGTCCGTGGGCGATGGAAAAACGCCGGCGACGGCAATAAAAGCTTGTTCTTTGGACCGATGGCCTTATCTTAGGCCTCGCCCAAATCGCACGTGCCTGTGGTCGTGTGTCGGTGGTTGGTGTTCCGGACAAGAGGCCGGTGAACCAACCGTGAAGCCGGCAGCCGGAGCGAACCGGTGAACCCCGCCAAACGGGGGACACGACTTAAAGCAACGACGGACCGGGCTTTTTCGTCTCTGTCGGCCTCCAACGCCGACTTACCGAAGAGGCTAGTCTCTCTTGCCGGGCGTGCGGATCGCGGGGCTCACCCTGATCCAATCGATGGCTTCATCCGCTCAGCACGGGGCTCACCCCCGCGCGGAGCCGTGAGGCCACGGCGCAGCATCCGACCAGGCATCGGGCGGTACCCCGATCCGGGTCGCGGATGGCATCGTCACGTCGTCGACGCGTCTCCAAAGCGCGTGGGCAGCGAACGGTGTCGTTCACCCCTTTGCTCAAATTCGTCTGCCGACCTCGGGGTCGGCACGAAGGGATGCCGCGATGACACAGAAGATCCAGGACTTCCTCCGCGCGCGCCGTGATGACGGCCCCTGCCTCGTCGTCGACCTCGACGTGGTGCGCGACAATTACCATACCTTCGAGCGCGCGCTGCCCGACAGCCGCGTGTTCTACGCCGTCAAGGCCAACCCGGAGCCGGCCGTGCTGAACCTGCTGGCGCAGCTCGGCTCGTGCTTCGACACGGCCTCGGTCGTCGAGATCGAGCAGGTGCTCGCCACCGGCGCCACGGCGGACCGCATCTCCTACGGCAACACCATCAAGAAGGAGCGCGACATCGCGCGGGCCTACCAGCTCGGCATCCGCCTCTTCGCGGTGGATTGCGAGGCGGAGGTCGACAAGGTCGCCCGCGCGGCGCCGGGCTCGAAGGTGTTCTGCCGCATGCTGTGCGACGGGGCCGGCGCCGAATGGCCGCTGAGCCGCAAGTTCGGCTGCGACGTGTCGATGGCGCCGCGCGTGCTCGAACACGCCCACCGCCTCGGCCTGGTGCCCTACGGCCTATCGTTCCACGTCGGGTCGCAGCAGCGCGACCCCGCGATGTGGGACGGTGCCCTGAAGGCGGCGGCCGGCATCTTCCGCGACCTCGCGGAGCGCGGCATCACCCTGCAGATGGTGAACCTGGGGGGCGGTTTCCCGACCAAGTACCTCAAGACCATCCCGGCGGTGAAGTCCTACGGGCAGGCGATCTTCGCCTCGCTGCGCAAGCATTTCGGCAACCGCATCCCCGAAACCATCATCGAGCCGGGGCGCGGCATGGTCGGCAACGCCGGCGTGATCGAGGCGGAGGTGGTGCTGATCTCCCGCAAGTCGGACGACGACCGGGTGAAGTGGGTTTACCTCGACATCGGCAAGTTCGGTGGGCTGGCCGAGACGATGGACGAGATGATCCGCTACCCGATCCGCACCGCTTTCGACGCCGACGCCAAGGAGCCCTGCGTGATCGCCGGGCCGACCTGCGACTCGGTCGACGTGCTCTACGAGCGCGAGCCCTACCTCCTGCCGGTCAGCCTGGAGATCGGCGCCAAGGTGCTGATCGAGGGGACGGGCGCCTACACGGCGACCTATTCCTGCGCCGGCTTCAACGGCTTCCCGCCCTTGAAGAGCTACGTGATCTAGCCCGGCGCTTTGGCTTCTCCCGCTCGCGGGAGAAGGTGCCGCGGCGGATGAAGGGCGCCCCAGATCATCCTGCCGGGCCAGCGAGGACTGCGCCAACCCTCATCCGACCCCGCTGGCCCAAGCGGTTCGGTTCAAAGGATGCGATGATTGACCGTGCTCTTGGAGAGGATGCGTTCCAATCCGCGAGCGGACTGGACGATCGGGGATGTCGAGGCCGTTTGTCGCGAGAGCGGCCTCCATTGCGCGGCGGCGCGCGGCGGCGGTTCGCATTACAAGGTGTCTCATCCGTCCCAGGCCATGATCTTGACCATCCCCTACAAGCGGCCGATCAAAACGATTTACATCCGCAAGCTCATCGCCCTCATCGACGCCGTGGGAACAGCAAGATGACCCGCCTGGAGTACTCTGTCCTTGTCGAGCCGCTGTCGCTGGAGGACGGTGGCGGGTTCGCCGCCACCGTGCCCGATCTTCCCGGCTGCATGAGCGACGGCGGAACGCCCGAGGAAGCGCTCGGCAACGTCCGCGATGCCATCGCCGCCTGGGTCGAGGCGGCGCAAGACCTTGGCCGCCCCGTGCCGCAGCCCTCCCGCCGCCTCGTGACGACCTGACGTCCGACCGGACAGGTCGATCCAGGCCGACGGAGGTCGCCACGCGCTCGCACGGCGTTCCCGCGAGAGCCGGTCGCATGCCTCGCCCCGCCCATCCCCACACTCGACTCAACTAGGACCAGCGATGACCGACGCACCGGTGCACGGCACCATAACGGGACCCCTCGTGATGATCGGCTTCGGCTCGATCGGCAAGGGCACCCTGCCCCTGATCGAGCGCCACTTCCGCTACGATCCCGCGCGCTTCACCGTGATCGACCCGGACGACGCCGGCCGCCACCTGCTCGACGAGCGCGGCATCCGCTTCATCAAGGACAAGGTCACGCCCGACAACATCGGCGACCTGCTGCGCCCCCTGCTCACGCGCGGCGAGGGGCAGCCCTTCGTCGTCAACCTTTCGGTGGAGGTGTCGTCCACCGCCATGATGCGGCTCTGCGCCGAGATGGGCGCCCTCTACATCGACACCGTCGCCGAGCCGTGGCCGGGCTTCTACACCGACACGGCGCTCACCATCTCGCAGCGCTCCAACTACGCGCTGCGCGAGGCCGTGCTCGACCTGAAGCGCGAACTGGGGCCGGCCACGGCGACGGCGGTGTCGTGCTGCGGCGCCAACCCTGGCATGGTGTCCTGGTTCGTCAAGCGGGCGCTGCTCGACGTCGCCGGCGACCTCGGGATCGCCGACGACGCGCCGACGACGCGCGCCGACTGGGCGAGGCTCGCGCAGCGGGTCGGCGTCAAGGGCATCCACATCGCCGAGCGGGACACGCAGCGCGCCGCCAAGCCCAAGGCGATGGGCACCTTCGTCAACACGTGGTCGGTGGAGGGCTTCGTGTCGGAGGGCCTGCAGCCGGCCGAACTCGGCTGGGGCACCCACGAGAAGGCCCTGCCGGCGGAGGGCCGCCGCCACGACTTCGGGCCGGACTGCGCGATCTACCTCATGCGGCCCGGCGCCGCCACGCGGGTACGCTCGTGGTGCCCGACGCCGGGCCCGCAGCACGGCTACCTCGTGACCCACAACGAGGCGATCTCCATCGCCGACTACCTCACCGTGCGCGAGGGCGGCGCGGTCGCCTACCGCCCCACTTGCCACTACGCCTACCGGCCGGCCGACGACGCCGTGCTGTCGCTCGACGAGATGGGTGGCAGCCAGTGGACGCGGCAGGGCGAGAGCCGGATCTTGGGCGAGGCGGAGATCGTCGACGGCATCGACGAGCTCGGCGTGCTGCTCTACGGCCACGCCAGGAACGCCTACTGGTACGGCTCGCAGCTGTCGATCGAGGAGACGCGCCGGCTCGCGCCCTACCAGAACGCGACCGGGTTGCAGGTCACGTCGGCCGTGCTGGCCGGCATGGTGTGGGCGCTGGAGAACCCGGCGCGCGGCGTCGTCGAGGCGGACGAGATCGACTTCCGTCGCTGCCTGGAGGTGCAGATGCCCTATCTCGGGCCGGTGATCGGCACGTACACCGATTGGACGCCGCTGGAAGGGCGCGGCGTCCTGTTCCCGGAAGACATCGACGCCGAGGATCCTTGGCAGTTCGCCAACATCCTCGTGCGGTGAGGCGCGGGAACGGTTGGCGAGGGGTCAGAGCACCACGACCCTGGTGCCGACCGGCACGCGACCGTACAGGTCGATGACGTCCGCGTTGTTCATGCGGATGCAGCCCGACGACACCGCTTGGCCGATCGTGTCCGGCTCGTTGGTGCCGTGGATGCGGAACAAGGTGTCCTTGTTCCCTTGGAACAGGTACATGGCGCGCGCACCGAGCGGGTTGTCGATCCCGCCGGCCATGTGGTCGGGCAGGTCGGGCCGGCGCTTGACCATGTCGCGCGGTGGCGTCCACGACGGCCACTCCGCCTTGCGCTCGATCCGGGCGGTGCCGTGCCAGGAGAAGCCCTGACGGCCGACGCCGATGCCGTATTGCAGCGCGCGGCCGCCCCCTTGCACGAGGTAGAGGTGGCGCGATGACGTGTCGATGACGATGGTGCCGGCCGGTTGGCGCGTCGGGTTCTCGACCTCCACCGCCGTGTGGACGTTGGCCGCCCCGCCGAGGTCATCGTCGCTCGCGCGGCGCCCGGACCCGCCGCGATCCTCCTGCGCCGGATCGACGTAGGGCGCCGCGCCGCCGGGCGCGGCGTAACCCTGCTGCGGCGCTTGACCCCCCTGCGGCGCGTAGGCCGGCGAAGGCGCGTAGGGGCGGTACGCCCGCCGCGGCTCGTCCGGGTAGTAGAAGGGCTCGTAGGCCGAGGCGCCACCGTCGGAATAATAGTCAGGCGCGCCGTTGTAGCTGTAACCATAACCCCGGTACTGCGCGAACGACGGCTGGGCGGAGAACACGGCCGCCGCCGTCACGGCGAGGCACAGGCTTTTGCGAAACATGGGTCACCACGTGGAAAGGCTGAAGCGCCGCCTTCCGTATGTCGGCCGAACTGGGGCGGAAATGCGTTCGACCGGGCCGGCGACCAACCGGCCCCGCCGTCATCCACGGGCGGGACGGCTAAGGCGACGCGCTCAGAGCACGACCACGTGCGCGCCGACCTTGACGCGGCTGTACAAGTCGATCACGTCGGCGTTCAGCAGGCGGATGCAGCCCGAGGACACCGCCTGGCCGATCGTGTCCGGCTCGTTGGTGCCGTGGATGCGGAACATCGTGTCGCCCTTGGCCGTGTACAGGTACATGGCGCGGGCGCCGAGCGGGTTGTCGATGCCGCCCTTCATGAAGTGCGGGATGTCCGGGCGGCGCTTGATCATGTCGGACGGGGGCGTCCAGGTCGGCCATTCCGCGCGGCGGCCGATGTAGGCCTGCCCCGACCAGGCGAACCCGTCGCGGCCGACGCCGATGTCGTAGCGCATCGCCTGCCCGTTCTCCATGGACAGGTAGAGCCAGCGGTTCTTGGTGTCGACGGTGATCGTGCCGGGCTTCTCCTCGGTGGGATCCTTCATCACCGCCCGGGTGGTGCCGGCGACCGGCGGCGCGATGGCGACGTCCGTCTGGACGTTGGCCTGCTGGACGCCGGGCGTCAGCGGCGCGAACAGGGTTCCGAGATCGAACTGCGCGCCGGCCGCCTCGGCCTGGCCCGCGAACACGCACAAAGCGATGGCGGCGACGCCGCCCTTCAAACCGTTGACCTTCATGACCCGACCCCTCGGTTCAATGTCGCCTGCGCGACACTGCGACGAAGGAATGCCCAAGCCTTGGCTTTCGTTCCCAGACCGCCTTCGCGAAAGTCAAGGCCTGATTCGTCCGATCGGGACGCCTCGTTCAGTTCGCCTTGGGGTCGGCGGACCAGCGCATGTCGTCGGCCCGGCCGGTCGGCGCGCTCGCCGCCTCCCCGCGCACCAGGGTGCCTTGCAGCAGGCCGTCGCGGTTGGTGCGATCGCGGTAGGTCGCCACCACCGAGAGTTGCCCGTTCGCCGCCACCGGCGCCGCGGTGAGGCTCTTGATCGGGCCGGCGTCGGGCTTGACCGCCGCGACCACCGGCTTGCCGCCGCCAGCCGTGGTTCCGCCAGCCGTGGTCCCACCAAGTGTCGCGGAGGCCGCCGGGCCGTCGGTCGGCAGCTGCGGCACCGGCACCTTGCCGTCGAGGTCGCGACGCACGTGCGTTTCCACGAAATGGGCGAGCTTGCGTTCCCCCGCCCTGGTGAAATGCACGCCGTCGGGCGCGCGCAGCCGCACGGTCTGGCCGTTGACGTCGGGGCCGTAGGTGTTGAAATCCCCGTCCTCGTCGCTGAAGGCCTCCCAGGTGTCGACGTAGGTCGCCCCGCTCTTCGCCGCCTCCTCGCGGTAGATGTCGTTGAACGCCGCCATGTCGTCGGCGAAGGCGTCGTCCTTGGTGATGGGCACGCCGACCCATACCAGCGGCACGCCGTGCTTGTGGAACGCCTCGTCGATCGCCGCGACCCGGCGGCGGTAGGCCGCCGTCCAGGCCGGCGTGCCGGGCGCGAGGGTGGCGCCGTTCTCGTGGATCGGCTGACGGTCGTTGGTGCCGATCATCATCACCGCCACGTCGATCTTCTTGTCGTCCGGCTTCTTGTCCTCGACCTTCTTGTCTTCGGGCTTCTTGTCCTCGGGCTTCGCGTCGGCCCTGCCGTCCAAACCCTTGCCGTCCAGACCCTTGCCATCCAGCGCGTCGGCGATCGCCTTCGGCCAATCGAAGGTGTCGGCGGCGACCAAGCCGGACGAGGCCCGCGCCTTGTGGACGATCGCGACGTCCTGCCGGTCGTTGAAGGCGTCGTCGAGGCCGTTCGCCAGCGTCTGCCCGAGGCTGTCGCCGAAGACGTCGACGAACAGCGAGGCGTTCTTCGGGGGCGCCTTCTCCTTCGGGGGCGCTTCCCTCGTGGCCTGCTCCACCTGCCGGCGGCGGGGCGGCCGGCGCCGCGGCGCGTCGTAGTCGCCGCCGTAGCTACGCGACCCGTAGCCCTGCCTGTAGCCTTGCCCGGTGGACCCTTGCCCCGGGTATCCTTGGTTCGGGTAGCCTTGCCCCGAGTACCCTTGCCCCGGGTAGCTTTGGCCGGAAGGACC